>JAKOXK010000046.1 GCA_029781035.1 Armatimonadota bacterium
GCTGGGTAAGTTCGCCAAGACCTCTGGAGCCAAGGATGAGCCTGCACTCAGCCTGGTGCCTCCGAAGGGAGAGCCTCTGGCCAAGCCGGGCCCTCTGACCCTGCTGAAGACCCCGAAGAACCTTCTGCTTTCGGGTTCGCTGGCCGTCGTGCTGATCTTCATGAGCGCGATGTCGCGAAACCCCTCATCCCTCTTTGGACCGAGGGCATCGGCTTCTCTTGCGCCTCAAGCACCCAAAGCGGCAGAGACGTCCGATTCCGCCAAGCCTGAGACAAGCAAGGACACCACCCCGCCCGCCAGTTCCGAGCATTCGAGCTCTGAACCCGCCACTCCGTCCTCAGATGTCCACGACGTCCCGAAGGTGAAGACCAAACCGACGCCCTCAGGCGGGAAAGAGCCGGTCTCTCGACCGCCCGTGTCCAAGACGCTCCCTAAGATAGAGACGAAACCCAAGCTCGGTGGCCCAGTCGTCATCGCAGATGGCGACGAACCGGTGCCTCCGCCTGCCAAGCGCGCGAGCGCCAAAGCCCACCGAAATCAAACCTCCACCAAGGGGATCCGTAACCGACCGAAAGCCCATACCGTTAAGCCAGCAAAACGGGCTGGCAGCTCGGCGCGGATCCGTGTGTACTTGCCTGACGGCACCCTCAAACGACCATGAAATCAACTTTAGCCCTCCAACGCACCCTCGTCTGCCTCGGCCTCGCCTTCTCGCTGGCCGCTCCCGTGCTCGCCCAAGACAAACCAGACGAAGCAAGCGGCAACGTAACGGTCACGTCGAACCAAGTGACGATCGCCTCAAACGGCAAGGACATTCGTGGCATCCTGTTCGACCTCTTCACGCAAGCCAAGAAGAGCTTCGTGCTGGAGCCGAACACCCACTTCGTGCTGTACTTGGCCCTGACCGGGGTCGAGTTTGACGAAGCGCTCGAAATCGTTTGCCACACTGCTGGACTCAAGTACGAACTCAACAATGGCATTTACTTCTTGTCGAAAGACGCAACGCAGCCTGCCGTAGTCAAGCCGGAAATCAAGGCTGAGCCCAAGCCCCTCGGACAGGTGACGGAAAGGGAACTTCAGAAGAAGTTGACGACCCGACTCTCCAAGACGGACATTCGCGAGGTCTTCGCCGAGTTCGCGCGACAGTCTGGGATCGCGATCGAGGTCGACAAGAAGGTTCCAGCCTACAAGGTGGACGCGTTCTTGATCGACACTTCGCTCAAGTACGCGCTCGACGTAGTGACCCGGGCTACAGGGCTTGAGTACGTGAAGACCGAGAACCGGACACTGCTCATCAAGCTCAAGAGCTAGTCCGATCTGGGACGAACTCGTCGATCATCTGGATCAGACTCTGAATCTGCGGATCATCTGGGAACCGCCGTGCGACCAGCCGAATCGAGCGCACTTCGAAGGGTCGGAAGGGAAACGGTGGCTCTAGCGGTGAGAGCCCAGCACGCCTGACCTGCTCCGATACCTCGGCGGTCATGGTGCTGGACTCCAGCAAGCACGCCGTATAGAGATAGCGGACCATCGCGGACTCCCGGTGTTGCAGGCACTCGTTGATGAGCCGGGCGGCATCATGAACCAGGCCTGAGCCGATCAACAAGCCCAGAACGTCGTAGAGGCTGTCCACTTCTTCGGCCAGATGGAAGACCAACGGGCTCGCACCCAGCGCGTCGGGCGCGATCGGCGTGGCCAAGTAGGCCTCAGCACGCAACACGGGGTCGAGCGGAGCCAAGAACCGGGCGTTCAAGAGGCTGGTCCTTTCCTCCTCTTCCGTGTCGGACAGCCTGTCAGCGACAGCCCGAAGCCACCAAGTGAGCTGGTCTTCGCTGTTCGTCATCAGCGATATGTCTATGTAATCTCGGCATTCCTTATACTGAGTCGACTTCATGGCTGACATGGCTCTTTGCAGGGCAGCGACGGCCTCGAGTCCATACGGGACGGGAGCCAGAACTGTGCCGTTCTGGAGTGCGGAGAAGAACTGACGCTCCAGCGTTTGCGACTCGCCGCTCTTGCAGGACGCGGCTTCGAGCATGGTCCGAGCGATCTCTGACGGGAGCGCATTGGGCCGCGTCGGGGAAGGCTTCCCTTCTTCGAGCCGGACCAGCTCTCTGCCTTCGGCATCCCGCACTGCGAGTCCTGTGACGGGAACCCCAAGATCCTCTGCGAACGGAACCTGGGGGTGTAGGTCGGCTGTAGCTTCAAGAGTGTCGCCCGGACCGGTGTTGACGAAGATCTTGCACGCGTGCCTCTTGCTGTCTGCCTGAATGCCAACGCGCCCTCCTTGGACACTGACAGCGACTCCTTCGGAGAACGCGTCCAGGCTCGAAAGCCCCGTTACGGGCGACAGCTCAATGGTATGGCTCTGGGTCGCTCGGGGCCCGAGGAACGCGTGCAACCAGGGCGCTAGTCCGATCTGAACGACCGCTTGGTCTTCGCTGACTGACTCAAGGTGCCCGTCCTGGACTGCGATTGCGAGTCCGCACCCGTGATCGGGGCGCCACAAGCCCACAGAGTGCCCAAAATCCCGGACCGTCGATCCGCACCGATCGACGAGGAGCGAGGCTCGCACATCTACAGGCACTAGTTGACGGTTGTGGATCCGGACTTCGACGAGCAAGGCAGAAGAAGAAGGGCGGAGGCTGGCGCAGAGGCTCCAGTCAACACCTTCGCGGGTCAGACCAAAGAGGAGCACCCCTGCGCTCGATTCCTCGTGCGAGGGATCGTAGGACTGGAACGACACAGGCCCCATTCCGGTCTGGAGGCTCGAACCGACGGAGAGTTGGAATCCGTCTGGCAAGACGAGGATGCCGTCGTCCCGGGCCATGGCCATCAAAGGCTCTGAGGTGCACAGACATTCGGACCCGGTCCGCTTGTCGAGGACCGAATGGACACGACCGCCGAGATCAGGAACGATCGTCACGACTGTCCAATCGTTCTCGAGCACGATTGTCCTAAACTCGGACAGCACGGTTCGGCCCGTCTTGTGCAGGGCCGGCCTCGGGTAGCTCGCCTTGTCGGGGGCACCTGGTTCAAGGACTTCGCAAGTGAGCCTTGTCCGACTTTCTAGAACTTTGACCGCCATAATCCCGCCTTCAGTATGGACGTCTGCCAAAATAGTCCGGCAACCGGCGCATGAGTATGAGAGCCAGACCCGAGCGGGCACCGTGGGTACCTTGGATTTGGGGCGTTTTTCTTTGGATCTGCGTCCCGGCTGCCCTGTTCTTCCTGGGCTTCAAGATTCTAGGCCCCAACATCGGGCAAGTGGCCCCGATCAAGGCGGAGGCTGAGAAGATCGAAGGACTGGTGTCGGCTCGACCCGACAATCCTCCTGCGCCAGTCCAGAGCAGTGACACGCCAAAAGGACCGAAGGTGGACATCGTTGTCGAGAGGTCGTCCGGCCGGAAGCGCAAGACTCAGAGCGAAGACGGCCAAAACCCCACCACAGGTCGGCCAAGAAGCAACAAGAAGCCCACAAAAAGCCAGACCGAAGAATCGCCGACAGTCCCCGACCACCCGATCGACGAGGCGAGCGGAGACGCGGCGATGGGTGGAGACCTGACGCGGCCAGGGCCGACACGTCACAGGAAGAAGTCGTCAGACGACGCCCATGTCACCAAAGAAGGCCAAGGCGTTTGACGTCGTCAACTGAGCGCAATCCTCGTCGCTCAGGCCCAAAGCTTCGGCCAGTCCCTTGTTGACTTCGGTAACCCATGCTGGCTTGTTCCTCTGTCCCCGATAGGGGATGGGTGCCATCCATGGGCTGTCCGTCTCGATGACGATCCGATCGCGTGGCAAGGTCGCCAGCACATCCCGCAAAGGCCCTGAACTCTTGTAGGTGACCGGGCCATCGACGCCAAACCAACCTCCCAAAGCAATGCCGCGACGGGCAGCATCAACGCTTCCAGCGAAACAGTGGAACAGGTACTTGTGGGCTGGTCGGCTCTCAAGCACGGTGAGGAGTTCGTCGTAGGCGTCACGGCAATGGAACACGACAGGCTTGCCGGTTTCGACGGCCAGGTCGAGTTGTCCGCTCAAGCACTCGAACTGGTCGGCACGAGACGCATGGTCTCGGTAGAAATCAAGCCCGATCTCACCAAGGGCCACGACTTTCGGATGTGCCAACAATGTTCGGATCGTAGGCAGCTCACCGGCTCGATAGTCTGAGGCGTGGTTTGGGTGCCATCCGACAGCGGCATAAAGCTCGGTGAACTCCTCTGCCAGACTGACTGCCCGCTCGCTCGAAGCGGTGTCCACGCCGACGACGATCATACGGGCGACACCGGCCGCCATCGCTTCGTTCACGGCCATGCCGACGATCGGAAAAGCGTCCCTATCGTTGAGGTGGCAGTGCGTGTCGATCAGCTGCATCGTCTCATACGTGTACCCGCACGCCCCAACTTCGAGGACCCTTTGGACGTATTCTTTCCGTACAGGCCCGTGATATGCGCCTTAACCGCAAGTTCCCTAACCTGACGCTCTACCTGCAGCACCTCTCCAATGAGTCTGCCCGCAGGAGCGTCACGGCTGTTCCTGCGTGGACGCTCCTGATCTCGGTGGGCCTTCTCGTGCTCGGAGGAACCCTAGGGCCCTGGGGCTTTCTGGGAGGCGCTGCCCTCGGGCTGGCCTTGATGGGAACCGTTACGGCCATAGCCAACCGTGCCAAGGCAAAGGATCCCCACGAGCAGCGACGCCGGGACGTCTTTCGGACAGCCGCGGAGCTTCGACAGCTTGAAGTCCACCACAAGTTGCACCGATGGATGGATCCCGTGGCGCTCCAGTTGCTCGAGGCAGGGGCCTATCACTGGTCCCGTGTCCGGTCTTCGCTCACCGGGCCCCAATGGGGGGCCAAACAGCTGCCCGAGTACTGGCAGAGCCTTCGCAACCAGGTCTCCGTCGCTTCCGACGAAGGGATGTCCGATCTGCTCTTGCTGGCAAGAAACTGCCTTGGCCCTCCTCAGAAGGACAAGCAGAGCGACATTCAAGGCGTGATCGAAAGCTTCATCGATCTCGACATCGCCGACGCGCTTCAAGGACTCAAGCAGATGGCCTCAGCCGATTGGACAGCCTACGCCCATCAGAGCCCCCAAGCGCAGATGGTGGCTCAACATGGTCGTGAGATCGCTGAGCGTCTGAAGGCCCTTGCCGACGATGTGGAATCGAAAGCCGGCGAGATCTCGATGGAGTCGAGCATGCCGGGTGAGCTCTCCAGTCTCGAAGCCCTGGACGGTGTCCTTGGTGAACTGCGGACAGTCCGCGAAGCGGAAGAAGAGCTGCAACAGCGGCTTGGGCAGTAGTCACTTCTTGAGAGTGTCGATCTCGGACGCAAACTTCTCCCGGACGAACTTACGACGCACCTTGAGGGACGGTGTCAGTTCGCCGGTCTCGATGCTGAAGCTCGAACCGATCAGCGTGTGGCGCTTGACCTTTTCGAAGTCAGCCAGCTGCTTGTTCGCTTTGTCAACCTCGGATTTGATCAGGGCCCTGACCGCGTCAAGGCTGACAATCTTCGATGGATCCTTCTCGTGCACGCCTTCTTTCGCGAGCCAGATCTTGACGCGCTCGAACTCAGGAACGATCACGGCGATGCAGTACTCAAGGCCGTCGCCGAACAGAACGGCTTCACCGATGTACTCGCTTTCCTTGAGTTTGGCCTCTATCCTTTGAGGGGCAATGTTCTTGCCGTTGGCCAAAACAAGGATGTCCTTTTTCCTGTCCGTTATTTTCAGGTTCCCACGATCAAACTCACCAATATCGCCGGTATGGAACCAGCCTTGGGCATCAATCGCCTCAGCCGACGCGTCGGGGAGCCTGTGGTATCCCGTCATGACGGCTGAACCACGAACGAGGATCTCGCCATCGGATGCGATCCGGATTTCGACGCACGGTATGGGCGGCCCGACCGTATGGGGCCTGTTGTCCTCGGGCAAGTTCAAGCAGGTAGCGGCAGTCGTCTCGGTCAGGCCGTAGCCTTGGAGCACGGTGAGCCCGAAGGCGATATAGAACTCAGAGACTTGCGGTGCCAATGCTGCACCACCACTCACGAAGAACCGGATGTTGCTACCCGTCCTGTCGCGGATCTTCTTGCCCACGAGCGCGTCAGTGACTGGGAACAAAGGCGCGAACTGACCCCGAGCCTTCAGCAGGCCTTGCGACAAGGCAAGGTGAAAGAGGATCTGCCTCCACCGAGGTTGTTTTTCGACACCTTCGAGTATCCGGAGCCGAAGGCTTTCGAAGAACCTCGGCACGCCGGTCATGATCGTCGGCCGTATCTTGGGAAGGTCGTTAAAGAGTGCCGCCAAGGACGAGACGTAGGCCACGGTGGCACCGACGGCGAAGGCAAGCACGTGGCCGGCGTACCTTTCAAAGACGTGGGACAGCGGCAAGAAGCTGAGGAAGGTGTCGTTCTCACCGATGGCGTAGGTGTCATGGATCGACTGACTCAGATCCAGGAACCCCGCATGAGTCAACATCGCCCCTTTGGGCTGACCGGTCGTCCCGCTCGTGTAGATGATGGTGGCTAGGTCGGTCCGGGACACCTCTTGCGTGCGTCGGTCCCACTCCTCGCGCGTCAGAGCAGAAGTCCGCTCCGACAGGCCGGCTCCAATCAGAACGACGTTGAACTCCGGGAACTTCGCCGCCTGAGTGGCGTCTTGAGCCACAACGAGCTTGGCTCCGCAGTCAGAAGCGATGTACTGGGCTTGATCTGCTGGAAGTGTGGGATAAATCGGAACGAGGACGATTCCCAGCGTCTGTGCCGCCCAGTCGGTAAGTGCCCAATCGACGCTCGTCTCGGCCACCAAGGCCACACAGTCTCCCTTCTGAAGTCCAAACGAGTCGAGACCCTTGGCGTATGCGAAGGCGGTTTCGAGGGCCTCCGAGTATGGAACCGGAACGTGCCCCGACTTCGTGGGACGCAAGTAGGCGGCCTTGTCTGAGTAGTACCTGCAGTTCGTTTTGAAGAGGTCGCCCAGGGATCGGGCTTCTGCGATTCGGGGTGTCATGGGCGCAATGCCAGACCGGCTTATACCAGAAACAACGGGTGTCTCGGCCCGGTCAGAGTGAAGAAAACCCTTCCCCATGGCAGGGGAAGGGATGGCAGTCCAGGTTCTGTTGCGTCGATGCGCATGGGAGTAGTGCCGTAGCACCACATCCTCTTCAGTCACAAGATATCCCAGGTTCGAGAGAAAATGTACTTTTTATTACTCCTTTCGGCAAAACGTTAAAGCAGGGCCCGTTCCTTGACTCTGAGATAAGCGGTCACAAGCGTAGCCGCTAGGTCTTGTGGCTCTGATTCGACGGTGTGGAAGCCTGCTGTGGCGAGGATTGTTTCTGCCTCCTGGCGATCCGCCTGATACCATGTGGCGGATGCCCTCAGGGCCAAGGTGCGCGAATCAGTCGTTCTCAGCGCCAAAAGCTCTTTGAGTCGTGGATCCCTGACGCGGACAACCATGAGAAGGTGGTGACGCTGCACGTGGTCGAGCGCCGATACGAGTTCTCGCGCTTGGTCGTCGTTTTCGGCGTCTGTGAAGAAGACGACAAGGGAGCGGCGCTTCCACTTGGATCCCAGATAGGAAAAGGCCTTTCCGTAGTGCGGCTGGACGGGCTCGGCCACAAGATCATGGGCGGCACTGAGGATGGCCGCCACCTGGGCTCGGCCACGTTTCGGCGCGACATAGCCCCGGACTGCGTCGTTGAAGGCGTACAGCCCAACCATGTCGCCAGCGCGCTCCGCGGCGTGGAGGAGCATGAGGGCGGCGTCCAAGGCGTGGTCCAGTTTGGTGACCCCATCGATTTCGCCAAGCATATGCCTCCCAAGGTCGAGAACAACGATCACAGCTTGGTTCCTCTCTTGCTCGTAGTTTCGAACGACGAGCTTTCCCCTCCGAGCTGTCGACTTCCAATCCACGAACCGGAAGTCGTCGTCGTTGTACTCGCGGAGGCTCTCAAAATCAGTACCCAGGCCCCGGATGCGAGCGCGCCTGAGTCCGACTTCGCGCAGACGCCCTTTCTGCTTGAGCAGTTCAAAGTCCCGTATCTGCCTCACGTTTGGATAAACGCGAACGGGCTGGGCCGTGTCGAGCCACTTCTCCACGGTAGCCAGACCCAGGGGGGCGGCGTACCGGACGTACGTGCCCCGGAACGTGTCCTCTCCCCGTTCACTCGGTTTCACGCGATAAGCGTGCGTTTTCAGGTCTCCCGGTTCGATCGTCAGTTCAAACTCGTTGTCAACGGCCTGGAACGACTCCGGCGCCTCATCCCGGACGCGCAGTCTTAGAGACACCGGTGCGTCACTCTCGACGTCGACAGTGACCACGTTCTGGACTCGGACAGAGAGGACGGGATCCATACGCCGGTCGATCCTGACGGGAGCCCATTTGGAGGCGACGCGACCGGAGACGAAGAATAAGACAAGGAGAGCCAGGTCGTAAGGAAGCACCAGGCGCTCGAGCCCACTCACGGCCAACCCCGCGAATGCAGGTACAAGGCCACAAGCCAAGGCCAACCAGAGCCTCTTCGTGGGCAGAAGCCTTGTCATGCAGTGGTAGCATACATCTGTGACCGACCCGTTCCTCGTGCTTACGCCCGAGAAAGTGGTCGTCAGCTACCGGGTCTGTGGGTTCGGAACGCGGTTCTGGGCCCACGCCTTGGACGTGGTGATCGCAGGTAGCTTCGTCTTCGCTGTGCTTTTCGTGGTCAGTTTCTTTGCCCGTGTATTCGGGCCAGAACTGATGTTCATCGGTGTTTTGATCGGCCTCGTTGCGTTCCTGGCCTACTTCGTCCTGTTCGAGGGCTTGTGGCGGGGTCAGACCGTCGGGAAGAAGGCGTTCGGCCTCCGCGTGGTCATGGTCGACGGTACGCCGGTCACGTTCCTCGCAGCGCTGTACCGGAACCTTCTGAGGCCCGCAGACATGGTGCCCGCGCTCTATCTGGTCGGCATCCTCGCTATGTTCCTAAACCCACGATCGCAACGTTTGGGAGACCTTGTCGCCGGCACCGTCGTGATCGGCGACCCTACTCCGAGCCTCGGGTTCACGCCTGCGCCCCACCGGGTCGGCATTCATCGTTATGAGAGCACGGTGGGAGAACTCCGGCGGATGTCGATCGAGGAGTACCAGGCGCTCAAGCGACTGTGCGACCGGTTTCCCCTGCTTCCCGCCGAGACTCAGCAGTGGGCCGTCGACTCGATTTGGGCGCCTTTTGCCGAGCGTCACGGTATCCAGACCCTGACCGATGTGCACCCCATCTATCAGATGCAGGCCGTCGTGATGAAGTACGGACGGTTGCACAAGCTCATCTAAAGGCTGGGGAAATGCTGTCGAAAGTCGTGTGCACAGCGTGGAAAGGGAAAAGCGTCCGTTCTGCGATCCACTTTTCCCCTGGTTCTGCTCAGGGACTCGACGAGCCCGGTTGAACTGAGGAACACTGTGTTTTCCCTATGATGCGGTGGTTTATAAAGGTAACAGAAATATGATGTCAAGAGACTTATCTGAAGAGGAAGGTGTGGGGAAAGTCCCGTTGCTGTTCCTCTCACGGTTGTCTCTCACCGACTTTAGAATCTACGACCAGTTGGAGTTGGAGCCGTCACCTGGCCTCAATCTTGTCGCCGGACCGAATGCTCAAGGGAAGACCAGTCTGATCGAGGCCCTTGCGCTCGTGTCGACGGGCCGCTTGCTCCGGGGTTCGAAAGACGTTCAAGCGATCCGACACGGATGTGAAACCGCTTCTGTCGAAGGCATTCTTGGGCAGAGCTTGACTCGTCTGACTGTCGAGCTGCGCCGTGGCACAAGGAAAAGGGCCTTGCTCAACGGGATGGGTCTACCACGTCCG
The DNA here is from genome assembly GCA_029781035.1 of Armatimonadota bacterium. GTDB lineage: Bacteria > Armatimonadota > Fimbriimonadia > Fimbriimonadales > Fimbriimonadaceae > JAEURO01. The sequence goes on from JAKOXK010000046.1 coordinate 9,835, forward strand.
TCTGACCTGCTCGGTCGGCTCCCCTCGGTGTCCTTCTCCGCGACCGACTTGGAAATCGTGAGTGGAGAGCCTCAGGACAGGCGGCAGTTCCTGGATTGGGAGATCGCCCAACTTTCACCTGCTTACTTGCGGCACCTAACCGTGTACAAGCGGGCTCTGGAGCAACGCAACGCTCTCCTTCGGCAGGCTCAAGACACTCCTGTCTCCGCCAGTGTCTTCGAACCTTGGGAGTCGCAACTCTCGGATCATGGTGGGGCACTCCGCGAGACTCGGACTGCCTGGATCGACGAGCTCTCGCGCGATGCCGCAGAAGCACACGCACGTCTTGGCGGTGGAGAGGAACTCTGTCTCCAGTACGATATTAGGGACGAGGGAGACGTGCGGTCGTCTCGTGCCATCGACATTCAGCGGGGCTCGACCAGTGTGGGGCCCCACCGGGATGACCTCGTGATCCGAGTCGCAGGCCAAGAGGCGAGGTATTTCGCCAGTCAAGGGCAACAGAGGACGGCCGTGATCGCACTCAAGCTAGCCGTCTTGGCCGCAGCCGAGCGACATTTCAAACAGTCTCCTGTACTGCTTTTGGACGACGTGTTCAGTGACTTGGACCGTTCGCGTCGATCACAGTTGATGGAACTGACTCTCGGTCGGGGAGGACAAGTCTTTCTCACCTGCACAGAAGCCGATCAGGTCGGTTTCGAGTTGATCGAGTCGTCCACGATCTTCCAGGTAGAGTCAGGGAGGGTGTCTCGTCGATGAAACGTGTCGCTGACATGTTAGGAAGTGCGGTGGGTCAGAAGCAGGTGTTGCGTGCAGCACGTGCCCAGGCGCTCTTCGGCCGATGGTCCGAGGTGGTCGGCGAGACATTGGCGGCCAAGTCCACGCCCGACCGCTTCGAGGATGGGACGCTTTGGGTCGTCGTCAAGGGTGCAGCTTGGGGTCAGGAATTGCGCCTTCGCGAGGATCTCGTCCTAGCCCGATTGAACGACTTGGCTGGCGAGCCTGGCCTCTTCCTGGAAATGCGCGTGGCGGTCGGCCCTAAGCGCCGCGACATGTTGGGGTGATCGAGAGTGAAGCGGGAGTTGGAGGCTCGACCGCTCGTCGTGGCGTTCCTTGGGCTCTGTGCCGGCCTTGCTTCGGGCTTCTGCTGGTGGAACTTCCTGTTCGCGCTGTTGTTGGTTCCGGTCTTGGGTCGATCACGACAACTGGTGACACTGGCGGTGGCGGTCAGCCTGGGATGGGTGCTCCGTCCCGCCCCTATGCCCGAGGTCAGGGTTCCAGGCGGACACTTTGTCGGCCGTGCAACAGTGTTGACCGTGCCTGCGACGACTCGTTATGGCCTTTCGGCTGTCGTCGACACCAAAGGCAAACGGTACCGTCTCTATCTACCTGCGGACTCGAGCGCGAACCGGGGCGACGTCCTCGATCTCGACGCCGACATCGTCCCACTGCCAGACCGCTCTGTCAATCAACACTTGGAGGTGGCCGCTTTGCGACCCACAAGCCCCGTGCGGACTGTTTCGCAGGGCTTTGTGGGTTGGAAGTGGGGTCTCGCCTTGAGACGCTCCTTCCTGGCCTTTGTGGGACGCCACACGTCAACGGTGGCAACGGGCCTCGTTGAGGCGCTGTGCCTCAACGTGACGGCAGAGCTGGGCGATCGGGTTTACGAGCATCTTCGCAACACGGGGACGATCCACATCGTGTCGGCTTCAGGGCTCCATGTCGCGATCGTCGCGGCCTTTATGGCCCTTGGGCTCTTCCTTTTGCCGATCCCTCGTTGGATGCAGATATCGCTCTTGGGTGTCGCCCTGTTTCTCTACGCCGCTGCAGCAGGGTTCCACGCGCCGATGATGAGGGGTGTCCTGATGGTTTTGGTGGCTTCTCTTGCCTACCTCGTTCGGCGCGAGCCAGACGGCCTTTCAGCAGTGTCTTTAGCTGGGATAATCAACCTTTTGGTTGAGAAGGAAGCTGTTGGAACGTTGGGGTTCCAGCTCTCATACCTGGCGGTTGCGGCGCTGCTCATGTTTGGGCACAGCGAGCGCGTTCGCTCGCAGGATACGTTGGTTCGGACGGTCGGTGTGAGGGCTCAGTTCTTGGCACGCAGCAGTCTCGTGGCCTCTCTGGCCACGGCTCCGCTCTTGGCGTACACCTTTGGCCAGGTGCCTCTGGCTTCTGTCTTAGCCAACCTTTTGGTTGTGCCGGTGTTACCTTTGGTCGTCGTGGCTAGTATTTCGGCGTGGTCTATGGCGCCGTTGTCGCTGGCCGTGGCGGTTGGAGTGATCAAGACGGTCATCGAGCCGTTGACGGGGTGGGTCCTCGCTGTGGTGGAAACGATGGGGTCATGGAGTTGGTCGATCCTCCACGTCCCCCCGTTTTCTCCATATTGGCTCGTCCTGGTCTACGGTCTGGCCGCGGCACTCTACGCGCCAAGAATGCGGCCAGCGGACTAGCCTTCGAACATCTGGATACTGGCTCGCACCTTGTCGAGCTCATCAAGGAGCCGAGCCAAGTCTCCACGGGCTTTGTCGACGACTTCGGGCTTGGCGCGGTCGACGAAGTTGGGGTCTGCCAGCCGCTTCTCCAACCCTTCGGCCTGCTGTGCTGTCTTTGCCTCGACTCCTCTCAGCCGTGCGATTTCAGCTTCCGGATCGACCAATCCTTGAGTTGGAAGGTAGAGGTCGACGCCTTGGCAGGTTGTCGAAATGTGCTTTCCGGTCGGTCTTCCCGATTCGAGCGTTTCGACCCAAGCTTGGCCGCGTAGAGTCTCTTCGCCGCCCTCGAGGTCGCCGGCATAGCAGACGAGCGGAACGACTGTACCTGGCGTGATCCTTAGTTCCGCTCGGAGGGCGCGAAGGGCCCTGACAACGTCGAACCAGCGCTCCACTTGGGCTTCTGTGGCCGGCTCAGCCCAGTCGGAAGGGATGGAGGGCCAGGTGGAGGCCATCAAGAGACGCCCTTCCTCGTGACGGGGCAGATGACTGTAGACCTCTTCGGTGATATGCGGGATCACAGGGTGCGCGATCTTGAGGAATGTCTCCAGAGCTTGCAGGAGCACCCACTGGACAGTCCCGCGGCTCTGGGGGTCGGCGAGGCGGACCTTGGAGACTTCGATATACCAGTCACAAAGCTCGTTCCAGAAGAACCGGTAGAGAGCCTGTGTGCCGGCCTGGATGTTGTAACCATCGTAAGCTTCCCGAACCGACTGCTCGGTTCGGGCAAGACGGCTAAGCAGCCACCGGTCAAAGACTCCGAGACGGTCCGGCCGGTCACCGTTGAAGCCCTCCAGGTTCATCAGTACGAACCGTGAGGCGTTCCAGATCTTGTTACAGAAGTTCCGCGCGTCCACCGTTCGGCGCTCGCTGTACCGGATCTCCTGGTTTTCGCCCGTCTGGCTGAATAGGGTCCAACGGAGGGCGTCGGCTCCCTTTTCCTCGATGATGCCCATGGGATCGACGCCGGTTCCCAGGCTCTTGCTCATCCGTTTCCCGTCCTCGGTCAAGACCGTGGCGTAGATGTAGACCTCCTTGAAGGGGATCTTCTTCATGAAGTCAGTGCCCATCATGACCATGCGGGCGACCCAGAGGTAGATGATGTCTCGGGCTGTGACCAGGACGCTCGTGGGGTAGTAGCGCGCGAGGTCTCCGGTCTGTTCCGGCCAGCCCAAAGTGGCAAAGGGCCAGAGTCCGCTGCTGAACCACGTGTCCAAGACGTCGTCGTCCTGCCGTACGATCTTCTGGTGACCCGCCTGTTCCTGGGCGTCTTCCCAGTTCATAGCGGCAAACGGGATACCATCTTCGGTGTAATAGACGGGGACGCGGTGGCCCCACCACAGTTGACGGCTGATGCACCAGTCACGGATGTTTTTCATCCAATCGAGGTACACCGCGGCGTACCGGTCTGGGACGAACCGGACTTCCCCTTCCTCCACGACTTTGATCGCTTGGGCTGCAAGTTCGCGCTGGTTGACGAACCATTGTTCGCTCGCCATGGGTTCCACGACTTCATGGCTCCGTTCACTGATGATAAGGGGTACTTCGTAGTCCTCGATCTTCACCAGGCTGCCTTCAGCCTCCAAGTCGGCGACGATCATCTTGCGGGCTTCGTAACGGTCGTGTCCGGAGTACTTGCCACAGCCGGAAGCCACATGGGCTGTCTCGTCCAAGACGACGAGGACGTCGAGCCCGTGCCGTTGTCCGACCTCGAAGTCGTTGGCGTCATGACCTGGCGTAATCTTCACCGCGCCGGTACCGAACTCCGGATCGGGGTAGTCGTCCGCGATCAACGGGATCTGGCGGCCGACGAGGGGCAGGATCAGCCCCTTTCCCACGAGCCCGTGGTAGCGGGCGTCAGACGGGTGGACGGCGACGGCCACGTCACCGAGCATGGTCTCGGGCCTTGTCGTGGCCACCGTGACATAGCCACTCCCGTCAGCAAAGGGGTAACGGACATGGTAGAGCTTCCCCTTTGTGACCTGCCTCTCGGTCTCAATGTCGCTAACGCTGGTTCGCAGTACCGGATCCCAGTTCACGACTCGCTTTCCACGATAGATCAGCCCCCGTCGGAACCAGTCGATGAAGACCTTCAAGACAGCGTCGTGGTATCGGTCGTCGAGAGTGAAGCGCTCGCGGTCCCAGTCAAAGGCGCAACCCAGTGCCCTGAATTGCCGCAGGATCTGCCCGCCGCTCTCATGCCGCCACTGCCAAACGCGCTCCAGGAACTTCTCCCTTCCGATTTGAACGGGGCTCAATCCCTCCTTCTTGAGCAGTTTGGTGACGACGCCCTGGGTGGCGATGCCGGCGTGGTCTTGTCCAGGGAGGATGAGGACTTCGTGCCCGGTCATGCGTTTGTACCGGCCAAAGAGGTCTTGGAGTGGGTAGCAAAGCGCATGGCCCATGTGGAGTGAGCCGGTGACGTTCGGCGGCGGGATCGTGATGGCGTAGACGGGTTTGTCGCTTCCTGATTGCGGCTTGAACAGCCCGGCTTCTTCCCAGGCGGAATACCATTTAGACTCGACGCTCGAGGCGTCGTAACGGGACGAGAGCTCTGTATTCACTGCTTTCTCTTTCCTGTCTTGAAAGACACCTCGATTGTACCGGCGTGGCCTGTGGGCCTTAGAGACGGTAGCGGTGCTTCATGTCCAGGTAACGCTCGTGGACCTTCGAGCTCAGAGTCGAATCGAGCCGTCGATCCAGGATCGGGACTAAGTGGTCGCGCAACGCTGACCCTCGCACCATCCATTGGAAGTACCGCCGGCCGCTGTGATCGTAGGGCCCGTACAGCCGTCCCCAGGGACACTTCGTCTCGAGCCACCGGAACAGATTCTCATGATCCGTGTGCATCCGGAGCGTCACGTGCGCCACTTTGCCGTCACCGCCAAAGTGGCCCTCACCCAGCAACACTCCCACCAAAAAGCCCTCCTCAAAGTCGTTCAACATGTTTCACCGTAATGTAGCACGTGAAACAATCAGAACCGAAGCACAGGTAGGATCACGCTGTGATCGCAGCGGCGGTCCTCGTATCGATGTTGCCGTTCTCTGGCCAGCCGATCCTTCCTGTGGCGGACAAGGTGGTCGCCAAGAAGCCGGACTGCTTTGTGCCGGCCGACCGCGTCGAGCTGGGTGGCTACTTGGGGCGGCGAATCGAGGCGAACGTAGCCCGATTGAAGTCTGTCGACCTGGAGCCCCTCCTCAACGGTTTCAGGCACCGTCCAGGTTCGCACCCATGGATCGGCGAGCACATCGGCAAGTGGATGCACGCCTCAGTTCTTGCGTGGGCTGAAACGGGCGATCCTGTGCTCAAATCGCGCCTGGACTACGCCGTAGCCGAGTTGTTGAAGACACAGGAGCCGGACGGATACCTGGGGACCTATGCCCCCGACCAGCGGTTTGGGCTGTTCGAGGGTGCTGACTGGGACGTGTGGTCGCACAAGTACTGCCTGATCGGGTTGCTCGCCTACTACCGCTACACGGGTTCGCAGGCTGCATTGCGGGCCTGCGTCCGCGTGGGAGACTTGTTGTCGTCAACTTTCGGCCCAGGTCGGCGCAGCATCCTTTCGGCGGGCACCCACATGGGAATGGCTGCGACAAGCGTATTGGAGCCGATCGTCCTCCTGTACCGTGCGACGGGCGAGCCGAGATACCTGACTTTCGCTCGAGAGATTGTCAGCAGTTGGGACGAGACGGGTGGCCCGCGAATCCTTTCGGGCCTTCTTGCTGGGAGCCATGTGGGTCACATCGCCAACGGGAAGGCTTACGAGATGCTCTCCAACCTGGTGGGTCTGTGCGAGTTGGCCCGGACAACAGGCGAAGACAGGCTGCTGAAAGCCGCGCTGCGGGCATGGGAGGATGTGCGGAGGAACCAGCTTTACATCACGGGTACCGCCAGCTACTTTGAGCACTTTCACGAAGACCACGATCTTCCTGACGCCGAGGGCTCCAACGTCGGTGAAACGTGCGTAACGGTCACCTGGATGCAACTCACTGAGCAGCTCCTCCGGATGACCGGCTCTCCTCAATACGCGGACGAACTAGAGCGGTCGGCCTATAACCACTTGGCCGGCGCTCAACGTCCTGACGGTGCCGCGTGGTGCTACTACACACCGTTGAAAGGCGGCAAGCCATACACGGACGAAACCTGCTGCTGTCTGTCCAGTGGGCCACGGGGAATGGCCCTCGTTCCCCGGTCCTCCTTCTATGTGACCAACCAGCGAGAAGGGCCCGAGGTCGTGGTGAACACGTTTGAGACGGCCCAAGCCCAGGTTACAGTAGGAGGCTCGACGGTACGGATCCTGCAGCGGTCTGGCTTTCCTGAGTCGGGTTCGGCCACTCTGAGGATCAAGACGGACTCGCCGACACCATTCGGCCTGCTAATCCATGCACCGCCTTGGGCGAGAAACCTCCACGCCGTCAGTGAGGGTGTCGGCGTGCTCAAAGGTGGTTGGCTCCACGTGCGCGCCCGGGATTGGACGAAGTCAAGGTCGGTCAAGCTTGCATATGAGATCGGATCCAGCCTGATCAGGGGCGGGCCCTCCCAGCCCGATTCCGAGGCACTGACGTGGGGACCGTTTGTCCTTGCCTATGACGGGAAGCGGAACGTGAATCTCGGGCCGCCCGTTCAGTTTGCGGTTGAAGGAGACCGACTGCAACGGCTCCATGGCCTGGAGTTTCGGGCCCGCTTGATGGGTGGAACGAAGCGGCCACTGGCCACGTTTCGACCGTTCGCCGACGTCGGGTCCGACGGATCATCGTTCCGAGTCTGGATGAGGAGGCCGGACGTTTCCAATCCGTACGCCGATGCGCTCTTTCTAGGTGCGCAGGAAGGGCGCTCTTCTGAAGGAAACGTCACAGGTTCAGTCTGTGACGGTGACCCCGGCACCTTCGTCGTCACTTTCGACGACAAGCCGCAGCAAGAAGCTTGGTTCGAGGTCAGGCAGTCAAAGCCCCGAAGGGTTGGAAGGATCGTCTTTTGCCATGGCAGGACGTTCCACGATGGAGGCTGGTTCGACACTTCAGAGGGTAAGCCGCGTGTGCAAGTGAAAGAGCACCCCGGATCTTCGTGGGAAGATGTGGGCGTTCTCACCAGCTATCCCGACGCGTCAGCGGCCAATCCTGCGCGCCTTGAGAACGGATCGGCCTTTACCCTGGTTCTGAAGAGCCCTGTGAAAGCGTTGGCCATTAGGGTCATCGGCAAGCCTGCGTGTGGTGACAGGCCGACTCAGTCATTCGCTTCGTGCGCCGAACTGCAGGCTTACGGTCGGTGAGAATGGTTAGGAGCCGCCCCCAAAGAGGTCCCTTATCACCTCCTCAGCGGAGACATCTTCGACTGCAATGTCCTTGACGGGGTAGTTCTGTAGAATCTGGCTCGTGACCGCTGCGGTCTTGGCCCTGGGTACGGCGAGTACGAGGCTTTGCTCCTGGGTTTCCACGACCTCGCCAAAGCGGCCTAGATCGGGGAGTTCGTCAAGATCGAAGGTCAGCCGGAGCCTTCTAGAGTCCGAGTACCGGCTCGTCAGTTCCTCGAGCGTGCCTTCAAAAACCAGAACTCCGTGATCGATCACGATGACCCGCTTGCAGAGTTCCTGGACGTCCTGCATGTAGTGGCTGGTGAGCAGGATCGTGCACTTTTCGCGATGATTGAACTCACGCAGAAAGTCTCGGATCCGCTTCTGGCTTACAACGTCCAGACCGATCGTTGGCTCGTCGAGGAAGACGACCCGAGGCAGATGGATGAGCGCCGCCACGAGCTCGCACTTCATGCGTTCGCCCAGACTCAGTTTTCGAACCTGGGTGTTGACTTTGTCCGTTATCTGAAGGGCCTCGAGCAAGTACTCTACGCGCTGGTCAAAGTCCTTGACGGGAACATCGTAGAGTTCGCGGAGAACGACAAAGCTGTCCCATGCAGGGAGGTCCCACCAGAGCTGCTGTCTGTTTCCCATGACGAGGGCGATCTGGCGGAGCATCTCGGGTTTTCGGTCGAACGGCGTGAAACCAAGCACGCTTGCGTCGCCTCCGCTAGGATGGAGGATGCCCGAGAGCATCTTGAGTGTGGTCGTCTTTCCCGCACCGTTGGGACCGAGGAAACCGACGACTTCCCCTTCTTCCAGGCAAAACGAGATGTTCTTGACCGCCTCAACGATCGACTTCTCCCGACTGACGAGGGCCTTGACCGATCCCCAGACCCCTGGCTGCTTTTGAGGAGTCGCGTAAACCTTGCTCAGGTTCCGGACCTCGATCACGGGCATATGCCGATGATACCGGACGTTTGTCTAGTGCCAGAGAGTCATGTGGAAGAACGTGTGGCTTCCGTCAAAGAGCCACATGACCGTCGCGCTGGGGACTGACGAGAGGAGGAAGGAGTCCACCCGATCCAGCAGTCCTCCGTGTCCGGGCAGGATCCCGCCGCTGTCCTTGAGCCCGGAGACCCGTTTGAGAGCGCTCTGAGCCAGGTCTCCAATCTGGCCGAACAGTCCAGAAATGGCTCCGACCATGACCGAAGCCGCCAATGGCAGCTCCAGCCAATGTCCAATCAGTGCCGCGGTGGCCACGCAGGCCAAGAAATTGCCGATGGCACCCTCCCACGTCTTGTTGGGTGAGATATTGGGGGCCAGCTTGTGGCGTCCGATCGCCTTGCCGACGAAGAGTGCGACCGAGTCGCCCGCCCAAAGGGGTAGGACCAGCATGAGGGAGAGGTTGCCGGCAAAAGCCCCTGGGCCGTGCACTGTCTGCTGGTGCGTCACGAGGATCGTCGCCAGAGGCGCGCCCAGCCAACCCGCAGACATCGGTGTGGCGTATCCTCGTTTGAGCCCCTGGTACACACCGAAACAGCCCGCCAGATAGGCTGCCCACACGGTCGACCAGAAGGGCCAACTCCCCGGTCGCGTCGCCCAGGCGACGAACACCGGTGCGACATAACAAAGCAGTCCGATCGTAAGGCCGGCAAGTGGCCGATCCTCGAGGCCGGCGATCTTGACCAACTCTATAAAGCCGAAGACTCCGGCAGCTATAACGAGCAGGAACACGGGGAACGCGTGGGTCGTGAAGAGGGCACCCAGTACGATCGCGCCAGCTGCGATGGCGGTCAGTATGCGTTTGGCCATCGTTCGCTCCGGCATCGACTGCACGACGGCCGCCGAAGGTGGTTCGCCCGTCGGCCGAACCGACTCTGCCACCACACCTGCTGACTTTGCCGCGATTTCAGTGCACCTCCCAGGATTGACGAAGTATCGCACACGAGGACGTGGCACAAGAAAAGGCCCTTGCTCGGTTCTGGCAAGGGCCTTTGTCGGCTCACGGATTGACTTCGACGTTGAGTGTCGTCACAAAGGGCTTTTTCAGGCCGTAGACGTCCGAAATCGTGCACGTAATGACATACTTGCCCGGCTTTCGGAACTTCCTTTTGATCACGGGCCCAACCGCATCCACTTGAATGCCGTCCTTGGAGTCAAAGTCCCATTCGTATTTGAGGGGGCTCGATCCGCCGTAGCCGTTGGCGATCAAAGTCCGCTCGTCACCGAGGGCGAGGTTCATATCCGTCTCGTTCAGTTCCCCGTAAATCGGCGTCGAGTCGTTGAGCGTGTTGATCTCCCCAACGTAGAACGTGGCGACCGCGTCACCAGCGAGTGCGATCGACTGGACGATTTTGTTCGTCCGGTCAAAGCCGGTGATCGCTTGCAGGGGGATTCCCGTCTTGATCCAACCTCGCTGGTCGGCGACTTTGTCCTTAATGTTCATGTAGCCTTCGGAACGCAGCCCATCCGTGGTCGTGACCACGATTCGGAGTGTCTCGAGGTTCTTGTCGCTCGTCATGGTTGTGACGATCGGTGTCGATCCACCGGCTCCGCCCGCAGAACCGCCTCCCAAGGTGCCACCACCTTCATTGCCGCCGCCACCGGCGAGACCGCCGCCGCCTCTGCCCGGGCCGCGACCTGAACCGCCGCCGGAGGTCTTGCCGCCGCCGGGCGCCGTCGTGGTCGTATTGCCTGTCGTGACAGGCACGCGGAGAACGAACTGAAGCAGGTTGTTCCGGTCGGAATAGGCCGACGCGAGGTTCACGGGAGTCGAGAACGTGGCGATGCCTCCCTGGAAGAAGTTTCGAGACGAAACCCTGATCGACGTCGTTCCCTCAAACGCCGTCTCGTCGGTCTCGGCGATCGTGCCTCCACCCCACGAGGAGAAGCTGATGCCTTGATCCTTTGCGGGTCGGGTCGGGTTATAGACGCTCTGAGCGACAGCCGCCAGGGCGGAACTGAGCGCCAAGGCGCCAAGGGCGAATCTTAAGGTCTTTTTCATGTCTGTCGGGCCGTCCTGTCGTTGGGAGCGCGAGTGATCCGTTTGATCGCGGTCGCGCGGCCTGTCTCTTGTTTGACGTCTATCAGCACCCCTGAGATTACACCAGGCCCGTCGGCAACTTCAAACCTTGCAGGCAACTGAGTGAGGAATCGTCGCAATACGATGTCTTTGTCCATGCCGATGACGCCGTTTGCTGGGCCGCACATGCCGACATCCGTGATCGTGGCAGTGCCTCCCGGCAGAACACGCTCGTCAGCCGTGGCGACATGGGTGTGGGTTCCAACGACAACAGTGGCCCGCCCGTCCACGTGATAGCTGAAGGCGACCTTCTCACTCGTCGCCTCGGCATGGAAGTCGATGAAGATGTGGTCCGTGTCCAGGATAGGCAGCAAGTCGTCAATCCACTCGAAGGGATCTCCATAGCCGTCGAGAAAGACCCGTCCGCACAGGTTGATCACAGCGAGGTTCACACCGTGTCGCTCGATCGTGCAAAACCCCATACCTGGGACACCGCGGGGCATGTTGCCCGGTCTGACGATCGGCTTGCCCTGATCCAGATAGTGGTTGATCTCCCTTTTGTTGAAAGCGTGGTTCCCCAGTGTGATGGCGTCCACTCCAACCTTGAAGAGCTCTTCGGCGATTTCGGGAGTGATCCCGACTCCTGAAGCACTGTTTTCGCCGTTCACGATGACGAACAAGGGGTCGTGCTCGTTGATCAACATGGGAAGGGCACTGACGACAGCCTCCCGGCCTGGGCGGCCGACGATGTCCCCAAGGAAGAGAATGCGATAGCTAGGCAAGAATCTAATGGTACTCGCTCAAGACACAGCAGGCTAGTCGCTTCTCACTTCTTGAGCGCTATCCATCCCACTCCGGAAAGCGCTTCGCCAGAGCAGCCCGAACAGCCTCCTCAGAGTAGCCTCGAGAGGACAGGGCCCGTATGGCGTGCGCGACATCGTTGACCTGTTTCTTTTCGAGGAGGGCGATGGCGTTTTCAGTTTCTTGATCGAGTGTGTATCCGCCAGGTTCAGCCTCATCGTCGAGTAGACCCCTCGAGACTAACCTTTGCTTGAGTTTCTCCCGTCCAGCGCGTTTGACGTTCCGGGCGAGATCCGTTTCCCGGTCTGCGACCCGCTGATCATTCACAAATCCTCGCTCGAGGCAGATGGCTAAGGTGAGATCGATTTCGGCGGACGACCGACCTTTCGAGGCCAGATAGGCCCTCAGTTCATCCACCGTCCGCTCTCGCCTCCTCAGATAGGCGAGAGCGAGCGCCAGGGTTGGATCGGACGGCGTCTTCACCCTTCGATGGCCGCAACGGCCGTCGTTTGCTCCGGCTTGGTGAGGAGTTTGGTTCTCAGGGCCAGATCGAGCTCGGACATGATCTCGGGATTACTGAGCAGAAACTCTCTGGCATTGTCCCGGCCCTGACCAAGCCGTGTCTCACCGTAGTTGTAGTACGTTCCGGCCTTGGTGACGAGGCTGTGTTCGACCGAAAGATCCAAGACGTCGCCTGCCCGGCTGATTCCTTGACCGAAGATCATGTCGAACTCGGCCTGCTTGAACGGTGGCGCGACCTTGTTCTTGACGACTTTCACTTTTGTCCGGGCTCCATAGGCGTCCGTTCCCGACTTGAGGAACTCGCCACGCCTGACCTCGAGACGGACTGACGCCCAGAACTTGAGGGCGCGGCCGCCGGGGGTCGTCTCCGGGTTACCGAACATCACGCCAATCTTCTCACGAATCTGGTTGATAAAGATCGCGGCCGTCTTTGTCTTGTTGAGGGAGCCGCCGAGCTTCCTCAGCGCCTGGCTCATCATCCGGGCCTGAAGACCAACGAAGCTGTCTCCCATGTCCCCTTCGATCTCACTCTTGGGGACCAATGCTGCCACGGAGTCGAGCACAACAATGTCCATGGCTCCAGACGCGATCATCGCGTCCATGATCTGGAGTGCCTCCTCACCCGTTGTGGGTTGCGAAACGTAGAGCCGATCGACGTCGACTCCCAGCGTCTTGGCATACTCGGTATCCAGTGCGTGTTCGGCGTCGACAAAGAGTGCCATGCCCCCGTTCCTCTGTGCCTCGGCAATGCAATGGAGGGCCAAAGTCGTCTTGCCGCTGGATTCAGAACCGTATATCTCGGTGATCCGGCCACGGGGGATGCCGCCAATTCCCAAAGCGACGTCCAAGGTGAGCGAACCGGTGGAAATCGCTTCTACCGATTCGGACGTCCCTTCGCCGAGGCGCATGATCGTTCCCTTCCCAAAGCTCTTTTCGATCTGCTGTAGGGCTAGTTCTAACGCCCGTTCCCGATCCGTCATACCGTTTTTCTCCGTCGTGGCCAAAGTATAGTCGTACCTCTCTAAGGGTAGACACGACTGTACCATAGATGCTCAAGACTAGTGCAGTTTTCAGAGCGTTTTCTGGGAAAAACGGTCCTACCAGTGGTTGACGCTGAGCCTCCTTGTTGCGCCCCTGTCCACAAAACTGCTGACAAAGAACGTCGTGTTGTCGCGGACGGGCTGGCGGACTGAAGTCGGACGGGTCGGAGCATCAATTCTGCCAGTCCACCGTTCTGGGTGGGCCGGAGCACACGTATACTAGGCCCGCCTGAAACGACTCCTTCCCTTTGCGCTGCTGGCTTTTGCCGGACAGGCCTTCTCGCAGCAGACCGTCATCCGAATGATGGCGGGGCCCGCGTTCGGCATCCCGGCCAAGGACGACCCAAACCCGCGCAACATGACCCGCCGGGCTGTGTTCGATGCGTTCCATCGTGAGAACCCGGACGTCCAGGTCGTCAACGCCGGAGGGCTCGAGATGACGGGCGACCGTGCCGAAGTGAACTTCCTCATGTCCATGGCTGGCGACACAGCCCCGGACGTGTTCTACGTCAACTTCCGTCAGTACTTTAGCTACATCGACCAAGGCTTCTGCCGACCGCTCGACGACCTTCTGAACAAGGATCCCGATTCCAAGAGACGGGTGCTTCCCGAAATCGAGAAAGTCTTGCGGAGCTACGACGGCCAAATGTACGCGATGCCGTTCTACCAGGTCGCGCAGGCCCTCTATTACCGCAGAGACTTCTTCAGGGAGGCTGGGCTTGATCCTGAAAAGCCTCCAAAGACTTGGGCCGAGTTCTACGCAGACGGACAGCGTCTCACGGAGAGCAAACCGGGTCGGTACGGGTTCGTTTTCGAACAAGGGCTGGGTGGTAAGGCGTACTGGTGGACCAACTTCGTTTGGCAAGCTGGCGGCGACGTCCTGAAACCGGCCGAAGGCGGTTACGCGAGGGCCGTGGTCGCTACCCCCCAGGCGGCCAAGGCTCTCGATTTCTACCGTCACATGGTGAAGGACACCTGGGAAGGGGGTGACGGCAAGACTTACGGGCCCATGGCGCTCATTTCCCCCGATTGGGCCAGAGACGTCCGCGAGGGCCGGATCGGCATGTGGTTTTCGTACACGAACGACGTCTTGCTGAGCATCAGTGACCTCCCACCATCTCAGATTGGCGTCTCGTCCATGCCCGCCGGGCCCGCTGGGCCTGCGAACGAGATCAACGCGGGAATGTGGGCGATCAACGCCAGCGTAAAAGACCCGAAGAAGCTGGACGCATGCTGGCGTTTTATTAAGTTCTTCGTGAGCCAAGAAGCCGCTCGGATCCAGACGCAGAAGCTCGTCGAGTTGGGCCTCGGAGGTCTCGTGAACCCCGTCCTTCTCAAGCAGTTCGGCTACGAAGACTTGGCCGAGCGGGTCGATCCTGAGTACGTCGCGGCCAACGAGTCGCTCTGGACGACCGGGCACCCAGAGCCTTACGGAAGGAACTCGGCACAGGTCTACGAAGTCCTCGACAGCGCACTTGACCGGGCCAAGCTCGAGAACACGCCTTCGCTGAGGATTCTGCAGGATGTGCAGGACGAGATGAACCAGAGGCTTCTCGGCTACATCCCATCCAAGGAGATGGCCATGAAGCGAGTGTGGGCTGCGGTCGTTGCCGCCGTCGTCGGTCTGATCATCCTGGCGATTGGTTGGCTCGGGATTCGACGCGCCAGGCGCTCTCTCTCCGTCTTTGAAGACCGATTACCGGCTGGATCAGACCGCAAACGGATCCTCCGGTTTGTCGGCATTTGCCTCTTTCCAGCTCTAGCGAGCATCGTGGTGTGGGCTTACTATCCTCTCTTGGCTGGACTGGTGATCGGATTTCAGGATTACCGAATTGTACAAGGCACTCGATGGGTCGGCCTGGACAATTTCATTTCGGTATTCACGCAACCGGTCTTCTACCGGTCGCTCGTCAATTCGCTGCTGTACGTGGTCTTGAGCGTTGGGATCGGCTTTCTGTTGCCCATCCTCCTCGCCGTTGCGCTGAACGAGATTCCCCGCTTCAAACTCCTGTTCCGAACCCTCTTCTACCTGCCGGCTATGACGAGCGGCGTGGTCATCGCTTTCCTCTGGAGACAGATCTACGACCCCTCGCCGGACGGTCTCCTCAATCAGATCGTCGCTCCGTTCGCTCCGCTTTTGAACCCGGTGCTGGGAGTCTTGGGCGGTCCTCACTTGACGCCCAGGAACGATTGGCTGGGAGACCCCAAACTCGCCATGCTGGCCGTCGTCATCCCGGGCATATGGGCGGGAGCCGGGCCGGGCTCGATCTTGTATCTCGCGGCCCTTAAGAACATCCCGGACGAGCGCTACGAGGCCGCGGACATCGATGGCGCCTCGTGGTGGAGCAAGTTAGTCCGCATCACGTTGCCTGGCCTGAAAGCGCTCATGCTGATCAATCTCTTGGGCGTTGTTGTCGGAGGGTTCAAAGCAATGGACAACATCTTCATCCTGACAGGGGGTGGTCCTCTGTATGCGACTCACACGATCGGCCTCGAGGTGTGGAAGAACGCGTTCATGTATCTGAAGTTCGGCTACGCAACGGCCGCAGCATGGGTGATGGGATCGATCTTGATAGGATTCACGGTTACGCAAATCCGCTACTTGACGCGGCTCAAGTTCTCTACGGCCAAAGTCTGACTCCTAAAAGCCTTCCGGCCAGTCAGTGCTGGGGGTCAGAAAAGCCAGTGGCCCTGTCGGTCGGTCGCCCGTGTCTTCGAGGTCGTCGTCAAGGCCACGACGTGCTTCGAGCACGAGCCACCTGGCCCGCAGTAAGGGATCGCGCCCGTAGGATGCTTCGAGGATGGCAAAGACCTCGTCTCGCTGGGGACTCGGATCAAAGCCGAAGCGAGAGTAGACCGTCGACACCCATGCCACGAGCTTTTTGAAGCGTTCCTCGCCCAATTCCTGCTGGAACACGGTCGCCACTCGGTCGAACTGCCCCCAAGTCACGGTGCGACTTTACATCGCAGGACACCCTTCAACGCAACGTCTGACTCGGGCCGACATCGTGTGTCATCCTCAGTGCATCGAACGTCTCCTCGTCGCCGATGTCGGCTTGGACTCACGCAGTGCTGGAGCCCAGGCCCTCTACACGTACAAAGTTCCCCAAGAGGAAGACGAGCCTGGTGGCCGGTGGACCAGAGTCCAACCCGGCCAAGCCTTTCTCGTCCCGCTGGGCCCGAGGCGTGCTATCGGCTTCGTGCTGTCCGTCCGTGAGGTGGATGCCGGGGAACTTGGTTTTCCCTCGTCCCTGCTGAAACCGTTGGGAGTCCAGGTTCAAGGCCTCGAACTCCCGACAGCAACGCTTGAACTTGTGCACGAAGTCGCGCGCCAAACCCTGACACCTGTTCCAGTCTCCCTGAGCCTGGCTGTGCCCCCTGGTGTCAAGGACCGGCTTGTGACGAAGTGGACTCTGCCGCGGTCCAGACCCGGAGGAGCCGAAGAGCCGCTGTCTACGCCGCAGCAGGAGGTCGTTCGCACCCTTCATGAGGTCGGCGAGATTGCTGACACGAAGTCGAAACCCGTCCCTGATGGAGCCAAACGCACCTTGCGGTCCCTGGTTCGAAAGCGCCTCGTCAACGAGAGTGTCGCCTTCGCACAGGCCCAGGAGAGGCATCGGCTGGAAGGTTTGTTCCGGTTGTGTCCGGATCAGGGCAAAGTGGAGGCGTTTCTGACTGGCGTCGGTCGGAGAAGGCCGGCTCAAGCCGTTACCCTCATGCGATTGCAGGGCTCAGAGAGCGCGAGTTTTAGCGTCCAAGAGATCAAGTCGCTGGGAGGCGTGACCGATCAAACGATTAAGGCGCTGGTCCAGGCGGGACTCCTGGAAGAGGCTGAGGCAAGTCAGACACCATCGCTGCCGCTTCCCGTCCCCAATCCGGCCCAACAAGCTGCCATCGACGAAGTCTCCGCTTCCATCGCTTCGGCCAAGCACGTTGAATACCTTCTGTTCGGTGTGACCGGTTCGGGAAAGACGGAGGTCTATCTTCGTTGTGCCGCCGAAGCTTTGAGGGCAGGAAAACAGGTTCTCTATCTCGTTCCTGAGATTGCGTTGACGGCCCAAGTGATCGCCCAGCTTCGAGAGCGGTTTGGCAACCTTGTGGCGGTCATGCACTCCAACATGACGCCTTCCGAACGGTTGGCCAACTGGCACAAAGTGCGAACCGGAGAGTGTCCCGTTGTTCTTGGCCCTCGGTCGGCCGTCTTTGCCCCTCTTGCAAACCTAGGGCTGGTCATCGTGGACGAAGAGCACGAAACGAGCTACAAGCAGGAGACTTCGCCCCGCTATCAGACCAAGAGGCTGGTGTCGTTCCTGGCTGGCCGCTTCGAGTGTCCTGTCTTGCTGGGATCGGCCACGCCGAGCATCGAGGCTTTCCATGCCGCAAGTGAAGGCAAACTGAAGCTTCTGCGGCTACCCCAAAGAGCGGCAATGGCCAAGTTGCCTGCGGTCGAGGTGGTCAATCTTGTCGAGCTCTATCGTGAGAAAAGGCCTTCTATCTTGGCTCCCCGGCTCGTCGACCATGTCAACAGTGCCTTGGAGCGGGGGGAGCAGGCAATCCTCTTCCTGAACCGTAGGGCTTACTCACCGTTTCTCTTGTGCCGGGATTGTGGGCACCGGTTTGAGTGTCGACACTGCGCTGTGTCGCTAGCTTTTCACCGCCGCGATCTGAAACTGCGTTGTCATCAGTGTGGCTATCAGGAGGCGGCTCCCGACCGGTGTCCCCAGTGCGAGAGCGACCGTGTCTCTCCCTTCGGAACAGGTACAGAGAAGGTCGAAGAAGCCGTTCAAGCGATGTTCGAGGGTGCCAGAGTCGTTCGTCTGGATCGTGACATCGCACGGCGTAAGGGAGCGCTGGAAGAGACGTTGGCAGCTTTTCGAAGCCGGTCCGCCGACATCCTGGTCGGCACACAGATGGTCGCCAAGGGGCTGGACTTCCCGAACGTGACGGTCGTAGGTGTCGTGGCTGCGGATGTCTCGCTCAATGTGCCGGACTTTCGATCTGGAGAACGGACGTTTCAACTGCTCTCGCAAGTTGCGGGGAGGGCAGGCCGCGGCGCGTCGCCAGGCGTCGTCGTCATCCAAACGATGAATCCCGAAAACGAAGCTGTGATCAGTGCCCAGGCACACGACTACGAGACCTTCTATCAGTCTGAGCTTGAACAAAGGCGCGAGGCCGGTTACCCCCCATTTACGCGTCTGGTGAACGTGCTCGTGACGGGAGAGAACCGGCATGACGTTCTTGGCCTGTCCGCCGTTGCGGCCCAAAAGCTGCGGGTCGCACTTGTCGGAGCTGAAGTCCTTGGCCCGGCCGACTGTCCGATCGAAAGGCTGCAAAACCTTTGGCGCCGGCACGTCTTGATCAAACTCAAGCCGGACGCAGACCCCGCACCCGTCCAGAGTGCGCTCGCAGACCTGAGGGCTCCAAAGGCAAGGGTCGTTGTCGATGTCGATCCTGTCTCACTGATGTGAGAACTCGAATTTGCAGCCAGATGACATCTTTATCGGGGCCATCGTGAGATCCAGCTTGACGGGCTCGCTCATGCTGGCCCGCGCGAGGGCGTCGTCAAGTTCCATCAGCGAGTCCTTGCTGTATCCAGGCCACTGTTTGATAACGGTCCCGTCGCTCCCGATCAATGTCGTGTAGACCGACTGCCCAGCATCGAAAGACTTGAAGACAGCGCCGTCGCCAGCGAGAAGCATCGCATAAGGGACGCTGAAGTCGTGCTGGTACTTGTCTGCGACCTGCTGGTCCGCATCGATGATCCCCAGGAAAGTCGCTCGTCCTTCGAAGCCCTTGGCCAATTGGTTGAAGAACTGCTGGGCCTCAATGCTACAGGGGCAGCCGTCCTTTGTGAAGATCAATACGACAGGGCCGTTCTTGCACGAATCGCTCAATCTGACAAGGCTGCCGTCCGAACTGCCCAGCTCAAACATGGGCGCGAGTTTGCCGGTCAGTGCCCGTGACTTGCGCCACATCGGATCTGTGACCGGATGGCGCGGCTCGTAGAGGAGGTTCTTGCTGTTCGCAAGCGGCATGGCCGACCGGGCCATGACGGCCATCAAGGTTGCGGAACCCAGCATCCCGACGATGGCAACTGCAAACGCGATCTTGAGCCCCAAGCCCATCAGGGTCTATTGTGGGCGCAACTGGGGTCTGGGGACGGGCCCGCCCCCGGGGCAGCACCGGAGTCACCGCTATAATCACACCATGTCCCAGCGGCTGCCCGACTGGCTGACGATCCGCCTTCCTCGCCCCGACACCATTAAGGACGTCGAGGTCATGATGCGGTCGAAGAACCTTCACACCGTCTGTGAAAGTGCCCGGTGTCCCAACCTCCCTGAGTGCTGGAACAAGAAGACGGCCACATTCATGATCTTGGGTGACACGTGCACCCGAAGCTGCGGCTTCTGTGCGATCAAGGTCGGCAAGGGTGAAACGCTGGATTCGTTCGAGCCTTTGAACGTCGCGCTCACATCCAAGAAGATGGGCATGAGGCACGTGGTCGTGACCAGCGTGGCACGAGACGATCTCAAGGATCAAGGAGCGGGCCAGTTCGCCAAGACCATCGAGCAACTTCATCACCATCAGCCCGACGTCATCGTCGAAGTGCTCACCCCTGACTTTCAGGGTCGGCGCGACCTGGTCGAGATTGTGTGCAAAGCCCATCCTGAGATCTACAACCACAACATCGAGACCGTCGAGAGACTGCATACGATCGTTCGACCCCAAGCCCGCTATGAACGGACCATGAGCGTGCTTGAGATGGTCAAGGAGATGGATCCGACCATCTACACGAAGAGCGGACTCATGTTGGGGCTGGGCGAGACGAAGGACGAAGTCCTCAAAGTGCTGAGCGACTTGCGTGCCCGAGGCGTGGACGCCGTGACGATCGGGCAGTATCTGCGCCCGACCATGAAGCACCTGCCTGTCGTCGAGTACGTCCATCCGAGCGTGTTCAAGGAGTACGAGCAGATCGGTCAGGACATGGGATTCGCCTTTGTCGCGAGCGCTCCGTTCGTCCGGTCCAGCTACAACGCGATCGAGTTCAGCAAGAAGGTCATGGCCGAACGGTTGGCCCGAGTGGCCGCGACCGCCTGACCGATCAGCCGGTCTAGAACGTCTATGATCTAGACAGACCGTGTCCGCCGCCCGCCACGACAACCGGCCCGACTGGGTAGTGACGCTCGCCAGCCTTGGAGGCTGGGTCGTGACCGCCGGCCTCTTCGTGTGGGGAGCGGCGTACCTCGTTCGATGTGTCGATGTTTTGAGGCAGCCCCGCTTGCCGCTCGCCGTCAAGTACGAGGCTTCCGGCGGTGAGCACATCTTTCGGGCCGAGAGCTTCACTTGGAATCCCTGGGACCTTACAGCCGACTTGTCGGGTGTGACACTCGGGGGACCAGGCGGCACCACGTTGGCAAGGGCCGAGTCTGCCACCGCAGCGGTACGGAAAGGAGTCGTCTCGGTCGAGACCGTCGGGCTCTCTGTTCATCTGATCCGTGAGCGCGATGGAAGTTTCAACCTGTCAGCGGCAATCCCACCGAAGCAGCCGTCGGCCAAGCCGCCCACGGTGGTCTTTCATGCCGAAAGGGTACGTGTGGCCTACACCGACTTGACCCGATCTGAAGTGCTAGAAGAGCCGTTGACACTGTCCAAAGTCGACTTGGCGCAGGGCGAGTCGGGCACGTTGGTCACGTCCCGACTAACGTTCAGCGAGCAACTTCCGGTCGTTGCGACGGCGCAATTGGGGCCGTCTGGAGAGTTTTGGTTGCAGCTGTCCGACGTGTCGCTCGAAGCCTCTCATTTGCTGCCGGTGGCCGAACGTTTTGTTGATCCAGCCATTTGGAGGAAATGGGGCGTCGCCAAATGTACCAACTTGGGCGTCAGCGGACAGGTCGAGGTCGCCAAGGCGCCCAATGCGCCAGTCTATGTCGGAGGACGGCTCCACGTCGTCAGCGATCAGATTACAGTGGCGAACGGCCTTTTCGCCGGTCGAGCGAACGTGGAGATCGAAGGATCCCTGGGCGCGACGAACCTTCGGGCCCAGCTAGCTGACCGCAGCACAACCCTGAACTTCACTGGAGCCTGCTCGCTTGGATCCGAGCCCGAAGTCTCGGGCCGTTTCGCGGTTTCGCTTCCCGACTCCAGCCCACTTTCCCGCTTCCAGGCCCGACTCCCCTCGGACGTTGCTTTCCACACGGCGAAGGCCACGGGGTACGTGTCGTACTCACGGGGCAGGGCCTCTCTCAGCGGGACGGCCACCGTGGCATCGGCCACGGTCAAGGGAGAGACTTTGCGCCAACTGGCGGGCCGCTTCTCGTATTCAGACGAGGATCTGGCCATTGCCGTAGACCGCTCGTCCTGGCGCGGTTCTTCGCTTAACGGCGCACTGGAGACCAACCTGAAGTCGGGTGCTTTGTCGGCTGTGGTCAGGCTTGACGACTCCTCGCTGGCTCAGGCGCTGCGGCCCTTCGGTGTCGACTGGATTCAGGGCCATGGCAAGGCTCGCGCTGCCGTGACAGGGACCGTCTCCAAGCCCGTTGTGGAAGTCCTCGTTGACGGCTACGCGGACGTTCACGCCCCGGGCCAAGAGCCTGTCAACGGTGGGCCGTTCGAAGCAAGATTGCGGGCTGATCAACAAGGCGCACGGCTTTCACGTTTCACTCTTTCCGGGCCGAATGGTCTGGTCGCGGCCGAGGGCTCTGCTGACTGGAAGTCCAAGCGGGTTGCCGGGACGTTTCTATTTGGCGCGGTACCGCTTCAAACGGTCAGTAAGGCCACATCGGGAACGCTTTTCGCTCGAGGGAGCGTGAGCGGAACCACCGATCAGCCCCACTATTCGGCTCGCGTCGAGGGTTACGGCCTCGAGTATCAGAAGAGAACGATCGCGCAAGTCGTCGGGTCTGTCCACGGGGACAAGGAGAGCCTCGACGTCGATAGCCTCAGGGCTCTTTCAGGCACGGGCGCCCTCTCCGGCCAGGGCAGTGTCGATTGGAAGAGCCACAAGATAAACGGCAGATTTGAAGGGCAAAACATGTCGTTATCGGAATGGCTTGGATCGGACTTTCTGGGAACGGTCAACGTACGGAACGGATCGGTGACCGGAACCCTCGAGGATCCACGGATCGAAGCAAACGCTGACGGGCGCCGACTCTCGGCATATGGGACGATTGTGCGGGAGTTCACTGCCAAGGGCCGTGTCACGGCGAAACAGGCTGAGCTCGAATCCGCCACTCTTACGATCGGAGACGGCCACGCGACGTTTTCGGGGACCTATGCTTTCGAGACGAAGGTCGGAACGGTAGACGGACGGCTCGACGCAGTTCCACTGGAGCGGTTGGCTCCGCCCAAGACCGACCTCGACCTGGTTGGCAAACTTGACGGCACCTTGTCGGGTCGAATCGACGGCGATAACTGGAAGGGCGCTGGAAAACTCAGCGTTTCGGGAGTTGCAGTCAACAAGACTCCCTTGGGGGCGGGCGACATCGAGGTCGATGCCGACAAAAACCGGTGGAGCGTCAAGGGTGATGTCGGGTCGGTCGACCGGTTCCTCAGCGTCAGTGACCTCACTTATTCAACGGAGGACAGGTCGCTTGACGCCAAGGTTGCGGCCTACAATCTCAAACTAAGAGACTTGATCGCCGCGACTAAGCCCTATTGGTCGGCCCAATGGACTCAGCCGCCTGACTGGTTTGAGGACACCGACGGATCATTCTCTGGAAGTGCGCAGTTCTCGGCAATCGGTGACGACTGGGAGGTCGATGACAGCGACATGGCGATCGACGGACTCGTGATTGCGGGCCGAGACGCCGGCAAGCTGACAGCCAAACTTCAGGAAAAGGGCAAGAAATGGTCCGTGCCCTCTGTGACGTGGATCGACGGGGAGTCGAGCTTCCAGGGAGGGGGCTCATATGACGAGTCAGGTCAGGTCGAGGCGAACGGCAATTTGACCGATTTCGACCTCAGTTGGATCAAGGCGTTTCTCCCCGATACTCCGCTGGTCACAGGTAAGGCGAGTGCTACCGTCGTGGCATCTGGACCGCACGACGACCTTTCTGGCCGTGCGTCACTGTTCGTCGATCACGCCGTCGTAACCTATGCCGAGGGGCAGCGAACGTCGCCCCCGGTCCAACTTCTCCTGGATGACGTCTCGTTTGGCCACAAAACGCTATCGGCGACAGGCAAGACGAACTTCGCTGGGTTCACGGGCTCGATTTCAGCAGACGTGCCGTATTCGGCTCTCGCCCCTTCAACGTCTCAGGAAGCCCGGCGACCCCTGTCAGCCAAGCTCCTCTTTGAGGAGCGGCCAATCCAGGACTTTCGCAACCAATTCCCCGATTTCGACTTTGACGCCTCAACGGGCAAAGTAGACCTGTCGGCTACGGTTCAGGGCTTTCTCGATGAACTCAACATTTCGGCCTCAGCGTCATTGAAATGTCCAAGGTTAGTCTCCAAAAGTATCGATACAAATCTCCAAGACGTCAGTGTCGAATTCAGCCAGAAGGATAGACGGGCCAGCTTGTCGATGTCGGCGAAGTCATCGCGAGGGGGAAGTGTCCTGGCCCATATCAGTGCCAACCTGGCTCACGTCTTTGGATCCGATTTCGATGTTGACGCTCTCCTGGACGACAGCACCGTGCAAGGCTCTGCGAGCGCTGAAGCCTTCACGTGGCTGCAGCGGCTACCCGGTGCGAAAGACCCGACCGTCGGAAGGGTGAGCGGGACTCTCGACGTTTCGGGCTCCTTGCGGTCGCCCGTCATCAAGGGGGACATTGGGTTCGGCGGAGTCGTCGTCAACTTGCCGCAAGACGTCACCTCGGGAACGGCTCCTTCCTTTTGGATCGATCCAAAGTTCGATGTTTTGGCGCTTACAGTCGAGCCTGGATCTCGAATTGAGAGTGGTCTGGGCCCGCTTGTCGTGCGGGGCGACGGGCGCCTGACCGGTACGTTGTCGCAGCCAGACTTGAATTTGCCACTGACTCTTCAGTCGGGGAGCTTCCGGTTGCCAAGCGGCAAGATCACACTAGAGCCGGGAGGTCGTATCCTGTTCTCATACGCTTCCGTCGGTGGCGGTGAGCCTCTGGCTCGGGCCGACATCGACTTAGAAGGCAGAACGACAGTCATCTCGAAACGCGCGGGAGGCAACTACGAGCCGTTCCAGGTGACACTGGGAATCCATGGAAACGCCATGGACGACAAGAGCGTCCGTCTCACGGCGTTTTCGGATCCGCCCGACCTTTCGCAGGACGAAATACTCGCCATCATCGGACAGCGGGATTTGATCACAGGACTAGCCCAGGGAGTTCTCGGAGGCACTCAGGAATCGGCTTTTTGGCGCGACACCTTCTACTCGCTTGCCGTCCCCAATTTAACGCAATCGGTGACGCAAGGACTGGCCAGCGGCCTGAAGCTCGATTACCTGAGTGTGGATTACAACCCGTTCGACCAATTCATGGTCAGTGCGGGCAAGACCCTCACCAAGGGGCTGATGTTGCAGGTGTCCCGACAACTTCAGGAAACTCCGACAGGCCCTTTGCGGTACGAAGTCAAGTTGTTGTACCGCCTGCCCACTTCTGACCGGTTTTTCAGTCGCGTCAGGCTCGGACTCGGGTTCGATCAGACCGTTCCGTGGAAGTTTTCGGTGGGGTGGTCCACGAGGTTTTGAGGACGTGTCCCGACCGCTGCATAACGCTTCGCGTTGAGATGCGTCTAAACTACCGGTCATCACGGAGGAGTCAGACCTGTTGATAAAGCTTTGGATGCTCGCCTTGTTCGTGTTCGCTCTGGCAGTGGGCTGCTGGGCTCAAACAACCTCGACGGTGAAGTCGATCACCATCACGGGGAACCAGAACATCACTACGGATGCGATCGCGGCCACCATGCGCATAAAGGTCGGGAGGGCCCTGCTTCAAAAGGATCTGCTCGACGACGAGGCAGCCATCCGCAACCTCGGTTTCTTCAAGGACGTCAAGCTTCTGACCCGGGCTGTCTCGGAGACCGAGGTCGACGTGATCGTGAACGTCTCGGAGTATCCAGTTGTGAAGGAGGTCAAGGTCGTTGGCAACTCGGTGTTGAAGACGGACCAAATCACCAAGATCGTCGAATCGGCGCAACAAATGGGCTTGGTCTGGAACAACCGTAACGCGAAGACCATCCGCGACGGCATTACTAAGGCCTACGAGGACAAGGGCTACTTCGTCCAGGTGGACAATGTCGGTCCTGACGACTCCTCGCCCGAGACGCTCTTGGTTTCGGTGATCGAGCCGACAGTTGGCGACATCAAGCTGATCGGTCTGCACAAAACGGAAGAAGGCGTGATCCGACGGATCATGAAGACCAAGCCGGGCAAGCCGTTCAGCGCCAGATTGTGGCGGCGGGACATCGAGGAGCTGTACTACACCTATTGGTTCGAGAACGATGGTGTTAAGCCAGCCTTGCCTGAGCCGACCGAGAAACCTGGGCAGTACAACTTGTCGATCGAGTTCAAAGAAGCCAGGACCGGCTTGCTCAATGCTGGTGTTGCCCTAGACCCGCAGAGCCGGCTAGTAGGCACTCTCAGCTACAGTGACTCCAATTTCCTGGGTCGAGGCCAAAGCGTGGGCGTGCAGCTGGCCCAAGCGACTGTCGGAGGTGGACCGTCTGCCGAGTTCGCTTTTGGCAACAGGTTCTACGATTCGCGAGACACGTCGATGAACGTCCAAGTGTTCTCCCGCGTTGTCTACAATTTCACGGGCAGTGGAAGCGACCCGTTCGGTGGCTCTGAAAGCACAGGAAAATTCGACGAGCGCCGCACGGGCGCGTCGGTCTCGTTCTCTCGGCCCTCAGGCGATTTTCGAGCCTCCGTCGGGTTTCGGGCTCAGAACATCAAGACGTTGACGCTGAACCCATCACCGACCGACGAGTACATCCAGCAGGACGGTGACCTGGTCACCCTACAACTCGGTGCCGCGT
Organism: Armatimonadota bacterium; assembly: GCA_029781035.1. Classification (GTDB taxonomy): domain Bacteria; phylum Armatimonadota; class Fimbriimonadia; order Fimbriimonadales; family Fimbriimonadaceae; genus JAEURO01. Next base: position 35,948 of record JAKOXK010000046.1, read on the forward strand.
ACGACACTCGCGAGCCGAGCGTGGAGCCATACAAGGGACAAAGCTTGTCCCTGACTGTCGAGCCAGGATTCGCCAACATCAACTCGATCGGTGGCAACGTAAAGAACTACACGAACGTTCTCGGAAAGAACTTCTACGTCAAGACGAACCTGGAGTACCGTCACTTCTGGTCCAAGAAGCTCCCGGACGACACACCGGTGGACAAGCCCAGGCCCGTCGTTGCGTTCCGAGCAAAGTACGGCTTCATTTCTGGAACCGTCCCCTTCTTCGAGCAGCTGTTCGTCGGAGGCTCGGACTCTTTGCGCGGCTACGACAACCAGAGGTTCTGGGGCAGGCAGTCATTCTTGTCCACTCTGGAGTACCGCTATCCGGTCCAGCGCTCCTTTAACCTCATCGGCTTTGCGGACTATGGTGGTGCTTGGGATGGCTACGGGGTCATCCGCGATTTCGAGCAGAGCAAGTCACCGTCGCTCAAACTCGGATATGGAGTGGGCGTGGCGTTTCGTGTCCCGCAACTCGGGTCGATTCGGATCGACTTCGCCTTCAATCAGGAGGGCCAGAGCCGCACTCACTTCTCGTTTGGTCAAAGTTTCTAGCTAAGAACATGGATATAAAGATGACAAGGAACAAGTTTGCCACCGCTGGATGGCTTGTGGCAGCCGGTTTGGCCGGCGTATTTCTCGCCGGTGGCTTTCAAGGCCCAGCCGACAAGTTCGGGATGGTCGACGTCAACAAGGCTGTGAGCAACAGCGATCTTGGCAAGAAGAACAAGGAGACGCTCGACACGGCTGTCAAGGCGCGTCAGGGGGTTATCGAGTTCATGCGGCAGCAACGCGTTTTGACCCGTGAGCAAGCGACCAAGATACGCGACCTCTCCCTCAAAGCGGCGCCCACGGATCAGGACAAGAAGGACCTCCAAAAGATCCAGAACGACGTCATCGCTTCGGCGAAGAACTTCGATGGGCTCAACCAAAAGACGAACTTGACCGACGATGATCGGAAGCAGCTCCAGGAATACCATCAGTCGATCGACAACACTTCGAGTCTGGTCGAGGAGTGGAGCCAGTCTTTCGGACAGGAGCTGGACGCTCTTCAGACCCAACTCATTCAGGACTCGATCGCCAAAGCGGATGCAGCCATCAAGGACATCGGTAAGAAGGAAGGCTACTCCATCGTCTACTCCGCTCCCGGCGCCACTGTCTATGCTGCGAACGACATCACGGACGCTGTGACAAAAGCCTTGAATGCCCAAAAGTGAAACGTCACTGGTTCTGATCTTTTCGCTCTGCGCGCTCGGGTGTGCACACGCACCCGAGCGCGTTTCCCTTGATTTTGCCGAACTAACGTCGAAGACCCCGACCAAACCGGTCGTCGCTTCGGGGCCTTCAGGAATCCAACCCTTTCACGACACGATCGAAGTCCCTGCCATGCCGCAGCGGACGGTCTTCCTCGGTACAGGGGAACGTCAAGCCAAACTGGCCCTTGAGGCGGCCAAGGCCAACCAGAAGCGGGCCTATGAAGAGGCGCTGGCCGATTTCCGTCGTACATTTCGCGCCGAGGCAAGGATCGCTATTCGAGAGCGCGGCAAGGAACTCAGCGCCAAGTATGAGGCGCTTTTCGACAAAGCCTACTCAGACTTGAGGAAGCTCTTTGACGCCCACGCTGACAGGGTGGGGCCGCTATGGGTGAAGCTTTCTGGGCTGGCCGGCTTTCCCGACAAGAAGCGAGCGAAAAGTGTTCCTCCTCCCGAGTCCGATTTCCTGGCTCGTGCAGACTATTTCGAGGCGGAGAAACTCAGGTCGGAGATCGCCCAATCAGACGCTGAATACCGCAAAGAAGTGGACGCAAAGCTCGAGGGCTTGAGGCAAAAGTGGCGGGCCGAAAAGACCGACCTTGAGGCAGACCGGATCCGGGCGCTGGACGCGGCAGAACAAAACGCCGAGGCTGAGGCCAAACGGCTGTCCGAAGAAGCGCTCAAAGCGCTTGAACAGTCGCTGATCCAAGACACAGAGCCATTGCCGGCCGTCCCCGGGGCCCGAGCCGCTGTCTCGTCTCCATCGATGGCCCCTGTTCCCGACTTCACCCATGCTGCGGAGCCGTGGGACGAAGGTTCGAGATTGAGGCAGATGGCCGCGTTGTTTGCGGAGGTTAAGGGGTACCGTTTGGTCGCGCCAGGACCGGGTGTCCGCGATGCGACAAAGGAGTTTGAGAATTGGCAGACCAACCTGGATGGACCCTCGCGCAACTAGGGGAATTGCTTCAGGCTGAAGTCCGGGGACCCGCCGAATTGATCCTGAAGCGGCCGGTTCCCGCAGGCTCTAACGATCCCCATGGAGTGACCTTCGCCGACTCAAAGCGGTATCTCGACAAGGTGCTCTTGAGCCGAGTTGGGGCGGTCATCGTCAGTCGAGGCACTCCTGAGATCGACAAGCCGGCTTTGGTCTGCGAGTCGCCGCGGAAAGCGTACTTCGTTCTCCTGTCGTTGGCCGAGAGGCAGCGCACGTTTGTCCCAGGAATCCACGAACAGGCGATCGTCGATCCGGGCGCGTCAGTGCACGCAAGTGCATCGGTCGGGGCCCTCGTCATAGTCGAAGAGGACGTCGTCATCGAGGCCGACGCCCGGATCCTTCCTTTCTGTTACATAGGGCCAGGCTGTCGAATTGGGAAAGGGGCGACCCTAATGCCGGGGGCTGTCTTGGTTCAGGACGTTACGCTGGGTGCTGGAGCCTTCGTTCACAGCGGCGCAGTCCTCGGTGCCGACGGGTTTGGATTCGTATGGGATGGGAGCCGTCAGGTGAAGATCCCTCAGGTAGGTGGCGTCTGTGTCGGTGACCAGGTGGAGATCGGAGCCAACACCGCCATCGATCGGGCCACGAGTGGCCTCACTGTCGTGGCAGACGACGTGAAGATCGACAACCTCGTTCAGATTGGTCACAACTCGACCATCGGGGCTCACACCGTCATCGCAGGGCAAGTCGGGGTCAGTGGCAGCGTGACAATTGGCGAGCGGGCGATCATCGGTGGTCAGGCCGCCTTCGCCGACCACGTCTCGGTCGGAAACGACGTGGCGTTGGCAGGCCGGGCTGGAGTGATTGGTGATCTTCCCGATCCCGGTCAGTACTTCGGGCTGCCCGTCCTGCCTGTCAAGCAGGCGATGCGTATCCTGGCCGTCCAAAACCGGTTGCCCGAACTGCTGTCAAGGATTCGAGATCTCGAGAAGGAGGTCGCCCGTCTCAAAGGCAATTGAGTTCACCAGGAGGACCGTTTCCCGGCCTGTCGAATACGAAGGGCTGGGATTGCACTCCGGAATTCCTGTTCGTGTCGTGGTCGAGCCAGGGGATCAGGGAATCGCGTTTGTCTATGGCGACCACCGGACCGAGGCGAGACCCGAAAACGTGACGGACACGTCTCGTTGTACGCGGTTGGGATCGATTGCCACGGTGGAGCACCTGATGAGCGCCCTTGCCGGCATGGGCGTGACAGACGCAGAGATTCGAGTCAGTGAACCGGAGCTTCCGGCCCTGGACGGGGCTGCCGGCACCTATGCGGCCGGGCTGTCTCAGGCGGGTCTTGTCGAGATCGGTCGGGCTACGTTCGACCTTTTCGAGCGAGTCTTCTTCGTCGAGGACGGGATCCGTATCGGCTTGTCAAAAGGTGATGGCCGTTGGCGCTTCGACTTTGAGTGCGACGAACGGTGGCCGCATTCGCAGAGCTTCGATTGCACTTTGGCCCCCAATGTGTTCGTTGATGACGTGGCAGGCGCCCGAACGTTTGCTTTTCAAGAGGAGGTTGAGGCGCTGAGGGCCGCTGGCTTGGCACAGGGGCTCGACCTGACTACAGCGTTGATCCTCGGAGAAAGCGGCTATGTCAACCACGCCCTGTGGGAGGACGAGCCAGCTCGCCACAAACTGCTCGACCTGATCGGAGACCTCTATCTGTCGGGCGTGCCGCCAACGCTGATCAATGCAGTCTCCGTACGGAGCGGCCATCGGACGAATGTCCAAGCGGCCGTCCGACTTGCACAACACGCTCACATCGAGCGCTTGTCTGTGTGAGCGACCTAGAGAGGATGGAGCTGCGGCCAGGCCAGTTCAACGCCCTCACTGGACAAGAGCTGCTGGAACTCGGCGACAAGAACCGTGTTCTCGTGCACTTTCTGGGGAGACACGTCTCTGGCTAGGCAGAAGTGAGCAAGAAGCCCAGCGGCCTCACCAATGTTCCATTCGACCGGGTGGAGGCGAAAGCAACCGTTTGTGACATGAGTCGTCCCCAGGTTCTTGCAGGCCGGTAGAAGGTTCCTCACAGTTCGAGGCACCAGGGCACCCAACGGAATCTGAAAGGGGAGTGCGCCAATGTCGATCGTTTTGGCACCGTTGGCGCTCGGGTGGAGGTCGATCCGATAAGCCCCGATACCCACGCTGTCGATGCGGTTGGGAGCGACAACAAGCCCGGGATGGCAGTCTGGACTGACGTCGAGCTCGGTGACTGTCTCGAGAGCTCGAATGCGTCGGCTCTCCCGGTGATAGGGCGCCTTGGCGAGTCCGTCCTCTGTGCCGGTGATGTCCGGACGCAACCTCAACCCAGACAACCCCAGGTCGGTCTGAAGCCAATAGAGGACACTCAGCGTCAGTTGCTTGGCGGCCTCATAGTGCCGGACGGTCGTTTCCTCGTCGGTGCCGATGACTGAGCCCATCGTATAGTCGTTCTGCGGCCAGTTCATGATGGTCACTGGCTCGATCGGCGTTAGGAAGAGACTTGGATCCAAGATCTGTCGATAGCCGAACAGTGTGAGCGTGTCCAAGTCGTCGAAGACGGGCAAGGTCATTGGCTCGCCTGTCCTGACGTTCGGAAACGTCAAATCGAGGAGCTTGCCTGTCCAATGAGGGGGTACGAACTGGCGCCATAACTCATATTGATCAGGCTTCGAGATAGTATGATTCCCGACTGAATCGAATCCAATTGCAGCGCACCAGGTAAAGGCCTGAACGTTCTCCCGCTCTGGCTGACCGTCCAAGGCGTGCGGCTCCTGGGTCTCGTGTTTGGATTCGGCACCGACAACGTGGTCCGTTTCCGAAAGGGCCAACACGTCTCCCAGTTCGGTCGCATCAAGGACGAACTCGGCCTCAATCCAGTTTTCAACGCCCGAGCGAAGGTCTCGCATCTTGACCGCGTCCACGCGGGCTTCTTGGACGCTGCATTCGATCGGGACGGTATGCAAGAACACTCGGTTCGGTGCCGAAGCTCGACCCGAGGGCGGCAACGACTCAAACCAGTGTGAAATAGCCTTGTGGAAGCACTCGGGTGGTGCCGTCAACCGGCTGACCCATCCGCCACCAGGATTGATGGTGGTGGAGTCCGCTCGTGCAGTTAAAGAGCCGTGGTGGTCGCTTCTGAACACCGACCGGGCCCTTTCGCGTAGCTGTCGATACCGGCGCGTGCTTCCAAACTGCTCGATCCACGGGTGCTCATCGGGGGGGACGCACTGTGAAGTGAACTGCCCTCCGAGCCAGTCCGTCTCTTCGGTCAAGATGACGGTCAGGCCTTTCTCCCAAAGCGCAAGCGCCGCGGCGACTCCTCCAGTCCCGCCTCCAACGATGAGCACGTCGCACTTCACGCCGTGATTATGAGAGGTCGCCCGTGCGGGTGGAGGCTCCTTGCCAGCACCACGGGTACGCTTCCAGCATCCGCGATCCGATTCGTCTTTATACAGGGCTGAGGTTCTTCCACGGGCTCGTCTACAGCTTGTTCGCGGTGTTGTTCCTCCCGTACCAAACCGATGTCGTGAAGCTAGAGCCATACCAGCTTCTGCTGATGGGGACGGCACTTGAGGTAACGGTCTTCCTGTTCGAAGTGCCGACAGGCATCGTGGCTGACCTCTACAGCCGGAGACTGAGCGTTTCGGTTGGTCTTGTACTGAATGGTGTCGCCGTCACCATGATGGCCCTGATGCCAAGGCTTTGGCCCTTTCTGGCCGCCCAGGTCGTCTGGGGCATTGGCGAAACGTTCATCAGTGGTGCCCGAGACGCGTGGGTAGCCGATGAGATCCCCCACGGTCCCCGACCAGCGATACCCGCCACAAGGGCTTTCTTGGCGTCCGAGCAGGGCTGGATGCTCGGGTCGGTGGTCGGCATGTGGGGCGGGACTTTCCTGGCGACCCGCGCCCTGTCTCTTCCATTCCTGGTCTCAGGGCTCTCCTTTGTCGTTCTGGGGCTTGCCACCCGATTCGTGTTGCCAGAGAGGGGTTTTCACAGGGCCCAGAAGGAAGACCGCAACACTTGGAGCGCCATGGCCAGGCTGGCCAAGGACGGCTGGCGGCTCGCCCGGACCAAAGCTATATTTGGCTCAGTGATCCTCATGGTCTTCTTGCTCGGGATGGCGAGCGAAGGTGTCGACCGTCTTTGGGCGAAGCACCTGGAGGACTTCGGGCTTCCCCGACTCGGGCCGGTTCCCCAAGTGCACTGGTGGGCGATCATTGGGACGGCTTCGACGCTCCTGGCGGTCGGAATCACGGGCTACTTGCGGCGCAAGGCAGTCTCTATGGAGGCGAGCGCGATGTTCCGCATCGTTGGATCCCTGACCCTTGCCCTCTCGATCGTCGTGCTCGTATTTGCCTTCTCCATGGGATTCTGGCTGGCTCTCGTTGCCTTCCTGGCATTAAGGGGGATTCGACGGTCGATGGATCCCCTGATCACAGGCTGGATCAACCACCATGCCGACAAGTCAGTGCGGGCGACCATGTTGTCTGTCCAAAGCCAGTCACATGGGATCGGCGAGGTCGTTGGTGGGCCGACGGCCGCCCTTGTTGCGAAGCTCTCCACCGTTTCCCTTGCTCTGGCGGCCTCAGGTTTGATGCTGTGTCCAGCCCTAGTCGTGATCTGGCGCGGGAACAAGGCGAACCTTTTGCTCGAGCGGGCCGAAAAGGAGGCCGCCTTGGGCTGACCTCAGTTCGCGGCTTGCCGGTACCCTATGAGGCTGTCCATGACCGTCCGTGACCTACGTCAGAAGTATCTCGCGTTCTTCGAGGGGAAGAACCATCGCCTCTACCCGTCGGGGTCGCTGGTGCCGTTCGATGTGACTGGACGACTCGATGAGTCGCTGCTGTTCAACGGCGCGGGCATGGTGCAATTCAAGCCGTACTTTCGTGGAATTGCGAGCCCACCCCATCCTCGATTGACGAACGCGCAGAAGTGCGTCCGGACCGGAGACATCGACGAGGCCGGCGATCTCTCTCACCTCACCTTCTTTGAGATGATGGGCAATTTCTCCTTTGGCGATTACTTTAAGAAGGAGGCGATCGCCTTTTCATGGGAGTTCATCACATCGCCCGAGTGGCTCAATCTGGATCCGCACCGCTTGAGCGTTACGGTCTTTACCGAAGACGACGAGGCTTTCGAATGTTGGTCCGCCCACTTTCAGGCGGTGGGAATCGAACCGAGTACGAGGATATTCCGACTTGGCGAGGAGACCAACTATTGGCCTGCCGGAGCTTTCTCCCAAGGGCCCCCGGGTCCTTGTGGGCCGAACACGGAGATGTTTTACTGGGTGACGGACGAGGCGCCACCGGCCGGGCCATACAGCAAGGAAGACTGGGAACGGGATGAGTCTAACCACAAATGGCTTGAGTTTTGGAACGACGTCTTCATCCAGTACGAATGGCAAGGCGAACCCCAACCAGACGGTGGATTCCGCAAAACCGGAATGCCTAACCTGCCGTTCCAGTCTGTCGACACAGGCATGGGCCTTGAAAGGGCTTCGGCTGTGCTTCTCGGCCTGCCATCGGTCTATGACACGGATGCTTTTCAGCCGATTCTGGCTCAGATAGAGACCCTACAGGGGAATTCGGAACTCAAATACGGAGTGGATCCCGTTAAAGATGGAGCGATGCGGATTATCGCTGACCATCTGAGAGCGGCCTGTTTTTGCATCGCCGACGGGATACTCCCCTCCAACACTGGACGCGGCTACGTTCTCAGGCGCCTGATCCGTCGAGCGGTCCTCAAGGGCCAACGAACACTCGGCTACGAACGGCCTTTCTTGAACCAATTGGTAGATTCGGTGGTTTCGAACTTCGGCGACCACTACCACGAGCTCCGAGAGAAGAGGCCGGTCATCGTCGAGACCCTCCGTAACGAGGAATCGCTGTTCCGGCGGACTTTGCAGCAGGGCTCTGAGGTCTTGCGCAGCTATCGAGCCTCGCATCCCGGTGCTGGCACCAAGTTGCCAGGTGACGTGGCGTTCCAACTTTACGACACCTATGGTTTCCCGCTCGAGGTGACACAAGAAATCTGTGCCGAGGACGGGATCGAGGTCGATCTGGAAGGGTACAAGACGGCCCTAAAGGAGGCTCAGGAAAGGAGTCGGGCAGCCGATGAGCGCGAGACCGTCTACGGCGGCGTCGTCATTGGGCTCGTCTTTGAGACCGATGCCGAGAGACCGACGCCGACCGTCTTTCGCGGGTACGACACAACTGAAACACGGAGCCTGATTGTCGGTGCGTTGCCCGAAGTGAATGAGTCAGGAACAGCAATCGGCCCCTTTGCCGTCGCCTTGGACGAGTCTCCGTTCTACGCTGAGAGCGGCGGACAAGTGAGCGACACGGGCGTCTTGAGGTTGGCAGGTCTCGAGCTGCCAGTGCTCGATGTGGCGAAACAGGACAACATTATTGTCCATTTGGTGGAGCCGCGCCAACCGTTCGGTCACGAGGGCAAGAGCGAGGACGAGGCTAGGGCTGTCCTCACGGAGCGCCTGTTCCGTCAAGCTGCTGACGCCGTCGTCGACAAGGAGCGGCGTGCCGCGATCACCCGGCACCACACAGCGACCCACTTGCTCCATGCTGCCCTCCGTAAGGTGCTCGGCCCCCATGTCACACAGGCGGGTTCGCTGGTGGGGCCTGACCATCTCCGCTTTGACTTCACCCACGGGAAGGCTCTTTCTGCCGAGGAACTGGCCGATGTCGAAAGGATCGTCAACGAAGAGGTGCTCAAAGCGCAGCCTATGCGCTTCTACCTGGATGTCCCTCTCGACGATGCCAGAAAGATGGGGGCGATGGCCCTTTTCGGCGAGAAGTACTCAGAGCGGGTCAGGGTGGTCCAGGTCGGCGACATGGATCCCCAGGAGCCAAGCTACAGTCGAGAACTGTGTGGTGGAGTCCACGTGCGGAACACGGGCGAGATCGGGCTCTTCAAAGTTCTCCACGAAAGCAGCGCTGCAAGCGGAGTGCGTCGAATCGAAGCTGTGACAGGGTTCAGGGCCTACGACTGGGTACTGGGGCAGCAGAAGACGCTTCTTGAGGCTTCGGAAAGGCTGAGGTCGACTCCCAAGGACTTGGTCCATGCCGTGGAAAAGACTCTCGAGCAACTGCGCGAAGAGAGGAAGAGACGCGAGCGGCTGGCACAGCAAGGTGGTGTTGGCTCTCAAGAGACGGTCGCCTTGGGTCGAGTCCACCTTGTGGTAGAAAGATTGGCCGACTCCGATGCGAAGGACGCGCAGGCCCGGGCCGACAGGGTCGTCGAAGGAGGTGCCGACCGCGTCGCACTCATTGTGAACGCGACCGAAGGGCGGCTGGCCATCGTCGCAAAATGCGGTTCGGAGGCGGTGGCTGCAGGAGCCCACGCGGGGAACTTGGTGAAGGCGGTGGCTCAAGCCACTGGAGGTGGGGGCGGCGGACGGCCAGATTTCGCCACCGCTGGGGGCAAGGACGCAGGCAGGATCGACGCGGCGATCGCTGCGGGCAAAGAAGCGCTCGCCAGTATGGTCGGGACCTGACTCGGTTCAGAAGGCCGGGGGGAGCCACCGACGCCAACGTCGGCCAGGTGAGTTCGCAAGCCAGCGGGTCAGATTGAGCCATCGGCTTGTCGTCAGAGGTTGCCAGGGTTCGGAAGTCTCGACCCAAGGTTCCGTTGTTGCGTCGAGCGCCGCCCCGATATCGTGCCAGACAAGTCGGCCCATGAATCCGTCGTCCACTTCTCCCATGACCTCTTCATATCCGCTCAGCACCCAGTCGATGGCCCAGATCGGAAGTGTGCCGAAGTCGAGGACCGGATCGCCCCAACCAGCGTCTCCCCAGTCCAGCACCGCCTCCAACCGTAGAGGATCGAGGGAGACCAGTGTGTTGAACGGATGGAGGTCGTTGTGGAGGAACACCCGAGGGGCTTCCGTCTCAAACGCAGGCTCCAACGAGTCTAGCCACGCTGCGATCCACTCATAGCTCACCGCTTCGATCTTCTGCGACTTTCGCGCACGGTCGAGTTCCGAACGAGCATCAAAGAAACAGGGCCGGTCGAGCCACCCTTGCGGATCGGGAACCGATTTGACCAAATGGTGCAATCTTCCGACCTCTCGACCGATGTCCTGGTACAAGGGGGGCAGTCTGATGGACTCGACATGGGTTTGACCCAGAGTCACTCCATTCGCACGCTTGTAGAGCGTGACGGTGGCCGAGAGACAAGCGTGGCTCGAGTCGAACTCAATCAGAGCCGGGGTCCGAAGGCCAGCCGAGCACACAGCGGGCACGGCCACGGCTTCAGTGCGGGCGTCTTCGTCGCTGATGCCTTCCTTGGTGATGCGCAACACGAGATCGTCGCCAACGAAATAGACCCAGTTCACGAAGCCGAGATCGGCATGCAACTGGAAGGGCGCGTCGATCCCATGGGCGATGAGCCAGGTTCGGACGCAAGAGTCCTCTGGAGGCTTGGGCAAGTCCGGAGTTTACGGCCACAATGAACCGCTTTCCATGGGGCGCCTCCTTTTGTGACGCCGACCGAGCCTAAAGGGGCGGTTTAATGATGTCGTGAACGTGCCGTCCTTGATCTTCTGGCTGGTCAGTGGATCGCCCGGAACATTGCCGCACCCAGGGCTTGAGCCCTTCGACTTCCGTGGAGTTCGAATCAACTCAGGCATGTTCCGCGAACTCGCGGACGAAGCGAAGCAGTACTACCTCCGGATACCTGACGACGATCTGCTTGTGGGTTTTGAAAAGCGGTCAGGGCGTCAAGCCGTGGGCCACGAACTGGGTGGTTGGTACTCCCAAGACGTTTTTTCTGTGTTTGGCCAAGTCCTGTCGGGGCTCGCCAGGCTCTATGCGGCGACCGCGGATGAAGCCTGCAGAACGAAAGCGAAAGCGCTCTTGGCTCGATGGGGCTCTTGTCTGGCAAAGGACGGGTACTTCTACTACTCGGACAAGCCGAACGCGCCTCATTATGTTTACGACAAGCTTGTGGGAGGTCTCGTCGACATGGCGGAGTACTGCGGCGACAAATCCGCACTCGCCTATCTGTCCACCATTACCGAGTGGGCCGAGAAGCACCTGGACCGAAGCAACCTCTACGCCTTCAACTTCGTGTCGGGCCCGACGGAATGGTACACGCTAAGCGAAAACCTCTACCGCGCCTATCGCCTGACCGGTGACCAGAAGTATAAGGACTTCGCAAGGGTTTGGGAGTACAAGGACTACTGGAGGCTGTACGCCGTCCACAAGAGCATCTTTGGAAAGCGGTCCGACGGCGGGCAGACGACGGCCTATCACGCCTACAGCCACGTTAACAGCCTTGGCGGGGCGGCTCTCGCGTATGAGGTGACTGGCGATGCATGGTATCTCGAAACCCTGAAGCAGGCGTACAGCTTTCTGAGGGCGAACGAATGCTTTGCCACGGGTGGCTATGGCCCCAACGAAACGCTGGCACCCAAAGACCAGATTGAGCGATTGCTGACCGAGACGACGAACACGTTCGAGACCCAGTGCGGATCTTGGGCCGTGTTCAAGCTGTGCAAACACCTCATAGCTTTGACTGGTGACGCTCAGTACGGAAACTGGGTCGAAGAACTTGCCTATAACGGGGTCGGAGCCACGATTCCGATGACCAGTGCGGGACAGGTGATGTACTACTCTGACTACAACCCCGCAGGAGGTGTCAAGAAGAACTGCCCTGACGGCTGGTCGTGCTGTACGGGGACACGGCCCATGGCGGTGGCCGACGTCACCGATCTTGTTTACTTCCATTCACCGAATGGTCTGTTTGTGAACCTGTTTGTCCCCTCTAAAGCGCGCTTGCGACTCAGAGGCGTCCAAGCCGATGTTGTCCAGCAGACTCGGTTTCCGGACGTTCCCGGAACATCGCTGAAAGTGACTGTCTCAAGACCGGTCCGGTTCACTATCGGTCTCCGTGCCCCGTCTTGGCTGACGGAACAGCCAACAGCAACTGTGAACGGCCGCTCCGTACCGCTGACCAAGAGCGGCTCGAACTGGCTGTGCGTCACAAGAGTCTGGCGGCGGGGGGACGAACTGAAGGTCAACTTACCAATGGAGCCGCGCTCAGTGCCGTTCACGACCGGCAGGCCATACCCGACCGCCATCGCGGTCGGACCGGTCGTTCTGGCGTTCCGCTCTGACGCCGGCAACCCTGCATTGAAGCTGAATCTCGGGAAGCTCAGGTCGGAGCTCGAACCTGTTTCGGGTAGTTCGTTGACCTACCGCCTGCGCCAAGATCCCGCAGTGGTCGGACGCCCGTTCTATGACTACAAAGAGGGTGAGGAGTACTTTCTGTACTTGGATCCCGCCTACGCAGGTGTGCTCTCGTACAGACGGCTCGAAACGCACGGCCTTTGGCGCGACAGCGGCCAGTTCTGGTACTCCAACGAAATCGGGGCAACTTGCGAGGGATCCTTCGACGGTGACTCGCTTCGCGTCTTGGGAGGGCGGTACGACGACGGTGGACGGGCCGAGGTTCGGGTGGACGGAAAGGTCGTAGGGACTTTCGATCAATACGGGCCGGGCCGTCCCCTTCCTTTCGAATGGCACGTTAGCGGCCTCGGCGTGAGTCACCACAGGGTCCGGATCACCGTGTTGCCCGACAAAGACCCTGCCTCTACCGACCACTACATCAACGTCGCTGGTCTTAAGGTCGGATGTCGCCTGTCGGATTAGACGTCGCAGAGCCGGACGGCTTCGCGCAGGGAGGACATCGGATCCCTTGTTGGGACGAATTCGTGAGCGACAAAGCCCTTGAACTCCGTCGCGACGATCGCCTCGCAGACTCTTCGGTAGTTGATCTCCTGTCCGGAATCGATTTCGTGTCTTCCTGGCACTCCGCCGGTGTGGAAGTGGGCGATGTACTCGATGTTCTCTTTGATGGTGTCGCAGAGGTCGCCTTCCATGATCTGCATGTGGAAGATGTCGTAGAGCAGCCGAAACCGTGGGCTAGCGACTTCTTTGCAGAGTTCGACTCCCCAGTTGGTGTGGTCGCACATATAGTCGGGGTGCGACCGCTTGCTGTTCAGTAGCTCCATGCAGACGGTCACTCCATGGTCTTCGGCGATCTTGACGATATGCTTGACGCCGGCTGCGCAGTTCCTGAGTCCGACGTCGTCAGCCATGCCTTTTCTGTTGCCAGAGAAGGTGATGAGGTTGGGAAGTCCTGCCTTCGCGACCAGCGGGATCAGCCTCTCGGCTTCCTTGATGAGAGCCGAGTGGTTCTCGGTGTGGTTCCAGCCATCGGCGATCGTGCCCAGCCCCATGGCCATCGTGCACACCAGTCCGTGCTGCTTGACGGTTGCCCACTCGTTCTCCCCCAAGAGGTCGATGCCGACCAGCCCGATTTCCTTGCCTTTGACGCACAGGTCTTCGAGCGAAAAGCCACTGTAACACCACCGACAGGCCGACTGCTTGAGTCGTCCTTTGAGCCCGGATCCCTTCTCGTCGGCCTCACTCGGCAGATTCATGCCCAAAGCCAACGCCCCCGCTGTACTCGCAGCAGCTGCCAGGGCCGCTCTTCGCGTGATCTCATTCGTCATACCGGTCTTCTCTTTGATAGCGCAGTGTACGCCATGCTCCCTTGTCGACTCACGAGTTCGCTGTGGTGCGCAACACTGACGGTCGGTGGGCCGGCTCTCTATTGGCCCCAACTCCGGGAATGCCTCTCGGCATAAACTGGGGGCGCCACATGCCGGACCAAAGGATTGGAGTCGACGAAAGCGGGAAAGGGGATTTTTTTGGGCCACTGGTGATCGCTGCCGTCTACGTTGGACCGGAGCACCTAGCCGAGCTTGAGGGCGTCAAGGACAGCAAAAAGCTCAAGGACGCGGCTTGCCTGGCCCTTGACGAGGTCATTCGACGCGTCTGTCCTTACTCGGTCGTCGCCATCGGCCCGACCAAGTACAACGACCTCTACCAGAAGACACAGAATCTGAACACGTTGCTGGCCTGGGGACACGCACGCGCGATCGAGAATATTCTGGAGACGGTAGCTTGTGACTACGTGATCAGCGACCAGTTCGCCGATCCTGAAGGACTGATGCGTCACTTGATGGAGAAGGGCCGTCAGGTCCACTTGGAGAGCCGTGTCAAAGCCGAGTCCGACTTGGCGGTCGCCGCGGCGAGCGTTGTGGCGCGAGCCGAGTTCATCAGACGGCTCCGGAAACTCGGCGAGGCGGCCGGGGTCGATCTTCCCAAAGGAGCCAACTGGAACGTCGTTGAAGCCGGAGCGGCGATTGTCAAGAAGAGGGGAAAGGATGTGCTCAAGGAGATGGCCAAGCTCCACTTCAAGACTTTGCAGGACGTGCTCAAGAAAGCTCGGAGTCTCGCCTGACCCGGGACGGCGCGTTGGCCAAGGTGCGGCCATCGCGACTGCCAGGTCGCGGCAGACAGTCCACTGAGTCGTGGACAGCGCCCTCGCAACGGTCATAATCTGAGCCATGAGCGTAGTGTTGCTGGACGCAGGGGCTATGAAGCGTACCCTCGGTCGCATGGCGCACGAGATTTTGGAG
>JAKOXK010000010.1 GCA_029781035.1 Armatimonadota bacterium
CGACCTTGGTCTGCATCGCGTTGCTTGCGCCCACGTAGTTGGTGAGCGTGCCGGAGGCGCTGCCGGTGTAGGTCGCGTAGCTCAGCGTCAGCGTCGTGTCGGCGATCACCTGGTCGTCGCTGCTCGATGAGTAGTTGTGCTGGAAGCCCCGGATCTTGAAGGCGCCCGCGTTGACGAGCTTGGCCTTGACGTCCAGCTCGATGGCGGTCGGGCTCGGCTTCGTGGTCGTGTAGGTCTGGGTCATCCGGACGATCGGCGAGGTCTGGCTCGGGACGATGAACTTGCACACCGTCAGGGCGTTGCCGTCGTCGGCAGCCAGGCTGGCCAAGTTTCCACTCGAAACTTTGCCCAGGTTGATCGTGTTGCCGGTCGGAGCCAAGGTCTCAGTGGTGGACGCTGGCTGAATGCTCACGTTGTCATAGCCCATGATGTTGCCGACTGTGGCACCTCCGCCGAAACACCTCATGGCCGTCGGCATGGCGAGCCCGAGCGAGTTGTTCGCTCCACCGGCCAGGTACCAATCCGTCGGCTCATAGGAGAAGACTTGTCCGCCAGTGGTCAAGTCTTGAAGGGTCACCTTGGTGATCTGATTGCTGACAAAGTCCCAGGTCACGGTCTCATGGAACCAGTGGTTTAGAGGCAGGTTGGTCCAGTCAGCACCTGCGCTGACAAAGGTGATGGCTCCACCTGTCGAGGCGAATACGCCAAAGTTCGCGTCGAATTTATCGCCGGTTGCAGCGTTGGTGTCCCAAGCATAGAGGGACTGGAAGTAGTTGGCGCTGGCCGAAGGCTGAAGCGAGACACTTCCCAGATACTCACTCGCGGGCAACGCACCATTGAACATGGCGCAGAAGTCCATCGACAGTGTGTATTTGCCGGCGATCAGGGTGATGTCGTGCTGGGCCCGGCCATAGGCAGGGTCGCCCTGCGAAATGCAGGCCAGAAACTGATCGTTCCCATTCGGGTTGACAGCCATCCCCAAGCCGTTTCCGGCATAGGTGTAGACCAGACCATCGGCGCTCCCGGCGACGGGGTTGTACCAACCACCTTGACCTGTGACACTGGTGCCCGAGGTTGAACCCGTGTAACCCTGGGCGGAGTCAAACCCAGTCGAAATCTGGGCAGGGGCGATCACGCACAGCCCAAGTAGTGAGATAGACAGATAGGCTTTCATTGCTCTCTCCGATCAACAACGCTCTTTGGCGCAAGATCACTGGCATTATATCGGGGTCAGGTGGTAGGTTGACCAGCATAAATGCTTGGATATTTCGACTCATTCTGAACCTGGTGCCGAACGAACAAGGAAGTATTTGCGCCGTTTAGCCGCTGTCGTGTGGAATTGTCCTGGTCTGAACGAACAATCCTCCCCAGAGCGCGAACGGGAATCCCCAGTCGTTCGGTCGCTTCAAGACAGTGATTTCCGGTCGAAAACGGCATAGACTTTTCTATTGATTGCTTTCCGGGCCGCGTCTAGGGCCAGTTTGTGAGCGGATCTTCGAGTCCTTGCCGTTCGCCCGTCTCCTTAAGCGTTCCGCCTTCAAGGGTCATCCCGACGCCCTCGAGTACGTCCCGCCAAGGAAGTGGTTGAACCGATTCCACCGCGCGGTCATACAGTTCACCGATCCGATCGCCACCGACCGCAACGCAGATTCCACGAATTCGGCCTTCAGAGTAGCCGGGCTTGGGAGGCTTGCACTCGAGATAGAGCTGGCGGACGACATCGTCGAGCGACTTTCGGCCGTGAGTCTGCCCTAAGATAGCGAGGTCGAGGAAGAGACCGATCGCTCGTCCTTTCGTGTAGTAATCCACACCTCCATAGCCCCAGCTGCCCGCTGACTCCCAGACCCGAGTGCTGGCCTCACTGACAGGCAAGCGCAAATAGGGGCCGCTGGAGACCTCGCCGGCGCTCTTGGCCAAGTCCGAGAGGAACTCGGCCCGGGTTGTCAGACCGGCGCGGGTGGCCAATTTGGCCGCGTAATAGTCTGTCACGCCTTCCAGCCACCATAAGGTCGACGTGACGGCCGGCTTAGTGTAGTCGAAGGGTCCAAGAACCTGGGGTCGGATCCGTTTGACGTTGAAACAGTGGAAATATTCGTGGAAAGTCAAGCCAAAGGCATCATGGGGACGCGTGCTTGCGGGGAAACCGATTCTGGCTCCGGACCGATGCTCGAGGCCACCGCCTTGCCCACCGAAATCGAGGAACAGGGCGTACCGATCATAAGGTAGCTCGCCAAACACCCGAAAGGCCTGCTCCGCAGCCTTGGCCCCGACGTCCAGAAACCCCACAACATCGGCATCTTGGTTCTTTCCAAACGCATACACCGTGTGTGCCTTGCCATGGACTTCCTTTGTGGCCGACTTGACATCCGGCCCGATAACGATCGGCGAGTCGAGAAGCTCGTCGTAGTCGGCCGCCATCCACACACTCGACTCCCGCTTCAGACAACAGTAAGCTGGGGAGGCTGTTCGGAGGGTCGTGGGTTCGTGTCGGTGACCGTCGAACGACCCGAAGACTCCGCCCCCGTTGATGAACACCTCGCGATCCTTCACCCGCAGGTTTGGTCCAAAGTTGCCAGCGCTTGGGGCGATCTTGTACTTGACGGTCGTCGCTCCGTCGGGGATCCGCCAAGTGTCGACGTCCGTTTTTTCGGAATCGACGACGGCGCCACCCTTGAGAAAGGTCGCCGAAGTCACGGCTTTGCCATAGTGGAACAACTGATAGTCTCCCGGAAGCCAAGCCGGCATTCGGAACACAGTGGCGGGCTGGTCTATCGTCAGGGTCACCTGAGCCGAATCGCCGCCGACGTCGAACCGATAGTCGGCCGCCCCCGCAGAGGCGAAAAGGAGGAGTGCCAGACCAGTGAGCACGCCCCTGGCACGAGCGACCGGGCGGCAACCAACTTTGACAAAGGGTGTGGGCCGTCGCTTGAGCAGGAACATGACCTCAGATTCTATCCGAGGCTTCTCCCAGCTAGGGCCGGGCAAGCCCCAACTTGGCTAGTCGAGCCCTGGAGTTCCTCAGGCGCATCCAGCCGACGA
>JAKOXK010000008.1 GCA_029781035.1 Armatimonadota bacterium
CGGAAGAGCGCAAGCTCCGCACGTTTGAGTTCCTCATGACGGCCCCCATTCGAGTCAACGACATGGTGCTGGGCAAATTCCTGAGCGTGTATCTCGTTTACCTGGGACTGCTGGTGTTGACAGGGTTCGTCCCGTTGATCATGGCAGGATTCAGCAGCTTCGACTGGAACCCGATCTTTACGGGTTACCTCGGCTTGACCCTGTTAGGGGGGTTGTTCCTGGCGGCCGGAGTCTTTGCGTCCAGTTTGACCGAGAACCAAATCATTGCCGCCTTTCTGAGCTTCGGCATCCTACTGCTGTTCTGGCTCCTCGGTGCCGTCGGCACGCTCATGGGCAACACCGGCGCCGGCAATTTCATCGCCTATTTGTCGTTTATCGAACACTATGACCGTCTGGTCCGAGGGTTGGTCGACACGAAGGATCTCATCTATTTCATCTCAGGCATCACCTTGATGCTGTTCTTGGCCCATCGGGTCGTCGAATCGCAACGATGGAAATGACGCGTCTAGCTCCTGTGGTCGGCATCATCGGGCTCCTCGCCGGCATGGCGGGAGTGATTCTCTACAGCCTGGCCCCTGCGCCGGCATGGGTCGTCACGGTCTGCAACCTCGTGGCCGTGGGGTGTGCCATCACGTATCTCGCACTCCATGTTCAAACCATCAAGGCATTTTCATCGCGCCGCAGCACCAAGCTGGGAGCCAACAGCCTGCTCATGGCCGCCCTGTTTGTGGCCATCCTCGGCATCGTCAATTTCCTTGGCGCCCGCCATGCCCAGCGATGGGACCTGTCCGAAACACAGAGCTTTTCGCTCGCCCCCCAAACTCACAAGGTGCTGCGAAATCTGAAGCAGGACCTGTCGGTTACTGTCTTTGCCCAAGAACGCAGTCCGGGGTTCAATACGTATCGAGACCTCCTCGACAGTTATCGAGGCGCCAGCGACCGAGTGAAGGTCACCTATATCGATCCAGAGCGTCGTCCGGACGAAGCGCGCAAGCACGGCATCACGAGACTCAACACAGCCATCTTGGAGTCGGGCACGGAAACCGTTCGCATCAACACGCCATCGGAAGCAGAACTGACAAGCGCCATCATTCGCGTGACGCGAGAGTCGAAGAAGAAGATCATGTTTCTCGAGGGTCATGGGGAGCATAGCCTGAACGATCGCGAGCGCAACGGGTACGAAGCGATCAAGGAAGCACTCACGAAACAGGGGTATGAGACCGCACCGCTCTCGTTGTTGCAGGAAACGAGCGTGCCTCAACAAGCGGCAGTGGTTGTGGTAGCCGGCCCCCAACGACGGGTGACCGTCGAAGAAAAGGCTCGCCTGAAAGACTACGTTGGCCGAGGCGGGCGCCTCTTGATCATGGTCGACCCGGACACGAAGACCGACTTGGACGATCTCTTGGCGTCATGGGGCCTCTCGGTCGGTCCCGGCGTGCTCGTCGATCTCCAAGACCGACTGGCGATGGGAGATCTCACGGCCCTCCTGGTCCGCACCTTTACGGAACACGAGATTACTCAAGACCTCAGTTCGGCTGCGCTCATGCCCACCTCGCAACACATCACATTCAAGGATGATGCCGCCAAAGACTGGGA
>JAKOXK010000027.1 GCA_029781035.1 Armatimonadota bacterium
CATATAGGTGAAAACGAAGATGAGTCCCGTGTAGACGCCGACACCGACCCAGCCTTGCCACCGTTTGAAGTCTGGCGAAAAGAACTGCGCCAGCGAGTAGAAGAAGGTGTTGAGTGGAGTGTTGACCGGAAATGCCGAAGCGACTTGGGCTGGCATATACACCAATGCGATCGCGAAGATGATCGGGATGACGCCAGCCATGTTGACAGAGATCGGCAAGTAGCTCGTCTGTCCGCCCACCGATTTGGTTCCGAAGTTCCGCCGCATGTGCTGGATCGGAATGCGCCTCTGGGCGATTGTGAAGTAGACGATGAACCATGTCACGGCCAAGAACGCGATGACGATCAGGATCGCTTGCCACCACTGGACCAGTTGGTTTACCATGCTGGTCGCGATCACTGAGCCAAGGTTTGGCAATGAGATGACGATGCCAGCAAAGATCAGGAGCGACACACCGTTACCGATGCCCTTCTCGGAGATCTGCTCGCCGAGCCACAGCAGGAACATCGAACCGGTCGTCCAGAAAATGATGACGGCGAACTGGGCGATGCCAGGCAAAGCCGCGATCGGCGCGTATCCAGTACCCATCAAATGGAGCAGGCTGAATCCCTGGAAAAAGCACAGCGCCAGCGTCAGGAGACGCGTGCGTTTGTTCTGTTGCCTTCGAGCGTATTCGCCGCCTTCCTGCAACTCCTTCTTCCACACTGGGTTGGCCAGCGTGACTACCTGGAGAATGATGGAAGCCGTGATGTAGGGGCCGAGACCGAGGGCGAAGACAGACATTCGCCGGAAGGCACCGCCACCGAACGTGTTCATCAAAGCGAAGAAGGGGATCTTCGCCAAGTTGGCGGCTGCATCTTGGGCGTTAATGCCAGGCAAGGGAACAGCCACATGGACGCCTAAGACAAAGACGCCGAACACCATGAGCACGAACTTGATCCGAGACTGCAGGTCAGGATCGGCCCAAGCCAGCCGCAACGTGTCGGCCAGCGACATTCGTAGGCTGCCGCCACCCCCGCCTAAGGCCATGTCTTACTTTTCCCTCGTGGACTTGTCTTTCTTCTTGGGCTGGCCCTTGGCTTCCGTGACGATGGTCACACACTCACCGCCAGCCTTGGCGATCTTGTCGCTCGCAGTCTTGCTGAACTGGTGCGCGTTCACGGTCAGCTTCTTGGAAAGCTCGCCATGACCCAGGACTTTGACACCGTCCATCGCTCCGTGGATCAGTCCCTTGGCGATCAGCGACTCCGGCGTGACGGCTTCGCCCTTCTCAAAGTGCTTCTCAAGAGCTTCGACGTTGACGATCGCGAACTCTTTGTGGTTGATGTTTCTGAAGCCTTTCTTGACCGGCAACCGTCGATGGATCGGCGTTTGGCCCCCTTCGAACCAGGGACTGATCTGGCGCCTGGCCTTCTGACCCTTGGTACCGCGGGTGGCCGTCTTGCCCATGCCACTCCCGATGCCTCGGGCCACTCGGCGCTTCTTCTTCGTGCTGCCCTTTGACGGGCGCAGTTCATGGATGTTCATCACTCAGATTCCTTTTTCTTGGCAGGCGCCTTTTTGGCGGGAGCTTTGGCGGTGGCCTTCGCTCCGCCCTCGGCCTTGGCGGGCTTTGTCGCTTGTACGGCTCCAGCGCTCAAGGCCTTCTTGCCTTTGCGTTTTCGGGTCTTGGTCACGCCGTCCACTTCTTCCACCTTCAACAGGTGCTTCACGTGATGGACCATTCCCCGGATCACGGGGGTGTCCTCTTGGATGACCGACCGGTTGGTCTTGCGCAGACCGAGCGCGTGCACCGTCGCGCGGTTGCGCGGCGTCTCGCTGATCGTGCTCTTGGTAAGGGTGATCTTAAGCATGGAACTCCTCCTCCTTCCTGGCTTTGGCGAGCCACGGCACGAGATGGTTCACGTCCGCGCCGCGTTTGCTGGCGGCTTCTTCAGGCGCGGCGAGTTCACGAAAAGCCTTGACCGTGGCGTAGGCCACGTTAGTGCCGTTCCGACTACCCAGGCACTTGGCGAGCACGTCGTGCACGCCTGCAGCCTCTAAGCACTGGCGGACAGCGCTTCCGGCTTTGACGCCCGTACCGGGAGAAGCCGGCTTGAGAACGACGGTTGCGGCACCGTACCGCGCCGTCACCTCGTGCGGGATTGTGGCACCGATCATGGGCACGCGGAACATGCTCTTTCTCGCGGCGTCCTCCGCCTTCTTGATGGCGTCGGGAATACCACGAGCTTTGCCCAGGCCCACACCGACCGACCCTTTGTTGTCGCCGACGACGACGAGGATCGACCACGAAGCGGTCTTGCCGCCTTTGTGGGTCTTGAAGACTTTGTTCGAGCGGATGACGCGGACGTCCAGCTGCGGCCCTTCGGGCTGCCGACCGTCCCTGGGTTGGTTCGACGGCTGACGCCGTCCGATGAGTCTTGGTCCTCGTGCCATGTTAGAACTCCAACCCCGCTTCGCGCGCACCGTCGGCCAGACTTGCGATCACTCCGTGGTACCGGAAACCGCCGCGGTCGAAGACGACCGATCTGATGCCGGCCTTCTGGGCCCGTTCGGCGACCGCTTTGCCGACGAGCTTGGCGCCGTCGGCGTTGTCCGACGCTTTGAGGTCCTTCTCTTGGCTGCTCGCGGCGACCAAGGTCGTGCCTTTCACGTCGTCGATGATCTGCGCCGTAATGTGCTTGTTGCTCTTGTACACCGCGAGCCGGGGTCTCTCCGTGGTGCCCTTGAGCTGCTTGCGGATCCGCTCGTGCCGGACCACCCTCATCACGCTTCTTGACTTCGTTGCCATCGTTACTTACCTGCCCTCTTGCCGGGCCGTAGTTTCACGACCTCGCCCTGGTAGCGGACACCCTTGCCTTTGTAGGGGTCCGGCTTACGCGTCTTGCGGACGTCGGCTGCGACCTGTCCGACCGCGGCTTTGTCGATGCCCTTGACCGTGATCCTGGTGATACGGCTCTTGTCCTCGGCGCCGATCTCGAAGTCGACACCGTTGGGCGGGGTCAACTTGATCTGGTGCGAGTAGCCCAGGCTCAACACGAGGGTCTTGCCTTCAAGTGTGGCCCGATAGCCGACACCGTGAATCTCAAGCATCTTGCTGTGCCCGTTGGTCACGCCTTCGACCATGTTGTTGATCAGTGTCCGAGCCAGCCCGTGTTGGCTGCGGTTAAAGCTGTCGTTGTCAGGCCTTTCGATCTGGATGTGGCCGTCTTCCTGCTTGACCGTCAGGCTCGGAGCGATCCGAGATCGCAACTCGCCCTTTGGCCCTTTGACTGTGACCATCCCAGATTCCACGGCGACAGTGACGTTGCCGGGCACCTTGATCGGTTTCAATCCAATTCGACTCATCTCTACCAGACCTCGCAGATCACTTCGCCGCCAATGCGCTTTCTTCGTGCGTCGCGGTCAGACATGACACCTTGGCTGGTCGTCAGGATCCGGGTCGTCAGGCCACTGCGGACAGGACGGAGCTCGGTCGTGGCCTTGTAGACACGCAGACCAGGCTTGCTGACGCGACGAATGTTGTGGATGACCGGCTTGCGGCGTTGGTCGTATTTGAGGTGGACCCGAACGCTCGGGAACTTGCCCTCAGTGATGACCTCGTAACCGGTGATGAAACCCTCCACCTGGAGGATCTTGAGAACTTCGAGTTTGATTTTGCTGACCGGTGCGTCAACGTGCAGCAGATTGGCGTTGAGGCCGTTCTTGATGCGCGCCAAGAGGTCAGCGATTGGATCGCTGTGCATGGGTTCCTTACCAACTTGACTTGACGACGCCCGGGAGCAAGCCCTTGTGGGCCATCTCTCGGAAGCAGACACGGCAGATGCCAAAGTAACGGATGTACCCGCTGTCGCGGCCGCACTGGCTGCACCGGTTGTAGCCCCTGACTTTGAACTTGGGCTTACGTTTCTGTTTGACGATAAGGCATGTCTTGGCCATAGTTTCTCCACCGTTGCCGAACCGGTTTGCTCGTGGAGCACAGGCGGCCTGCCTGTGCCGTGCGCCGTTTGGGCGTCTCGCTCCGTCCTTCTGAGAAAGGGCGTGTCACGTGCACCTGGCCCGTGGCTAGGTTCTCGTCCGTCAGGCACACTGGCGGACGGTCGTGAATGATACCCTACTCGGGTGAGCCGATGGGCCAGTCCCACGCACCCTTGAACTCAGGCTCAAGGCCCGTCTGACGGCAAGTCCCATTTTGACGGAGCAGGGCCGGGATGGTCTCGTTCCGCCTCGGCCAAGACTCCGGGCCACGGACTACTCAGGACTGGACATTCCTGCCGATAATCTAGAGATCAGGGCTGGCAAGGTAGCCTGATCCAGGCAAGAACGGCATGAAGCGCGCACTCATCACCGGTATCACGGGCCAGGACGGGGCCTATCTGGCCGAACTCCTCCTTTGTCGGGGCTACGAGGTTCACGGCATCAAACGGCGGTCGAGCCTGTTCAACACACAGAGGATCGACCACCTTTTCCACGACGCCCATGAGGCCGGACTGCCGTTCCACCTTCACTATGGTGACCTCACCGATACCAGTTCGCTGATTCGGATCATCCAGCAAACCCAGCCGGACGAAATCTACAACTTGGGCGCCCAGAGCCATGTCAAGGTCAGTTTCGACTCCCCGGAGTACACGGCCGAGACGGACGCGGTGGGGACTCTACGGATTCTCGAAGCGATCCGCATCCTGGGAATGGAGAAGAAAGTCCGGTTTTATCAAGCTTCGACTTCAGAGCTGTACGGACTCGTGCAGGAGTCGCCCCAGACGGAGAAGACGCCCTTCTACCCCCGGTCACCTTACGCCGCCGCGAAGCTCTATGCGTACTGGATCACGGTCAACTATCGGGAGGCGTATGGCATTTTCGCCTGCAACGGCATACTCTTCAACCACGAGTCTCCGCTTCGCGGGGAGACGTTCGTGACCCGGAAAGTCACCCGGGGCGCGGCGCGCATCAAGCTAGGGCTCCAACAGGCGCTCTACATGGGCAATCTCAATTCCCTACGCGACTGGGGCCATGCGCGCGACTATGCAGAAGGGATGTGGCTCATGCTTCAACAAAACGAGCCAGATGACTATGTACTCGCCACCGGACGCCAATACTCGATCCGGCATCTCTGCGAACTTGCCTTTCGAGAGGCTGGCATCGACCTCGAGTGGCGAGGTGAAGGGGAAGCCGAAAAGGGAATCGATCAGGCCACGGGTCGTGAACTCATCCATATCGATCCCGTCTATTACCGGCCCACTGAGGTTGAGACGTTGTTGGGCGACGCGTCCAAGGCCAAGTCGAAACTCGGTTGGGAACCACAAACGACCTTCGAGGAACTCATCCACGAGATGGTCGCGCGGGACATGGAAGAAGCCGAGAAAGAGGCGCTGACCCGGAGAGAGGGATACCAGACGTATGCCAGCGTTGAAGAAGGGCGATAAGGTTTACGTGGCCGGACACACCGGCCTTGTCGGTTCTGCGATCTACCGACGGCTGCAACGTGACGGCCTTTATGAAGTCATCGGCAGAACGATCGACGAGATGGATCTCCAGGATCAAGCCGCCACGCGCCGATTCCTGGAAGCGGAGAAACCGGAGGCTATCGTTTTGGCGGCGGCCATGGTCGGTGGCATCAAGGCGAACAGCACCCGTCCAGCCGAATTCATCGGAATCAACCTGAACATCCAGCAGTCTGTGATTTGGGGAGCCCATTTGGCTGAAATCCAAAACTTGCTGTTTCTCGGCTCGAGCTGTATCTATCCCAGGGAGACCTCACAGCCGATCCCGGAAAGCGCGCTTTTGACCGGGCCGCTCGAGCCGACGAACGCTCCGTACGCCATTGCCAAGATCGCGGGCCTCACGCTGTGCGACTCACTCCGGCGCCAATATGGCCGGAACTACTTCACGGTGATGCCTCCGAACGCGTACGGCCCGGGCGACAACTTTGATCCAGCTGGCTCCCACGTCATGGCGGCGCTGATTCGTCGTTTCCACGAGCACCTCCCAGACAAGCCCGTCACCTGTTGGGGCACGGGGACCCCCCGTCGCGAGTTCCTGCACAGCGACGACATCGCTGAAGCTTGTGTCTTCCTGTTGGAGCGGGAGACTGCTCCATCAATGGTGAACGTCGGGACAGGAACGTCGATCAGCATAAGGGAACTGGCTCAGACCGTTCAACGTGTCGTTGGGCACTCCGGCGAGATCGAGTGGGACACTTCGATGCCTGACGGTTTCCCTGAGAAGACGAACGACGTTTCCCTGTTGTACGAACTCGGTTGGCGGCCCAGAATTGGATTGGAGGAAGGCGTTAGGGCTGCCTACGAGTGGTTCAAAGCCAACCGGGCTTGATACTCGGTGAGAGCGCGCTTAGACCCTGGCTCAATCCGTCGATGTGGTGCCGTTGCGGCTTTCCGCCGGGTGCATAACGGTCACTCAATCCTCTTCCCGTTGGTAACATTCCTTTCTGATGATTGGGTGCGTCTTGGCCGCGTGTGCGATCGGACAACCGTCTGCGAACCTGCCTCCCTTGGGCACCAACCTTGCTGGGGTGTCTGATTGGACCACTGAATGGCCCTTTGTGGACGCGATGAAGATCTCGCGCCCTTGGGTCAGTCAAAAAGAAGGGGCGCCTTGGGGCCAAGGTGGGCCGTTGGAGGTGGACGAGTTGGGCGACGTCAAGAGCTTGAAGCCGGGTCAATACGCCGAGACCGTCATGTTCTCAAACGGGCACAACCCGAAGGGCGCCTACACGCTCACATGGAAAGGGGTAGGCGAGTTCGACGCTCACCTGGGAAGCAAGCTCGAGATGGAGGCACCTGGCAAAGCCAAGATCCAGGTCGATGGCGACAAGGGGGTGTTTCTGATGCTCAAGAAGGTCGATCCAGCGGATCCACCCCATGACATTCATCTCTTCATGCCGGGCTATAACTCCGGAAGCCCAACGTACCACCCCATTTTTCTGCAGCGCATGTCCCTCTACCGGAGCCTCCGGTTCATGGACTGGGGCGCGACGAATGGTAACCCCCTCAAGCACTGGTCAGACCGGCCGACTGTGCAGCAGCGAACCTATTCGGGGCCGAAAGGCGTGCCTCTTGAGGCCATGATCGACCTTGCGAACACGAAGCGGGCTATTCCCTGGTTCTGCGTGCCCCACGAAGCCGACGACGATTACGTGGCTCATATGGCAGAGCTCATCAAGCAGCGGCTCCTGCCAGGGCTGAGGGTCATCGTCGAGTATTCAAACGAGTGCTGGAACACCGGGTTCGAACAAGCCCGCTGGTGCCAGTCGCGGGGAAAGGAACTCGGTCTTGCCCCGGACGACGGTAAGGCCGGTCTTCGCTTCTACTCGCGACGCAGCGTCGAGGTGTTCGCGATCTTTGAGAAGGTCTTCGGTGGAGCGTCGCGCCTGATCCGGGTCCTCAGTGCCCAGTCGGCGAACCCATCGACGGGCGAAGAGGTTCTGAACTGGGAAGGCGCTTGGAAGCACGCCGACTGCGTGGGAGTGGCGCCTTACTTCGGCTATGAGTGGGGCACGTCCGGAAAGGCCGAGGCCACCAAAGCCGGCGGACTCACGGGTTTGTTCGATTCCTTGACGCAAGAGATTGACGGACAACTGAAGAGGAACGTGGACGCTTATGCGTCGATGGCCTCACAGAAGCGACTCGCCCTCGTCGCTTATGAGGGTGGTCAACACTTGGTTGGGATCGGGCCCTTTCAGGACGACGCCGATCTCAACTCACTGTTCGATCAAGCGAACAGAAGCGACAAGATGCGCGAGGCGTACCTCCAGAGCCTCAAATCATGGCGGCGGGCGGGCGGCTCGCTCTTCATGCATTTCACTGACTGTGCCCCCAATTCCAAGTACGGAAGGTGGGGAGCAATCGAGTACCAGGATCAAGACCCCCAGTCATCGGTCAAGAACGTGGCGCTAGTCCAGTTCGGTCTGTTCCCTGACCGGTAGGTCTATACTCGCTCGAAAGGCCCGCATGGACGGTTCCACCCTGCGTCGAGAGTTCGAGTCCAATCTGGCGCCCGTCGCGGGAGTCGCGTACCGTGTCGCCTACAACTTGACGCGCGACCGAGAGGACGCAGTGGATTTGGTGCAAGACGCGACCGTGCTTGCTTTTCGCGCCTATGAAGGCTTCCGACGCGGCAGCAACTTCCGAGCCTGGTTCCTGCGGATCCTCACCAACCGTTTCCTCAAGACTCGCTCCCGCAAGCGCGTCGAGTCGGTGTCGTTGGATGACACGGAGGACGTGTATTTGTTCAAGAAGTCACGGGAGGCCGGATTGTTGGGGAACTCAGAGGATCCAGCTAGGCTTGTTTTGGATGGACTCGACGTGGAGGCCGTGCAAGAAGCGATGGACCGGCTCCCCGAGGAGTTCAAGATGGCGGCGGTCCTGTACTTTTTGAACGACTTCAGTTATGAACAGATAGCGGACGTGCTTGAGATCCCGGTTGGCACAGTTCGTTCACGGCTCCACCGAGGTCGCAAGATCCTGCAGAAGGAGCTTTGGGATGTTGCGGAAGCTCGAGGGATCGTGAGTCGAGGGGAGGGAAGCACCGATGTCTGAGCCGTGCGCGTTCGACTGCTACCAAGCGTTCAAGAGGCTAGACGACTTTGTAGACCGTGAGCTGACGGGCGAGGAAATGGAGCAGGTCAAGCGGCACCTCGAACTTTGTGAAGCCTGTGCGATCGAGTTCCAGTTCGAGGACGACGTTCTCAAGTGCCTGAAGGAAAAGCTCCAGCGCATCGACCTGCCTCCGGATCTGATGCAGCGCCTGAGCTCAGCCTTGGACGAAGCTTGAGCCCAGACGCCTTCTACTTTAGGGTGTGACGATCCAACCAACTTGGTCGTGCTCGGCGCACCAGACTGAGTTGGCTGCCGGGCCGGTCTGACGGATGCGGTAACGGGCCCTGACCGTGTTGCCCGTGCCCAGATAGCGGTCTACCGCCCCGGTCGCGTCCAGCTTTCGCGAAGTCAAGGTCGTCGTGATCGTATCCGACCGCGTGTCACCTGTCGCATAGCCTGAACCAGCAAAGTCGTAGAGGTCGAGGATCTGTTGAAAGACTCCGGAAACAGTCATCCGGCTGTTCGTGTAGAGGGAAATGTATTGAGGCAAATCGGGCAGAGTACCGAACACTTCGACCGTCACCGGCGCTGCGTTCTGGTTTGGCACGATGAACTTGCAGACACGCAACACGTCGCCGTCCGTGTCCGCCAGGCTCGTGGTGTTGCCCGTTTCCACTCTGCCGAGAAGGGCGCTAAAACTGTCAGGAGCGACCACGTGTGCGGGAACCTGGCACGCTTGGTGGACGCCCGTGATGTCGACTCTGAGCGACTTCACGGTGAACGTGGGTGAAATGATCCAGCCGGATACCTGCTGCGGGATCGCCACGAACGAATTGTTCGAACCCACTGGGTCGTCGAACTGCACGTCGCACAAGCGGCCCAACACAGGGTTGACCTCTGGCTCCGTCACGTTGTTGCTCCCTTGTGACAGCATCGTTCCCGTCACATGGACGTTGGTCAGCGTCAAGTTGACTTGGATTCCCTGATATGTGCCCTGGATGGTGTACGGCCCCGGCAATATCTGGTCACATGTTTGGCTCATCAGGTCGTTGCCCTGGTCGCTCCCCGTCATGGTTACGGTGTCAGGCGGCAACAAGGGGTCAAAATCGCTGAGTTTCAGGGTGAAGTCAAGTGTTCCGGGCGACTTGGACAGTGCAGTCTCGGGGGTGTTTCCGGGATTGTCGAAGACCTGGTTCCCGAGCAAGAACACATTCATCGTGACCTTCACGTCGCAGTCAGCGTTCCCGTAGCGGGTGTCCGCTGAGCCCTGAGAGAAAGTAAACGTGTCCGCGCTCCGGAAGCGGTCGATCGGCTGGCCGGCAAACGCTGCAACCGAGCAAATGGCGAGCAGAAAAGCAGTGGGTCTCCTCAAAAAGCACCTCAAAGTGAAGCAATCCCCATGATATCCGATGAAGGCTGCATTCCGGCATTGGAACGAAGAGGCAACGCCGGTCCGGGTAGATTCGTACCAGTCACTACCGACCTTTTATGGCCGAACGACGACTTCGATACCGGTCTCTCTTCATCTCAGACATACATCTGGGATCGGCTGGCTGCATGGTGGACGAGTTCACAACGTTTCTCTCGGCTGTGGACTGCGAGTACCTCTACCTTGTTGGGGACATCGTCGACTTGTGGGTCGTCATGAAGGCAGGAAAGTGGCGGCAGTCGCATACCGATGCGATCCGAATCATCCTCAACAAGACGAAGGAGGGCAGCAAGGTCTACTACACGCCCGGCAATCACGATGCATTCCTCCGTCGTCTCAACGGCTCGGAGTTCGGCAACATCTCGATTGTCCACTCGGTCGAGCACGTCACGGCGGCTGGCAAGAAGCTTCAAGTTGTCCATGGCGACCTTTTTGACAAGTCGGTCCGCTTTGTGCCTGTCGCCTGGCTCGCAGCCTGGGCCTACGAAGGGCTCACTGTGATGAACAACCGCTGGAACGCCAAGCGACTTCTCGGTGGCAAACAGGAGATCGAGTTCAGTGCCGTCTTCAAGAAGCGGCTCAAACGGTTCATCGGTCGCAGGACCGACTTCGAGGAGATTCTGCTGGAGCAGGCTGTGACTGCAGGATTCGACGGAGTCGTCTGTGGCCACATCCACAAGCCTCAGATCCGCGACGAAGGGGAAGAAGGGCTCTACGTGAACACGGGAGACTGGGTCGAACATGGCACAGCCGTCGTCGAACACGATGACGGACGGCTTGAGCTCATGTCGTGGCGTGAGATCCAGAACAGCCTCGGCCCCAAGTCGCCGTGCCATGAGCCCGAGCGTCCTGTCTTTCGAGTCCAGCAAGGTGGTTTCGCTGAATGCTCGCTCAGTGGTTCGAGGCCCTAGGCGTCCGGGGTCTCTACCTCATTGTCTCGAGGCTCGTCCGGGAGGATCCACTCCCCTCGACCCGGGGCAGTGTTCCCGATTTGAGTCAGCAAGCGGTTTCTGACACACGGAAGGCGTCGCTCTACTTTTCGTCAGCGAACATCGCTCGGATGCTTTGCTATGTGCCCCAAGCCATCGCGTTTGGCCTGTCCGGCTACCGGCCGGGCCTGGTCACCGTGACGGTCATTGCCGTCATGCATGTTTTGCTCGTGGTTGTCGAGGCCTACAAACGGGCCTTGTGCGATCACTGGATTCTGAAGCTCCCCGATCGAGAAGGGCACACTCCGCCGCCTCCGCTGACACGCCCCCGGGGACCCTTTCGGCTGCGCACTTTTGAATCGGAACGTTTCTACCGACTGATCGGCATGGAGTTCTTCCGCAAGTTCGTCACGTGGGTCATGTCCGTTCTCACCCATGGTCCAGGCGGCAAGCGGATGACTTTCATCTCCAACCCGGGCCGGTCGCAGGCCGTTGCCTTTGAGCATGCGACGCGCGTCTCGGAAACAGTTCACTGGTGCAGTGCCGCCACCGTTGCTCCGCTCGTTGTGTTTTCCTGGATCGGGGCACCACTGGGTGTCGCGGTGTGGTCGACTGTCATCATTTGGGGCGACGTTATGCTCGCTTTGCTTCAACGGTTCCACCGAGTCCGCGTATGGCCGCTCATCCAAAAGATGTTGGAGCGTGCAGGGTGAAAGTTCTGCTGCTCTCGGCGAGCACGGGCAACGGGCACATGAGTGCCGCTCGGGCCATCGAGGCTGAGTTTGCCGTTCGGGGTCATGACGCCAAGACTGTAGACGTCCTCGACCACACGGGGAAGGGTTTTCGAGGTTGGTACCGAGGTGGCTACGAGGTTCTTGTGCGCAGGAGCCCCAAGATGTGGGGGCACCTCTACAAGTCTTCGGACCGTCCGCTCTTCAACTACGGCTTCCAGACCCTCCTCGACACCGTGTTCGTCGAGCGGATGCACAAGTTCCTGACTGCGGAAGAGCCAGACTGGGTGCTCTGCACACACTCGTTGCCTCAGCCCGCCTTGGCCCGGTGGCGCAAACGGCGACCGTTCACGATGGGCATCGTCGTTACCGACCTCTACCCCCAGCGCATGTGGCTACGGGGCCGGCCAGACTGGTTCTTCGTTCCGGGCGAATGGTCCCAGCAGATCCTGTTTGAGCGTTACGGGAGGGCACGAGATAGGACGACGGTCAGTGGAATCCCTGTCGACAGGCTCTTTGCGGAACGGCAGGGGCGAGATCTGGCCCGGGGCGCGATGAACCTAGACACGGGCCGCCAAACTGTGCTCGTCACAAGCGGCGGCATCGGCGGCGGCCCGATCGCCGACGTCGTCGCCGAACTCTCCGGCCTACCTGCACCCATCCAATTCGTTGTCGTATGTGGTCGCAACCAAGAAGCCCAGGCAGCCGCTACCGTTCAAGCCAAGAAGGCCAAGGGCCCCGCGAGGGTGCAGGTCTTTGGCCACGTCTCGACTCCTGAGATGGCGGCCCTCATGCATGCCAGCGACCTGATCGTGGCCAAACCCGGCGGGATCACGACGTTTGAGGCTCTTGCGGCTGGCCTGCCCTTTGTCGTCTTCGACCCCTTCCTCATACCTGGTCAGGAAGAGAAGAACGCCGAGTTTCTAGTCGAGCAAGGGATCGGCCTGCGAGCGGGAGGGGCCGTCGAACTCGCAGTGATGGTGCAAGGCCTGCTCGAGTCCTCGGAGCGACTCGCTTCAATGTCCTCACATGCTCTGAGGAACGCGAAGCCCCATGCTGCGGCGACGATCGTCGAGGCTGTCGAGCAGTTGGGGCCCATGAGTTAACTTCCCGGTCACGCGGTGGGGGCTGAGGGCCGGTGCCTCGAACCATGGGAACCTAGTCCGTCACAGGATGCGCATGGTTGGCCGCGATGCGGTGAGACTCGACCTCGAAGAGGTCGCCCATGAGCCGAATCAGAGACGTGTGCACGAACAGCAACTCGAGGAACGGGACGAGGATCGCGAGGGGGACGTTCTTCGAGACAAGTGGCAGGAACTTGTCAATCAGAGAGAGAGCGAGAGAAGCCATGGGAACGAGGAACACGTTGGCCACTGCCCAGCGCTTGAGACCCTGCCATTGAAGCGGCAGAATGTCCCTCCACATGCTGAGGAAATCGTAGAACCACCACTGTCGGCCACGGTAGAGGGTTCTCGACGACACGCCCCAGATGATCTGGAACCCGAGTGTGCTGAAGAAGTTGCCGACAAGCAGTATCACCATGTACGTGCTGAAGCCGGGAAAAGGCAGGTGCGCAGCGACCCAGTACTGGAACCCGACACCCACGATCGGGCCAAGCGCGCCAAACGGACCGACCAGAAAGTACGCTGCGAGCAGGCGGCCTCGAATGGCACGACCCAGGCTTTCCTCGTTGTACTTAAGTACCTCAAGGTCGCGGTTCTTGAGCGCGTGAACGGAGGCTTTGACATCCTCTTGGATCTTGTGGAGGTGATAGCGGGGGCGGAGAAACTCGCGCAGGTACTCGCCGAGTCCTTTGTGCTGCGGTACGGGCCTCTTGTCAGTCGACTTGTTGGCTTCTCCCTTCTCCGGTGGTTCCTTGCGGTCGTCTTTCATCCTCTGCCGAATGCTGTCCACGGGCCTGGTGCCTCCGGTCCCGTCGTGCACTCTGGGCGCAACGGGGCGTAAGGATACCTACGGTGTGAGGGTTGGAGCGTTCTAACCTTCCGACAAAGGGCCCTGTTGCGGCATCGTTCTCCGTTCCAGTATCGTTGTTGGGAACATGGAGCTGTGGGCGAAGGAGCGCCGAAGGGAGTGGCTGCCGCTGGTCTTGTTGCCGCTGGCCGCGATCCTCTTGCACTTGCTCTGCGTCAACAACTACGGTTATTTTAGGGACGAGTTCTACTACTTGGCCTGCGCTCGACGGCTGGATTGGGGCTACGTCGATCACCCTCCGCTCAGCATTGCGCTCCTCCGTCTGTTCACAATGGCGTTCGGTGAAAGCCTGGTTGCCGTCCGGCTGCCCGTGGTCTTGGGCTCGGGACTGGCTGTTCTTGGCGTGATGCTCACCGCCAAGCGTCTGGGCGCCCACGGGAATGGGCTGTGGTTGGCCGGACTGTGCCCGCTTCTCTCCGGGATGTATCTGGTGATCTTCAGCTTCACCACGATGAACGCGCTGGACATCGTGATGTGGGCGTGGGCGGCGTACCTACTGATCCTCATCCTGGAAAAGGAGACCCTCGTCAAGTGGAGCCTCCTGGGGGTCTTGCTCGGGCTGATGTTCTTGAACAAGGCGAGCATGCTGTGGCTGGTCGCCGGACTTTCTGTGGGGTTGCTCGTCTCAGAACACAGAAGGATGTTCAAGGGGCCCGGTCCCTGGATCGCGCTGGCCCTATGTTGTGCCCTGGCTGCACCCAACGTGGTCTGGCAGTTCCAGCACGGTTGGCCAACTGTCGAATTCGCCGAAAACGCTCAGCGCGAGAAGCTGTTGCCAAACCCGCTCTGGGCGTTTCTGGCCCAGCAAGTCATCGTCATGAACATAGCGACGCTTCCAGTGATCGTCGCTGGTGTGGCCTATGGGTTCCGCCAGGATCAACGCAAGTGGATGCCGCTCTCTGTCGCGTTTCTTGTGGTCTTGGCGATATTGGCTGCGAACAGCAAGAGCCGCGTGCACTATCTGGCGCCGGCCTACCCACTCGTACTGGCGACGGGCGCAGTGGCCGTCCAAAAGTGGATCGAGGGCCGCAAGTGGAAGCCGGCGCTTGCCTACGGGGCGTTGGCCGCCTCGAGTCCCCTCTACCTCACTCTTGGCCTGCCATGGCTCGCGCCCAAGGACATGACCTGGCTCATTGAGCAAAGTCCGGTCCAGCCCCCAGTGGAGGACAAGGGCCCTAAGAGCGTCATGCAGGGCTGGGCTGACATGTTCGGCTGGCCCGAGCTCGCCAAGGCTGTCCGAGCCGCCAAGGAGGGGCTTTCGCCTGACGACAGGGCCAGATGCGCGGTTGTCACCAGCAACTACGGAGAAGCGGCATCGCTCGAGCACTTCGGGCTCAAGCGAGTGCTGAGTGGGCACAACAATTACTGGCTGTGGGGCCCACAGGATTGGGATGGCCGCGTGGCTGTCTTCGTCAACAAGTGGCCGACTGAGATCCAGGACATGTTCGAAAGCTTTGAACAGGTCGGAACTGTCGACGCGCCCCTGGCGGTACCGGAGCAAAACGGCTCGCCAGTCTGGATCGCCCGAGGGCTCAAAGTGCCCGTTCCCGTCTTCTGGTCAAAGATCAAGAAGTATCTTTGACCTAGCCCATGGAACTGCACGTCGTTGACTCCCACACCGAGGGTGAACCGACACGGCTGGTCATCGACGGACTTCCCTCACTTGAAGGAGGAGTGAAGGAGCGGTTGGCCGAGCTGAGAGACGCGTACGACTGGATTCGGCGGACCATCTGCCTCGAGCCGAGAGGCAGCGAGGTCGCCATCGGGGCCGCACTTTTCCCGCCGAGTGTTGAGGACTGCCTGTACGATGTCGTCTTCATGAACAACACGGGCTATCTGGGCATGTGTGGCCACGGAACGATTGGCGTCATTGCCACCCTGGCCTGGCTGGGACGGATCCAGCCGGGCGAGCACAAGCTGAACACGGTCGCTGGAATCGTGAAGGCTCGGTTGCACGACGCCCATACGGTCAGCTTCGAAAACGTGTTTTCCTATCGACTGGCCAAGGACGTGAGCATCAGCGTCCCAGGGCACGGCGTTGTCACTGGAGACGTCGCCTATGGGGGCAACTGGTTCTTCCTTGTCAAGTCGCCGCCAACAGAGGTCGTGGCTTCACGAATCCCCGAGCTTGAGGCGTTTACCAGCGCAGTGATGGACGCGCTCTGGGGTCAGGGCGTCACAGGCAAGGCTGGCGCGAAGATCGACCACATTGAAGTATTCGGTCCGCCGACGGTCACTGGTGCCGACTCCAAGAACTATGTGCTGTGTCCGGGCAAGCAGCACGACCGTTCGCCTTGCGGCACCGGTACAAGCGCCAAGCTCGCCTGCCTGTTCGCCGATGGGAAGCTAGCGGAGGGGGAAGTCCTGCGCCAAGAGAGCATCATTGGAAGCCTGTTCGAGGGTTCCGTAAGAGCTGCGGAGGGTGGAGTCTTCCCTACGATCAAAGGTCGGGCCTACGTCACGGGCGACTGTCGCCTGTTGTGCGACCAGGAAGACCCTTTCCGGCATGGGATCGGCGGGTAGAAAGTGGGCATGGAGATGACTTGGCGTGGCGTGATGCCCGCCATTACGACCCCCTTCACTGACACGGGATCCGTCGATCATGAGTTCCTCGGACGACACGCGTCCTGGATGATCGAACAGGGGTGCACGGGTCTGGTGGCTCTGGGTTCATTGGGTGAGGGTGCGACCCTGACGAGCGAGGAAAAACGGGATGTCCTCACGACCTGTGTGTCGGCAGTCGGTTCACGTGTGCCTGTGGTGGCTGGAATCTCAGCTCTTGGGACAGAAGAGGCCGTCGCCCTATCCCGCGACGCCGAGTCATTGGGGTGTGTTGGCCTCATGGTACTGCCCCCCTATGTCTACAAGGGCACATGGGACGAGATGAGGTCTCACTTCTCGGCCGTGATGAACGCGACCGACCTCTCCTGCATGCTGTACAACAATCCCGTCGCCTACGGCACCGACGTCTACCCTGACCAAGTGGTGGAGTTGGCGGACATGCACAAGAACCTCCATGCCGTCAAGGAGTCCAGCACGGATGTACGCCGGATCTCCGGGATTCGAGCGCTGACCGGGGACCGGCTCGCGCTCTTCGTAGGTGTGGACGACGCGATCTATGAGGGGATCGCCGTCGGAGCGGTTGGCTGGATCGCTGGACTTGTGAATGCGTTCCCCAAGGAGTCTGTGGCACTTTATGACCGATGCATGGCAGGCGACTGGGTAGGGGCGTTTGACATCTACCGCTGGTTCCTGCCCTTGCTCCGGCTCGACACGGTCGCCAAGTTCGTCCAGTTGATCAAACTGGCCCAGCAAGAGGCGGGAATGGGAAGCGAGCGAGTGCGGGCACCGCGCATGGCCCTCGTCGGACGTGAACGCGAAGACGCCCTTGACGTCATCCGTCATGGAATGAAGCACCGACCAGCTCTCTGCATCAAGGGTTGATCTGGACCGTCTTCCACTCGGAGTAGAAGTCTTTTGCGACGGGGCCTTGTTCGCGCGTGCCTGAGCTTGACGCCTTCGTTCCACCAAAAGGTGCATGGGGGTCGACTCCAGTTGTATCGCCGTTGACTCTCACGAGCCCAGCCTCGATCCTGTCGACGAAGCGCATCGCCGATGAGATGTCTTGCGTGTAGACTGCGGTCGACAGACCAAACCGCGTAGCGTTTCCAATCTCCACCGCATGGTCAAGGTCTTCCGCTTCTAAGACGGCAAGGACGGGGCCGAACAACTCATCCTGGGCTAGGTCAGAGCCAGGGTCTACGCGGCCAAACACGGTCGGGGGAACGTAGTAACCTGGGCACGTGGCCCTTGACACGTGCTCGCGCTCGAATGGGGAGTTTTCGAGAGCCCGAGTGAGGCGATGCTGGGCTGACTCCTCAATGACGGGTCCGACCGCGGTGGCGGGATCCGACGCAGGACCGACAGGAAGGGATTCGACGGCCTTGACAAGAACTGAAACAAACTCGGTGTAGACTGCCTTTTCGACGATGACCCGACTGGTCGCCGTGCACTTCTGCCCTGCGAAACGCATGGCGCCTGCGGCCACCAAGCCTGCAGCCCGCGGAAGGTCAGCGTCTTTCAGCACAATGGCGGCGTTCTTCCCGCCCATCTCCGTCTGGCACTTGACGTTTCTGGCCGCACTCACCTTTTGGATTATTGTGCCAACTTCAATTGAGCCCGTGAAGGAGACAGCCTTGACGCCGGGGTCCTCGATCAAAGCGGTTCCGACAGTTTCGCCGTCACCCTGAACGACGTTGAAGGCCCCGTCCGGCAGACCGATGGAGGTTTCAGCGAGCAGTTGTGCGCACCAAGGTGACTGCTCTGCTGGTTTGAAAACGACCGTGTTGCCCATCGCCAAGGCCGGTGCTGCCTTCCAGAGTGGTATTGCTAAAGGGAAGTTCCAGGGCGTGATGAGGGTGACCACACCGAGCGGCTGACGGAGCGAGTACTGAAGAGGACCGTCTGACAAAGCCGGGATAACCTCGCCGACACTTCTGACTGCGTCTCCGGCGAAATAGCGGAGGATCGCGATGCACCGGGAAACCTCTCCCCGAGCCTCGCCGAGTGGCTTGCCGACCTCACGAGCGATGGCTTGGGAAAGCTCTTCGTGCCGGTCTTGGATTCGGCTGGCCCACTGGTAGAGGGCGTCTGCCCGAGCCGGGCCGGACATATGCCTCCACGTTGGGAAAGCTTGGGAGGCGGCCTGGACTGCTTTGGCCGCATCCTCCTTGGCCCCTCTTGGGGCGAGGGCGACCACATCGGCGGGATCGGACGGATTGAGGGATGCGAAGGTGCCCGGCTCCCGGGACTCTACAAAGCTTGAACCAATGAACTGGGCGATTCGGACGGGATCGGACATTCCGCTCCGAGACTACACCAAGGCCCGGCTGCCGTGGGCCCCCTGGATTCTCGTACGGTCAATGGCCCCTGTATGCGTTCGGTCATAACCATTCCGGTTTTGTAATGGTAGGCTCCGACCCGTGCTTCTGGCCAGGGGCATGGCGGGTAGGTCATGAAAGGCAAGCTCCCAGAGAACTTCTACAACCCAATATCGATCGTCGGCATAAGCCTCACGGTGGTCGCATTTGGCCTCATCGTGTTCTTGTTCATCCTCGACCGTTTCTCAAGCCAGTCGAACCCCTACATGGGGTTGATCACGTTCGTGGCTCTGCCTGCGGTGATCCTCTTCGGATTCGCTTTGGCCTTTTTCGGACTGTGGCGTACGGCGAGAAAGGTCAAGAAAGGGCTGCCTATCAACCGTAGCCTGCGGGTCGACTTGGCCAATCCCAAGCACCGCACTGCCTTCTTGATGTTCGTCAACGGCGGCCTGTTCTTCGTGGCCATTTCCGCGTTCGGCACGTACAAAGCTTACGAGTACACCGAGTCCGTGCAATTCTGCGGCAAGGTCTGCCACAACGTTATGAAGCCTGAGTACACCGCGTACCAGAACTCGCCTCACGCCCGCGTTCCCTGTACTGGATGCCACATCGGCAATGGCGCGACTTGGTGGGTGAGGTCGAAGATCTCGGGCGCGTACCAGGTGTATTCGGTCCTGTTCAACAAGTACGACCGGCCGATCCCGACACCCGTAAAGAATCTGCGTCCTGCGAAAGAGACGTGCGAAGAGTGCCACTGGCCGAGCCACTTCTACAGTGAAAAGCTTGTGGATCACACGTACTATCTGTCCGATGAGGCCAATACGAAGTTCAACATCAGCATGCTCGTCAAGATCGGTGGATCTGATCATGGGGCGATGCAGGGCATCCATGCCCACATGTACCTCGACAAGCAGATCAGCTACATTTCAACAGACCGTCAGAGACAGGTCATTCCCTACGTCGAAGCGCGTGGCAAAGATGGCAAAGTCGAGGTCTACCAAAGCATGGAGTCCCCGCTGACTGACGACCAGAGGAAGACCGGAGAGAAAAGGGTGGTCGATTGTATCGACTGCCACAACCGGCCCTCCCACCAGTACAAACACCCCGAGTTCAGTGTCAACATGGCGATGACGAACGGGGCCATCGACCCAACGCTCCCTGAGATCAAGATGGAGGCGGTCGAAGTGCTCGAGAAGCCCTATAAGACCGAGGGAGAGGCGCTGTCAAGCATTCAGTCAGGCGTCCAGAAGTTCTACAAAGAGTCACATCCGGACGTTTTCGAGAAACGGAGCAAAGATCTCGCTGTGGCGATTGCGCAGATCCAGGCGATCTACTCTCAGAACTACTTCCCTGAAATGAACGTCAGCTGGAAGGCCTACCCGAACAACCTAGACCACATGCATTCGGCCGGTTGTTTCCGTTGCCACGACGGAAAGCACGTCAGCAAGTCTGGAAAGGTGATTAGCCGAGACTGTCAGACGTGCCACACCATCCTCTCGGAAGTGGACACCGAAGGCAAGCGGGAAACTTCATTGACCGGCGTCGAGTTCAAACATCCTGTAGACATCGGCGACGCATGGAAGGAACAGTTGTGCAAGGACTGTCACGGCAAACAGGAAGAGGAGCCCGCACCAGGTAAGTAGGGTGCCGGTCAAGACCTCCTGTCCGCCGCTCGATCCCTTGTTGGGCTCGAGCGGCGGATTGCTTTTTGAACCAGGCAGGCAGGAGTATCTGAGATCGCTTCCGCTGTTGACAATGTCTCAGGGAACCCGTTGCTTCTCGGGCGCGGGCGAGTGG
Organism: Armatimonadota bacterium; assembly: GCA_029781035.1. Classification (GTDB taxonomy): domain Bacteria; phylum Armatimonadota; class Fimbriimonadia; order Fimbriimonadales; family Fimbriimonadaceae; genus JAEURO01. The sequence continues at coordinate 20,314 of JAKOXK010000027.1, forward strand.
CCAACAAGTCGGGCCCTGGTTCCTTCTGCTGGATCCGAACACACGAAAAAGAAGCAGGGCTCTCGCCATTGAGAGCCCCGCATGGAGAGGACTTGAACTTATTCGTACTAAACGGGTTGGGGATCTCCCTGACCAGCCTCGGGTTCAGCACCATGGGTGCCCCAAGGCGGGATGATCTTGACCAGCACGAAGAGAATGATGATGGGGAGGATCAAGAGGAACAGTGAGGCCAGGATGCCTTCTTGTCCGATCATTTCCAACTTGTACGTGCTCAGCCCACGCAAGCTCTTTGAGAACAGCTGGCCGCCGATAACGACGTTCCAGCGCATGGCCAAGACTCCGAGCAACACCAGGAAGCCACTGATGGCGTAGAGCTTTGTCCGAACCGCTTCCGACGCCTTCGAGAGTTGAGTGTAGGCCAGCATGCCGAGAGGGAGAAGGCCCCCCAGGAAGAGCTGAAGACCGAAGATCGTGTAATAGAGATAGCCGGAGCTAAGAAGCCCCAGAACTTCGACCCATTCACCAGCTTCGTACAACCGGTGAACGATGTCGAGTCCTTCAAGGGTCAAGTCGAAGATCAGAGCGAACATCAGGTAACGGCCAACGGCGTCCAGACACCCGATGTCCAAGACCTGCTTTCGGTACTTCGTGGTGATCAGATAGAACAGGAGAACGAGCGAAATGCCCGAGACGATCGCTGAGAGGAGGAAGATCACCGGCATCAGCACGCTTGACCACCACGGGTTGCTCTTGAGCGACCCGAAGATGAACCCCACATAGCCGTGGAGCAGCACGGCAGAGGGAATACCGATGATCGTGATGAACCGGCCCGCCTTGTCATCGAACTGGAGCGCCTTTTTCGAGACGTCCTTGAATCCCAAGGTGAGAGCGGTGTAGAAGCTCTTGACGATGCCTCTTGTCACTTCGGTCTTCTTGACAAGGTCAGCTCGAAAGTCGAACCAGATCTCGAGCAACAGGACGGCCATCAGGTACCAGAGGTAGACGAAGCCGAAGATCGCCATGGCCGAGCTCAAGTGGGGCGTCATCATGATCTCGATGGCCCTTTCAGGGTGTCCGAGATGGGTGACAAGTGGAATCGGGGCGCAGATCAGGAAGGCCAATGCCGTCAGCAGGGCCAGTCGGTAGGTGGGGGCGACTTTCTTCGCGTCAAAGACCCTGACTAACGAAGCGAGAATGAACGCGCCCGCCACGAGTCCGGTCAGGTACGGGTACAGCACGATCAGGACGCTCCACTGGAGTTCCTTCTCGTTCGGAAAGACGTAGTTGCTGGACTGAGCGAGGAGTTGGAGGGGGAACATTGGGTCACACCACCTCCTTCGAGAGTCCCTTGTACTGGACTTTGGCGCCGGTCTTCAGGTGAGGTTTCATAACGTTGGTGGCGTTTTCCCGAACGAACTTGGCGACAGGGCTCTCCTTGTCGGAGATGTCTCCGAATATCCGAGCTCCTGTCGGGCACACTTCGACGCAAGCAGGAACCTGCCCCTTCTTGATGCGATGATAACAGAGGGTGCATTTGTCAGCTGTCCGCTTCTTCTCGTTCCAGAACCGAGATCCGTACGGACAGGCTTGGATGCAATAGCGACAACCGACACACCAGTCGTAGTCGACCATGACGACTCCGTCGCTTGTTTCGAAGGTTGCTCCGACCGGGCACACCTGCGTGCACGGTGAGTCGTCACAATGATTGCAGAGTTTCGGGACGAAGAACGCCCGTGTGACATTCTCGTCGGACACTTCGGGGAAGCCATGGATGCCACCATCTGGCGATGAGATGTCGACAGAGCCGTCTTCTTTGATGACGTAGCGCTCGATCCACGTCCGAAAATGCCCTTCTGGCACGTCGTTTTCGACGGAGCAAGCCTGGACGCAGGATCCACACCCGATACACTTCTCAATGTCGATGGCCATCGCGTACCAAGGCGATGCCGGGTATCCGGTCGCGGTGCGCTTCGTGGTCTTCTTAGCGATCTTGGAAGTGACGTTGCTCCAGGCTGCGTAGCCCCCAGCGCCGACGCCGATCAGGATCACCGATTGCCCGATGGTCTTGAGCAGGTCACTGCGCGTGATGAGTTTCTCGTTTTCTTCCATGTGTCTACTCGCTGGGGTGGATTTCGTGGCACTCCATGCAACGTTTTCCTGGGTTGTGCTGGTTGGGGTCGATCTGAGGGAACCAATCAGGCCGTCCTACCAGACGGGCGTGGCACCGCGTGCAGTCGGCTCGGGTCGATGGCACCTTGGGCTTGATGGTCTCGAAGTTCTGCGCATGGGCCAGGGCAGGCCCGTGACACGTCTCGCACCCGACCCCCTTCTGTACGTGAGGCGTCACTTTGAACTTGTCCTCATGGCACTCGGCACAAGCCTTTCGGCCCGCATGCGACATCGCTCTCGAAGCGATCATCTGCGGAGCTTGGATGCGGTGGAACCCATCTTCGCCAAACCCCTTGGGCACCGCTTGGCTCCGGACACCAAGGAACAAGCAGATCACGACGAGGAACACAATTGCGATTCGAACAACCTGTGGAGCCATGCCACCTCCTCGGGGTGGGGTGCGATGTCAAAAAGGAATCTTCCGACCCAACCCTAAGCTCAGGGATTGATTGTCACTGGCATTAGGACTCAGGGCCCTGACAGGCGTCATACTTCGGGAAAACGAACCAGAAAGCGGGGAAACATTGGACGAATCTAATGGAATGACTTGATGCTGGGCAAAAAAGAGACGGGCGTGGTGGTCGCACCACGCCCGTCTCGTATTCGGACCTTGAGTCAGTCGCCTTTGGCGCCGTTCTTGATCCAATCGTATATGGTTTTCTGGTCGGCTTGGCTGAGCGGCGGTCGGTTACGGGGCATTTCAGGATTGGATCCGCTGATGACCTCGTAGAGGTCGCTGCTGTCCGGGTCTCCAGCCTTGACGATCCTCTTCGTCAAGTTCGCATACGAAGACAGGTCTACGCCTCCTGACCGGCGGCCCGAACCGTGGCATGGCATGCAGTTCTTGTCGAAAATGGCCTGCACAGCCGCATACCCGGAGCCGGCATCGTTGGCTTGCTCGACCTTCTTCGCCCCGTCTGGAGCCGTGAAAGCGAACGTGGTGGCGTCCGGCCCGGACGTGCCGATGGACAGCTTGTCCGACGTTACGAGCCATTCCTTGTCACTTTGTTTGAGGTCGAAGCCGAAGGCATATCCCGTCTTGTTGTCGATGTAGAACGTGCCAGATCCTGGCTCGGGCTTCTCCCAGCTCGCAATCACCTCCACCACGTCATGGCCCTTGATCGTGCGGCTCCCGCCTGTCTTGGCGGTGGCGATGTCGTCGTAAGGGCGCTTGGCGAAGAATGTGGTCCATGCCCAAGTCGCCGGGCCCGAGACGTCTTTGAGCAGGGTCGCATCGTCCGCCGGCGTCACGGTGTAGCTGTTGGAGGCTTTCGTGTAGCGGTACACGTTGGTGCCGTCACAGAGCACGAACCCGTCGGCATTCTCGATCCTATAGAGGTTGGGTTTGCCAAAACTGAACGTCGCGGTCGACTGGGCACCAGGCAAAGCCTGGATCGTGACGGATCCGGACAGTGTCTTCGCGTCTTGCAGGAGCTTAGCTTGTTTGCTCAACTGTCCGGGCAACATGCGCTGCGCGGCCACGCACGCCAGAATTCCCACCGACACGACCGGTAGCAGGATCAAAGTTGAACGACTCATGAGTTTCACGATATTAGACGATTTAGGGTGCAAAGTCCAACACTGTCGGAGTCTAGGTCCTGCTCTGACCTCGGTCGAGGACGGCCACTGCCGCGGCGGCACCGGGTATCTGGTCCAGCGTCCAGGCAGTCAGCCGGAGCGGCGTTCCAGCCGCCACGGAACTGGGAGACCGGGACTCGTAGATCCGACTGACGTCGTAAGCCTTGAGCGGACACCCCAGCCCGATCCCCGACGCTTTGGAACAAGCTTCCTTGAGGGTCCACATGGCGAAGAACGCTTGGATCCCGAACTCATGTACGGTGAGCGCTTCTTTGTCCGTGAAGTGGTCGGCCAGCAGCGCGGTGAAATCGAAGTCGTTGACCACTGTCTCAACGTCTACTCCGATCGGGTCCGAACTCGAGACCGCGACAAGGACGTCTTCGCCCGACGACGACAGGTTGAACTCAATCGACCCATCGGGTAGGCAGGGCTTTCCGCGCCCGTCCTGGATCACATCGAGTGAGGCGGGGTCGGTGCCGATTGCTGACGACAACACTCGTCTCAGAAACGCCCGACGAACTATGAACCGCCTCTGCTCAAGGGCAGACCGATAACACTGGGCCTGAGCCGTCTCGGATGCGCTCAGGACACTCAGGTGGTCGGCCAGGCAGTCCGGGCGGTCGAGGCGTCCGTGCCAGACGGTCACGCCGGGCGACTTCCACACCACTCGGGAACCGAAGGCATCGGTCCCTTTCATCAGTTCGAAGGGAGTTCGCCCGCACGAGCCTGGGCAGGCGAACCTTCCCAGTAGGTGTGGGCAGGGATCGTCTCTCCCTTCATCACGAGGGACAAGTGACCAACGTGCGCGTCGCTCTTGAGTTCGGATTCGCACAGGATCACCGAATAGTTACCGACGGTGCACCGGTCACCAATCCGGATGGGGCCGACCTTCATCACTCGGTCTTCAAACAGGTGTGCCTGCAGGGGGGCGTTCGCATTCACGGCGACGTCGGCGCCGATGTGGATCAAGTCGGTCTCGGTCCAGTCTGTCGTGTTGATGAAAGCGCGCCTTCCGACTTTGGCTCCGAGCATTCTCATGAAGGCCGAGAGGTAGGGAGTCCCGACAAGAGTGCCGATGAACATGGGAACGCCAAAGTCGTGGAGCACTGCTGAGTGCGTCTCCGTCTTCCAGACGAACTGGCTCCAGAGAGGCTGGACTGTCGGCCGGTAGGTGCCGATCAGGATTGCCTTTGAGCCGCGGCAAAGAAGGGCAGCGACCCCGGCTCCCATTAGGTAGAGCAACGGGGAGCACAGAACCGCAAGTGAGAATGACGTCTCGTTCCAGATCGTGACAAAGCACTCGATCAACATCGAGGCGATGATCAAGAAGCACAAGCTTGGCAGAAAGCTTCGGATTCCCTCGTGGAGCAGACGCTCCGCGTAGAGCCGTCTACTGGGAAGGTACGTCCGCTTGACGTCGAACGAATCGACGACCTGCCGGCTTGGCATCTTGAATGGCGGCGAACCAAGCCACGCCTGCTCGTCCGCGTCACCGATCGTTGAGGTGGGAGGGCAGACCGAGAGTACTCCCAGCAGGAACTCATCGGGAACGTGACAAGCTTGGGGCACGACCGAGTCGTTTCCCAAGAAGGAGCGGCGACCGACGGTCGTGCGTTCGAGGGTGATCTGGCCGTTCCGACGGACGGGCCTACCGATGCTGACTTCGCTTGCCAAGAAGCTCTCCTCGCCCATTTCGACAAGGTCGTAGGGCATCCGTCTTGGCAAGGCGATCTCACACCGCGGGCCGCACTTCATCCCAAGGGCGATACACCAAGGCCGGGCGAAGAGTGAATCGTAGACGGGCACAATCACACTTGATTGGAGTTCCAAGTGCTTCTCGGCAAACCACTTGCGCAGCCAAGTCTTGCCGGGGAACGGATAGGTTCCTGGTTTCAGGCGACCCAGCACCGCCCACTTCACGACAACGGTCTGGACGCAAGCCATCACCAGAAGGCCGATGGCGAACACCGGTTCCCAAAGATAGAGGATCGGGTCTTCGGCCATGTTGTACAGCAAGAAGGTGACCGTTAGGAACGGTATCGAGTCCAACACCATCAGGCCCGCGACACAGGCAGCTTGCACCCAAGCATAAAGGGCCAACCGCCCTGATGCAGGGGTCCGGCCAGGATCATATTCCGGTATCAGCCGGTCTTTGGCACGCCGCGCCGGGCTACCCTCCCACTCCTCGCCCTCAGGAACGGTCACCCCTGACCCGACGCAGGTCAAGTCACGGAGCGAGACGCCATCGTTGAGCACGGCACCCCCGCAGACGCCAGATCGGACGCCAATTGAGCAACCCTTGCCAACAACGACGGGCCGGATGATGAGTTCCCCCTGAGTAACTTCGGTCGCGTGGATCCAAGACGAGTTCTCGAAGCTGGTGTCATCACCCACCGTCACCATGTCGGGACAATCCACCTCGAGAGACTCGAAGGTCACGTTCTTGCCAATTCTGGCCCCGAGCATTCGGAGCACGATCCCGGCGAACGGTGTACCTGTCAGGAATGCCACGGGGACAGTGGCCAGCACATGCTGGACGAACCACCAGCGAAGAAACGTGGTGCCCCAGAGCGGATACCGGCCTGGCTTGAATCGCCCGCCAACGATCCACTTGACCGCGATGGCCAGAAACAACATCAGTGGCACAGAGACGGCGTGCAACACGAAGGCCAGAACTAAGGCCTGAAAGTCAGTCAGCCCCTCATTCGAGTAATAGATCGCGGCGATGACGGGCCCAAGCCAAAAGACACCCTGGAAGCCAAAGAGAAACAGGATCCCGAGTGCTTGGACAACTTTGGCTTTGCGGTATCGGCCCGCATCGACGGATTTGAACTCGATCGTTTCGACTTGTGGCTTCTCCCGGCTGTCAAGAACGGCGGAAAAGCTGCGAACTGTCGGGTTCTCGTAAATCTCCACGACCGAGAGGTCGTGGTACCCGTGGTCAGACCTCAGCACGGAGATGAACTTGGATGCGAGCAGGGAATAGCCGCCCAAGTCACGAAAAAAGTCGTCGCTACACGAGATCTCGGTGTCCGGGAACAAGCCCCTCCAGATCCCGAGGATCCAGCCTTCCGTCTCCGTTGAAGGCGGCAGTACATCGCGCTCAACCTTGATGGGCGCTCCATGCATCTCCTGGCAGCTCCTCCGGTCGACCTTGCCGCTTGCGAGAACCGGGATCCGATCCACTTCCTCGAGTACCTGCGGGATCATATAGGCTGGAAGCACTGCGCGAAGGCCGGCCAAGTAGTCAGCCACCTCCAAGGGCGCATCCTCCCTCAGGACCATCAGGGCGGCGAGGTGGTCTTCACGTCCGGGTTCGCTTCTGGGAACAACCACCACCGACTGGATGGCCGGGTGAGCACCCATATGGGCCTCGATCTCGGTCAGTTCGATCCGGTGCCCACGAATCTTGACCTGGGCGTCGATACGCCCGAGCCAAACGAGGTTCCCGTCCTCGTCGATGCGGACGCGGTCCCCCGTCCGGTACAAGGTCCAGGGTTCGTTGCCTTCCTTCACAAAGGGGTCGGGCATGAACTTGCCTAGACTCAGGTCATCGCGACCCCAGTAGCCCCTCGAAACGCCAACCCCCGCGATGGCCAGTTCGCCCTCAGATCCCAAGGGAACAGGGTTAAGTTCTTCGTCCAATACGGTGCAGGTGTAACCCGGAAGGGGCCTTCCGATCGTGATGGGCTCTCCGGGCCGGCAGACACTGAACGTCGCACCGACAGTCGCCTCAGTCGGCCCGTACGTGTTCAGGATTTCGCGGTCCGGCTTCCACCACCTCTCCACCATGGTGGGAGGGCAGTACTCGGCTCCGAACAGGATGCGCCGAATACTGGGAACATCGTCATCGACCATGGAGAGGAGTGTCGGTGCGCAGGACACCACAGTCACTTGGTGTTCATCAAGGAACTCGCGCAGGTCGGGTCCTGAATGGACGTGCCTGCTTGAGGCCACCACCAGCGTCGCACCAACTAGGAACGTCGGCCAGACCTCCTCGTGATGCCCGTCCGAAGAGGGTGAGAAGCCTTGAAACACCCGGTCCTCATGCACGAGACGGATGCAGGTTTGCTGGTTGCCGTGCACGAAGTTGGCCAAGCCCGCGTGCGTAATGGGCACGCCTTTCGGACGCCCCGTCGAGCCTGACGTGAAGATGATATAGGCCAGCGAGAACGGGTCTAGACCGTCGAGAGGAAGCGGTTCGGTGGCATGCTGCGCGGCCTCCTGCCAGAGAGCTGTCGAAGGTACCGCAGGCACCATAGGTTCTCCCGCTTGGAGCCAATCGGGCTGGTCCGCCACCAGAAGAGATGGCGAAGAGTCCTCGAGGCACCCGATCACACGGTCACGGGGTGATTCGGAATCGAGCGGAACGTAGGCTGCGCCGGACTTCAGGATGCCGATCAGGAGCAGGATAGTCTCCGGGCCCCTCGGAAGAACGAATGCGACCCTATCGCCCGGTCCGATTCCCCTTGATCTGAGCGCCGAGGCTACTTGGTTCGTCCTTTCCTCAAGTTCGCGGTACGTCAGGGAAAAGCCCTGACCGATGACAGCGAGCTTGTGGGGCGTTCCGGCTGCCCAGTGTTGGAGGGGGCTGAAGACGAATCCAGGGAAACCGCCTTCGAGTTCGGGAGACCCCACAATTCCGGTGCGGGGTTCGACGGTCACACTTTCTCCACTTGAGACAAATCGTCCATCGGTTTCGGACTCATAAACGTTGGTTTCTCGCGAAGGTGTTCCGTCTTGAAGCGAAGACGCTGCACGTCATGTCTGGTTCACAGGTCGTGGGTCGTCTACTCTGGATCACCAAACTTCTCTCAGTGGGCAAATTGTCTCACAGCCTCAAGCTCGGTCTGGGCCGAAGTTGCCAAGAGCCCTAACGGGAAGTGGCGCCCGGTTCAAGGGCGGTACGGTCGTGGGCCACGCGAGTAGACTCGGATCCAGGAGGTGGAGCGATCAGCCTGCCCGCCCTTCTCAACCGACACCGATCTATCAGGAAGTTCAAAGCTGATCCCGTTGACTCGAAGCTCATCGATCGTGTCTGTGCGGATGCCGTGGCGGGAGCGTCGTCATCAGGCAACCTCAATAGCGTCTCGATCGTGCTGACTCAGGATCCGGAGAGAAAGTCACGGCTCTACGAGCTGCACATGGAGCAAGAGATGGTGCTCGAAGCACCGCTGGTGGTCACGTTCTGCGCTGATTGGTTCCGGACGCGCGAATGGCTCCGGCTGCGCCAGGCCAGGGACAATTTCAACAACCTTGTTGGATATCTGGTGGCCTCGTTCGACGCCATGATCCTCGCCCAAAACGTTTGCTTGGGTTTTGAATCGGAAGGGCTCGGCATCTGCTACATGGGCACGACTCTGTACTCGATGCTCGACATCGCTGAGTTCCTTGAACTCCCCGACACCTGCCTTCCTGTCACGGCGATTGTGGTCGGCTATCCTGACGAGGACCCCACCAAGAGAGACCGCCTGCCGATGGAGGCGCTCGTCCACCATGAGACTTACCACCGCCCTTCCGTCGCTGAGATCGAAGAGACATACCGGCAGCGTGAAGTCAAGGGTTGGGAACGGTATATGGCGATTCCCGAGCTCAAGCGAATGAGTGAGGAGCGCGGCATCACTTCGTTGGCCCAGTTCTACACGAGCGAGATCAAATACGATCCGGAAAGCTTCCGTGAGTTCTCCTTGCGCATTGAAGACGCACTCGTGACAAAGCACTTCCTTGAACGCTGATCGTCCGCCCTCGGCAAAGGACTCGAACCACTTCAGGTAGGTTTTGTCCGATCATGTTCGTCCTGGCCATGGCAGGTGTCGCCTTGCTTTCGCCGTTGGCGCCCGCCCCTGTCTGCGTAGTTCCGCAAAGCGACTCACTTCAATTGAGCCGTGTTCTGGGCAAGACTCGGCCGCTTGTGTTCTGCGAGCCGTACGACCGGCCGATCCGTCGGACCGAACCCTTCCAAACGTCCTGGATCGGTCAGGCTGGCAAGCCGCACCTGTCGGTCAGTGCGCGCCCTGGGCAGTTTCTCACGTTCCAAATTGCCGTTCTGGCGCGTACGGACATCCGGTCAGTGAAAGTCGTGTTCCGGAGTCTCCGAGGAGAATCGCAGGTTCTGCCTGGCACGCTTGCCCGATGCATCAGCTTGGGCGGTGTTGATAGCCGAGGCAACCGGTTTGTTAAATCACTGAGCGTGGGACGGGGCAGGCTGCAACCCCTTTGGTGCGGTTGGGACATCCCAAAAACCGCTCGGGGACGATACCGTGGAACGGCGTCACTCGAATTGTCTCCTGGCGTGAGAGAGCCGATCGCCCTAGACGTCATGGTGGAGGGACCCGTCGATGAAGACGGTGGTGCCGACCGACCCGAAGCTTTGACGCGCCTTCGCTGGCTTGACTCGACCGTCGGCGAGCAGGGCGGGGTTACCCCACCCTATGTCCCGGTGACTGTCCGGGGCCGTACCGTCCATGTCCTGGGAAGAGACCTCGAATTGGGCACCAACGGCCTGCCGAGTTCCATTGTCAGCCACTTCTCGTCCGCAAACACACGTATCGTTGGGTCGGGCCAGGAGGTCTTGTCCGGCCCGATCCAGTTCCTCGTCTCAGAACGGGGGCGAGTACAGCCGTTGCGGGCTCAGCTGGCCAGGATTCGCCACCAGTCTGTCGAGGCCACATGGAAGTCGATCGGGCATGCTGGCGCCTTTCAGGCGGAAGTCACGGGAAAACTGGACTACACGGGTTCGGGGCAGCTGTCCATCAAGCTTCGGGCCACACGCGATTTGGATCTCACCGACGCCAGGCTGGAGATCCCATTCAGGCCCGAGTCTGCTTTGTACTCGATGGGGCTCAACCGGCAAGGTGGCCTCCGACCACCGAGTCAGAGTTGGAAGTGGGATGTTTCGCGTCATCAAGACTGCTTCTGGATCGGAAGCCTGAACCGCGGCCTGATGATCCGTCTCAAAGACGAGAACTACCGCCGCCCCTTGCTCAACATCTACTACGCGTTCAGGCCCCTGCTCATGCCCGACTCATGGGGCAACGGGGGCAAGGGAGGGGTGACCGTGAACGACGTCAGTGGCACGGTTCTCGCAAGGGCCTATTGCGGCCCGAGAGCGGTCAAAAAGGGGCAAGTCCTCAGTTTCCTCGTCGACTTCTATGTCACGCCGTTTCGGACGATCGACACAGACAAGCAATGGAGAACCCGGATCGTCCATCCGCATCCGAGCCGGAGTCCGGACCCCATTGAATCAGCACTCCAAGCCGCCAACGCCGATGTCGGCCCCAACATGATCGACGTTCATCAGGCGACCTACTTCGATCCCTACATAAACTATCCCTACAGCCCTGACTCCTTCGACGCCCTGGTTGGGCTGTCCAAGAGGGCGCACGCGAAACACGTTCGGCTCAGGGTGTATTACACGACTCGAGAGATCACGCAGAACATGCCCGAGCTGTTTGCCTTGCACTCTCTCAACGGCGAGGTCGTCTTCCCAGGGCCTGGAAAGGACGCCAAGACGCTGATCAACCCCAATGGCCCCGATCCCTGGCTCGTCCAGAACCTCGGTTCGGACTTCATCCCAGCCTGGGTCGATCATGTGGGCGGGAAGTACGCGCAAGACGACATCTCTGTGATCACAGCTCCCGACTCGCGGTGGAACAACTTCTATCTCGAAGGCCTGCGATGGATGGTCAAGAAGGCTCAGATCGACGGGGTCTACATCGACGACACGGCGCTCGATGCACGGAGCTTGCGCCGGGCTCGGCGGATCCTCAGCGCACGGGCAGACCCGTTCATTGATCTCCACAGTTGGAACCACTTCAACCAATACGCGGGATACGCCAACAACCTCAACCTCTATATGGAGGTGCTGCCTTATCTGGACAGACTCTGGCTCGGTGAGGGGTTCAGCGCAAACGATGCGCCTTGGGATTACTGGCTTGTCGAAATGTCTGGCCTCCCGTTCGGCCTGATGAGCGAAATGCTTGACAGTCCGAACGTCTACAGAGGTCTTGTTTTCGGTGAGACAGGGCGCCTGGGTTGGTCAGGAGATCCTAGACCGGAATGGAAGCTCTTTGACCAAGCGGGACTCCTGGGAACAGAGATGATCCCGTTCGCAAGCCACGATTGCCCCGTTCGTACGAGCGACAGCCGTGTCTTGGCAACGGTATACCGGGGCAAAGGACGTGCGCTCGTCGCAATCGCCAGTTGGGCCGATCAACCGGTTCATGTGAAACTTTCCATCGACTGGAGCCAGTTGGCTCTTGCGCCAGAAAGAGCGAGAGCGTTTGCGCCCGAGATATCCGGACTCCAATCCGCGGGCGACTTCGATGTCCGCCAGACCTTGGAGATCGCGCCGAAGTCCGGGTACGTGTTCGTTGTGAGAGATTCGGGAGAGCAGAAGTCGACGCCTGTCGGCCACCGAGGAACTGCACCATGAATTTGGTTTTGAGGATCGCATTTTGGATTGCATTCTCCGCATACGGAGTCCTGCTTTCGCCTGCCCAGACCCAGCGCCAGCCGCAACGGAGTTCTGACGGCCTGTCGGGGTACATCAGCATGACCGTTCCGGCCCCTCCAGACGAGTACGGCTACGGGGTCAGCCTCTACTCCAGTGCCTGGCCTCTCCTTGCACAACCCCTCAGAGGCTTTCAGATCGGTCTCGCATCGATCTGGATCATTCCTGACAACCGGGACTTCAACGAGCCACTTCTGCCCAAGGGAACGGTCGCCAGAGACAACTGGCCCGAACGCGGGCCAAGCTACCGCGACGTCTTCGAGACGATCGAAGGGGGACTTGGCTTCTGGGCAAGCACCCGGTATGGCTCGGTCACGGCCAAGTTCAGAATGAATGGGACCGCGAACGGTTACAACCAGGAAGTCTCATCACCGGGTTGGGGTTTCGGCGAGACGCGGCCACTCCCACCTGAGCAGATGGGGATAGCTCAGCTGAGCAACAGGCTCTTGGTGCCCCCAGATGGACTGACGTTTGACAAGGGCACTTGCGGCGAGCTATTCGGCTACGCTTGGATGGTCCTTCCATTGGTCAAAGCCAAAGAACAGACTGCCGGCCTTGCTATTCCTACCGGCAACCAATGCTGGACTCTCTTTCTCAACGCGAAGAACTTCAAGGGCCCGGTTGCCTTCTACACGCCGGCGACGTGGTCGCGCGTGTCCCGGAACTACCCTCCGGCAGTCGGACGGGGACTCGACACGAAGCGTGGGCTCGTTGCCGGGGGCGCCATCGAAGTCAACACGGTACCGAGGATGCTGAGTGAGGACAAGCATGGAGCCGTTTTCACGAAGATTCCCGAACTTCAGTTCCCGGCCGACAACAAGGGAAGGACGGTCCTCATCCACCGACTTACGCACTATTCAAAGGAGGCTGTCTACCGACAGGTCGAAGCGTGGATGAATGGCGGGCCGGCCGCTTCGAGCCGGTTCGACGACCACGGAGCACGGGTCGCACAAGTCAAAGCTCAACCGCTTTCACTTCGTCAAGGCCCCGACCACTCACCGATCCGTGGCTTGGATGACTGGCTCGGAACAACGACCGTTGGAACCGACACTTTTGCCCTTCAGTGGAAGCCTTCAGCGCTGACCCCATGGACGTCGACATTCCAGAGGGCCCGGTTCCCACAGTACTTCAAGCAAGAAGGAAAGGAGTTCATGGCTGTTGCTTCTGGGGCCGTGCCGGACGAGTCGGGGCTTCGTCAAGCGTCGTTTGACCCTAGCAACAAGGGCCAGGTCTACTCCTCTCCCGAACGAGGAGACTCCGTTTGGTGGCGACCTGGGCCGAAGGCTGGGCCGTACACGGCCAAACTCGCGGACGGAAGCGAGGTCACGTATTACTGGTACCGATTTGTTGACCAACCGGCGTTACAATCCGCGGACCTGAGTGAAGCAGACAAGGATCGATTACAGGCTGTCGTCGAGAATATCCACAGAGCGTGGACGATCGACAAGGAGTACTTGCCTCCGCCGACGATGGGGACGATCGCCAAGCTCGACCCAGGTTTGATCGTGAAGCCACCTCGGGGGATGGAGGTGGGATACGTGCCTGTCGTCACGCGCCAAACAGACGCCAAGAGCTAGCACGGGTGACAGAGCGGCGTGGGACGAGGATTCGTGGGATTCGGTAAGGCTCCGATCGCCGACTCCATGCAGTAGCGGTAGCGGCACGGTCTGTTCCGATCGAACAACAAGGCATTCGAACGCTCGTGTCCGTTATCTGGCTCGGCTTAATCGGATCGGCCGGTTTCGCACCCACACGGTCAGGTCGAAGTGCACGGGAGAGTTGGCACCAGGAAACTGAATAGTCAGCTTTGCAGAACCTTTCGAGAGGCTAGAGGGGCAGGGAGGCCTGAGGTCGTCGATCTTTCGCCTGTCCGCGTCCGCGAGGTAGATGTGGTTGGCGCTCGCGATGATGAACTGACCGGCGCGAACCATTCGGTTGGTGACGGTCTTGGTTCCGTCCGGGAGACTTAGGGCGACTGAGCCGACCGGTTCCGAGACCCGAAGCGAGAAGTCGAGGGGCTGTGGGCTCCACCGGTTGGTGAGTCTGACGGCGTTGGGTGCTGTGGCCGCAGTTCCCGACTCGCGAAACTCCGTCACCGGCGTCAGCACAAACGACTTCGGCGCCACTTGATCCAGGTGGAACTTGATGTCGAGGTCACGGAGCCTCTGCCGCAAACCAGGGGTGAAAACCCCTGCAGCTCGAGCCTCTTCCCAGGCTCGAAAGGCCTTGAAGATCCGGGCTTTCTCGCCGCTCCTCTCCACGCTCGCTTCGCTGAGGCCGAGCATGTACGTCGCACCCCAACCGATCGACTTCGCCTCGAGGTTCTCGGCGTCATAGATCGACCAGTCACTGTGATAGTTTTGGATGCCGAAGGTCGGCGGAAAATAGCTGTTCGAGAAACCGTTGCGGATGTCCTTTCCTTCGATCCCCCACCGGTTCAACACTGGGTCGAACATGTTGTTGCCGCCCCCAACGTTGCAGACGCTCATGTACTCCCACCCACCGGCGAAGACGCACGATCCCATGACCCGCGGAGCCTTGCCTCCCGTCAGCCTGGGAAACGTGTCGAAGAACCGCCTGAAGAACCGCCGGACTCCGTAGTAGCCGTGGTTCTGATAGAGCGTGCTTTCTAGCCCGTCAAAGTCGATGTACTCCATCCCGTTCTGTGCCATAACGGTCGCGTAGTAATCGGCATAGTCGAGCATCCCCGTCATATCGGGAACAAACCCGTTATAGCAATTCATCTGCAGCTTGGCAAGCTCGTCTCCTTCCGAGTGAGATTGAGCGGATGTGCCGAACTGACCTCGCTTTACGCCCCTCAGCACGAACGGAGGCGAGGGCTGGATGCCAGTGTAGGTCAGGAGCTCATTGCCAATCCTCAAGGTGTTCGAGCCGTCCCTCATCGGCCAGGTTCCGTCTTCCGCTAAGAAGGAGGGATCGGTGACCACAATGTCAGTGTCCGTTGAGGATACGTTGTGGGCGAGCTTGGTTCTGAGCACGGTTTGCAGATGCGGACTCGGAATTGGGCTGACGTCGGTGCACCGACCTGGCTGCAGGAACAGGCAGAGAGTGTGGAGTCCGTACTTGATGCCGAACTTGGCAAGCTCAGCCGTGTACTCTTTGTAGGTCAGGCTCTTTCCACCCGAAAACCCCACCCGATTGCCTTGCCAGTGATCGGCAGGATTGGCGTAGTACTCGCCCTGGCCCTCGTCTTGAACGGCCCTCAGTCCGAGCGCGTTGGCGTATTCGATGAGCTTGTCATGTTGTCCGTACCAGGCGATGTCGGGTTTGAGCCCACCGGGGTCGCGGATCCACCTTCCACCGAACGTGATGTGAGGAAGCCCCTCTTCTGTTTCAATGTCCTCGATCGTCTTCAACCCGAGTTCATCGGGACAAGCATAAAGCGCGACGGCCGAACCTGTGAAATCCACGCCGACGGGATCCGAGACTTGGTGTCGGGGTCGCGAGCCTGGAAACCCTGGCAACAAAGAGAACAAGTGAGTGCGCGACTGCCGACGGTCGCGTGAGTGGCAAGCGAGCGTGGAACCGAACGCCGGCTCGAGAGTGGCTCCAGTGCCCATGGCTTGTTGGAAGAACTCTTCCGGGTGCGAATAGAACGCCACATCACTGATCCCGTCGCCTCCGATGTTGAACCTTTGACCCTCCTTGTAAGGCGGTGGGACAGGGTGCTTGATCGGATCAGGTGAGTGGATGATGTATGACATGCCATAGCAGTCACCATCGACCGGTGGCCCTGAGATGGTGTTGTCGTCCAGCCCCATCAATCCGATAGCCCAGTCTTTGTCGCGGACAACCCCGATCAAGTCGCCAATGGTCTGTGACACCGTGGTGTTGATCGGGCCCCACACGATGTCGTCCACCGTTCCTCGGTCCGAGAGAGAAGTGAGCTGGAAGCGGAAGTAACGCTCTCGGGCGGCGATCTTGACGGTCGCCGTGGCACCGTTGGAGTACCTGAGTTCGACGACGCGGTTTCCCTGGTGAAACGAAGCCGAGAGCGGCGAGAGGAGTGCGCCCCTGTCGTGGACGCTCAGAAGGGGGGATGGGTGGCCCTGAGGGCTGTACTCCCTTCCGGACAGCCGCGACACAAGTGCCGTCACGAAGCCACGCCCGTCGATGCGGATCCGCGCGTAACGGGACTGATAGGTTCGAGCCGTCACGATCGTGCTGCTCCAGTCAGCGGCCCCCCGCATCGGTGACGGCAGAGAGCCGCACACGAACGTACTGAGGGCAAGTGCGGTCAACATAGGAGTCTGCCTTAGGTAGTCTTCGAGTGTAGCGGGAAAGTCAGGGAGACCTGGCGCTGGCCCCGTTGAAGGACACAGGATCGATGGCGGATCACCGCACAGGTAAGTGGGGGAAGGGAGCCGCCAGTATGGCGTTCCTTGTGTTGTTCGGTTCCGCATCGGCTGCAGACTGGTTGCCGAAGCCTCCCGCGGGCAAAGACCAGGTGCGGTTGCTCGTGTGTCAGTACGAGGGGTCGCGACTGGCGACGTCGCACACTTTCTCAAATGGAGAGGCGCACACTGGCTCAGGCAAGTGGACGTGCACCCGTCGGGGCTCACGCAAGGCGCTCGACTTCACATTCCGGCTCAAGAGCGGTGTCGAGACGAACGCAGGAGTCGCCGTCGCCTTCGACTTCGTGGGCTGGTCGGCCAAGAGCTACGTGCTCGTTCCGGCCGTCGTTTACAACGGGAACCGGCTTCACGCTTTGGGCGGTGGTTACATGCCGGAGTACCCGCGGTCGATGTACTTCGACCCCAAGCTCCCCGTCACCATGTCGAACAATCCGCGGCTGGCGCTCGAGCCAGGCAGCGTGTCGCGCATCGAACTCCTGACAGGCAATGCGGCCACGCCTGCCATGGCCTTCTATTCACCTTTGCGCAAGAGGGGCTTTATCCTGCTGTGTGACCAAAACACGCGGCTGGGAAACAACGGACTGATCATCGAAGAGAACGCCGCTCAGGACCGTGTCAGTTTCGTCGTGAGCGCGCCCGGTGTGCGGGAACAGGCCGCAGGCTTCGGCGGTTTCAGTCCGAGCGGGGATCAGGGAGCCACCTGGAAGGCCGGTGACACCCTGAGGATGAGGTTTCGTGTCTACGAGTTCACCGCGACGGGCATTCCCAGCTTCCTCGAGAAGTTCATGGCAGTCCGCAAAGGGCTCACAGGACCGAACCACCCGCGGGATCTTGTGCCCATGAGCCAAATGGTCAAGATGATCGTCCCGCGCTTCAAAAAGCGCTGGACGGAAGCGCCGGTGGGAAGCTACTACCTGCCCGAGAACAGCCCCGACTTCCAGTTGGGCTGGGTCAGTGGCTTTATGCAGACCCCACTGCTCGCCATCGATGATCCCGTCGAGCGCGACCACATGTGCCAGCAACTTGACTTTGTCGTCGGCAAACTGCAGGGCAAGAGCGGGTTCTTCTTCGGCGGTATCACTGCTGATGGGAGGATCAGGGCCGACCGTAGCTTGGACGGCCGTGTGTTTGCTCTCGTCAGGAAGAACGGTGACGCCTTGACGTCCTTCTTCAAGTTATTCGCCATCCTCAAGGCGCAGGGGCATGCGGGCCGTATAAAGGTGTCGTGGGAAACGTCGGCCCGCCGGCTCGCTCAGGCGTTCGTGGACGTTTGGCACAAAGCAGGCGAGTTTGGCCAATATCTCGATCCGAACACCGGAGAGATCGCCGTCTACAACTCGGACAGCGGGGCCGTTGTGCCCGCTGGGCTCGTGCTCGCGTCGCAGTACTTCCACGACCCTTCCTACCTGCAAGTCGCGCGGGAGTCTGCCACCAGAATGTATGAGCGGGACGTCGTCCGACATGGGTTCACGGGCGGCTACTCGGGCGACACCTCCCAAGACCCTGACGCCGACTCCACCTACGCTCTGCTTGACTCGTGCATGACGCTGTACGGAGCGACGCGCGAGGCAGCTTGGATCAAGCGGGCACGGGTTTTGGCCAGTCTTGGGGCGACCTGGACGCTCTCGTACGACTATCAGTTTCCTCCGCAGAGCGACATCGCACGCATCGGTGGGCACATGGCAGGCGCCGTCTGGGCCAGCGCTCAAAACAAGCACGCAGCACCGGGCATCTGCACAGCCTCGGGCGACTATCTCTTCAAACTCTTTCGGGCGACCGGAGATGTCCGGTATGCGGAACTTCTCCGCGACATCCAGCACGCGCATACGGAGGCGACCGACATGCCGGGCCATCGCACGACCGGAGCGGGATACGGATCGTCGATGGAGCGCATCCAACCGACGGACGGTGAGGGCAAAGGCGCGATCGGCAATTTCATCCACACGCAAAACGCATGGACCGAACTCAACGGCCTCATGATGGCGATGGAGACACCAGGAATCTACGTCCGGACGGACACCGGAAGAGTCACCGTCTTCGACCATGTCACCGCCAAAGCCCTGAGGCACATCAAGAACGGAATCGTCCTCGAAATCACCAACCAGACCCCGTACCTTGCCAAAGTCTCCGTCTTCGCCGAGGGCAAGGCAGGCGCAACGCAGCCCTTGCCGTACACGGCTTATCTGGATTGGCCCCAAGTCGAGGTTGCGGCGGGCTCCACGGTCCAAGTCGTGATCAACTCAATCGGGAACATCGTCAGTACGACCATCGTCGAGGCACCGCCTGAGAGCGCAGAGTTCGGGTCGATCAGGCCCTGACCACGAATTTCCGGCTCCGGGCCACTCCGTCATCCCTTGCTCCCTACCCCGATCCACGCCCGAGAGCACAGCACCGTCGGAAGCCGGACGAGCCTCTCGCGCAGGTAGCTCAGCATGGAAGCGCGCTTCGCTTCCCACACCGTGTCGTCCAGCTGGCTCCTGAGAAGGTTCAAAGGAGCGCTGCCGCTCACCATCGAGTCGAAAAACGTCTCCGCATCGGTGACGGGCCAATCGCCGTCAAACGGGGTGACACTCACGTCCTTGAACCCGGCGCGCTCCATCTCGTGCCGAAAGTTGTCGGGATCCTCCAGAGTGAGCACTTGAGCACTATCGCTGCTCGGCTCGGCCGGGAAGGCAACCCGAAGAGCGCCGAACATCATCTGCATCGCTGTCGATTCTGTGACTGGCGCCCATGACGTGATGACCGCGCGTCCGCCTGGCTTCAGCGTCCGCCCAATCTCCCTGAATCCTCGGTCTCGGTCGGCGAAAAACATGAGGCCGAAGCTCGAGAACGCCCAGTCGAACGTGGCGTCGTCGAACCCGAGGTCCTGGCCGTCCATCTGATACGTCTTGACGTTCCAGATCCCGCGCCGGGCGATCTGGCTCTTCAGAATCGTGAGCATCGCGGGGGAGAAGTCGATACTGTGGACTTCCTCCGCCCTGTCGTTGATCAGTAGAGACAGCGTGCCCGATCCGCACGCCACGTCCAGCACCTTCTGGGCTGAGTCGAACCCGGCCACCTCAAGCGCGGCGCGAGCGTATTGTTCTAGGGCCGGCTGGGCATGGCTGGCGTAACCTGGCGCCACCAGCGACCATGGATAGGGCGTCGACATTGGATGGGTGTTGTTCATAGCGGGAAGCCTCGGTCTCAGTAAACGGGTCTTGCCGGACAGGCCGTGCTCCGCGGGCAAGAGCCCAGCGCTCGGTGCCAGAGCCTCCTGCGCCGGGGCAGAGACGGCCTGTCCAGTGGTTTGTCGGTAGCTCCCTTCCTTAGGCCGTCGCCGTGGGCCGGGGTGGGCTGAAGGCTATGGTCTGGCGGGTGATCTTTCCACCTTGGCAGACGAACGTGTCCGTTCCAAACGGAAACGTGTTGAACTGCGATTGGGCATGCCAGGCGATGAACAAGGTGTCGCCGTGTACACGCAGGGTGTCGATGGTGAAACCTGGCGAATCGCCGCGGTCGATGTTCCCGAACTCGGCCAAAAGCGCACCGAAGACGAGCCGGATGCGGTTCAAGCCGACGAAGACACCGTCGAGTGTGACGACCACCGACTCCTCAGTGAAGTCATCGAGGACGGCCTCGATGTCTCCCGACGTGAAGGCGGCGAAGTGGCGATTGAAGACGTCGACGACGCTCTTCTCTTGGGCTGTGTACTGTTCCTGCAACATGTCTTTCACTCCTTGGGGTCGGTCACTTCCGCTTGATCACGACTTCGATGTACTCGCTGGGCACGACCAGCGAACTGCTGCCTCCCACGTTGTGGTCGTTGAGCAGCTTCGTGAGGTCGGCCGTCAATTCCACTTGCCGTTCTGGGCTCAGCGCTGCGAACGCCTTGTGGACGGGGCCGTAGGTGTCCCGGAACACGGTGATCCAGTGGTCGGCCGAAGCGAAACGGAAGTTGAAGAACCGACGGTCGCAGCGGATCTCGGAGGCTTCTGGTCCGAAGAGCTCGACGATGTGAGGCTCGCTGCCCCAAAGCAAGGACGATGGGACCCCGGGCACCGGCGGGACGTAGCTGCCGACCAATCGGAACAGCTCTCCGATGAAGCCCTGCGGCGTCCAGTTGGCGAGACCGATTCGGCCGCCGCTCCTCAGCACCCGGACAAGCTCGTGGGCCGCCTTCTTGTGCTGCGGGGTGAACATCACGCCGAAAGTCGAGAGCGCGACATCGAAGGATCCGTCAGCGTAGGGCAGTTCCTCCGCGTCGGCCACCTCGAACCGGACTTCGAGTCCCTCGGCCCTGGCACGTTCGGCGCCCTTGTCGAGCCACTCCTTCACATAGTCCGTTGAGGTGACCTGGGCGAAGCGCCGTGCCGCAGCCAGCGTCGCGTTTCCATTGCCGGCGGCGACGTCCAAGACGCGTTCTCCAGCACGGAGGTCGACGGCCTCGGCAAGCGTCTCACCCACGATCTGAATGAGGCGCCCGATCGCGCCATAGTCGCCGCTGGCCCAGGTGGACTGCTGTCGTTGCTTGATCGCCTGGAAGTCGATCGCCTCCGGGCTCGGGTTTGAGGGCTGTTGGGAATTGCGTTCAAGGTTCAGTGTTCTCATCGGGGTCTCCGAATGGCCCGGGTTTCGGGCCAGTGCGGGATCATTGTCCTTGGGCGGGTGGCGCCGACCTTTGCTCCAGCGTCCGATATACTTGCCCTACCGTCCGAACCGGTTTCGACGGGTTCGTTGCCCATCCATCCCGCCGCCTCACGGGCCTGTCCCGTCCAGCCCATGAACCGAGACCCACTGTCTGACCTCCTGCGCACCATCCGGATAAGGGGTGCGGTGTTCTACTACGTGAGCTGTCGGGATCAGTGGTCGGCCGAGGCCTTGCCCGCCAGTGAGATTGCCGAGGCGGTCATGCCCGGCTGCGAACACGTGATGGAGTACCACCTGATCGCCAAAGGAAACGGCTGGGCCGCGGTGCAGGGCGAACAGCCGCAAAAGCTCGCCGCCGGCGACATTGTCCTCTTCCCCCAGGGCGATCGCCACGTCGTGTCCAGTGCGCCCGGTGTCGAACCGATCCGCCAGACCGCCGATTGGGTGTTCTCCAGCCGCAACGACCCCCGACCGATCCCCATCTCCTATCACCACGGCGTCGTCAGCGCAGGAGAGCGATTCCCCGAGGAAGAAGCCGAAATGATCGCGGTTTGCGGCTTTCTGGGTTGCGACCTGCGCCCGTTCAATCCACTTGCCGCGAGCCTGCCCCGCATGCTGCACCTGCCCGCTTCGCACCTCGGCGACTGGGTCTCGCGCGTCATCGACCAAGCCGTTTCCGAGTCCAACGAGCCTCGGCCAGGCGGCGACGCCGTGCTGGAGCGGCTGGGTGAGATGGTCTTCATCGATGCCGTCCGCCGCTATCTCGAAGTCTTGCCCGAAGACGCCATCGGCTGGCTCGCCGCGCTCCGCGATCCCTACGTCGGCAAGACCCTCGAACTCATGCACAGCCGACCGGACACCGCTTGGACGGTCGATTCGCTCGCCCGCGAGGTCGGCATCTCCCGATCGGTGCTGCACGAGAGGTTCGTCCAGTTGGTCGACCAACCGCCGATGCAGTACCTTTCCAATTGGCGCATCCAGCTCGGCGCGCAACGGCTCAGGGAGACCAACCAAACGGTGGCATCCATTGCGCTCGATGTCGGCTATGAGTCCGAAGCTGCTTTCTCGCGCGCGTTCAGGCGTCTGGTCGGCGCCCCACCGGCGACATGGCGCCGGTCACAAGCGAACAGTGCTCCAAGACCCAATGCTTGAAGCGCGGCGACAAGGGTGGTACTGATTGACTTCGGAATTAAGCCCGTCTTTGGGTGTCAGGATGGCGGGCGGCCCCATTCGCTTGGCGCCTGACTAAATCTCATGGTTGAGCAACGATGGGCCCGACGCTGAACTTCGTCCGCGGATGAGTGACGCATGCGGGGGCGCTGTACGTGCGGCCGCGGGTGACGCCCCGCAACCCCCAGACCCCGGCCCAGGTGCGCGTCCGCAAGTACCTCACCCGTGCCGGCCAGGCGTTCCGGGAATTGAGCGAGACCGAGGTGCAAGCCTGGCGGCAGTACGCCGAGAGCCTCGACCGCGCCCTCGGCCCCCTCCGGTCGGGCTTCGCACGCCAAGCCAACTCGCTCTACACAGGCATGGCCGTCAAGATGCTGCAGATCGACCCGGAGGTCGAGCTCCCGACCTTGCCTCCGACGTCCGCCTTCTTGGGCGACGCGGTGGTGGTGTCGGTGGTCGGTGGTCGGGGGACGGTGGTCGGTGACCGAGAGACGGTGGTCGGGGGTCGGGGGACGGTGGTCGGTGGTCGGGAGACGGTGGTCGGTGGTCGGGAGACGGTGGTCGGAAGTCGGGAGACGGTGGTCGGTGGTCGAGAGACGGTGGTCGGGGGTCGGGGGACGGTGGTCGGTGGTAGGGAGACGGTGGACGGTGGTAGGGAGACGGTGGACGGGGGGAGGGAGCCACGTTCACAGGATCGTGCATATTCACTGGACGATGAGCGCATTCGAGAATCTAGAGGTCTGGCAGCTGTCGATGAACCTGATCGAAGCCGTCTACGAGAAGACCAAGTCCCTTCCCAAGGAGGAGATCTATGGCCTCTCAGGGCAGATCCGGAGGGCGGCCATATCCATCGCGGCGAACATCGCAGAGGGAAACGGAAGGAACAACCGCAAGGAGTACCTCCAGTTCCTGGGTGTGGCGACGGGCAGCCAGTCCGAACTGGCGACGCTGCTCATGATCTCGATGAGGATCTATCCGGAGCTCGACCTGACAACCGAACTCGAGGACAACAAGCGCCTCGGAATGATGCTGACTCGGCTCAAACAGGCTCTTCGCGCTTGACGGTCGGCGGTTCCCCGATCACCGAACACCGGCCACCGACATCCCAGTCCGGCATCGTCTTCACCGCCAATTCACCTAATGGTGAGGACGTGACGACCGAGCTGCTCCTGCAGCGGGTCGGCTCGGTGCACAGCAGGGGCACGCCGGCACTGATGCGGACGCAGGGTTTCTTCACGTTCACTGAGGGGATGCTCTCGACGACCGTGCCGGCGCAGCCCGGGTGTTACGCGTGTGCCGTGCGGTTCGTGCGGCCCAGCACGGGTCAGGCGTCGGGATTGGTGGTCGTGGGCACGGTCAGGGTCGGTTGACCCGGGTCGCGGCCATGCCCGCATGCAGCTTCGCCGTCGCTTCGCGCCGGGCCACTCGTCTGAAACACGATGGTCCGCCAACTCGCGCTCAGTGTCCTCGCCGCGTCCCTGCTGGTGCCTGCCCAGGCCCAGACGGGCCGCAGTTTCGACTCCATCGAGGGCCTGGTCGGCACGTCGTCTGCCGCCTACTTTGGGTACATCACGAGCCTTGTCCCGACGGGCGAGCCTGACCCACAGACCGCCACGCGCCCCGTGCGCGTCCACTTCGAGGTCAGCGAACGGATCCGTGGCGCCGTAGTGGACGGCCTCGACTTCGTCATGTCCAGCTCCAGCCGGGAGACAGACCTCGGAACCGCGTGTGCGCACCATATCGAGCTCATGTTCACCATCGGCACCCAAGGGCCGAACCGGCACTCGCGCACTCTCATTCAGCTGGGTGGCAAAACCGTGCAGGGCCAAGTCTGCTACTTCCGGTATGTCGCCAAGACGCCGGAGAAGCTCGAACCCGTCCAACTCTCCGGCTCCAGCTATGACGAGGGTCGCATTTTCGACCTCGAACTCAAGGCCGTCCAAGGCCGAGACCGGATCTTGGCCAAGGCCCGTGCCTACCAACGACGCCACCCGGAACCGACGGCCAGCCTATGGCTGCAGCTCCCCAACCCCTACCTGCGCCAAGTCGGCGACCCGAACGCCTATGGCGGGGTACTGCTTCCCGTCTGCGCCGAGACGCGAAAGACCCTCCTGCGTGTGCTTCAGAATCCAGAGATCGTGCTCAAGGGAGTCGCCGAGAAAGACCGCGCTTGGGAGCGGAGAAGCGTGATCGCGATGGGGCTTCGATCGCTCGAGCCCTTCAAGGACAAGGAGACGATCGCTCTGGTCCGTCGCTTCGCTGAAAAGGGTGACCCACAGTCTCAGCCCTCTGCCGACACTCCTTCGACGGGTTACAACGTGAAAGACGAGGCGGTCCGCTTGTTGGAAAAGTGGAAGGTCACCGGCGGCTAGGGCCGACATGGATCTGTCCGAATGTCCCGGGTGTCAACGACTCCCGGTCACTCCGACTACTGAACCCGGTCAAATGTCAGCTGAAGGCGGAGCCAACACTCCTCTACTTCAGCCTAAGGGTTGTACTTCTTCAACCAATCGGTTGCCTCTTTGATAACGTCGAGCCGCTGCTCCCACAGGCTGGGAAAGTGGCCCGAGCCTGGGTAAGCGACCATGCGGGCGGTCTTGCCGTTGGCCACCAGGGCCTCATAGAACTCGCGGCCTTGGAACGTCGGCACTCTGACATCCTCCTCGCCGTGCAGGATCAGGATGGGGGTCGTGACTTGGTCGACGAAATCGACGGCCGAGAACTGGCGGAACGCCTCGGGATCCTTGCCCGGCCAGCGGGCGTCATAGTCGATCTGTTGTATGTCGCTCGTCCAGATGAAGCTGGCCCAGTCGGTGATGCCGGCGCCCTCGACCGCGGCCTTGTACCGGTGGGTCTGCGTCACGGTCCACGAAGTCATGAAGCCCCCGGCGCTCCAACCCATGATCGCCAGCTTGTCGGGATCCGCCCATCCTTGGGCGATGGCAAAGTCGGTCGCGCTGTCCACGTCGGAATAAGCCCTGTCACCAAAGTGTTGATAGATCGAGTCCAAGAAGGCGTCGCCATAGCCGGTCGAACCTCGATATTGCGGCTGCATCACGACATATCCCATGCCGGCGAGGATCCTCGTCCAGGCGTCGAGGTTGACGGCGTCGTTCCCTTCCGGGCCACCGTGCGGCATCACCAGGTAGGGGTGCTTCTCGCCCTGACGAAAGCCGGGTGGGAACGTGACGATCCCCTGCAGGGCGGTTCCGTCCTTGGCCTTCCAGTCCACGACCTTGACCGGTCCAAGCTCGATCTTGGAGACAAGATCGTCTCCCTCTGTCGTGATCCTGCGCAAACCGCCCGAGCCAGGAACAGCCAAGTTGATGACGTGCTCCGCATCGCCGACCGCGAAGACGAGTTGGCCGTCGGCGTCCGCCGCGTGGGAGAAGACAGGGCCATAGACCTCGCCGTTCGGCCACTTGTGGGCGGTGGTCAAGCGACCGTCTTGCCACAAGTCGACTTCGGAGAAGACGCCTCGGTTCACCGACACCCACACGCGGCCCTTGGGGTCGCGCGAGACACCCATCACGCTGCCCTGCAAGTTGGGTGTCAGGTTGGCTAGCTTTCCGCCAAGGGCAGGGACGCTCCATAGTTCGTCTGGCGTCAAGACCGAGTTCTTGGTGCTGCAGAAGAGGAGCGAGCGTCCATCCACCGACCACTCCAAAGAGCTGGCCACGCCATCGATGTCGGCGACGTGTCGGGTGCCTGAGCTGGAACAGACGTCGATCGCGCACTTGACAAAGTGGAACCCGATCTTTGGAGTCGAGGAGAGGACGGCGATCTCCTTTCCATCCGGAGACCAAGCCGAGCCTCCCACTTGTCGCAGCGATGGGCCCCACCACTGGCCCTGCGAACCGTCCACGTTGACGACATACAGACTGGACTCTTCAGGCTGGATGACGTGGTGAACTGTCACGGGTTCTTCGGCGCCACGTGGGTTGGCCAGGATCGCGAACCGATCCCCTTTCGGTGAGAGCGAGGCGGCCCGGACGCCGCCAGGCACAAAGACGACCGAAGTGGGCACTGACCAAGGCTGGAGACCGGTCAGCGAGAACGTGGCCAGCTGCGGGACGCCGTTCACCGCATACGTGCCGTACAGGCTGCCACCGTCGTTGGTGAAACCGTTGGGCGAAAAGCCGGGTGGGAGGGCGAGCTTCTTCGTGTCATGCCCCTGTGGGTTGGTCAGCCGCCACTCCACTTGGTCTCGGCCGGTCGCGGCCCCATGGGACACTGTGTAAAGGATCTTTTGGCCGTTGGCTGAGACCGCGACGGGGTTGGCGCTGGGCATCGCCGCCCAGTCCAAAGGTGTGAACGCGTGCTTCGCCTGTCCCAAGGCGCACGGTGCCACGGTGACCAGGAACGACAGCGATACCGAGCGGAACGTCATAGCCGAGGATTCCATATTCCGGGAGCGGATTCAGGCGACAGAACGTGTGGGAACACTGATTGGATTTCTGGGCCGCAACGGCAGGGGATGCGTTCCCCGGAACCTGACCTTCGCGTTCACCGTAGTGACCGACATGGATCACCTGGCCCTGGGCGCAGCCACCATAGTCTGCGGTGCCCTTGCGCTGTGTGCCGGCGCCTTGACGATCCGCAACGGGCCCGCTCGCGACGACTTGTCAGTGACATCAAGGAGCCGTACCAGCCTGCGGCGAGGGCATCGGCAGAGCGGCAGCCTCCGTCGCCTACTCCTTCGTTTCCAGCCAAACGCCCGTCTCAAGGTCCAGTCGAAAGGCGGAGGGATTATCGACCGAGTCCTCCTTACCAAACCGACGCCGGATGAGGGTGCCGCCCCAGACCCGGATGCCGCCTCCATCGAGGGCGGCCTGGTGGCGGTAAAGCCAGCCTGGCGGTTTTCCTGTGGCCCTGACCGTCTCGATGTGAAAGTCCGATGTGCTCAGGCGGCGCACCGGGGCCGTGTCGCCTCGCTCGCCCCAATAGCCGAGGCCGCCGATAAGGTAGATCCAGTCGCCGACGAGCGTAGCGGTGTGGAAGTCCGTCGGCGGGAAGACAGTCTCCGGGTAGCCGAAGATGCGCAACGTGCCGTCGGGCGAGAAAACGAACACGTCGTTGTAAATGCAGAAGTCAGGGTCGTAGGAGTCTTCGTGCTCGCCCCCTACCAGTACCGTTCGCCCGTCGGGCAGCCTGGTCAGGGACTGGCCAAACCGATGGGCGCACCACACCGGCGTTCCACGGGACCCGCCGGCACGGCAAGCGTGTTGCACGGGGTCGTTGAACCTGTTCCGCGCACCGTAGGCGGTGATCCCGGCCCGAACCATCGCGACCTTGAAGGGCTCGGTCGTGTCCTCGGGATTCGCCTTGCCCTCGCGCGGGTATCGGGCAGCAAGGTATTGCTCGCGCGTGACCGCATCCAGGCAGTCGACCCCGCCTGCGCCCAGCCCCAGCAGCGCCCTACGGCTTTCAGGACGCAGCTGCGCCGGTTCGGCACCGTGCTCAAGGAGCAGCAGGATTGCCTCTTTGTCCTCGAGTTCATCGAAGATGCTGCCGTACCTTCCGGTCGCGGTAGGGTCGGCACCCAAGTCCAACAACGCCCTCATGATCTCGACGGAGCCCTGGGTTGTCGCGACGTGGAGTGCTGTCTCGCCCAAGAAGTTCTTGCTGTCGACGGGGCATCCCTGTTCCACAAGCCACTGCACTATGGCTACATCTCCCCCCTGGACTGCCAAGCAGAGTGTGGAGTTGGTCTGGTCGCCAGCCTTCGAGAACGCGGCGCCGCAGGACCGCAGCAGGCGCGCCAGTCCCAGATCGCCTTTCAGCACGGCAACGTCCAACGCAGTGCGTCCCCAGGAATCGCGTGGCGTCAGGTCGGGATCAGTGGCCAGTTCGCGGGCCACATCGGACGTCGATCCGATCGCCACCGCTTGGATCAGAGGTGTCCACTCGAGCCGGTCCCCGTTCGCACCAGCAGCGAGCAGGACAGCCACGACGTCGAACCGCCCGGCCCCTGAAGCGACGTTGACTGGCGTCTCCCCGTATGAGGAGGGAAGGTCGACTGCGAGCCCAAGACCGATTAGATACTGGACCAGCGCCAGGCGGTCGCCCCCGCTATAGCAGGCGTGAAGGATGGCAGTGTAGCCGTTTGGATCCAAATACGTGAAGTCGGCGCCATGAGCGACGAGGAGCTTGATGGTCTCAAGGTCGCCCTGTGTCAGGGCCAGATGGAGCAGTTCCTCGCGATGCTCGTGCTCGCCAAATACCAGTTCTTCCGGAACCTGGAATCCTAGCGACTTCAGGAAGTCTTTTCCCATCCGGGGGAACTCTGACAGCAGGCTGCCAATCCGCACGACCTTCTTGAACCCGATGTCGGCACCTGACTCGAGGAGCACCTCGACCATACGCGGGTTGGGATCCGTGGATTTGAGGGCGTAGTAGAGGGGCGGGTAGCCGTCCTCGTCTATTTCGCTAGCCGCCCTCCTGTCGGCCTTCAACAGGGCAGCGAGCGCAGCGGTCTCACCTGCGCGGACGAGTCGGTGCGCGGTACCCATAGCCGTCTTTTTGGATCATAGCAGGGCCCGTGACGCCGTCAATTCGAGACCGGGGCGCTGACGGCGTCGCTCGGGCCAAAGGGGCCAGGCAGGATACTCGGCTTGACCGGTCAATCAGTTCGTGTCCGACCGCAGTTCCAGTTGGTCGATGGCGACACAGAAGACGTTCACGGCGACAGGGCCGGTCTTGCCGACAGCAATGCGTGCGCGGACATGAGTGGTGCCGGGTTCGAAGTACTTGCCGACGTCAGAGAACGCCACGTCGTACGCCTGCTTGGTCCTTGTGAGCGCGTACTCGCTCGAGGCCGTCCATGCGCCGGACTGCCAGTCCCACAGTTGGATCCATTGGGCCAGGCCGGCCGTGTTCGCCCGCTCGAGAAGGTGGATGCGGAGATCGGTCGTTCCGGGGTTGGCATCGCCGATGGGAAAGTCGGTGTCGAACTCGACAATGATCGGCCGTACCTGTTGGTTCGGCACGATGAACTTGCAGACGATGTACTCGTCGCCGTCGTCGGCCGTGAGGGAGACCATGTTGCCTGAAGTCAGGCGGCCGATGCGGACGGTGGCGCTGTCTGGATTGGCGTGGAAGGCCTGCGAGGTTCGCCAGGCAAAGCCATAGTGGTTTTGGTCGGCGTGATCCATCACGCCTCCTGCCACACAGAGGCGACAGAGGTCGTCGAGAGCGATGGCCTGGACTGATTCGTCGGTGTCCGGGGTGCCAGTGGTCTCGTTCTCCCACTGTAGGTTGCCACGGTGGTCGTAGCAGAAGGCCCTCATGTTCTGATTGCCTCCCTGGTTGTCGACGGTGGCCCCGACGATGGCATTGCCGTACTTGTCGATTTGGAGCCTGAGCTCGTCGTCGTAGATGTTGGCGCCATGGCTCTTGCGCCACAACTCGTTGCCTTGGCCGTCATAGGAGACGATTTCGAGGTTGCCATCAGCGAGACGGGGCCCTGCCACCCTGACCGTCCCGTGCACTCGGTCGTAGTCGGCCCGCGCATGGTAGCTGTCGAGCGTGTGGGTCGACCAGACAAGCGAGCCAGCAGAGTCTAGCTTGTACAGATCGCCGTTGTTGCCCGTGACGTAGCACTCACTGGTCTCCGTACCGACGACATCAATGGTCTGTGCGATGGAGTTGGTGAAAAGCACCTGCGAGGCCAAGACGTTGCCACCGGGGCTCAGCAACGCGAACACGGCGTCAAAGCCCAGCGTGCCGCAGACGGCGATTTTGCCGTTGTCCAGCAGTTCGATGTCGGCGACGGATGGCCCGCTGATGCCCCAAGTCTCCGTGAACGAGGGCGAATACTTGGCCAAGCGGTCGCTGCCATTAATGGTGCGCAAGAGCCCTGTGTAGAGGTTGCCGTTGTCATCGATCACAAGATCGGTCACGATACGGTAATCCTGCTGGCTCTGGGGCAGCACCGCATGATCGACTTCGTTGCCTTGCGCGTCGGTCCGGGCGAAGATGATCTCATTGCGGGGATATGCGTCCCTTGTGCCAGCCATCACGATGGTGCCGTCGGGATCCAGGGCCAGCTTCTGGGGGCGCTCAACATGGGCACCTGTGTCGTCCGGAAACTCGTACGTCCAGCGCGTGTTGCCTCCCGCCCCCCAGCAGCGCACCAGGCCCTTCTGGCTACCGCCGTCCAAAACGGTGCCGCAGACGACAAAGCCGCCATCGGGCAGGGCCAGGGCGTCTTCCCAATGGGACGTGCCGTAAAAGGGGTTGGAACTCCGGTTCGTCCAGAGCGTCACGGCGTCGGCGCTAGCCAGCACTGGGGCCAGGGCCAGGGCGGCAGTCAGAAGTCTTGTGAACATAGAACCCTCGGGAGCGGGGACGGGGTCCGCCCCTGAGGGTCGATGATGAAAGATTAGGCTCTTCAAATCTAGTTCTGGTACGGGAAACAGGCGGATTTACCAGGGCACGGCGCGTCGTCCCCGCTGCCCTGGTCGTCGTGCCCGGCCCGCAGGTGGAGGACTGCTCAGGCCACGAGGCTAGTGCATGTCGGTGTCACCGTACATGCGCTGGATCTGGTTCACGGCACCCAAGTGGTAAGTGAAGTTCCAACTTGGGATGCTTGCTGCCTGCAAGACGGTGCCGGGCGCACCCCAGGGCATGGTGACTTCCCGCATCAGGTCGTCGTCGCTGAGACTGAGCACCTGATCGCAGAAGAGGCGGCAGTTCTCGTTCGCGGCGGCCTCGCACTGTTCGAGAGTGCTCAGCTCTTTGCGGAGTTCCCGGGCCTTCTGATAGTCGGCAACGCCTTTGGTGCCATGCGGGTCAATGACGCGAAGATAGATGAGAGGGGCGATGGCGCACTCTTGGACTTGGTCAAGGGCGGTCCGGGCTTCCCCCAGCGGAACCCACTCCAGCTTGTCTTCGGGCATGGAGCGCGCGCTGTGGAAGAGGCCCTTCATCGCTGCCCAAGTGCTGTCGACGATGAGTTGTTGAGCAGTCATGCTGTGATGCTACCGTGTCGCTCCAGCCGGGACTGAAACATCACTCTGAGGATGCGCGCCAGCCGTGAGTCCTGGAAGTGAACAACGGTTCAGATCGTGGCGTAGGCATCGGAGAGTGATGAAAATGTTTTCTCTGCGACATCTCTTGCTCTTGAGCTCAGCCACTTTGCCCTGCATCTCACCGGCTGAGACACACTACCGAGTCA
The DNA here is from genome assembly GCA_029781035.1 of Armatimonadota bacterium. GTDB lineage: Bacteria > Armatimonadota > Fimbriimonadia > Fimbriimonadales > Fimbriimonadaceae > JAEURO01. Next base: position 51,926 of record JAKOXK010000027.1, read on the forward strand.
TCGACATCGGAGATTTTCCCGGTGGATACGACGCAAGCGCCGCTTGGGCGATCAGCTCAGACGGACGGGTGGCCGGCTACGGAACGTCCGCCCTCAACCGCGCCCATCAGCTCTACTGGGACCAGAAGACGGGACGCATCGAGATCCCGACCATAGGCGGTGTCCCCGGATTTGGATACGCCTATGGTGTCAACTCGTCCGGCCTGGTGGTGGGGGAGAACCTGGCCAACGGACAGCTCAACGCCACGGTATGGGATCCTGTCAACGGCATCCGCGCGCTTCCTGGTCTGCCAGGGAGCTTTGAGATCGCGCAAGCGTTCGCGGTGAACGACGCTGGACAGGTCGTTGGAGCGAGCCAGACTCCTATCGACTTCCATGCTTGCCTGTGGAACACGTTCGCAACGGTGGAAGACCTAGGCGTCCTGCCTGGAGACACACGCAGCATGGCGTATGGAATCGGGCCCGATGGCACTGTGGTCGGTTTCAGCAAGGCCGTTTCCGAACAAGCATTCCTGTGGCGACCGGGGTCTGGCCTCTATTCCATCGGCCAGTTCCAGCCTGGCTTCGACTGCGAGGCATGGGGCGTGAACACAATTGGGCAAGTGACCGGTTGCAGCAACGGCCAGCCGCAGCGCGGCTTCATTTGGTCCGAGGCCAATGGGTGGGCGGATCTTGGTGACGGCCCTCTGGGCGTGACTGTGCAAGCGTATTCGATCAACGCTGTCGGGCAAGTGGTCGGAGACTACAGCGGAAGCCTGGGCACACACGGTTTCGTCTGGTCACAAGCGACAGGCGTCCTTGACCTGGACGACATGTTGACGCCTGACAGTGTCCAGTGGACGGTCACCGATGCGGCCGCCGTCAACGACAAGGGATGGATTGCGGGGACGGCGAAGACGTCTGTGATCACCCGGGGTCACGCGGTGCTGCTGAAGCCAGTCTATGGCGTGGCGCCCTCAGACATGATCGTACGCTTGGGCCGGCTGACAGCCGGTTCGGTCGCGGACCTGGCCTATGACGACGGCGTCGCCTTGCAGGTCTGCAAATTCCTCGTACCCAGCCAGACGTCGCCAATTGTCCGTATCGAGTTCTTGGGCACGTCTCCCGTCAGTGCGGTGACGGCCTTCAAGCTGACGGTGAAGTCGGCCATGGCGACCGCGGGCGCGTTCCGCCAGGATCTGGCCCTCTTCGACTATGTGTCCGGCACGTACACCGATATGCGGCAGGACGGGCTCGGCACGAACTACCAGACTGTCGATCTTGTTGCGACGCAGCCTGCGAACATGGTGGGATCCAACCGCGAGGTGAACGCTAGGCTCGAAATCTATCAGACTGGCCCCTCGGCCGCCGGGCGTCCCTGCGCCAACTTCGATCTTGTGAAGTGGAGCGTCGAGGACTAGCAAGCGTTAGTAACAGCAAGCGGGACCGAGTCACAGGGGTGCGGACGGAATCGTCCGCACCCGCTTCTATGTCGCAGGGGATGAGTGTCGTCCGTTCCCCTGCTCAATCGGCGGCGGCTCCTGAGGTCGCCGAGGTTGCCGCAGCTTTCAGCCAGCCCGCATCGCCAAGGGCTGTCTGAGGACTTCGGGTGGCACTAAACTAGTGGCATGTTGGCCCTGCTTGCTGCCCTTGCCTTGGGGTCTTCCTCCACACCCTCTCCGGCAGTCTTCAAGGCGACTGACCCATCATCCAAACCCTGGGTTTATTGGTACTTCATGGAGGGCAACATGACCCGGGAGGGCCTGAGAGCCGACCTGACGGCGATGAAGAAGGCTGGGATCGGCGGCGCGATCATGTTGGAGGTCAACATTGGCATCCCGGTCGGGCCCGTGAAGTACATGAGCCGCGAGTGGCTCGGACTCGTTGGCTACGCCATCCAGGAGGCAAGGCGGCAAGGGATCGCGATCTCCATGGGAACGGGACCGGGCTGGACGGGCGCGGGCGGCCCGTGGGTGCAGCCCGAAGACTCAATGCAGAACCTCGTTTCAAGCAGCGTCGAGGTGGATGGGCCGACTCGATTCTCTGGGGAACTGCCCCGTCCCGAACCCCGCGAGCCCTTCTTTGGCATGGGCAGCATGATGGACGCCCAAAAAGAGCAATGGAAGTTGTTCTATAGGGACGTGGCGGTCGTGGCCGTACCGACAGACGAGGGCCGCACCCCCCTCAAGGATCTCGACGAGAAGGCGCTCTACTACCGAGCCCCCTACTCTGGTGGGTCGGTGCGTTCAACCATCGAACCCGAATCCCGGCCCGGAATCGGTATCGGCCAGGTGATCGACCTGACAAACCGGTTCAGCAAGGGCCACTTGGACTGGCAAGCTCCGGCTGGCAAGTGGACTGTCTATCGCTTTGGCAGGGCGCTGACAGGCACGACGACACGTCCCGCACCCTACGCTGGATTTGGACTGGAGACTGACAAATTCGAAACGCACGGGATCGACGCGCATCTGCAGCACTTCCTCGGGAGCATCATCGATGCGGCCCCGGGCGCCATCGGGGGCGCGAGCGGCCTGACCAATATTCATTTCGACAGTTGGGAGATGAGCTCACAGAACTGGTCTCCCCACTTCCGCGAGCTCTTCCGCAGCCACCGAGGCTACGATCCCGTGCCGTACCTACCGATCTTGGCGGGCAGGATCGTGAACTCCGTGGAGGTGTCGGAGCGCTTTCTGTGGGACTTGCGGCAAACGGCACAGGAACTGGTGAACCAGAACCAAGTTGAACGGATCCACCAGTACGGGAAGAGCCACGGCCTCCTGCTTGATGTCGAGCCTTACGACATGAACCCGACCTCGGACTTGACGATGGGAGCCATCGCCGACGTGCCCATGGCCGAGTTCTGGTCGAAGGACAGGGGGCCATCGACGGAGTACAGCGTGGACGAGGCGGTTTCAATTGGACACACCAACGGGCGTAACCTCATCGGCGCCGAGGCGTTCACGGCCGACTCGAGCGACGCTTGGCATCAACATCCCGGATCGATGAAAGCTCAAACCGACTGGGCCCTGGCGACGGGTATCAACCGGATCGTCTTTCATCGGTACCAGCACCAGCCGGACGTAAACGCCTTCCCCGGGATGACGATGGGACCCTACGGCGTCTACTGGGAAGCGACCGAGCCCTGGTGGGACATGGTCCCCGCCTATCACGCCTATATCAACCGGTGCCAGTACATGCTGAAGCAAGGGACTCCGGTGTCGGACATTCTTTACCTCGTTCCAGAGGGGGCTCCCAACGTCTTTCAGCCACCCGTCGACGCGAGAACGGGTGACCTCATGGACCGACGTGAGTACAACTACGACGGCTGTTCCCCGGAAACCTTCATTCAGCGGGCCACGGTCAAGAACGGCTGGATCGCCTTTCCAGACGGGCCGCAGTACCGGGTGCTCGTGTTGCCGCGCAGTCAAACGATGACGCCGAGGCTCTTGCGCAAGATCCGCCAGATCACGGATCAGGGCGCGACCGTGATCGGCAATCTTCCCAAATCTTCGCCGAGCCTCGAGGGTTACCCCCAGTGCGATGAGGAAGTGCGACAGATCGCAGCCTCTCTTCAAGGTAAGTGGATTCCTGACAAGGAACCGCGGCTGTCATCAGTCGACCTTGAGGGCGCACAGTGGATCTGGGAAGCGGGTGGCGATCCACTCCACGCAGTTCCGGCAGGCACCGAGACGTTTGAAAAGGAGTTCGACCTTGAGAACGGTGACGTCAGGAAAGCGACGGTTGCGGCGACTGTCGACAACCGGTTCCAGCTCTTGATCAACGGGCGCTCCGTGATGGCGGGGACGGACTTCCACCGAGTGCAGTCAGCCGAAGTGTCAGCGGCCCTCCACGCCGGAGTCAATCGGTTGACGATCGTGGCGACGAACGATGGAGAGGCCCCCAACCCTGCGGGTGCGATTGGCAAACTGGTCGTTCACTTTGCGGACGGTCGTACCAAGACGGTCGTGACCGATGCCTCCTGGACTGGTGCCCAGGCTCTGGGGGACTGGCGTTCGGGCCCCTGGGGGCTGGGAGAGGGTTCGCTTCCTCGCCAAGAGATCTATCCGTCATACGGGTCCGTCGCGCAGTGGCTGCGGGGCCGCGTCCCCCCTGAGATTGAGACTGCAGGCGAGCTCAGGTATGGGCACCGCCACCTGGAAAGCGGAGAGCTGTTCTTTGTCGGGAACCGGAGCCAAAAGACGTTTCAAGGTGAAGTCACGTTCCGCGCGGTCGGCAGTCCCGAATGGTGGAATCCGATGAGCGGAGAGACACGGCCGTTGCCTCAGTTCACCACTCGTTCGGCGACGACGGTAGTTCCCCTGACGCTGGACGGCAATGGGAGCGGGTTCGTCTTTTTCCGGAAAGGAAAAGCAATGCCGGGCCAAGGCGTCAATTTCGTCCCCCTTGTGCCAGCTCGGACTTTGGCAGGCAGATGGCACGTGTCGTTCAAGAGCCCGTTGGGTAGTCCGGATCCACTATCGAACGCTGCCCTGTTCGACTGGTCTGAAAGCGAAGACCCGAAGATACGGTTCTTCTCGGGCCAAGCCCACTACACCACTGAGTTCGACGACGACAGGTTCAGCGCGATCGATCTTGGTGCGGTTTTCAACGCGGCGACTGTGCGCATCAACGGCGCTCTTGTCGGCACGGCATGGTGCTCTCCTTTTCGGTTGGCGATCCCTGCCGGGCTCTTGAAACCGAAGGGCAACTCGCTCGAAATCACGGTCGCTAACCTTTGGGTGAACCGTTTGATCGGCGACGCAGGCTTGCCTGCGGACCAGCGCGTGGCCCAGACCACTTGGAACCCTTACCGGCTCGACACGGCCCTATTGCCTTCGGGCCTGTTGGGGCCCGTCCGGCTTCTACGGAAGGAGCCAATGGGGCGGAGCTAATGGAGGGCGAGACGCTTCTTGCCCGCGCGAACAAGGAAACGAGGATTGGCGGCGATGAAGGGCTTAGAACTCACGACCTCTGCAGTGCGGCTTTCGTTCTCTATGAGTTTGAAGAGATCAATCTATGTTGCTGAAGCGGGTCATATTGAGTCATGCCGGGTCATCTTGTTCTGAAACCTGGGTAGGAGCCAAGTCCGTCGGGGAATCGATTTGCCTGAGCGGGCAGGGAGAGCGCGGGTTGGCACGAAATCGAGGAATGATCTGCATTGCACTATTCGTAGGCGAAGTGAATGTCTGGATCGGGCGGAATGGGCCAACCACGAGTCGCGACCCTTGCGATCGGGTTCTCGCCGCGGGCCACCCAAAACCTATCGAACAAGCTCTGGGTTCATGGACGCTCGTCAAGGGCCGTGGCCCGCTGGCGAGGGCAGGGATGGCATGGGACAAGCAGGCGACCGGCCCACAGAGCCGACATGCAGAGCTTTGAATGCTAGAGCGCTAGTCTGGCACCGCAGCCGGTCGATTGTGCCGCATTCATCGTATTGGATTCTGACTATGGGGGCATTCTAGATCGAGTGTCCTACTGACCCTGACCCAGCGAAAACCCGGGTTGTCCGTTGAACAGGCAGAGCGTTTCGGCCTTGATAAAGTCGAGATCGGCTCTGAGTACGTTTGCCATCAGGCCAAGAAGCTCGTCTTTTGAGACCTCGTTGGGGGGGTCTGAGATGAAGCGGCAACGCCAGTGATCGGTCAGGAAGGTCTCAGGAAAGCCCTCTGGCCACACTTTGACGCCTCTGTTTGTGATCATTTGAAGGTGCAATCCCTCCGTCTGTGCCGCCTGAAGCCGTTGGGCGAGTTCCTGTGTGCCTTCGTCCCACTGAACGAAGACGTCAATGCCCACAAGTTCCTTTTTCTCCGGTAGGTGTGTGCCGCTCGCATGGATCGGCGGCTGCGCCGCGTTGTTGACGTACGCTGCAGGCTTGAACCTTTGAGGTTCAAGTCCGAGCCGCTCGCACACCGCGCGGGCAAACTCCTGCGTGCCGACGAGCCTTGTGCTACTGTCCACGTTGAAGATGTCTTGGGTATGGATTCCATCCTCGATGGTTCTAAGCCAGGCGTTGTGGATGAGGGTTGCAACGTCCGGTTGTCCGACGTGGACCAACATCATGACCGCCGCAAGGAGCAGTCCAGATGGATTGGCCTGATCAAGGCCTGCAATGTCAGGAGCGCTCCCATGAATCGCCTCGAACATCGCGCACTCCTCGCCGATGTTGCAGGAAGGCGCCAGACCTACCGAGCCCGCGATCTCCGCAGCGACGTCCGAAAGGATGTCTCCATAAAGGTTCGGGGTGACAATGACGTCGAACGCCTCGGGCCCGTTGGCGACACGCGCCATTCCGATGTCGATGATACGGTGCTCCTTTTCGAGTTCGGGGTACTCAGCCCCGATCTCATCGAATACCTTGTGGAAAAGCCCGTCCGTAAGCTTCATGATGTTGTCTTTGGTCATGCAAGTGACCTTACGACGACCGTGAGCCCTCGCATATTCGAAGGCATAGCGACAGATCCGCTGGCACCCGGGTCGGGTGATCAGCTTCAGGCACTGATACACTTCGTCCGTCTGTCGGTGCTCGATTCCTGCATAGAGGTCTTCCTCGTTCTCCCGAATGACCACGATATCCATATTTGGGTGTGAGGTCTGCACGTACGGGGCGTAGGCGACACAGGGACGCACGTTAGCATAGAGCCCGAGCGTCTTGCGGACCGTCACGTTGAGGCTCTTATATCCGCCTCCTTGTGGCGTGGTTATGGGGGCCTTCAGGAAGACCTTTGCGTTTCGGATCGCTTGCCATGCCTCGGGCGCGATTCCTGAAGTGAAACCTTGCTTGTACACGGATTCGCCGACCTCCACTGGCAAGTATTCGAGACGCGCCCCGGACTTCACGAGTACGGTCATCACCGCTTTCATGATCTCGGGCCCGATTCCGTCCCCGAAGGAGACCGCAACTGGTGTGAGGGTTCCTTTTTCGGTGATTGCAGGTAAAGTGGCGGAGAGATCGCTCTTCATATCGCGACATATAATACACGATATATTTGTCGCATGACAGGCTCCGGCATAAATACCTGATGAAGAAGGACGACGTCACCCCTAAGTGGACGTTTCTGACCAATCACTCCCACGTGCTGGTCTGTATTCAGAATGACCCGTTCGCGAGGGCTCGAGACATTGCAGACCTGGTCGGGATCACCGAAAGATCTGTTCAGCGAATACTAACTGAGCTGACGGAGTACGGCGTGCTCAAAAGGGAGAAGTCCGGTAGGCGCAACCAGTATTCGGTGGACTTCTCGAGGCCCCTTAGACATCCGCTCGAGCAGCACCGCGCAGTTGCTGACCTACTCGCCTTGTTCGGCGAGAAACCCGAAGCGGGCGGAATTCGCGAACCCAGGTAGCCAGCTGTCGGAGAACCTGAGTTCAGGTTCCTCGCGTGTCGTGGGCCCAGCTGAGGAGAGCCTGTCGCTGCCACCTTCGGCAGCTCATCTCACCCGGCCAGCCATACTTGCGGATCTGGGCCAGATGGCACTTCATGGCCTGTGTACGCTTGGTTTGACGTTCAATGTCCAGGGTGCGCCGGCCCATGTGATAACGGCAGTACCATTGGAACCAGCCGCGCGGATCGGCCCGGTAGGTCCAACCCTGATTCCGCCAGTCAGAGAGCGGCTTGGGGAGTGGACGCCGAAGAAGTTCAGTCGCTGGTCTTGATGAACGGGACAAAGCTTTGCGTTCTCGAACCAATCGGCAGGGAGCTCCACTCGGTTGTCGGTCATGTACTTGCCGACGAACACGCCTGGTTCGAGCATCTGACAACGATCGCTACCAAGAACGACACGATCGAGACGGCAATCACGAATGCTGTCCCGAAGCCAAGCTTCTTTCCCATCCATATGTCTCTCATGGCTAGAGTGCCCCGCGGTTCAGGTTCCAGATGGACCAGTTGAGGGCTGCAGCAAAGGTGACCCAGGCCAGGTATGGGAGGATCAGCGTCCCCGAGGCGAGATTGGCTTTCCAGAACCCGATCATGGTCGCCAGGATGACGGCCCAGAGGGTGACGATTGTGACCATCGAGCCGAGTCCGGACTCCCACTTGAAGAATGTCCAACTCCAAAGGGCGTTCAGAACGAGTTGAGCCAGAAAAAGGCCAAGAAGGGCTCTTGAGTTGGTCACTCCGCTTCGATATATCAGCCACCCTGCGGTCGCAATCATCACATACAGAAGCGTCCATACGGGCCCGAACAAGCTGGCTGGCGGAGCCCAGGCCGGCTTTGTCAGCCGGCCATAGAACTCCGCGGCGGAGATCGAAGCCGCGCTTCCGATCGCAGCGGCAAGGGCTGTGGCCCCGAACGTCGAGATCAGACCGCTCACGATGCGCATGTCCTTAGTTGCGGGCGCTGACGGGCAAAGGGATTCTGGAGCCGTGGGCGCTTAGCCAGTTTTCGAAGGATTTCAGCTCGGGGTTTAGTGTTCGCGATGCATCCACGTTGCGAGGCGCACAGAACTCCGCATTGAAGTCTCGCTTGAACTGAAACATGTTGCCCAGATCGTCGGCGCCTGGAAAGCCAAGCGCGCGATAGGCTTCAGGAGTGATCGGGTGGAAGCCGATCGGAACTCCCAGAACCCGAGACATCGTGTCGGCCATCTCCTTGCCAGACAGGTGTCCTCCCGAGATGCCCAAAGTCTGACCAATCGTGGCGGGACCTTCCTTGAAGATCCCGTACGCGCACCTGCCGATATCCTCCGATGCGATGCCGGGCAGCTTCGCATCGTCCATGGGGAACGCGATGGCCAGTGATCCGTCGGGCCCAGCCTGAGGGCCCATCCCGAAGTGAATGAGGTTGTCCCAATAGAACGAAGTAAGCAGAAAGGTCGTCGGCACGCCTAGATCACGAAAGAAGTGATCCGACTCTCCCTTGGCGTCGAAGTGAGGCACCTTGTACTTGCCCATGAGCGTGGGCATCAGATCGCTCTCAAGCGGCACCCAGCGTCGGGTGTCTTCGAGCGTCGACCAAACGAAGTGTTGGACGCCGGCGCCTTTGGCGGCTTTGGCCATATTGCTTGCTTGCTGGAGTTCCTTCTCTGGCGTGAAGTGCTCCCAGTAGTTCGTGACGCCGAAGACGCCATACGCACCCGCGAATACCCGCTTGAGGCTCTTTGGGTCTTCCATATCGGCCGCAACAACTTCGGCACCTTGAGCGGCGAGTTCGTTGGCTTTCTCGGACTCGGGATTCCGTGTGAGTGCGCGGACAACGAACCCTGTGTTCGGATCGGAGAGAATTGCACGAACGAGCCCCCCTCCCTGGGCGCCTGTGGCGCCCACAACGGCGATGATCTTCTTTTCTTCCATGTTGCTTGAGTTTTCCAAGGAGCCTATTCCGGAAATGCCGGACATCTATCATGCGCTTGCTTCAGTTGCGCCTCCAACACAGCTGATACGTCACTTGAACCTGGCGGTCGCGGTCAATCGCTCAAAGTGTTTGGACCATTCCTTGTCGGCATTTCGGCTCGGCACGCGAACAGACAATGCTAGCAAGCGGGCGTCCTTGCCACGGATCAGGATATAGCGCCTGGCCGCGAACCCTGTGTCGTCGAGCACTTCGAACGAGGCGGTCTCAAATCCGCTCGAGGTCTTGCCAAGCCGATAGGGCGTCGGTTTTCCCTTCTCTTCTCGAAGAATGAAGTAGAGAGAGGTTTGATACAGCTGTTCCCAACTCTGTCGGCCGGGTGGGGCAGTCATGACGCCCAATTCGCCTTCGGCATCCTTCGGATGGGCCTTCCGCTGGCCCCAAGGCGTTTCCTCGGAAACTTCCCAGCCCGTGGGAACCTCGATGACGTAGGTGGCCGTCTCGATGCGCGTGTAACCGTCACCGAGGTTCAAGGATTTCGCGTCCATTGGAAGCTGGGAAAGGGCCACAGCTGCAATGAGAGTCATGATATTGTTCATCTTTCGTTTTGTGGATTGAGGCCCGGCCGAGCGGCCGGGCCGTGGGGTCTCCGCTGGTTTTGCGCTGGAATCAGTTGGGCAGGATGACCGCGTCGATCACGTGAATAACGCCGTTATCGCACTTGATGTCTGCGGTAACAACGTTCGCACCGTCGACCTTCACGCCGCCGTTGACGCTAATCGCGACGCTCTGACCTTGAACGGTCTTGGCGTTCGTGAGCTCTGCAATTTCCGACGCCATGACCTCACCTGCCACAACGTGGTAGGTGAGAACGTTCACAAGCTGACTCTTGGCCTCGGGCTTGAGAAGTCCCTGAAGCGTGTCCGCGTGTACCTTGGCGAACGCCTCGTCTGTAGGTGCGAACACGGTAAACGGTCCGGAACCGGACAGAGTCTCGGCAAGGCCGGCCGCCTTGACGGCGGAGACGAGAGTGTTGAAGTTGCCCGCGGCAACAGCAGTTTCAATGATTGTTGGCATTTTTGTTTCCTGGATGTCCTGCGTTGTCGTGACCCCGGGGAGCTTAGGCCCTCCGAGGAGGAGAGTGGATGTAGGCGGTGGTCATTTGGGCAAGAGCACGGTGTCGATCACGTGGATGACCCCGTTCTTGCACTCGATGTCCGTCTTGACGACCTTGGCGTTGTTCACCCTGACGCCGCGCTTGTTCTGAACCTTGATGGAATGGCCCTGAAGGGTCGGGACTTCCGTGCCGTTCTTCAGCTTGAGAACGTCGCTGGCCATGACCTTTCCCGAAACAACGTGGTACTTCAAAATGGCCACGAGCTTGGACTTGTTCTCCGGCTTGAGTAGCGATTCCAGAGTGCCCTTGGGCAGCTTCCTAAACGCCTCTTCGCTCGGAGCGAAAACCGTGAACGGTCCGCTTTCCTTGAGGGTGTCAACGAGCCCGGCAGCCTTGAGAGCAGCGACAAGGGTTGGGAATTGCTTGGAGGCGATCGCTGTATCCACGATGTCGGTGGAAGGCAAGGGCTTCGAAGCGGCCAACGACAGGGCTGCGACGGCCATACCGGCCAGGACTATGCTGAGGTTGATCTTCTTCATGTTCAGTGTTCCTTTGGATCCGAATTGACGACGAGGCTTCAGTGCGCACGAATCGACGAGGGAGCGGAAGATGCGCCCACTAGTCGGATCGCTTGCACGATCGCCGAGATTCCGACGAGCACGTACACGGTGTTCGAGAGGGCGCTACCGGCGCCAAGCAAGGCCGCGACGAGGTCGAACTTGGCTATCCCGACGAGGCCCCAGTTGAGCCCGCCGACGATGACGAGGATTCTGGTGATCAGATCGATCGCTTTCATGGTCTTTCCGTTTCGCCGCACCCCTCCGGGACTGGGCGACAATTGAATGCTACTCGGATTGTCTAGAAATTGTCAACTTTTTGTCGAGAAAACACCCATTGCTTTCGGTCATAAGTTCGCCGCATCCTTGACAACACTGAGACAGAGGGCCTATAATCCCATCGTGAACTCCTGCTATTCGATCCGTGCCGTGGCCGAAGAGACCGGCCTGTCAGTTCACACCATTCGAGCTTGGGAGCGGCGCTACGGGGTGATCGCCCCTGTACGCACGGGAACCAACCGGCGCGTATACGACGAAGGCGACGTCTGCCGGCTCAAACTCCTGCACCTCGCCGTGGAGTCTGGCCACAGCATCGGCATGATCGCCGATCTGCCGACCGAAGAGCTCTATCGGTTGACTTCAACGGCAGACAGGCAGGAGGGCACAGCCTATGGAGACGCAGATCCCAGCTTTTTGAGCCATGCGATGCGTGCGCTGCAGAGCCTGGATGCCTCGGCGTTCGAGGCCGTTCTCGTGCGCGCGAGCGTTGTGCTCGGCGTTGATGCCCTCGTAGATGATCTTGTGGTGCCGCTGCTGCGGGAAGTCGGGCGAAAGTGGGCGGCGGGCGAACTCAGCATTGCCCAAGAGCACTTGGCTTCGGCGCTCTTGCGCACCCATTTGGAGAGGACGAGGCTTTCCATTCGGCCCTCCCTGGATTCGCCGAAGCTCGTCGCCGCAACTCCGACAGGTCAACACCACGAGATAGGAGCGATGTTGGCTGCCATCGTGGCTGCCCGAATGGACTGGGATGTC
>JAKOXK010000031.1 GCA_029781035.1 Armatimonadota bacterium
TCCCAGATGTCGTCGCCGATGATCAGGTAGCCGTCTTGCCCACCGTCTTCTTCATCACTCGATTCGCGGAACTCTCGCGGCTCGAGGTGGTCACCGACCCGCGTGACGCAGTTGAAGGCGTGCCCACTGGCACGGCTGAAGACGTTGGGGAAGATGGGCTTCTTGCTGTCGTCGTCGCTCTTGAAAACCCCGGGCTCCAGCGTGATGAAGCGGTTCTCGTCCTGATCGAGCGTGGTGTAAACCGAGCCAGTCTGCGAGATGAACTGGTGTAGCTTGAACGGCAGGACCGTGTACCGCTTCCCACCGGCCTGGAGCGCCAGATTGACCTGACTGATCCACTGCAACAAGCCATCCAAAACGACCCTTGCTGCAGACGTGTCCACACCGGCATCCGCCGCGAGGAGCTGAACCACTTCCGAGGGTGGTAGCGGCTTGCCTCGGAGCAGATGTCCGGCAGACTGTCGGAGCGCAACCCTGTTCTCGAGCCACTTGCCCAGGGGATTTGCTCTCAGGTCATCGAGGCTGGCTGACGGATGGACACCCGCCTCGATCGCGGCCCGAAGCTCTGAGGCGGTCGGGAGACTGTCTCCATCGGCCAACGAGCGCGCCAGCGACTCCGAAACGACCTGGTCGGCCCCGAACGTCCGACCAAAGAGCACGGTGGCGACGGCGGCGATCTGGGCCTTCTGCTGTGAAGGATCGTCGCCCGAGGCCATCGTGGCAGAAGTACCTATGCAAACCAGCTTGTTGGCGCACTGGGCTTGGATACGCCGGATCAACATCGCCACGTCGGCACCCTGACGGCCCCTGTACGTGTGCAGCTCGTCGAACACCAGGTACTTGAGATGGCTGTAGATGCTGTCTCGGATTCGACGCTCAGCCGTTCGCGTGAGCAGCAGCTCCAGCATCATGTAGTTGGTCAACAGCACATGCGGCGGGCTCTCACGCATCCGCTCACGCAGTTCTTCCTTCTCCTGCCCCGTGTACTGGCCAAATGAGATCGGGAACGGCTTGCCAGTTGCCTTCTCGTAGTTCTCCTGATAGCGCTTGAACTCCTCGAACTGAGAGTTGATGAGCGCATTCATCGGATACACGATGACGGCCCTGATTCCTCCTTCGGAGGGATGGCTCAGCAGGTGGTTGAAGATCGTGCCGATGTAGGTGAGCGACTTTCCAGACCCGGTCCCCGAGGTCACGATGAAGTCACGATCACTGGTACCGAGCTTGATCGCATCCACCTGGTGCTTGTAGAGCGAGTAGCCCTTGAGGATGTCGGGAATGTCCTTGTGGACGACACCCGAGGCAGCTACGTGTTCGACCGTTCCGGCTGACTCGTACGCCGGGTTGAACTGCAGAAGCGGCTCCGGCCATAGTCGCCCCTCTGCGAGCTTTTCCTCGACGGTCGAGCGAATCGCCGGATCTGCGATGTTCAGAAAGCTCTGGATGTAGCTGGCGTAGTCTTCGACGACCTGCTTGTGGGTCAGGAGAACATCCATCTTCTATTTCGCTCCCTTGCCGGCGCAGTGCAGTTCCCAGGCTTGCTGGGTTCGTTGGCGCACGGTCTCTTTGATCGTGCCAGTGTCATTGGTAATCGCCACCTGATCGGCGTGCCGAAGAATGTCCATCGCGAGCTCGTTCGGGTCGGTGTAGGGAATCTCCAGCTGGTACCGCCCATCGCCCAGCCACTGGCCGCGCTG
>JAKOXK010000074.1 GCA_029781035.1 Armatimonadota bacterium
GTGAGGCCCAAGAACAGATGCTCGACACGATGGACCTCGAGCGGGAACGGGGAATCACGATCAAGATGACCGCCGTGCGGCTTGCCTATCGGGCGAAAGATGGGAACGAGTACGAGTTCAACCTGATCGACACTCCTGGCCATGTCGACTTTACCTATGAGGTCTCCCGTGCGCTCTATGCCTGCGAAGGGGCCCTGTTGCTGGTCGACGCGACCCAAGGTGTCGAGGCCCAGACGATCGCGAACGCCGGAATGGCGATGAACCACGACCTCGAGATCATCCCCGTGATCAACAAGATAGACCTCCCCCATGCTGACATCGATATGGCCAAGGAGGAGATTGAAAACGCCCTCGCCATCGATGCCACGGACGCAATCCCGGCCAGCGCCAAGACGGGACACGGAATCGAAGAGATCTTAGAGGCGGTCGTAGAGCGCATTCCGTCGCCTCGCGGTGTGTTCGACGCTCCGCTCCGAGCCCTGATCTTTGACTCCCATTTCGACAGCTACCAAGGAGCCGTCGCCTACGTGCGAGTGGTCGATGGATCGGTCAAACCGGGAGACAAAATCCAAATGATGTCCACCGGGAAGGTCTTTGAAGTCGACGAGGTCGGAATCTTCAAGCCGTACCTTGAACGGGGACAGGAGTTGAGCGCTGGCGAAGTCGGATTCATCACGGCTGCCATCAAAAGCATTGGCGATGCGAGCGTAGGCGATACGGTCACGTCAGCCGCCCACCCGGCGACAGAGCCCTTGCCCGGCTATCGAAAGGCCAAGCCTATGGTTTTCTGTGGCCTGTACCCGACCGACGCCGACCAATACCAGGAACTTCGGGACGCGATTGAGAAACTGCAACTCAACGACGCATCGCTCGACTTCGCTCCCGAAACCTCGGCCGCATTGGGATTCGGGTTCCGATGCGGCTTTTTGGGCCTGCTCCACATGGACATAGCCCGTGAACGGCTCGAACGAGAGTTCAACCTCGACTTGATCCTCACGGCTCCGAGTGTCGATTACCGGGTCCACTTGACGAACAACAGCATCCTGGATGTGACAAACCCGAGCGAAATGCCAGATACAACCAAGATCGCCAAGATCGAAGAGCCGATGGTCGATGCTACGGTCATGGTGCCTAACGAATACGTGGGAACCGTCATGACCCTCTGTCAAGAACGGCGGGGCACCTATAGGAAAACGGAGTATCCAAGCCACAACCGGGCCATCTTGTACTACTCCTTGCCTTTGGCCGAAATCCTTCTCGACTTCTTCGACAAGCTCAAGTCTCAGACAAGGGGATACGCCAGTTTCGACTACGAGCTTTCTGACTATGCGACCTCGGATTTGGTCAAAGTGGACATCCTGCTCAACGGTGACGTGGTCGACGCTCTGTCTTTTATCGTCAACCGCCAGTTCAGCTATCCACGGGGCCGAGCGATCGTGGAACAGCTCCGTAAGGTCGTTCCGCGACAGCAGTACGAAGTTCGTATTCAAGCTGCGGTCGGTTCAAAGGTCATCGCGGCCGACACGATCAAGCCATACCGGAAGAACGTCATCGCCAAGTGCTACGGTGGCGACGTCACACGTAAGCGGAAGCTCCTTGAGAAGCAAAAGGAAGGCAAGAAGCGGATGAAGAACATTGGATCGATCGAAGTACCACAAGAGGCGTTCTTGAGCGTGCTCAAAGTGGCAGAGTGATCGAGTTCAATGGGCCGGTCCAGTTTCGGGGTTGAGACTCTGGCGGATCGGGCGCAAGTCGTAGTGATCGTCCCAGCTGAATTGGTAGTTCCCTTGAAACTCCGCGGATTGGCCACGGTGTGCCGCTTCTTCGGGAAAGAGCACATCGCGCGCCACCGACTGGCCCGGTTGGAGGATCCAGTCACCCGGATACATCAAGGGGCCGTGACCGTTAAGCCAGCACTTCTCTACGGCGGCAGTGATCGGCTGAGGCCTCGTGCTCCGGAACGAAAACCGGCAGACCCATCCGAGACGCGTGTGGAACAGGCTCAGGAACGCTGAGCCGCCTGGTTCGGTCGGTTCTGGATCACCTCCTTTGCTTGGGAGAGCTTGGAGGTAGGTCAGTGTAGAAGAACCCGAAGCCCAGTTCCCCACGCTCGCCCAAAACGTGAGGTTAGCGACGGCGTTTTCGGCCGCCGCTTGAGAGGGGAAGCGGATCTCGAAGACCCGAGTGCCTCCTGGCTCAAGGTGCGCTGGCGGCGGCTCGCTGTCCGCGTCCACCCCGTTGAGTTTGATGCGCGACAGCCGAACGTCCAGAGCGTTCTTCAGATCGGCGTTGACGACCCTGACCTTTCCCACCCAGCCCGAGCCTGTCTTCGACAGGCCAAACGTGTAGTTGGCCAAGATACTCCCGTGGAAGACGCTCATGACGCCCATGAACGCGATGAAAAGGGCCACCAGGATCACAAGGACGGGAGCCGCTGAAAGACGCTTCATCTGTCCTGTCCAGCATTGAGTATAGTCTGGCGTCGCTTGCGCCTCGTCGCTCGACGTGGGCGAGCCAGCAACGGTCTGTATCGACGAACCGTAACAGTGCAAGAGGACGCAGAATGGATTCGAACCGGGTGGAAAACGGGCTTGAGACGCGGGTGACGCCTCAGGAACTTGAAGTGGTGCTGTCACGCTTTCGCGAATCGAACCCCGAGAGCGTCACGGTGGCCGACGTCGCTGAGGCTCTACACTGCAGTCCGGCGGAAATCGAAGCCCTTGTGTGGCGGATGAGGGCTGAGACGATGGCGAGCCTGCCGCTCCGTCGTCGGGCTTCAATTCAATCCATCATGGTCGGCGTCTTCTTCGTTTCGGTCGCCCTGGGCGTCATGGCTCTGGCGTTCTCCCAAAGTCAGGTCGGAGCCATTGCAGTCGCTGGACTCGCCGTCTGGGTTGTTTACAGCACGTACTACGTGGTCTCAGACGTCGCGAGGCGAAGCTAGCTCTATCGGCGGCGACTTCCAGGTACGGTCCGACGTGTCCTTATACCGACTCCGGACAGAGGTCGACTTTCCGTTCGCTCCAGAGCCGTTCTGGAGATACGACGAGACCTGTTCTCCGATACAGCGCGCAAAACGGACAGGGACAGCGTTGCCGATCTGGCGATAGCGCTCGAGCAACGTACCGGCGAAAACCCAGTCGTCAGGAAACGTCTGGAGGCGGGCGTACTCTTCGACGCTGAGCGGGCGTAGTTCAACGGGATGTCCGAGTAACGTGGCAGGCATGGTGGGAGACGTCAAGAGAGTCGGAGCGGGCTCATCCCAGGCAAGCCGCCGATAGAATCCGGTCCTTCCCCCACCACACTCAAATGCGGCTCCCATCGCCTCGCGTTGAAGAGAGTCCGGCAAGGACCGCCAGTTCTGTCCTGACTTCAGAAGCTCAAGGAACCGTCGTTGTTTGGGGCGGAGCGGGACGAAATGATGATGGTGCAGCCCTGTGACGGCGTCCGCGAACGTCTCCCATCTCGCACCTGCGCCAGGATCCTTTGGCGCGTGATGAGTCGGCTGCAAGTGCGGCGCCCGCCGGGCTCTCTCTGTGGCGATGAGCACCAAGCGCTCACGCCGCTGCGGCACACCAAAGTTGGCCGTGTCGTACAGGTCAAAGGAGACGCCATAGCCTGCTTGCCGGAGGCGCCGCGAAATGAACTCCAAGGCTCCGCCGCGCAACTCTTCCGGGCTCAGTGGTTCAAATCCGAATCCCCGCTCCGCATGGGGCCGATGCTTGAGAGGAGCCGAGAGCAGGCCCCTGACGTTCTCAACGATGATGACTCGAGGGCAGAGCCCGATCGCCAGTTCGAGAAAGTGCAGGAAGACGTTGCCACGCTCATCGTTGAGGCCGAGTCGCTTCCCAGCAGTCGAAAAGGCTTGACAGGGCGGTCCGCCGACAACGGCTTCGGGCTTTGACTCCTCGCCCACGGAAAGCAGGCTGATCCGGACGTCCTCTACCGACAGAGATCTGACGTCCCCTTCGAACAAGTTCAGCGTGGGGCGGTTTTGCTTAAGTGTCCGGCACGCCACGCGATCGGCCTCATTGGCGAACAGACACTCCCAACCAGCCTGCTCCAACCCAAGATCGAGCCCTCCAGCACCCGTGAAGAACGAGACGTACCGCAACTGAACCTTAAGACGTCCGCGCAAGGTCTCGTGGCGCAAGCGAACGCGGGACAAGGACTGGCGGCCGGATAACGGTTTCGGCTGGCGGAACGTCCAAACTATCGGAACCATCATGCAAGACATCGAACGACGCCTCGAAGCCCTTGAAAGGACCAACCGCCAGTATCGACTCGGACTCGCCGTCAGCCTCGCGCTGCTGGTGGTCGTAAGTCTGGCAGGATTCGGTCAAGTCGGACCAGGGCAAGGCCAGACATGGCCTCGGACAATCGTCGCCGACTCCATTTCGGTCCAGCGACTTGACGCCGGAGTCACCACGATCAATCAGCTGGCCTGCAACCGCGCGCGCATTCAGTACGGAGACCTCGGCGATGGGACGGCTTCCACGCTCTCGATCAAGTCCGGTGTCTGCGACAAGCTCCGAGTCAACCAAGCCATGATCGCGGAACCCATATGCGACAAGCTCGACATACGAGGGACCGGGGGCGGCACTGCCATTCGACTCGTGCCGGGCTCGTACGGCGGCAACGTCCAGCTCTTTGATTCGGCGGGCAATCCCGCTATTACTTTGTCGACGCAGTCGGACTCCAATGCCCTGTCCATGGCCGGCAAAGGAGGCTTCGACGCGTTTGGAGTCGTTACGGACTCGACAAGCGGCAAACTCACCGTGACGAACCGTTATGGCAAGGCCCTGGCGACCATCGGCCGCAACGACGCCAGCGACGGCGAGATTGCGGCATGCAGCCGTAACGGCAACCGCCTCGTCGTCCTCTCGTGCGACAAACTCGGCAAGACAGGCAGCGTCGTGGCGCAGAAGGAGGGCGGCACTCCGCTGGTGACGTTGGGTGGGGACGACCAAGGAGGGGTGGTCCAGACCCACAACGACAGCCAAGTCACAGGCCGACTGCCGTCAAAGGACTAGGCCCCCTCCTGCTTGATGAACTTCATACCGGTCGCCCGACCGAGGTCGAGGGAGAGCCCGCGGATAGTTCCCTCGGCGTCTCGAACGAGGTCAAACTGGAGACCCTGCGCCGTCAGCTTGTCTTCCGAAGGCATGCTCAACTCAATGAGGTCGTCCGGGGTCTTACAGGTCAACTTTCCGGCCTCTAGCCTAATGGTGACCTCCATGTCCATCTCAAAGCTCTTGTAGGTGCCCACAAGGGCTTTGAGCTGTGCAGCGTTCGGTTTGAACGGCTCCGTTCGTACGAGGTCGATCGTCTTGCCGCCTTGGTGGATCTTGGCGCTGCCGATCTTGCCGTCCGAATCCTTAACGAATTCAAACTGGGCATCGACTACCTTGAGGAAGAACGAAGTCTCCGATTCCGGGAAGATGTCGAACTTGGGCTGACCTGTCACCTGAGCCGAGAGCTGATCTCCTGCCAGGGAGATGCTCGCGATCCGACCGTCCGGTAGCCGGTACGTGCCGACGTACCCCTTGAGTATCTCGGTGTTGACGGCGACCTGTTTGTGGTTCTGGGTTGCGGCTTTGATCCCAAACAGGAGCCGCGCAATGCTGTCGCAATAAGGCGTGCTGAGGTTCGTTCCGTCGTTCCCAAGGGCGAACAAGGACACATGCTTGTCTGGGAACCGCACGGTCATCGCGTTGTAACCAAGCCAGTTGCCCCCGTGCCGGATCCGGCGCAGCCCCTCAAACGTGTCGATCATGAGCCCGCATCCATAGCCAGTGGACGAACCGTTGCTCAGCAGCCCGGGAGTCACCATCTTGTCGATGAGCTTCTGGTCTCCCTTCCCGAGCTTGTTGGCATAGAAGTTCTCGTGCCACCTGGTCAAGTCTGCCAGGGTCGTGTGCACCCCTCCGTCACCGTAGATCGCGAGGCTTGAGAACAGGACTTGATAGCCGTGCTGCGTTGGCTGATAGCTTGTGGCCCGGTTGGGGATCATCGTCTGAGGATCTGTCACAAACTGCGTGTCCTTCATTTCCAGTGGGGTGAAGATCTTCTCCTTGGCGAACTGGGCCAGGCTCTCGCCACTGACTCGCTGAACGATGACAGCCATGAGCATATAGCCTGTGTTACAGTAGTTCCACTTCTCGCCTGGCACCGAATTCGGCCCCGTCTGCCGGCACATGATGTCGATCGCGTCCTGAAACGTCCGGGCATCGACCACGTTCCACCCATTGACTGCCATCAGGCTGATGTAGTCCCGGAGCCCGCTCGTCATGTGGAGAAGATTGTCGATCGTGATTGGACGGCCATAGTCGGGGAGCTCCGGAACGTACTTGGACACGCTGTCGCTCGTCTTGAGCTTCCCCTCTTCTTCGAGGAGCAAGATCGACATGGCGGTGAACTGCTTACTGACGCTCCCGACATCCATCACGGTGTCACGCGTGTTCGGCGTGTTCGTCTCCAGGTTGGCCATTCCATAGCCCTTTGCGAACACAAGCTTGCCGTCCATCGCGACGCCGACGACTCCTCCCGGCGCGTTCGGCCGGTTCCACTCCTTGCAGATCTTGTCTACCTCCGACTCAAAGTTCTGGGGCAACTGGGCTTGGGCGAAGGACACGGCGGCGACCAAGACCGCCAAGCAACAGGAACGTCTCATCGGGGATCAGTACGGCTGTCCGTCTCAAGGAGTTGCCAGATCCCCTCTGACAATAGTCATAAGGAAAGATTTATTCCTGTACGGAACCTGCAATCTCGCCCTAGCCACGGGTCAGAAGCGCGTACAAACTGAGTTCAGAACTATGGGCATGATGATGAGGGACGCGCCTTCGGACGCGGCTGCCCCCAAGAAGATCGACCGCGTCACCTTCCGACGGGTCATCAGTCTGTTTGGGCCACACAAGCGCGAAGTCTGGTTCACCGTCGTCGCGATCCTCATTGGGGTCACTCTTGGTCTTTTCCCCGCCTTCTTCCTTCGCGTTCTCTTCGACGACGGCATCGCCAAGAAGCAACTGGGCGTCGTCGGAGAGTTCTCGATTCTTACGGTCGTGGCGACGCTCGCGGCCTCTGGGGTGACACTGCTTTACGGTTACTTGAGCGTAATCGTCGGCCAGAAGATCATGTGCGAGTTGAGGCACAAGCTTTTCACCCACCTCCAAGGCATGCCCCTCGCCTTCTTCACGGGAACGAAGACCGGAGAGATTCAAAGCCGACTCATCAGCGATGTCGGCGGCGTCCAAAACGTCGTCAGCAACACGTTGGTCGATGCGATTTCGAACTTCGCGGTCGTGGCGTCCACCCTGATCGCGATGTTCGCCATGGACTGGCGGCTGACCCTCATCAGCATCGGCATCGCGCCGCTCGTGATGCTCTTCGGTGCGTTCGTCGGCAACTTCGCCCGCAAGGTCCGAAAGGGGGTGCAGGAGCAGACTGCCGAGGTCAACTCGATGCTCCAGGAGTCACTGTCCGTGTCCGGCATCCTGCTCAGCAAGACGACGGGCCGCCAGGAGGTCCTGAGCGAGAAGTTCGACCGCGAAAACAAGAGCTTGGCTCACTGGCAGATCCAACTCCAGGTGTTGATGTACACCGTCTTCGGGCTGTTCCGAATGATCACCTCGCTTTCGCCCGCAGTGGTCTATTGGGTCGCTGGCTGGATGATGATCTCTCTCGGGGACAAGCACCTGACGATCGGGACGTTGATAGCGTTCACAGGACTCCAGACCCGACTCTTCTTCCCGATCACCGGCCTGATGAGCACGCAGGTCGAGCTGATGAGTTCGTTCGCGTTGTTCGAACGGATTTTCGAGTACCTCGACATGAAGCAGGACATCACAGACAAGCCCGGAGCCATCGAACTCGACCCGGTATCGCTCCAGGGAAGGGTCCAGCTCAAGGACGTCATGTTCCGCTATGCGCCGTCCCTCGAGCGGGCCACACTGTCCGATATTTCGTTTGTCGCTGAACCAGGACAGTTGGTCGCCCTTGTCGGGCCCTCAGGCGCTGGAAAGACGACGATCACCTACTTGATCCCTCGACTTTACGAAGTGGACTCGGGCGCCGTCCTGATCGACGGAAACGACGTCCGAGACGTCACCCTCTCGTCGCTCCAGAAGTGTGTCGGCGCAGTGACCCAGGAGACCTACCTCGTCCACGATTCGGTCAAGGAGAACTTGCGAGTCGCCAAACCCGAGGCTACGGACGAAGAGTTGGTCGAAGCGTGTCGACTCGCAGCCATTCACGACCACATCGCTTCCTTGGCGGACGGCTACGACACCGTGGTCGGAGAACGAGGCTATAAGCTCTCCGG
>JAKOXK010000016.1 GCA_029781035.1 Armatimonadota bacterium
TCCGAGCCTGACAACTCATAGCAGGCAAGGTTGCCTCCCACGGAGACGCCCGCGACTGAGCCTCCCGCTGCGGTCCAGGCGACTGGCGCTGACCCGGATGACAAAACGTAACCCTTCGACACGCCGCCCGAAGTGACCGTGACTCCGATCCCGGCGGCAAAGCTCATAGAGTTGACTACGACGGAGTCCGTGCTGGCAGGCAGTTGAAGGTTCGAAAGCCCTCCGTTTTGGATGAAGAACAACTGCGGCGGTGTCGTCGTGTGGTCGGAAGCGACGACCTCTCCCAGTTCGTCGATGCCATCAATCCACTTGCACTGCGTCGGCAAGGCGATGTCTTGGGTCGTTCCGTCGGGGGACCACCCAAAGAACGTGAGGACGTTGTTGTTCGTGTAGGTGCCGACAACGCGACCGTCTCTCGAGACGCCAGTGACTGCTGCGTCGGTCGAGGCGACCGGTGTGATCTGCGCCAAGCCGTAGGACACGGGCGGGTGAGTGAAGTCGGTATTGGTGCCGCCGCAACCACTGAGAAGCCAAAGGGCGAGACTAGCGACGATGAACTTCGACGGAACGGTCTTCACCGCCCCATTATAGATGCGGGTTCGGACGGCAGGAGACGTCCCTATAGGTTTCCTGGGCACATTCACATGACGTTCGAACCTGGAATGCGCTACCTGCCTGTCCTCAGATTGTCCACGACGTACCAGCCAGCTACCACCCCGAAGTAGACCAGATTGCCACCCCACATGAGGTTCTCCATGGCCAGTGCAGGACCGCGCGCCCATCCCGCCAGAGCGAAAACAACGGCGACCCCAGCCACTGACCCCAGACACAATGACAGCGATCGGTTGAACGCTTGCTGAGTCTGACCAACGACAAAGTACAGGACGCAGGCCACCCAGAACGAGACAATGGACACAAGCCCCAAGGCAAGGGCGGGAGGAACCTTCATCATCGCAGAGCCGGACGTTGCCCCAAAGGACGCCAAAGCGCCTGCCAGGCTCAGGCAAGTCCCAACGACGATTCCAGAGAGGAAGAGCATCACCGTGACGCCAAGAGTCCAGTCAGGGGCAAAGGCCAGCCCTAAGGGCCGTTCCGAAGCGAACACCGTATAAATGGCGGCCAAAGCCACGGCGAACACGGCGACCCCAAGCGGTGGCAGGTGCACTTCAGGCACATACCTGCCTGAAGCGGCCGATGGCGACGCCGCCCGACTGTCGAGCAATTCCTCGTACTTGCGCTGGTGCAGGGGATTCGCCGGCTCGTATTGGGCAGCATAGCCGTAGAGTTCGACGGCTTTGTCGAGGTCGCCGCGGAACCGGGCGATGTCTCCAAGCACGGCATAGGGAACCGGCTGTCGAGACTCGACCAACAACATGCGTGTCGCCAACCGCTCGGCTTCGACGAAACGTCCTGCATTGAGCAACGAAGTCAAGTGGCGAGTCTCTGCCAGATCGATTTTCGGCGGAGCTGGCGCATCTTGCATCCGCTTTTCGGCCCGTCGTCTCAACTCGTCGGCTTCCCTGATTTCCTTTTCACGTTGCCGGGCCGTCCTAGCCCTTGCCTCTGCTTCAGTCGCCTTGGGGCTCGACTGTGAAGCCTTGTTGGAGGAACCCGAAGGAGGAGTCGAAGTTGTGCCAGATTGGGCTGCTTCGGTGCGGGGTGCAGACTCTGGAGGCACAACGCCAAGGATGGCGTCATAGGCCGCCTTGCGCCTTGGATCCTTAAGCACCTCGTAGGCTTGTTGGAGGCGCTGGAACTGCTCCTTCGCGTCCGGTGCCTTGCTGACGTCGGGGTGGAGTTTGCGCGCCAACTTGCGGTACGCGATGCGCACGTCCTCGGCGCCCGCCCCCGCCGCCAAGCCAAGGGTGTCGTAGTGCGTTGGCACGCACGATTATGGTCGTTGAGGCCAGCGAAAGGACTAGGTGCCGCACTTATGGACCGCCGTCACTCAGCCATCCCTCCCGACGTAGTTGAACACGGCATCCCGAAGGACGATGTACTCAACGGCCCTGCCGCCCTTGAGAGAGGGTGGCCACGGTCTGCAATTCAACATCGGTGTTCAGCCACAAGCGGCGAGTCGTTCGGTTGTCCAATCGACTCAGGCGGGCATCAAGGCCTGGCAGTGCTGACTACACCGGTTGGCCGATCATGGCGCGAGCCTCTCGATCAAGATCATTCATGGGCAAGGTCATGTTCACCAGGTATGGGGCGGCCACCCCGACGATGGCCACCGTACTCACACTCACCGCCCAAACGAACGCCTTGAGGCGGAACACAACTTTGGTATGAGGCTGTGTTGGCCTTGATAGCCCGCCGAATCTTCTCGATACGTCCTAGTCGTCCTGACCCCCACGCCGCACCCCTGCCAACCTGTGCCCGATGTTCAAACGACTCATGGAGCGCGTCGACCGCATGCTCGGGCGCGGGGTCATTGACGAAGACCTCTATGAGGAGCTTGAGGAGGCTTTGCTTCAAGCTGACACGAACGTCAACGTTACGCACTCGATCATCGAAGACGTGAGACAAGCCGTCAGAAACGAGAAGATCACGAGTGCCGAAGGGATCAAGGCTCGACTGCAAGAGGAGATCCGTCGGCGCTTTGATCAAGGTGGCGACCCAGTCCTTCAATACGGTCCAGCTGCACCTACCGTTTACCTTTTCGTTGGTGTCAACGGAGTGGGCAAGACGACGAGCATCGGCAAGCTGGCCAAGCGGCTCACGAGTCAGGGTCATAAGGTCGTTTTGGCCGCCGGCGACACGTTCCGGGCAGCAGCCATCGAACAGCTCCAGCTCTGGGCAGAACGCTCCGGCGCCGAGTTCGTCGGGACGCTCCCCAACGCCGATCCTGCTAGCGTGCTGTTCGACGCGATCAGTGCAGCCAAGGCACGGGGATGCGACTACGTCCTCGCTGACACGGCTGGGCGTCAACACACGAAAGCGAACTTGATGCTGGAACTCCAAAAGGTCGCCAGGGTCACGGAAAAGGCGCTTGGTCGGGCACCGGACGAGGTCTTACTGGTCTTAGACGCCAACACCGGCCAGAATGCGATCCGTCAAGCGGAGGAGTTCACCGCCGCGACCGGAGTGACCGGACTGGTACTCACCAAGCTCGACGGCACCGCCAGGGGCGGGGCCCTCATCGGTGTGTGGGAGCGCTTCAAGATCCCGATCAAGCTCGTCGGAGTCGGCGAGAAGCCTGAGGACCTGCGTGACTTTGACGCCAAGTCCTTTTCGGAACAGCTCTTCGACTGACTTGACTCCAGAGGACGGTGCGCCGGGCGCCCGGAACGGTTTCGCCTCACTGGACAGACAAGTTGGCTGCCTTGAGCCGCCTGGCCTTGGCCCAACGTCGCCATGCGAACACGGCCAACAGACTCAGCAACGTAGATACAGCGGCGTCGTCCAACCAGCCCAGAAGGGGGATCACGTCTGGAATCACGTCGATCGGTGACGCATCGTACAACAAGGCCAAAACTATGGAGGCGATGGCTCCCCACGGTGCGCGGGGCGATTTGTCGAGGATACGGCTCATGACAGGTTGACGCGAACCGTCTCACCTTGGATGCGCGAGTAGGTCCATCTGCATCGAGTCCGTTGAGCCGGGGCGGTTGGTCTCTCGGCAACCACCAAGGCAGACACAACCACCCTGGCTCATGGTCGTTTGTCGAAAGTCCGTTGTCAATCGGCGTTGGTCTTCGGTGGCGCGTCGAAGGTGATCTTGGGCTTCGGTGCGATCGGCGACTGTGCCGGCCTCACTTCCGGCTTGGGCGCGACAACCTGGGCCGGCTTGACTGAAGCGGCCTGAGGCTCCTGCGATCGTGGCTGGGCCGGTGGTGCGGCCGGAGCGTCTCCAAGGTCGATCGATCTGTTGACAAGTTGCGCCGCCAGCACGGTCTGGATGACGCTTGTGATCTGGTCTGTCGCACCACCTGCAGCACCTTTGCCATCACTGGAGAGCGTCACGAGCCGAGCCTGGGCTAAGGCAGATGCAATCGATGGCACGATCTCGGGAAGTAGCTCTAGCTGCCTGAGAGCCAGGTACGCCTCGCCGCCTTGATTGATCGCGTTGTTGACCTTCAAGATGGCTTCAGCCTGAGCGTCGGCGACCTTGCGTACTCGGATGGCCTCGGCCTCAGCACCCGCTTCGGCTTGAACTTTGACCCGCTCCGCGTCTGCGTTGGCTTGAGCGATTTGGGTGGCTTTGAGCTCAGCCTCACGCTGTTTGGCCAAAGCCAGTTGCTTCGCGGCTTCGGCCTCCGCGATAGCAGCGGCGTTCTGGGCCTTGCGCTGCTCCAGCTCTCTTTGTTTGTCGTTGATCGCTTGTTCAGCGGCAAGCTGGGCTTCACGGGCACGGCGTTCTTGGTCGGCCGTCACGATGTCGGCGTTCGCTTTGGCTTCGACCGCTGATTGGCGCCTTCGAGCCTCGGCGACCTCGCTTTGTACTTCCTTTATGTTCAGCGAGTTGAAGACCAAGCCCAAGTCTTGGAGTTCGCGGGAGCATGCACTCTTGATGATGACGGCCAGTCGGTCGTCATCGTCACTGGCGAGGGCCGAGAGGGTAGGGCTCGCTGGCACAGGCAACTGGCTTCCATCGGGTCCCGTTCGAGTCACCTTCGAATTGAAAAGCTCATCGTGGTGGAGCAGGTTGATCGCACGCCGTCCCGTCGAAGTGAGCAGGTCAGTCAGCGTAGACGTCTGCTCGACAAGTGGCTTGGCGAAGAACTTGTTTGCCGCCGTCTTGATGGTCTCGTTGCTGTCGCCAACACTCACGATTGCACTCGCGAGCACCCGTACCTTGACCGGGCGAGGTTGTCCCGTGCGGTCGATGTCCGCGGTCTGGTCGGCGATGTCGAGGTCGATATTGATGGCCTTAGAGGGAATCGTCGTGCTCGTCGTGAGCAAAGGGATTTCAATCGCCTTGCAGGGTCCCTTGTAGACCCTAGTCGCACCTCTGAGCCAGCTGACGATCCGGATCGTTCCAGCGTCCACGGTGGAGAGGACGCGGCTGATGATCCAGGGCAGCAGGATCAACAGGAAAAACAGGATCCCGCCGGCGACGATGTAGTTGGTTGGGGGCATAGTTCAGTTCTCCTTAGGTTCCCAAGACAATTCTTTTGTCACTCTGCATGTGTTCCGCTTGGAATCGACGTCGAGCACGACGAGTTCGTCCCCTTTGTGGACACACTCCAGGCCGACTTCGGCAGGATCCAAGCGCGCTAAAACTTGAACGGTCTGTCCGTCCACTGTGAGGCTGACGAGCCCCTTCCCTTGCTCGTCAAAGCTGGTGATTGCCGTCGCCGTGTGCGCCACGCTCCCCTCGAGGCCCTCACTTGGACGAGCGGCAAAGGAGAGCAAGGCGTTTGAGACCGGGTTTACGACCCACGCATTGAAAAGGATTCCGGCGACTGCGGCCAGAACGGCCACGAACGAGGGAGCCAGGTGTCCTTGGATCAGCATGCCTGTCGCGCCTGCACCGAGGCACACGCTGAAGATGGCCAGCGGGGACACAAAGAACCAAGGAGCGGAGGATTCTTCAGCCTGGTTGTTTCGTTGGGCCTGATGTCCGTGCGTATGGGCCTTGGCCGAGCCAACGTGCCGGCCAACTCCCCGCCCCGAAGCATGTTGATGGACGTGGATTCGACCGTGTCCGACAGGGCTGTGGGCGTGCCCTGCGTGGCCCCTAGGCCCGGAAGCATGGTGGCCACCCCTCGCGACGCCCATAAGGCTCATGACGAGCGCTCCGACAAGGCCTATGACCATCAGCGATTCGTAGAACAACTGAACATCCTTACGCTACTAGATCGGCGTAGGTTGTACCTCCGGGCTCTGTGGCATTCGCTGCATCGGCACTTGAGACTGATTTGAATTCGCTAATGATTAGGTTGGCAAGCGGTCAGTGGGAAGAGGTTCTTCCTTGTCCTTCCCAATCCAGAACGCCTCCGCTGCCGGGCGAGAGGCGACGCATCGAACAAGCTTGCCGTCACGAAAGTGCAGTGCCGCACCATCGTCGGCGGCGTATCCGGGAGGCATGACACCGTCACTCACTAGGCGCGTGAACACTGGGCGGCGCTGTGGCTCCGAGTCGTAGTGTGGGCAAGCACTGCCGGGAAGAAACCCAAGGCAAGGAAGGGGGTTCAGTTCACCGGGGATGGAATCGGTGACCCCTTGCTCAAACCAGCAAATCATGCCTGCGCTGACACCAGCCAGGACGGCTCCGTTCTCGGCCGCGTCTTTGATGGCTTGGTCAATGCCCCATTCCCGCCAAAGGCAAAGCATCGACTTGGTGTTACCGCCGCCGACGTACAGTAAGTCATGGCTGCAGACGAACTCACGGAGATTCTTTGAATTCGGAGTGAACAGGGAAAGGACTGTGTACTCACAGGGAAGAGTGTCCAGTGCAGCGCTGACTCGGGCTATCAACTCTGGCGACTCGCCACTTGCGGTTGGGATGAAGCAGACCCGAGGGCGGTCTTGACCGGTCAAAGACAGGGCGTATCGCTCAAGAGCGAGTTTGTCTGGCTCCATTGAGAACCCTGCGCCACCAATGGCCAGGATTTGCATGAAGCCAGTTTACTTGTGCTCGACAATCGGAACTGGCTAACGGGCGAGACGAAGTGTCCTGAACTGGTGCCGTCCCACTCGGAGAATCTTGCCGTCCAGTTCAATGGCCTGAAGCTTGGCGAACGGATCCATGACTTTCTCGGCATCAAGGGAGACGGCTCCGGCTTTGATGAGGTCACGGGCTGCACCGTTGCTCTTCGCGAGCCCGAGGGAGGCGATCAAGTTGGCCAAGGCGACAACCCCGTCCGCGATCAAGTCATGTGGTATCGCCGCATCCTCAGCTTCGACCACCTGTTGCCGTTGGCTGAAAGTCTCCTTGAAGAACTGGTCGGCCATCTCAGCTTCTTCAACCGAATGGTAGAGCCCAACGATTTCACGGGCCAGCCTCTTCTTCGCTTCGTAGGGGTTCGACATGATCGCCTGACGCGCCTCGGCCATCGGGACGTCCGTGCACAGTTCGAACCAGTTGTCGAGAAGTTCGTCGGGAATGGACATCGTCTTCCCGTACATGTCGTTGGGCGAGTCCACAACACTGATGTAGTTGCCCAACGACTGCGACATCTTCTCCTTGCCGTCGGTGCCGATCAGGAGCGGGCACAACATGACGACTTGTGGCTCTTGGCCCCAGTGCTGCATCAAATCGCGGCCAACCAGATTGTTGAACTTCTGGTCGGTGCCACCCAGTTCGACGTCGGAATTCACCATTACGGAGTCGTATCCCTGACACAGCGGGTAGAGGATCTCGTGCATGGCGATCGGGCGGTGCTCGTTCCACCTGTTGGTGAAATCGTCGCGCTCCATGATACGTGCCACCGTGTACTTGCTGCAGAGCTTGATAACGTCTACAAATGTCATCGTCCCTAGCCAGTCAGCGTTGTATGTGATCTCGGTGAGCGCGGGGTCGAGGATCTTGTAGACCTGCTTACTGACCGCCTCAACGTTCCTGACGACCTCGTCGTGACTGAGTTGCGGCCGGGTCTTGCTCTTGCCACTGGGGTCACCAATCTGGGCGGTGAAGTCACCGATGATGAGCACAGCGGTGTGACCGAGCTTCTGGAAGTCGCGCAGCTTGCGCAGAACAACCGCCCATCCGAGGGTCACGTGGGCCACGGTCGGATCGACGCCCAGTTTCACCCGCAAAGGCTTGCCGGACTTCAGCTTCTCGGCCAGATCGGCTTCACTGATGATCTCGGTCGTGCCTCGACGGAGCAGGGCCAGTTGTTCCTCGACGGTCATGGAGTGCAAGGGTACCGGGGGACGGGCGCCAACGGTCGAACAAGTGCTATTTGGACCTAGACGGCTTTCACGGGCGAGAGCTTGGACAATCTCGAAAGCGCGTCCTCCAGCACGTCGTCTTCCAGCGCCAGGCAGAAGCGGATCCAGGGTGCACGGCTCGGATCCCTCACGAAATCGCTCGATGGTACGGCTCCCACGCCGGTGCTGGCAATCATGCGGGACACGAACGTCGTACTGTCGACCCCAGGGGCCAGCTGATCGTAACGTGAAAGCAGGTAGTAGGCCCCTTCCGGAACATACGGGTCCATGCCAACCTCACGCAGTCCGGCGACAAAGCGGTCGCGCTTGCCCTGATATTTGTCAGACAAGTCTGAGTAGAAACGGTCAGGGAAGTTCCGGACGCCTCGCGCCACCGCTTCTTGAAGCGGTGCTGGGGCACACACGTAGATCGCGTCCATTACCGCGGCCATCGGCTCGGCGATCGCTGCCGGAGCGACGGCGTAGCCTATCCGCCAGCCTGTGATGCTGAACGTCTTGCTGTATCCGCCCATCGTGACCGTCCTGTCACGGAGCTCTGCCAGCGAAGCTGGGGACACATGGCGGCGTCCATCAAAGACCATGTACTCGTAGATCTCGTCGGTCACGACCAGAGTCTCGTACGGCTCGATCACCCCGGCCAGAGCCCGTAGTTCCTCTTCACTGAAGACCTTTCCCGAGGGGTTGCCCGGTGTGTTGACCAGCACGAACTTGGTCTTCTCTGAAACGGCTTCGGCCAGGGCGTTCACATCGAAAGACCAGTCCGGCTCTCTCAAGGCAATGGTGTGGATCTTGGCGCCATACCGCTTGAGGCATTGGACGTGGTACGGGTACGTCGGTTCGAAGACGACGACCTCGTTGCCGGGCTCGAGCAAGGTGGCGCAGACAGCCTCAAACGCACCGGTCGCTCCACAGGTGACAAGGACCTCGGTCTCCGGATCAAGCCCGCAGATCCCGTTGTGGTGTTCCAGCTTGTAGGCGAGTGCTTCCCGAAGCGATGACAACCCACGTGGATTTGTGTATCGGTTGACCCCCTCGTGCGCGGCCCGCGAGGCCTGCTCGAGGACGTACTCGGGCACGGGGAGTTGGCAGACGCCTTGTCCGAGGTTGATGCCACCAACTTTCTGCACCTCGAGCGTGATCTGGCGCAAAGCGGGCGATTGGAAAGACCTTGCCTGTCGCGTGAGCAGGTTTCCGTGTTCCATGTCAGATCCGTAAGGATACTAGAAGGCCCCTGACCCGGCCCATCTTGACGATGACGTCATAATCCGCCGGGTGGAAGAGGCACTTCGAACCGAGCTCACTACCCTCATCCATTTCATTTACCATCGAGGATGGGCACCAGGGACAGGTGGCAACTTCAGCCGAGTGCTGTCCCGGGATCCGTTCCGGCTGCTCATCACCCCTACTGGCATCGACAAGGGCAAGCTGCACGTCCACCAACTCCTGATCGTTGACCAAAATGCCGAGGTCGTTCAGGGGAACCTGCGCCCTTCGGCAGAGACATGGCTCCACATCCCTATCGTCGAAGAGACCGGGGCCGATGTCGTGCTTCACACGCACTCGAGTTGGAACACGCTTGCCTCTCTGACGCCCGCGCCCGCCTTCCAGATCTCAGGCTTTGAAATGCTCAAGGGTCTTTCCGGAGTGACGACGCACGAACACCGCGAGACCATTCCGATCCTCGAAAACTCCCAAGACATACCCGCTTTGAGCCGAGTTCTCCGTCAGACTCTTCGTGACCAACCTGAGGTCCACGCGGTTCTTCTGCGAGGTCACGGACTCTACACCTGGGGCTGTGATATATTCGAAGCCCAACGCCACCTTGAGGTCTTGGAGTTTCTCTTCGAATTGACCTGGAGGGGCCGCAACCTGGAGGCATAGATGGCAACGCTACGGATTCCCGATCAAGACGTGACGATCACCGACTACGATGAGATCAAGTCCCGTCTGGCAGACATCGGGATTGGATACGAAGTGTGGAAACCCAAGTTCCAACTTGAGCAGTCGGCCTCGAGCGAACAGGTGCTAGAAGCCTTCGCTGAGCAAATCAACCAATTGAAGTCGGAAGGCGGCTACGTGACGGCCGATGTGATCGACCTCTTTCCCGACACGCCGAACTTGGATGCGATGTTGGCGAAGTTCAGTCGCGAGCACTGGCACGATGAAGACGAAGTCCGGTTCATCATCGAAGGCCGCGGCGTGTTCCACATCCATCCCAAAGAAGGCGAAGTCGTCGCTCTGGAAGTCGAGGAGGGCGACTTGGCCCGCGTGCCAGCGGGAACTTGGCACTGGTTCGACCTTTGTCAAGAAAAGAGAATTCGGGCCATCAGGCTCTTTCAAGACCCTTCGGGATGGACACCTCGGTACACCGACAGCGGTGTGGACAAGGGCTATCTGCCGGTCTGCATGGGGATTTCCTTCATTCCGCCCCAACTGGCCCAGCTCTGAGGATGCACCCGAAGGCATTCCTACTCGATATCGAGGGCACCACGACGCCGGTCGACTTTGTCACAAAGACGCTCTTTCCGTTTGCCAGGCGCGGGTTGTCTCGGTACGTGTCCGACCATTGGGCGGATCCCGAACTTGAACTTGACGTGAGGGGCCTTGGCCGAGGTAACGCTCCGGACGAATTCAACGATCCAATCGCAGTGACAGATCGCCTCCTTGAGTTGATGGACGGCGACGTCAAATCGACTCCCCTCAAATCAATCCAGGGAAGAATCTGGGAGGAGGGATACCGGACCGGCCAACTCCAAGGTGCCGTGTATCCAGACGTTGAGCCTGCCCTACGCCGCTGGAGGGCCAGGGGCGCGACGATTCATATCTACTCATCGGGCAGTGTCCTGGCTCAGAAGCTTCTGTTCGGGCATTTGCCACAAGGCGACCTGACGCCACTGATCGACTCGTATTTCGACACGACGACAGGACCAAAGCGAGAAGCAACAAGCTACCGTCGGATAGCTGCTGCGATTGGCGCCTCAGCAGACCAGATCCTCTTCTTGAGCGACGTCCGCGAGGAAGTGGAGGCAGCTCGGGAAGCCGGACTGTCTGCCCGGATCGTTGTGCGCGAGGGCAACGTCGATAGGGACGCGTACGCGATCTGCACCTTCGACGACATCGAGTAGCGGCCAATACACGACATTCATCGACTGCCACACCACACGCCACTAGCAGAACTGGAATTCCGGAGAGCCGAACATAAGCCGACAGACTGCGGCCGCGACCCCTCCCGCGTTGGCCTGTGTGACCGCCCCCCCGCTCGCATCGCTCGCCGCCTTGACGAGCTGGTCGACTTTCGATCCGGGCAAGTGGGCATCGAAAACGGAGACGAGCCGCGCGACGACGCCGTGGGGCGTCGGGTCTGCGGCCACGAGGGGGAACACTGGATACCGGATACTTGCTGCACCGCCCTTGGGCGCACCTTTGGCCGCTCCTGCGCCAGGCCCTTGCGCGTCACCAAAGAGTCGGTCAGCCCACTTCATCCGCTCGACCATGGTCGCCGAACTGATCCAGTGGTTGCCGTACTTCCACCCGGACACGTCCGGCGGATACAGGAGCTCCATCCCCATCGCTTTTGTCCCCTGCATCGCAATCACAGCCGGGCCTGCAGCCCGGATGCCTTGGATGGTTTCGTCGTCCGCCAGCCGCGTCGCCAAATTCGATCCTAGGCCGAGTTCCCGCAGTGTCGAGAAGCAGAAAGTGACAGGATTCTTGATCAAGCCTTGTTCGGCCCTCGGCGAAAAGAACTCAGGAGACTCAACGATCGCTCGAACCAGAACTTTGATGTCGAGGCCACTTTCCCTGAACCGCTTGGCGACCCGCTCCACCACCTCAGGTTCGGGGTCGGCGTAGGCGAACCACGTCCAGGCCTTTTGCGCCAAGAACACGGCCGTTCGGGGACTCGAGCAAAGGATCCGGAGGATGTCGTCACCGTCAAAGTTCCCGGATTGACCGAGATACGTCTTGGAACCGTCGTCGTGCTGATCCTCTCGGAAAATGAAGCCTATTCTCGGAGCTGCCTGCCCTGCCTTCAACTTGGGGCGACCGGCGGGCTTGGCAGGTTCTACTACCCGGTTGCCCCGTTGAATGCCATAGGTCCATCCTGTAAAGGCCCTGGCGCCCTCCTTGACGTCCTGCTCGGTATAGTTTCCCACGCCCAGGGTGAAGAGCTCCATCACCTCTCGGGCAAAGTTCTCGTTAGGCTTGCCCTTCTTGTTCTCATGGTTGTCGAGCCAGTAGAGCATCGCAGGGTCTTTGCTGATATTCGTTAGAAGATCCTGAAATCTCCCCGCGCAATGGTTGCGCAGACACTCAACATGATCGTGCATCGCTCCAACCGCGTCCACTTTTTCCGCGCTGGTGGCGAAATGGTTGTGCCAAAAGACAGTGAGTGCGGCTTCAAGAGGACGGTTTGTTGTCAGAAGACGGGCATACCACCAGGCTTGGACACTCTTCATGTTGACGAGGCCCTTGTTGTTCGCGAAGCGGTCGAGATCGATCTCTGGGTCGGTGACCGAGTCAAAAGCCAGCAACTTGTCCAGGGCTCCCGGAAGACCTCCCTGGACGTAGTAATCCAGTTCCTGTTCGCTGGCCCCAAGTCCAAACCTGCGGAGGACATGGGCGACTTTCTCACGGTCAGTCGTGAACGGCATGTCCTTAAAGACGAAGGACGCCCGCTCAGGTTCAGCCGGCGTCCTTGAGTGTGTCGGGCCCCAATCCCCCGAGGTTGAGGCGTGGGGGCGTCAGACTTCTTTGACGTTCGTCGATTTGAAGGTCGCTTCGTTGACGAACTTGAACAGCTTGCTGCCACCGTATTCGGCTGTGAGGGCGTAGCGAACCTGCTCGCCGTTCTTCGTTTTGCGGACCATCTTGGTCTTGCGAACGTCCGAGTCGGGTACATCGACGTGAGACCGAGTCTTCAAGTTGTAAAACTTCATGATTGTTCCTTTAGCCTCGTGCGTGAGTTGGTCGACTCAGGTTCCTCTGAACCCGACCGAACCAAACTGAGTGTGAGTTTGCACGTTCGAGACAGGCTCACGCAAGGCTTTGGGCGGTTTTTGGCCCAGGAATCCCACGAGGTAGCATCAAAACATGAGGGTCAGCCGCCGAAGAGGGGCCATTGTCGTGGCTCAGACCGGCTTTGAGGCGGTCGCAATCAAGCGGCTCCAGCAGGCTGGACACCGCATCACGGTGCCCAGAGTCCAGGTCGCGAGGATCCTTTCTCGGGCCGACCGGCCCTTGACGGCCTATGGCGTCCACCAGGAGATCGTGGCCAACGGCGGAAGGGCCGACGTAGTGACTGTCTACAGGGTTCTTGGTACTTTGGTCGAGCTGGGGCTCGTCCATCACATTGGTGTCGTGGACGGGTACATGGCTTGTAGCTTGAACGAGTCACACGAGGAGGACACGGAGCACGTTGTCTGTACGAGTTGTGGCCGGGTCACGGAGTTGCCACTTCCCCACGAAGTCGCTGAGCGCACGGCAGCCCAGTTGAATGAACTGGGCTACTCGCATGCGCAGACCCGGGTCGAGATACTGGCCGTCTGCCCGGCCTGTGCCGTTGAATGAGCAACGCGCGGATCGTTGGATCCGCGCGTTGACAGAAGTGGGCTTTGCTTACTCGAACGGCACCGTGACCGTGTAGGCCGACGAGTTTCCGTTCCGGAATCTGTCGAACTTGACCGTCACTTGGTCGCCCCAGTTCACGCCCGACATCGAGTCCATGACGTCTTGGACGTCCGAGATCTTCTTGCCGTTGACCTCAGTCAAGACATCGCCAACCTGCATGTTCACCTTGGAAGCGAAGGAGCCGTCATTGACTGAAGTCACCACAACTCCATTGACTCCTGCAGGAATGCCGAACTGCTTCTTGAGCGTGCCGTCCAACTGCTGCACCATGACGCCAAGCCTTGGTTTGCCGCTGTGGGGAGACTTCGGCTGGTCGTTCGGTGCCTGATCAGGCTGGTTGAAGAACGGTTGGACGTCTCCGAACGGGTTCACCTGGCCCCTCGGAGAGGTCTGCTGAGTCTCCTTCGGGGGAGCCGCCAGTTTCACGCTCGCCGTCTTGGTCTGACCATCATGGACATACGTCACGTTGACTGTCTCATTCGGTGAGTGCCTGTACATCGCGATTCGCAGGTCGATCTCGTTCGTGACCGGGTTTTTGTCGATCTGGGTGATGACGTCCTTATCACGCAAACCAGCTTTGTAGGCCGGGGAACCTGGCTCGACGGAAAGTGCATAGGCGCCACCGTCCATGTGCCAGTCTTTCTTTTCGAACGGCTTGAGGTCGCGGGGATTGACGCCCAGCATGCCACGGTCGAACTTGCCCGTATCGATGAGCTTGTCGGCAACCGCCTTGACGACGTTGCTGGGAATCGCAAAACCGATCCCAGCGTTCGAGCCATTGGTGCTGTTTATCGCTGAATTGACACCGATCACGTCGCCATCCACGTTGATGAGCGGCCCACCACTATTGCCCGGGTTGATCGAGGCGTCTGTCTGAATCAGACCGGAATAGACGCGAACCTGGCCCGTGCTGGGATCGGGAATCTGTCCCAAGCGGCCTACTGCACTGACATGTCCGATCGTCACCGTGTCCTCAAGGCCGAACGGCGCACCGATGGCCAAGGCAAGCTGCCCGACACGGACTTGCCCGCTGTTAGCTAAGGCCAGGGTCGGCAGATCTCTCTGGTCGACTTTGACCACGGCCAGATCGAGTTGAGGGTCGTTCGCGTGGGTCACTTTGCCAATCAGCTCACGTCCGTCGGCGAGGACGACCTTGACTTTGTCGTTGCCCGCGACCACGTGGTCGTTGGTGACGATCCACCCGTCAGAGCGGTAGACAAAGCCCGAACCTGACTTGCTTCCCTGAAGCTGTGCCATTGGGTCATTGGAGGCTTTGTCGTCCGTTTCAGACGTGATGAAGACGACGCCTTGCGAGGCGGCTTCTGACAGTGCCGAGAAAGTCTGGTCCAATTGCTTGAGCGTGGACATGTCGACACCGGTCGAGAGCCCAGCCGTTTTCAGCTTCACCGGCATGAGACTTCCCAAGACGGAAGTGCCAGGTCGGAAACTCTGACCCAGCACGACTCCACCCACAAGGAGCGCTCCCGCTCCGAGGATCAGCCAAGGTCGATTCATGAAACTACTCATCTTTTGATTCCCAATTACCTCTATCGGAGGATTCACTACCCGAGTCGGACTTTTCGGCCATCTTGGGCTTTCGGCCTGGGAGTCCGACTGGAACTAAGAGAACAAACGGCCTGGACCAATCGAGAAGTTCCGAGTCCTAATCGCCCGGCTTCAGGAATCCGTCCAAGATTTTCCTAAGTGTGGACTCGGCAATCTGCTCGCCGGGCACAGATGTGATGCCGCACGAGACCCCGTACGCGTCTTCGCCCTTGAGCCTGATCTCGTTCGTCGGCTGCTGACGGTTCCGCCACTGGTACACGGTCAGGCTCGTCATGCCGTCCGATATCTTCACCATCACATAGGAGCGATTCCGTTCCGTGAACAGGTACGAACCCGAGATCTTGAACCCGAGAGGAAGTCTGTCCGGGAGCCGTGCGGAAAAGCCGACCGCATCCCGCGACTCGTCCGGCTTTGAAAACTTCCTTGGCCCCTCATGGCGCACGACATCGGCATCGCTGGCCTCCTCTGGCAAGCCAAAGTCGTCTATTGCGGCCAGCGGATCGAAGTCCACAGACTTGGTGTCGAACAGGACGACTCCTGTCGAGTCGTCGGCTCCAATGACGTACTTCAAGACGACGTCGTGAACGGTGTCCACATACATCCGTCTTGTCGGAATCTGCGACAGATTGGGCTCAATAATGAGCTCGCGGACACGTTGACCTGCGATGGTGTCCGATCCTCCCATGCGGACCTTGTAGTTCTGAGCCACCAGTTTCATGCGCCACTCGACGGTCGGCTGCATCAGATAGGGCGACGGTTGCACACTCAGAATGTCGCGGTCCCTCAGGAAAGTCTTCAGGACTCGACCGTCGTCGATCGACACAATGTCGTTCCTCATAATCGGCGTGATGATCGTCGCCTTGATCCCCTTCCCTGCGACTGTCTGAACCTTGAGCTTCCATTCGCCGTTCCCGCCCCGGCCCGGCCTCGTCTCGATCCGCATATAGCTGACCGACCGCTGCTTCGAAAGGACTTGCCGCAACTTGGCAAGGGCATCGGTATCTTCCGACGCAAGTGCCGCCTGGAGGCTGAGGAATGCTGTGACGCAGAGGAGAGCGGTTTTGAGCAAGGCGACCTTAGCGACCGCCCGCGTACCCGACTGTAACGGCAGGGACACCACCTCCCAGAGGGTCTGTGCCCCAGATGTAGGCGTCGTCTGCGGGCCGCTGCAACTCACTGTGCGACGCGGTCGCCACCGGTTTCACCGGCTGTTGGACAGGGGTTGATAGCCTAATGGCAAGGAAAGCGGCCGCGGCTGAAGACAGAGCGACCAGCCCCATCACGGCCAGTTGCCCTGAAGGTCGGCGGTTCGAAACGAACACCGCCCGATGCAACCGAGCTTCGACTCCGGCAGTGGGCTCCGGCACCTTCAAGTTGCCGAGCACCAGTTTGACACTGGCCAAAGCTTCAGACTCGGCTCGACAGCTTGGGCACTCTCGAAGATGCTCCCTGACGGCCAATGACTCGACTCCAGGGAGTTCTC
Source organism: Armatimonadota bacterium (assembly GCA_029781035.1). Classification (GTDB taxonomy): domain Bacteria; phylum Armatimonadota; class Fimbriimonadia; order Fimbriimonadales; family Fimbriimonadaceae; genus JAEURO01. Next base: position 16,514 of record JAKOXK010000016.1, read on the forward strand.
GGTCGAGATACGCGGAGAGCAGGCTGCTCGCGTGGTGGCACGTCACAGCAGCACCACCTCACCATTGCGCTCAAGGTATTGGCGCAACTGCTTGCGCCCGCGATGGATGCGGGATCTGACCGTGCCGATCGAGGTCTGCATCATTTCGGCGATCTCTTCATAAGAGAGGCCCTCGACGTCGGCAAGTACGACCGCCGTACGGAATTCAGGGTTCATCGACTTGAGGCCAAGTTGGATCGGCTCCTCCAAAGTGCCTTGCATGGCTGCCGTCTCGACACAAGCGTTCTCGTCTGGCAAGTCCCATGTCCGGTTGCCGTCCACGCCGCTGGTCTCCATGCTGATTGTCTTGAGCCGAGTTCTCTTACGGACCGAATCGATATGGACGTTGGTCATGATCCGGTAAAGCCAAGAGGTGAACGGAAGGCTCTCGTCGTATCGGTGGAAGAACCGGTACGCTCGGACGAAGGTCTCCTGCAAAAGGTCTTCGGCCTCGGTGGCGTTGGACGTGAGCCGGTACGCCATGTTGTAGGCCTGACGGTACGTCTGGCCCATCAGTTTCTCGAAAAGGGGCCGCCGTGCCTCTCGGCTTTGTGTCAAGCCTTTGACCCAAGTCGCCAACATTGATTGCCTCACAGACCGATACCAGCCCATTCTAGCTCAGGGTTCCCGAACCACAAACGTCCTGGGCCGTGTCCGGTCCAATTACTTGGCCAAGATCTCCGACCAGAGCCAGTCTAGGCTTGCACCAGCATTGACGTTTCCAACCAGGAACTTGTGCACCTCAATGGCACTTTTGGCCAGATCCGGCCGTTCGGGCCTTCTCGCCAGCAGCCAAGCAGCGAGGCACCGGGCCGCTTCGACCTGCCCGGCCCGAGTGTTCGACTTCTGGGACTTAGCCAGCGATTCGGCCGCGTCGCGGGTCTGGTCTGCCAAGACGATGGAGGCAAACCAAGGTGCGGTCAGAGACGACTCGAACACCCTCCAGACCTGCTCGTAGGCGTCAAGGCTGGCCCGGATTTTCGCGAGAAGGCCCGGCGAACCACCCAGCACCCTCTCCATCTCCGAAGGCTCGGAGGGGACGAGGCTGGGGCACGCAACCGCCATGCAGCGAGACCGTACGGTCGGCAAGAGGCGACTGAACTCCGATGTCGTCAGGATCATCCTGACATAGGGTGGCGGCTCCTCCAGGGATTTCAGAAGTGCGTTGGAAAAGTCGTGGTTCATGCGGTCGCACTGCTCCAACAAGACCACCTTGTGCTTCGCCATAAGCGGGGGCGTGCGCAGGAACTCGATCAACGTGGGCTTTGGGGCGTCTTCATCAGGCTTTCGGCCAACTGGGGGCGGGCGCCAAGCATCGAGCTTGATCATGGAACTAGGGCCCCAAGGTCGGACGACATGAAAGTCGACCATTCTTCCCGAGTCGAACGCACGACAGACACTGCAGTCATAGGAACGCGCTTCAATCGGCTCGGAACAGAGCCAGCCTTGGGCCAGTTTCCGTGCCGCTTCATCCATCCCGGCGCCTTCTGCTCCATAAAAGAGGACGGCATGGACTCCTCGGAACTCGGTCACGAGCCGTTCGATGAGGGCTGAGACTCCCTCAATAGCGGGCAAACTCGTCCACCTCGAGTACGAACATGACAGCGCCTCCGACCTGGACCCGGACCGGACTCGGCAAAATGGCCGTCGTCGGCGAACCCTCAAACGGGGCGACGTTCACCACTTGCTCGCGAGTACTGCAGTTCGCTTGCACAATCTCCTTCAGGGCGCCGATGTCGTCGGACTCAAGCCCGACAAGCAGGGTCGAGTTGCCCTCGCGCAGAAACCCGCCCGTGGATCCAATGACCGTGAACTTCATCCCGGCCTTCACGAGTCCATCGCTCAGCCGGTTCCGGTCGCGGTTGTGGACGATGCACACGACCAGCTTCATGTAGAAAGCAGTGTACCTTTGAAGACTCTCTCGGACATCTGTGGCAGTATCCGGTGGCGCCACTCTGGGTGAGCAGATCCAGGGCAAGGCTGACCACACGGCCCCAATCGATTGAAACCGGCCCCCACAACATCGCGGGAGAGTCCCGGGTCACGGGCGGTTATTCCCAAATCTCAGGTGCCCCCGTTCCCAGAACCACTGGCCCCGCCGGTGATGCCACAGGCGGGGCGCACACTGAATCCTAGTGGCTTGAGTCTCGACTTTCTCCGGCGTTTCCCGGATCGGTCCGACCACCACCTTCTCGCCGTTGCTGGGCAGCGTTGGTCGCGGGTGGGTGGCTGTTTGGATCGGGCACTGTGTACGACTCAGACGACTTACTCGACAGCCCACATCCAGTGAGTCCAGCCACGAAGACAAAGGCCAGTGCCAAAACTGCAGCCTTCAACGACGGCCTCATCAGCATCCACCGGGATCCGGGGGCGGAATCGCATCGCCGTTACGACCGGCTTGGATAAGCCAAATGTTGTCAGTCGGATGCTGCGTGATGTCGTAACCGTCCCTCTCCGGGTGCCGGTGGGCAGCATGCAAGTCGCAGAACAAATAGTTGTTCGTAGCCGAGTGCCTGGTCTTGTCAGCAGGGGTGAGGTCGTAGCCCCAACTGTTCACAGCGTCCTGTTGGGTGGTCCAGAAGCCCATGTCCTGCAAGTAATCGCCTGCTTCGGGAGAGATTCCGGTATATCCGCCTTTCGCGCTTTCCACATAACCTTCGAACAAGAGATCCGTCATGGCGGGATTCGCAACGGCAGTAGTGCTGACTCCACCCAGATAACGGCTGTCGTAGCTGAGGTTGCTCTCATTGGAATAGCTGCCAAAGCCGTGACCGTTCCACGAAACAGAGTGTTGCTTGTTCTTTGGCGTGTAGCACGCGTCAGGATTTGTCGCGTACTTGTTGGCAGGTGTCAAGAACACGTTCATCGAATACGTGACAGGGAAGTTCATCCATGTGTTGTTGTTCCCGGAATTGAGAACGGGTTCGTCCGGGCAGACCCAGATGCTGTTCCTGGAGTTCTTCTCGCGGTTCTTGATGTAGGGTTCAAGCGCCGACTTGCCGTAGTCATCGGTGAAGTGGAAGTAACGGGGGCTCACCAGCACATCGTCACTGTCAGAGGCGTACATCGCGAATACGTCGCCGAACTGCTTCAAGTTCGACAAGCAAACGGTCGCCTTGGCCGCTTCCTTTGCCTGAGCGAAGACGGGGAATAAGATTGCGGCCAAAATCGCAATGATCGCGATGACCACCAAGAGTTCGATGAGGGTGAACGCTTTCCGCATAGGATGATTCCTCATAGTGGCCGCTAGAGGAATGGGCCAAACCCGATCCTGACCAGCGGTTGGCCCTTTTCTAGGAGCCGAAGATTAAAGATACTTGAAGACTCGGGCCCTTTTCCCCGAGGCCCGTCATTGAAACTAAGGACATTTTCACATTGGGACCCTTGACCCTGTGGAAAAGTGGGCTGCGCGACTAACCGGGAGGCCAGTCGAGCTGACGCCCACCAAGTAAATGTGCGTGCAAGTGGTCGACGGTCTGGCCGCCATCGACACCTTGGTTGATGACGACTCGAAATCCGCCCGACAAGCCTTGCATCTCGGCGACCTTCTTGGCCGCGTTGAGCAGGAACTGGTGGTCACCGGAGTCGGGAAGGTCTGCCATTCCTGTGATCTCCGACCGAGTCACGATCACGATGTGCACTGGAGCCTGAGGGTTGATGTCGCGGAAGGCGACACAGTGCTCGTCTTCGTAGACGATGTCGGCCGGGATCTCCCGGTTGATGATCCGTGTAAAGAGGCTGGCCATGAAGTGAAATTACCTCCCCACGGGGTCGAATCGACGGTCATAATCGACTCCAATGATCGCCACGCTCTTGGCTGCAGGCCTGGCCCTGAACGATGCGGCCCTCGCCGTGGGTGGCACGCCGAAGACACTTGACGGCCACGTCTCAGTCCGCATGGAGAGTGAGAAGATCGTCTTGAGGATCGGACAACAAGGCACGGTCGCCGACTGCCGGTTCGTCTTCGTCAACGATGGCCCGACTTGTCAGGTGAAAATGGGCTTCCCTGACAACGGGTACGGGGCCGCGGATCCGGAGGAAGAAGCAGATCCGGACGTGGCTTCAAAGCCCCCAAAGACCGGAGCCATGAAGAGCTTCCAGTCATGGGTGGACGGCAAGGAAGTCGCCACAAGACTCGAGCGTGGCCAAGGGGCCGGCGAGTATTGGCACACCAAGACAGTGACGTTCAAGGGCCAGGCTCGGACCGTCGTCCGTGACAGGTACAGCCTGGACGTTTCGAGCGCAATCGTCCTCTTTGGCGAAAACAAGGACGCAAACGCCCATTACGCTGGATACGTGGTAAGCACAGGAGCATCCTGGAAGGGACAAATCGGCCGAAGCGAGGTCGTTTTTGAACTGCCTAGCACGGTCAAGAGGATAGTCACGATAGCGAGCGTGACAGCCAAGGACGACCCGCGCCACTATGTCGTTGCGCCCTTTGCCAAAGGCACCGTAGCCTATTCGGGCATGGCACAGCCGACCGTCAAGGGCCACACCCTAAGGTTTGTCCGCACCAGGTGGCGGCCAACCACCCATGACGACATATCGCTGTGGTTCGACTACAGCATCGCGAAGGACTGATAACCTCGACTGGGACTCCCTGATTACTTGATGAGTTCCTGCACAACCTCACCGTAAACGTCGGTCAGCCTAAAATCACGCCCTGAGTAGTGGTAAGTCAGCCGCGTATGGTCGACACCCAACAAATGAAGCAGCGTCGCATGGAGGTCATGGACGCTCAGCTCGTCTTGCTCCACGGTGTAGCCGAGTTCGTCAGTCTGTCCATAACTCAGTCCGGGCTTGAGCCCGCCACCCGCCATCCACATCGTGAAGGCCCGAGGATGGTGGTCACGGCCCTTATACGTTGATCCGCCCCGTGCCTCGTTCATAGGCGTGCGGCCGAACTCCCCGCCCCAAACAACGATCGTCTCGTCGAGGAGTCCCCGCTGTTTCAAGTCCTTGATCAAGGCCGCAGCTGCTTTGTCGGTCTCTCGGCACAGTGCGGGCAGACGGTGAACAATGTCGTCGTGCTCGCTGGTGCCGTGGTTGTCCCACCCCCGGTGGTAGAGCTGCACGAACCGCACGCCGCGTTCGACTAGCCGCCGGGCAAGCAGACAGTTGTTGGCGAAGCTCTTCTTTCCAGGCTCTGTCCCATACATTTCGTGGATCTCGGCAGGCTCCTTGGCGATGTCCATGAGGTCGGGGACGCTCGATTGCATCCGGTAAGCCAGTTCGTATTGGGCGATCCGGGTCGCGACTTCCGGATCCAGGGAGTCCTGGAGTTGGATCTCGTTGAGATCCCGGAGGGCGTCCAGCGTGTCCCGGCGGACGTCCGCAGACACGCCGTCAGGGTTTGACACATAAAGGACGGGATCTCCTTGAGAACGCAGTTCGACGCCTTGATACACGGTGGGCAAGAACCCGCTACTCCAGCAGAACTTGCCTCCGTCGGGATTGTTCTCGCCACTGATCAAGACAACAAAGCCCGGAAGATCGCGATTTTCCGAACCCAACCCGTACGTGAGCCAACTTCCCATGCTGGGCCGCCCTGGGATCTGGAAGCCCGTGTTCATGAAGATCTGGGCTGGGGCATGGTTGAACTGGTCGGTGCGCATGGACCTCACGACGGTGATGTCATCGACAACCTCCTTCAGGTGCGGCAACAACTCACTCACCATCTGGCCGCTCTGCCCAACCTTCTCGAACTTGTAGGGAGATCCCATCAGCTTGGGTTTGCCCCGGATGAAAGCGAACCTCTCGCCTTTCAGAAGCTCGTCAGGGCACTCCTGTCCGTCGTACTTCTGAAGCGTCGGCTTTGGATCGAGCAGATCCACCTGGCTTGGCGCGCCAGCCATGAACAAGTAGATGACGGACTTGGCCTTGGCCGGAAACATCGGCTTGCGCGGGTCCATCGGGTTCTTGCGCTGCTGATCTTGAGCCAGTCCGGCTTCGAGGAACAGGTTCGAGAGAGCCAGCCCACCGATCCCGTAGCCCACTTGTTTGAACAATGTGCGACGGGTCAGCTCGCGCAAGAAGTCCTGGTGATTCATCCGTTTATTCCTTTGTGATCGTCTCGTCGAGGTTGAGAAGGGTGTTAGCGACCATCACAAGCGCCGCATCGTCAGGATCGGAACCGACTTTCTTTGCGGACTGCTGGTCCTGCCTGTAACGGCCCACCAGCTTGTCGTGGAGGGCAATAAGCCGTGTCAGCTCTGGCGCCGAAGGCAGTCGGCCCGTGCACAGCCGGAATCCGTGACGCAGCATCATGTCCCGCGATCCGTCAGTCTCGTACTTCATCCGCCCAGCAAGCCCCCTTGCGGCCTCCATCATGACGCTGTCGTTCAGTAGCGCGAGAGCCTGCAGCGGCGTGTTGGTCCGCAGACGGCGAACCGTGCAGACGTCCCGCGCGGTCGCGTCAAGGGCGAGGAAACTGGGGTACGGGGCGGATCGTTTCAGGAACGTATAGAGGCCACGGCGATGAGCCTGACCCCCTGAGCTCGTCGTCCATTGCTCCCCGTTGTACGGCGTGTCCCAGACGCCGCTCGGCTGCTCAGGAAACACGCTGGGGCCACCGATCTGTGGATCGAGGAGGCCACTGACCGCCAACGCGTTGTCGCGCACCATCTCGGCCTCCATTCGAAACCGGGGGCCCCTGGCCAGGAGAACGTTTTGAGGATCCTTTTCAGCAAGTGCAGGCGTAGCCGACGACGATTGCCGGTATGTCGAGGACGTCACGATCAGTCGCAGCATCGCCTTGACGTCCCACTTGTCCATGAATTGCACGGCGAGCCAGTCCAGCAGCTCAGGATGGCTCGGCGGAGTGCCTTGAGTCCCGAAGTCCTCACAGGTCTCGACGATTCCACGGCCGAAGACCATCTCCCATAGCCTGTTGACCTCTACCCGGGCCGTCAACGGATTGCCCCGGCTCACAAGCCATCGGGCAAACGTCAGCCGGTTAACGGGGATTCCCTTTGGCATGGGGGGCAAAAAAGCCGGAGCAGCCGCTTGCACCTCATCGCCCTTGTTCAGAAACTCGCCACGAACATGAATGTTTGCCTTGAGTGGCCCGTCTGTGGGCTTGTCCCTCAGAATCAGGGCAGCAGGGAACTGTGACTTCAGTTTCTCTAGGGCTTGCCTGTCGGCCTCCAAGCTGAGGGCATCAGCCCTCGTCGACGGATTGACTCTCACGAAGTAGCTCCAAAGGGCGCGCTGCTCCTCCGGAGAGCGGTCTGACTTCCCAAGGGCTTCGCGGACTGCAGACGGCATGACTCGCGGATTCTCATGGGTCTCGATCCCAACGCGGAAGTGGCCCAGGACATGGCCCTTCCAGTTCGGATCGTCAAACTTCAGTGCTACCGACAAAGTCTGCCCTGCACCGACGCGGACAGGTTTTTCAGTGACCGCAAGCAGTTCGTTGGCCTTCCCTTCTTCTGGGTAGATCGCCCAGCCCGGGCCCTTGCCTCCGATGACACTGGACGAGTCGTAGCCCTGCTGCGAGAAACTCGCCTCGGCCCTGGAGAGGGGAACCGTTTCTCCGTCCAAGCTGACCTGGAGACCCGTCAGAATGAAGTTTCCGCTTGTTGATCGGCCCGGCCCGTTCGATACGAGTCCTTCACCGGGAAGCGCTTCCAGTCTGACGCCTGTGACCAGGAGCGGACCGCGGAAGCTGACAGCGTATGTGTCGTTGTCGGGAACCGATCCGGTGGCCCAGTAGGAGCCGTCCTTCAATCGTGTCAGTGTCTGGCCGTTGGCCGACGACGCGGATTGCGGTGTAGGAGCTATTTCCGTGTTGGACCTTGAAGCCTCCACCCAAGCGTCGAATGCCGTTTTTAGGTCATTTGTTGGGGTCTCCAGCTTGGCTGCGAGACGGGCCGACTCTGCCTGAAGGCGGTCTTGCTCAGCGAGTTGGTCGGCAGTAGGGACACGGATCGTCGGCTCGATCCAGACAAGCTGGCCAACGTTGTTGTCGCCAACAGCCGTGTAGGCGTTGTTCGCGAACACCGCATAGACTGAGTAGAAGTCCTTCTGCGTAAACGGGTCGTACTTGTGGTCGTGGCATCGTGCGCATCCGAGGGTTGAACCCATCCAGACCGTTGCGGTTGTTGCGACTCGGTCCAGTATAACGGTGTACATGGCCTCCGCCGGATCCACGCCTCCCTCTTGGTTGAACATCGTGTTCCTATGGAATCCGGTCGCGATCAGCTGGCCCGTGGTCGGATGCGGGAGCATGTCTCCGGCGAGTTGTTCGACCGTGAACTCGTCATAGGGCATGTTCCGGTTGAATGCGTCGATCACCCAGTCCCGGTACTCCCAAGCAACCCGATTGGCGTCCTTTTCGTACCCGTCTGAATCTGCATACCGGGCCAAGTCCAACCACGGTCGCGCCATCCGCTCGCCAAAATGGGGATTGGCCAGGAGTGAGTCAACGACCTTTTCGTACGCGCTCGGGCTCTGGTCTCTCAGGAACGCATCGATCTCGGTCGGACTCGGCGGCAGACCAATCAGATCGAGGTACACGCGCCGGATCAGGGTCTCTTTGCTCGCTTCTGGAGAGGGTCGGAGCCCTTCCTTTTCCAGTCGAGCCAGCACGAAAGCATCGATGGGATTACGCACCCAGCGCCGGTTTTGCACGACCGGCAGCGGTGCCTTGACGGGCGGGACATACGACCAGTGGGTCGGAGTGGCCGTGCCCTCCTTTGCGCCCTGATCGATCCAGTCGCAGATGACCGTGACCTGGGCCGCGCTCAAGGGAGCGAACCCGAGGGGCATCTGCTCCTTGCCCCCTTGGCCTTTGATCCTTTGGACGAGGAGACTTTCAGCCGACCGGCCTGGCACGATGGCCGGGCCACTTCGGCCGCCTTTCAAGAGCCCTGCCGCGCTCTCCAGGTTCAGTTTGGCCCGGGCATCAGAGCCTGAATGGCAATCAAAACAATGTGCCCTCAAGATCGGAAGGACGTCCTTCTCAAACGTACGGCCAGGCTGCGCCGTCTGACCCGGCAACGATAGCGCCACGGTCAAGGGCAACGCAGAAAGGGCTAGCGCGCCTGCACGGACAAAGGTCATCGTACCAGTCTATCCCTAAATCCACGGACTTGAAAGTTCCGTTGCATCGGCGATTGGACTTGCGTGCTAGCGACCGCGTTCGTGGCTCTTGCTTCTAGACAGCAGCACGCGGCAACGGAGTGCCCCGGCTGTATTCGGTGGGCTCGCCATAGGCCACACCCGTCTGCTCATCGGTAAGCCGCACCGTCTGGATCGTCCTTGCCCAAGACACAGGGCCTGCGAGCTTCACGGTGATCCAGTTTTCTGTCAACCCTTCCAAGAGCCCATCTTTGCCCATCTTGCCTTCGATCAAGACTGGCATGTTTCGCCCCAGAAACTTGCGGACGTGTTGCCGGGCAGTCTGATCACTGACCTGTGCCATCCTAGCGGCCCGCTCATGCTTGACCTGTGGATCCACAGGGTCGCCCCACTGGTCTGCCGGAGTTCCCGGCCTTGGCGAAAATCGAAAGACATGTGCCTTGAGGAACCGAGCCTCCTCCAGCACGCGGAGACTCGATTCGAATCGCTCTGCGGTCTCGGTTGGGAAACCCACCATGACGTCCGTTGTCAAGGAAACGTCGGGGACGTCATGGTAAAGCCTTTGGCAGAGTCCAAGGAACTCTGTGGAGTCGTAGCGCCGATTCATGTCCCGCAGGACTTGATCGTCTCCGCTTTGCAGCGGGATGTGGAAATGGGGAACGATATGGCCTGACTGGGCCAGGGCGACGATCGCCGGTGTCACTTGGTGCATTTCGATGCTACTGATCCGCAGTCGGGACAGCCCACTCTCCCGAGCGAGAAGAGTAACGAGTTCCTCGAAACTCGGGCCGCCGCTGCCAGTCTGAGGCCCGTACGATCCGATAAGAACGCCTGTGAGCACCGCTTCCTGATAGCCGGTCTCGGAGAGCTTCTGGGCTTCTCTAAGAATGTCGCACCAGTTCCGGCTCCGCATCCCGGGCCGGGTGAACGGTATCGAGCAGTAACTGCAATGGACGTCGCACCCGTCCTGGACCTTGAGTGTCGCACGCGTCCGCCCACCAAAGGCCCGTCGAACGTCGTGTACAGGAGTCTTCGTGGCCTTGGCAGCGATTGCCAGTTCCGGGAAGGCCTCGGCAAACTTTCTGAACGTCTCCAACTTCTCTGGGTTGGCGACGATCAAGTCAGCGGTCGCTGTCAGTTCGTGTGAGCCGTAGCCACCGTTGAGCTCCATTTGGGCGGCACACCCCGTCACGACGATCTTGGCGTCCGGGTTGTTCCTCCGGGCCCTACGAACGGTGTATCGGCTCTTGGCTTCGGCCTGTCCCGTCACGCTGCACGTATTGACGATGTAAACGTCGGCCACGGCATCGAAGGAAACGACGGTGAAGCCAGCGTCCTCGAACGACTCGAGGATCTTCTGGGTCTCGTATTGATTGACCTTGCAGCCCAGTGTCGTGAAGCCCGCCGTCGGCACGCTCGACAGTCTGACACGTCAAGCAGTCCGAGAGTCCTTCAGTGCCCGCCGCCACACAACAAGGCCCGAGATGGAAAGGACAAAAAAGAAACCGTACAACCCGCCGGTAAAGAGGCTTGGCTCGTTCTGGACCGGCCCAAAGGTCAGGTTCCGGTCGACCTTGAACACCCAGACCATCGGCACCAGGAACATCACGACGCTCAGGAAGTTCACGGTCACCCAAATCCACCAGTTTTCAAAGACCTTCCGAGACAGCAAGACTTCCCCCCCGATGCTCAGGACAGCCGTCACGACATCGAGAACACCGGCTTGATGATGGATGGCGAGCATCAGACCCGAGACAACCGGCACTGCCAAAACCACGGCGATGCCGAACACAACCCACATCTTGGCTGTCGCCCGGACGATGGGAAGCTCCGTCCTATTCTCGCCGCCCTTGGCCCACCAATACCATCCGATCACGCTGATCACAATGTAGTAGAGCTGCAGCCACATGTTGGCGAAGAAGCCGTCCTGGTAGAACACCCACATGTAAGCTACGCTCGCCACGATGGCAACCGGCCAGTTCCACACGGACTCGCGCACCTCGAGCCAGGCGAACAGCAGGCTTGTGGCGACGCCCACGGCCTCAATCTGGCCCTGGCTCAGCCACCCAGCCGGCAACTGACCGAGGCGCGCCGCCCAGGTGAAGCCAACAGAGGCGAGGAACCAAATGGCAAGGACCGCAAGCGCGAGCCGTTTGTCGATGGGCCTGACGTGCACAGGGACGGAAGCCATTGGTCAGCACAAGGTACTCCACGGGACAGCCTTCCGGAAAGGGCTACAATCGCTTCCGCGTGTCGTCCCGGTTCGAAAACGTTTGGGCATACACTGGCATGCCCGCCCTGTTGCTCTCGCCCCTGGGCGCTTTGTACGCCATCGGTTGGTGGGCGTACGAAGGCATCTACCGTACGGGGCTCAAGAAGGCGTTTGAGCCCCATGCTCCCGTGGTGACAGTCGGCAACCTCATGGCGGGCGGGACAGGGAAGTCGCCAATGACCCTGTTCGTTTCTGGGATCATTCAGAACTTGGGACGGGATGTCGTCGTCAGTGTGAGCGGATATGGTTCGCCAAGTTCACAGGGTGCGCAGATGGCACCTGATGGGCCGCTCCGAGCCTCGCAGTGGGGCGACGAAGCTTCCATGTTTCGATGGTTGGAGCCGTCCCTCAAACTCGTCGTCGGCCGGGATCGGGTTGAAGCAGCGCGCCTGGTCCACTCGAGCTTCCCAGGGGCCGTCATGCTCATGGACGATGGTTTTCAGCATCTGAGGCTTCGACAGCATACGACGATCGTGCTGGATCCGCTAACCTACAACCGGTTTTGCCTGCCGGCTGGGCCGTATCGTGAGCCCCGGTCGACGGGAACGAGGAGGGCCGACCTAGTACTGCCCGACCATCGGTTCCACCAGGCCAGGTCTGACACGATCGTCAAACAGGTTTCGGGACTTGAAGCCGATCCGAAGACGTCGGCCCTCCATCTGGTCTGCGCGATCGCCCGTCCTTTTCGGCTGACCAAATCGCTTGAAGCTGAGGGCTACCGGGTAGCCGGTGCGAGACTGCTCCCAGACCATGATCCCTTGACGGCAGGTACCCTCCTGAAGGGCTTGGACTCCTCTGCCGCGCTGATTGTCACCGCCAAGGACTGGGTCAAACTTTGCGACCGGCCCGACTTTGCTGGACGGACGGTCTTCGTCGCGCACTATGAGGCTCGGATAGAGCCTGAGCAGGACTTTGCCGAATGGTTGGGACGACAACTCGATGAAGAAGCTGGGCAAACGACTGCTTGAGAACGCTGGCGGCGTTGTGCTCGAGCGCCTCCAGAGATCCTTGGGTCGCAAAAGCCCCGCCGGGGTCGAGAGTTTCGGGCGCAGGATTGGGCGCCTCTTCTACAGTGTCGGCAAAAAGCGCAGAAACCGGGCCATGGACAATCTGGCACTGGCGTTCCCGGAGATGACCGTCGAGGAACGGAAGGTCCTCACTCGCAGAGTCTTCGAGCACTTCGGCCTCGTGGCCGCTGACTTTCTCGCCAGCAAGAGGAGGACACTGGCCGACCTGGAAACCACCACGGAAATCTGCGGTCGTGAGAACCTGGACGAGGCGATCGCCGCGGGCAAGGGCGTCTTGCTGGTCACCGGGCACTTCGGCAACTGGGAACGGGTTTCGGCATGGGTCTCGATGGCGGGCTATCCCTTGACAGTCGTGATCCGAGACGCAGATCAGCCTGGGGTCAACCATGTGGTCAACGAGCTTCGGACAGCTTCGGGCACTCAGGTTCTCCCCCGGGGAAACGCCCCCCGTCGGATATTGGAGAAACTTCGATCGAACGAGATCGTGGGCATCCTTTCGGATCAGAATTCCGAGGACGCCTTTCTTCCATTCTTCGGCAAACCTGCAGGCACGAACTTGGGTCTGGGAGTAATCCAGAGTCGAACCGGGGCCGTCGTTCAACCCGTGTCGTGCGCTTATCTCGGGGGATGCCGGTACCGGATCGTCTTCTATCCCCATATGCAACCTGAAACCGGTTACGAGACGAAAGGTGAAGGCCTCCTGCGAGCGTTCAACGATTGGCTTGAACGAGTCATCCGCGAGCGTCCGGAGCAGTGGTTGTGGTTCCATGACCGTTGGCGGAACGCCCGCGAAAAGGGAATGCTGTGAGAATCCTCGTCGTCAGGTTCGCGGCAATCGGGGATTGCGTAATGACGGCCTGGGCCGTGACCGCCCTGAAACGAACTTGCCCCACGGCTGAGATCGTCTGGGCAGTGCAAGAGCGCTGCAGTGACGTCGTCGATACTGACAATCTGGTTAGTTTGACCCATGTGGTTCCACGCGGTCGATGGAAGAAACACCGCTGGTCGCCAACCACCTGGAGAGAGCAGTTTCTCACCTATACGAGGCTCAGGGCACACCGGTTTGACGTCGGCTTTGACTTCCAGGGCCACTCGAAGACAGCGATTCTCCTCCGACTGTCCGGTGCCAAGACTCGACTCGCTAGCCGCGCCACGGACGTCCTGGCTTCGTTTCTTAACCATCCGGTCAATCTCAGCCCTGAAGGGCCGCATGAGGTTCAGTTGGCGCACGCCCTTGTTCAGCGTTGCGTAGACTGTGATCTTCCCGACTACCCTCTGATGCCTGAGACCGGGCAACACGCGGGCTTCTGGACGAACATCCTTGATGCGTCCCGCCCAATCGTCTCGATCCAGACGGGGGCGGGTGAGAAATCCAAGACCTACCCGGCAGAGCAGTTCTCTGACGTCGCGGCAAGCCTCGTATCGAGAGGCATGCAGGTCGTGGCGATCGGGGGCAAGTCCGACCCTCACCTCGCCGTCGAAGGTGTTCTCGACGCGGTTGGGCACCATGACCTCCGGTCCGCGATGGCGCTTATCGCTCTCAGCAGCGTCCATTTAGCATCGGACACCGGCACAGGGCATATTGCAGCCGCCTTGGGAACCCCAGTCGTCAGTGTGTTCGGGCCTACTGATCCTCGCCGCTATCGACCTTGGACGGAGGCAGGAATGGTGTTGCAGAGCGACGGACCCATCTCCAACATCCCGCCTGAAACCGTGACGGACGCGGTCGTGACTTTGGTCGAGGAGGCACACGGTGCGCGTTCTCGTTAGCCGCTTATCCTCGCTCGGCGACGTCGTCTGCACCCTTCCCGCCGCCACGGCCATCAAACGACAGTGGCCCGACTCCGAAGTCAGCTGGGTCGTGGACAAGCGTTTCCGCTCCGTTGTGGATTGCTGCCACGCTGTGGACCATGTCCATGAGCGGCCAAGTCGGGCTATAGTGGCACGGGAATGGGGAGAATTCGATGTGGCCCTTGATATGCAGGGACTGCTCAAGTCTTCGATCTTGGTGGCCCTGGCGAGAGCCAAGAGGCGGCTCGGCTACCACTGGCAGCGGGAAGGATCGTGGCTCGTCAGTCAGCGAGTCCTGCCGGATCCAAGTTCTTTGCACATCGTCGACCAGTTGGTCGATGTTGCTCGTGCCTTGGGCTGCGCGGCCGAGGAGGCCGAGTTCAGCCTTGCGCCCCGGGACGAGGACGTTGAACGAGTCTCGAGGAAGTTGGCCGCACAGGGTTGGACCGGTTCACAGACGGTCGTCCTCAACGCAGGAGCTGGATGGAGTTCCAAACGATGGGCAGCGCCGAAATACGCCAAGTTAGCGGACAGGCTCCACGCCGAGGGGGCACAGTGTGTGTTCCTCGGTTCGGCTGCAGACCGGAACGTCTGGGACGAAGTGCGGTCGCACGGAGCCGCGCGTGCCCTAGACATGGTTGGTGAGACCAACATCGCCGAACTGATCGCCCTCGTTTCCCTCGCAACGGTCCATGTGGGCGGCGACACCGGGAGCACCCACCTTGCCGCCGCACTCGGGCGGCCTGCAGTCGGACTTTACACGATCACGAAGCCCGAGAGGTCCTGCCCGTATGGACAAATACACAACTGCTTCTCGGGAGACCCGAGCGTCGGTCAAGTTATGGACACAATCGTACGAAACTTGAGGACGGCAACATGAGTCAGGACACGATACGGCACATCGAGGAAATCCGTCGCGGCAAAACTCTGGTCTTCACGAACGGCGTCTTCGACATCCTTCATGCCGGACACGTGGACTACCTGGAGGGCGCACGTGCTTTGGGGGACATGCTCGTCGTCGGCCTCAACACGGACGCATCGGCCCGCAGACTGGGGAAGGGCCCCGACCGACCGGTGAACTCTCTCGAAGACCGTGCGCGCGTCATCGGGGCACTCCGATGTGTGGATGCGGTGTTGGCGTTCGACGAGGACACTCCTGTGAACCTGATCGCCAAGCTGAAGCCAGACATTCACGTCAAAGGAGGCGATTACCAGCCACAGGCACTACCCGAGACACCCGTCGTCGAGGCATACGGGGGAACGGTGGTGATCCTGCCGTTCCTTCCCGGGAGATCGACGACTTCTATCTTGAAGAAGATGGGACTTGAGGACTGAAGACCGGAGCGGAGAAGTCCCCTGACTGCGAGATCCTGTTGAGCTTCTGAGACACCAAGTCTGCTTCGTAGACCGCGCGATTGCCGTCCGGTGGTACCCGCATCGTGAAGAGGAGCCTCTTTCCGTCGGGGCTCCAGGATGGATCCCCGACATCGCCTTCGACGACTCCCATGGGAGCACTCGAAGGTGAGAAGATCACGATGCCCTTTGACGGCTTGTTCGTCTTCGGGTCGATCTGGGTCAGAACGAGAGCGACGCGGTCGTCGGTCGGCGAAGCGGCCGGCTCGCTGAAGACTCGTCCGGCTCCGCTCAAGCCCACAAGCGGTTGGATGACTGGCCCACCTGGGCCTGGAACTCCCACTACATAGATCTGGGCCGTGGACACGGCCTCCTCGACCTTCTTGAGTGAAAGACGCACCTGGTCTTCTATCGCAGAACTGGCCACGGCCCTCTCTGCATCGGGCAGAGTGTCGAGATGGGCCTTCTGAGTCCGCTCTGTGACTTCGGCCGAGAACTTGTCCGCATAACCGACCGTTCGGTTCAGATCCATCTTCGTCGGCCCCGTCGTGACCGCGAACAACCGGCCCTCGCTGTCCAAAGAGAACTGGATCTTCTCAGCGTCGATGAGGCGGAACGGCTTGGCCAGCGTCTGCTTTCCATCCGGGCCCTGTTCGAACTCGAGTGGCTGGTAGACGAGAGCCTGGCCGTTATCGGTCGCCATGATCGTCCACACCGAAGTCCTCCCTTTGCCCCATACGGCGCGGATGAACCCTGTCCCAATCTGCTTGTACAGAGACTCCATCTGGCTGATCGAGCCTGTGCCCTCTTCTGCTGAGCCTCCCTCGGTCTTCCGGGCCGACGGCGGCAGTAGCTGGGTCATTTGGGCGGTCTTCTGGTTGTACTGCAGTACGAACCCGCCCGAAGTCAGCAATGCGTTGTCCCTTGTCGCGGCGTCGTTCGTCGACCCAAAGTAGAGGTTGGCTTTGGACCGACCACCTTGTGATCTGAGCTCCGGCAAACCGCCTTTGGGATTCCATCGGTACACGTTAAAGTTGCCGTCGCCTCGTGTGCTGACGAAGAGGAGGCGATCGCCGTCTGGTCTCCAGGCTGGGTCACGGTCTGTCACCCCGGGGGTATAGCCAGGAACGTCTATCTTCGTACCGTCCGCTTTGAACACGACGAGTTTCGTCGTGTTACCGACCGTTTCGAGGGCTGCTATCATGCCGGCCGTGTCAGTGTGCGATTCACCTCCGCCGTACTGGATCCAGTTGTTCACGTACCCATAGGCCAGGATGATCGCGGCAACAATGAACAGCCCGATCGCGAGCCGGATCCCCAGCTTCTTGCGGATCGCTTCAGGATCCGCCTGAACGTTCTCCAAAGCGCTCTTTGACTCGTCCGGGTCTTGGTTGGATTGTGCCTTCTCAAGGCACTCATGAAAGGCTGACTCAAGGCGCTCTTTCTTGTCCAAGTATTCAGGGTCTGATTGACCGTTGTCCTCAAGATCGAACAAGAGGGCCCGATACGCACGGCGGACCTCCCTCTCCGACGCTCCCTCACCGATCCCGAGGACCTCATGCGCTCGCTTGTCCATCCTTGTGGTTCCCTAATGTGCCAAACAGTCTCCGACCGAAAGGCGTGCCCCGTTCGCGAAGTCTCCGCCGCCCATCCGCTTCTTACCCTCCGGTTGCACCTCAAGAAAAGCAATAGCCCCGGTTCGAAAGCCGACCGTGAGTTCTCCTTTGACTCGGGCAACGATCCCAGAACCTGGATCGACACTGAGCCTGAGGCTGGCCCTCGACACGCGGACATGCCCAAACCGCGTGTTCAGGAATGCGCCCGGAGACGGTGTGAACGCCCGATACCGGTTGAATTCCTCGACGGCGTCCCGTCCGAAACTCATCTCGGCCTCGGCCTTCTCGGTCTTTGGCGCATAAGTCGCATCGGCTTCGTTCTGGCGAATCCGCTGATAGTCCCCACTACAGATCCGTGGCATCCACTCGGCAGCCATGCGGCCAGCCAGTTCGGCCAGCCGGCCGAACAATTCACCGGCCGTCTCTTCAGAGCCGATCTCAAGAGTCTCGATCGCGATGATGTCGCCCGTGTCCATCCCAGCGCCCATTTGCATGAGCGTCACGCCGGTCGCGGTGTCACCGTTCAAGAGACATCGTTGGATCGGCGCGGCACCGCGATAGCGCGGTAGTACCGAACCGTGCAAGTTGATGCCCCCGCATCGGGCTGCTTCAAGCAAACGGACCGGCAGGATCTGGCCATAGGCAGCGACCAACAGGGCATCCGCCCGGAGGCCTTCGACGAGACTGACGAACGCTGGCTCGCGTGCACGCTCCGGTGTCTGGATCTGGAGACCGAGTTCCTGGGCCCGCCTCTTTACCAGCGAGCTCTTCTGTTCCATGCCTCGCCCGCTCGGTCGGTCAGGTTGCGTCACCACCATGACGACATCCTTGTGTACCGCCTCCAAGGCAGGGACGGCGAAATCGGCTGTCCCGAAGAAGACGATCCTCACTCCGCCCTCGGGTCGTCCAAGTAGGGGTGCATCCAGTGTAGTGTCGCCAGATCGACCTTGTCAATGAAAAGGACACCGTCCAGGTGGTCGATTTCGTGCTGGACGATCCTCGCCGCCATGCCCTCCATCTCGTACTCGACCTCGCGGCCCTTGCGGTCGAGCGCCCGAACTTCGATGAACTCGGCCCGCTGGACGTCGCCGTAGAGGCCTGGGATGCTCAAACAGCCCTCTTCACCAATCGAGTCACCTTCGGACTTGACGATCTCCGGGTTCACGAGTACCATCGCCCTGCCCTGCGGAGCCACGACAACCACGCGTTCCAGCACGCCAACTTGGGGCGCAGCGAGTCCGACGCCGTGAGCCTTGCGCATGATCCGCAGCATGTTGTCGGCGAGTGCTTGGTGCTTCTTACCGATCTTGGCGACAGCCCTGGCTGGCTTACGCAACACCTCTGCCGGAATCTTGACGATGGGGTGCTCATCGTCCTCGACGTAGAGGTACTTGAACTCGTCAGGCACCACGATCTGCATGGACGGTTGGAGATTATGACAGGACAAAGGCCCGCCGACACGGTCGACGAGCCCTTGCGGCAAACGGAATCGGGCGCTAAAGAGCGGTGACGTGCGTGAAGGCCTGCCCGAGGACGACCTCAGAGTCGATGCCCATCCAATTGTCGAGGGCCGTTGCGTAGACCTGCCGGAAGTCCGTCTTGAACGTGATGTCGCCATCATCCAAGTGCTGGAGGTCAGGCTTTGGACCGTGGAAGCCGCCCTTGACGTTCTTGCCGATCAGGAGCATGGGCGCGGCCTTGCCGTGGTCTGTACCGCCTGACCCGTTCTCATAGGACCTGCGCCCGAACTCGCTAAAAACGAGAACGGTCACCTTGTCCGCCTTGCCCGCTGCTTCCATTTCCTGTTGGAAGGCGTAGACGGCGTCGCTGAACTCCTTCAGAAGCTTGGCCTGTTGCTCGGCTTGTCGACTGTGCGTGTCGAATCCGCCGGAACTGAAGTAAACCACCCGGGTTGCTGGCGACGACGCGACTATCTGAGCGATCTGCTTGAAACCTTGTCCAAAGGGATCGGTGCCGTATGTCTGAGCAGGCGAGAACTTGTCGAGCCTCGACTTGAGCTCAGTCATCGCGTCCAGCGCGCTTTTGTTAGCTTGCTGAATGACCCGGGTCGAGGTTCCCTGCGCCGCGTCTGCGCCTTGGATCTGACGCAACATCTTTTCGGTGTCTGGGTCACCGACCATCGCCTGGATGTCGGCCAAGCTCGCGAAGCAGGGGATGCTCGCGTGGTCCGCCGTCAAGGCGAGCGGCTTCTCCACCGACAGCCCGATTCCCGCAACCGGCGAGATCTGCCCTGAAGCCGCCCTCACGTCGAACGCTCGGCCGATCCACCCATAACGCAACCGACTGTCCGGCGACGCGGACTGCCAGATGTCCATGCTCTTGAAGTGCGATCGGTTTGGATTGGGGTATCCGACACTGTTGACCACGGCCACTTTCCCTTGCTTGAAGAGCTCGCTCAGGGCCGTCATCGAAGGATGGAACCCGAGGTCGTCGCTCAGCTTGATGACTTGGTCATCGGGGATTGCCAACGTCGGACGAAGGGAATGGTAGGTGGCGTCCGACCAGGGCACGATCATGTTCAGGCCATCGTTGCCACCCGAGAACTGGCACACGACCAAGACGTTGTCCGGATTGACCTTGCCGCCCTTGGACTGCTTGATGACGTCGGCCTTGGCGATGGCCGACAGCCACGGCGGAGCCATCAAACCCACGGCGATCATGCTTCCCCGGCCAAGGAAGTCGCGACGGCTGAACTCGTTACTCATTCTGTCTCCGGAACTTGTGGCAGTGCGCACCACGTCAGTCCATCATATGCCCAGAATGACGGACCGAAGGTCCATCAGTTCACTGGATCGGTAGAATCTTATTCCATGAACGCGACTCAGAAAAGAAAAGCTTCGATCGTCGCCTCGGTCGCGCTCGCCCTGCTCACGCTCAGCGTGTTCTGGGTCGCCCGGAACAAGGGGCCCATCAGCACGGTCATGAGGTTCCACGACGCAATAGGCAAATCGAACCTGGCGGCAGTCACCAGCCTGCTCGTCACAAACGATTCCGAGCCCGACGCGAACATTCTGGAAGGGTTCGTCTTCCAGAAGATCCAGCACGGAGCCTCCATAGAGGTCTCTAAGGTTGTACTGAACCCTCCAGACAACAACATGCGATATGCCTGGGTGTACGTGACCTATCACATAGGCCGCAACGATTCGGACACCGTGCTGTTCGTGTTGCAGAAAAAGGGCATGTCGTGGTTCATCGACCCCAGTTCGACCTTAAGGCGGACTCTGGCCGCGTACCGTGGTGACCTTCAGTCATAATCGGCCCCGGATGATGCAATCCGGCAGAGGTAACTGGCTCCTCATCTCAGTGGTCGCCGTCCTGGCAGCCATTGGTGTCGTGATCGCCACCGCGGGGGAAACGCCTACGACGGCCACAGCTCGGTTCATGACGGCATTGGCCAAGGGTGACGCTCAGACGCTGACCGACATGAGCTACTTCAACCCGCCGCGGTCGCGGGAACAGGTACTGGAAGCGTGGAAGAAGACCCTTCAGTATGGCAAGTTCTACGTGTTCTCGTGGCGTGTCACCGAGGACACCCGCCCGAGTCCCGGGCACGCCAAAGTCGGCCTGCAAGTCGCCAAAGACGCCAACTCTCAGATGGCCTATGAAGAGCCATTCTCTGTCGACCTTGTCCAGCAGAACGGAAAATGGCTCGTGGACGTGCGATCGATCAGTCGGCCGATGTACCCCTCGTTGCCGCGGTGATCAATCCAGCCACCGGCCAGGGTTGCCCAATGGATCCGAGCCGGTCCAGCAGGTTAGAACGTTCCAAACGCAGACAGTCAGACCGTCGGCTCTTCAGGCTCTTCGACGGCGTGTGCCGCTCGCATCTTGGCCAGTTTCTCATCGAACAGTGACTTCGGCTTTTCCTCAAGCCCCGGCTCACGGCCCTCGAGCAAACGGACCAGCGCCGCACATTCCGATCTCGAGAACTTGACTGCACCTGACTTGTGCTCTTGGAACGCCTCGTAGGCGAGGGGCGCGACGGCTTTTGCACACTGGGCCATCGCCTCGGCATAGGCCCGGATCTCGTACTGTGCGTGGGCGTCCAGCCGGAGGGCGAGAAAGTGGAAAAGGTTGTGGAGATCGATCTGCCAGTACCACTCCGTGTAAAGGTTCAAGGGCAGATTGGTACGCGCCACTTCTCGGGCCAGCCCTTTTTCCAGCATCTCTAGGTAATGAGAATAGACAAGTGTCTGGTCTTCAACCATCTGGCTGATCAAATCTTCCGCGCCTGGAACGGTCTCGTCAGAGCGGGCCTGCTTGTTATCAGGGCTTTGTGCGCACATCTGTCCAGCCTCAGGCACGTAGAACTCGTCTTTCATGATCGAATATCGGCCGCTGATCTCGTTGAGCCTGGCCGTGCGGTGACGCACCCACTGCCGAGCGACGAACACCGGCATTTTGCAGTGAAAGGTCAGCACGACCTGCTCGAAAGGCGACGTGTGCTCGTGGCGCATCAGATAATGGATGAGGCCCCGGTCTTGCCGATAGCTCTTGGTGCCGGCGCCATAGCTCACGCGCGCGGCTTGGACGATCCGCTGATCCCCGCCGAGGTAGTCCACGAGCCGGACGAACCCCTTGTCAAGGACTCGGAACTCCTTGTCGATCAGATCGTCTGCTTCTGGGACTGTGATGCGCGCCATTCGCTCATTTTGCCTCAAATCCACCCGTTCCGCCGGAGGTTTTCGGGTTCACATGTGGCATCATGCATCGGCATGAAAAAGCCCGTTCTTATCATCTTGGCCATCTTCGCGGGCTTCGTTCTGCTCTGCTGCGGCGGCTCGGCCATTTTGTTCCCTACCCTGATCCAAAAGGGAACGGCCCAGGCCAGAAGTGCGGAGAGCTTCGGCGAGGCCGTCATGGTCGCAATGTGCGCATCGTGGGATCCCGGCACAGTGGCCCAGTTCGCGACTCCTGACTTCGCGGACACGTTGCGCGCTCCGGCTACTGCCGACGTGTTCAAGTCGTTCAAGTCGACCTATGGCGCCTTCCGCACGGGACGGTCACAGATCACCGGAATCGATGCTAACACGTCATCGGAAAGAGGATCCGTGCTTAGGATGACCTTCACGGACCACGTCACTTTCGAGCAGGGTTCAGCGGATGTCGTGCTACGGCTCACTAAGCCGTCAGGTGGCGATTGGCAGGTAGAGGGCCTGAGAGTCGGCGATGTCTCGCTGGGAGCCACGCACTAGCCCTGAACGCGGGCCACGAAGTTCTGGAGGATCCGGATCCCGTCTTGAGTCAGAACTGACTCAGGATGGAACTGGAGCCCTTCGATGGGCCGGATCGTGTGCCGAATCCCCATCACTTCGCCGTCGTCCTCTGCAGTCGCGCTCACAATGAACCCGGGCGGCAGCGTCTGGGGGTTGACAGAGAGCGAGTGGTAGCGCACGGCCCGCATGGGGTTGGGCAGACCTTGGAACAAACCTTCTCCGTCGTGCCGGACGAGGCTTGTCTTCCCGTGCATGATGGTCGCCGCGCGACCGACTTCCGCTCCTGCTACCATGCCGATGGCCTGGTGTCCAAGGCAGACTCCGAACAGCGGAGTTCCCGCCAAGGGGCTGTTGTCGGCCAAGGCGAGTCGACTGACGTCGGTGCACACCCCGGCCTCTGTGGGCCGACAGGGGCCAGGGGACAGCAAGATGCCGTCTGGCCTCATCGCCACGATCTCGTCAGCCGTGACCTCATCATTCCTGACGACGCGAACGTTCGCCCCGCACATCCCGAGGTACTGGACGAGGTTGTAGGTGAAGCTATCGTAGTTGTCGATGACGAGGATCACTGTGTCCGCCTGATTGTATCGTTGGAACGGTTCAGTCCAGGGCCTAGTCGTTAACAATCCAGTAACGACAAACCCAGATACTAAGGACGAGCCCGCTCTTCAAGGCGGGAGGAGAAACGACAAAGAGCTCGATTGGCGTGGGCATGATCCCGCGCCTTTTTTCTCAGCAATATTTGATCTGCCGGAGGGCGTTCTCGTGGTCCGGACTGATCTCAAGGATCCGTCGGAACACGGCGCAGGCTTCGTCCTGGTAGCCGAGCATGTTGTATGTCATTCCGAGGTCGTTGAGGACGTCAAGGTTCCCTGGGTTCTGATCCGCAAGAGCCTTGAGTGCATCCAGCGATCCGTCAAAGTCTCCTTCGAAGCACTGGATCAGAGCCAACTGCCATCGGCTTTTGACATGACCAGGTTCCTGAGCCAGTGCCTGCTGGAAGGCCATCTTCGCTTCACCGTAGCGACCCTCACACCGAAGACTGAATCCTCGGTCATACGCTTCCTGGACGCTCATGCCAATCCGAACCAGTCCGCATGATACCGTATCACTACATCGATGCAGTACCTGGCTCTAGTCTAGGCGGGGCCGCCGTCGGCCTCCTGTCTCCTGAGTCAGCACCCGTGTTCGGTTCCTCAGAGATGTCTTGGTTTTCGGGCGCGTCGGGAAGAGGCTGACCTCCCATGAGAGCGAGGAACTCGTCGCGTCCAAGCGTCTCGCGATCAAGAAGCGCTTTGACGATCTCGTCCATTTTGTCCCTGTTCTGGGTCAGGATGTCGTGGGCTCGCTGGTGGCAAGTGTCGACGATGTGGCGCACTTCCTCGTCGATGAGCTTCGCCACGTCCTCCGAGTAGTTCCGGTCTTCTACGTGCTCACGGCCCAGGAAGGGATTGCGCGTCCGGTGTCCGACCGCCAAAGTGCCGATCTTCTCGCTCATGCCGAACTCGCAAACCATGGCTCGGGCGATCCGGGTCACCCGCTCCAGATCGTTGCTGGCACCTGTCCACCGCTCGCCGAACACGATCTCTTCAGCCACGAGACCGCCCAGGAGCTGGCTGATGTCGTCCATCAGCTCTGAGCGGCTGACACTGTGCTTCTCGATCTCTGGTAGCGACCATGTGATGCCCAGCGCCATGCCGCGCGGAAGGATGGTCACCTTGTGGATCGGGTCACAGTGCTCAAGAAGCTCGCCAACGATGGCGTGACCCGCCTCATGGTAGGCGGTCAGTTCGCGCTCCTTCTCAACCATCTTTCTCGAGCGGCGCGCCGGCCCGACCATCACCCGATCCAGAGCTTCTTCGACTTCGGCCATGCCGACCTTGTTCTTGTTGCGCCGTGCAGCCAGGAGTGCTGCCTCGTTCAGCGCATTGGCGAGGTCGGCGCCCGTGAATCCGGGAGTCCGCTTGGCGATCGTGCCAAGCTCGACGTCCGTATTGAGCGGTTTGCCCTTCGCGTGAATCTTGAGGATCGCCTCACGGCCCGGTGAATCGGGAGCGTCTACCACGATCTGGCGGTCAAAACGGCCGGGACGCAGTAGCGCCGGATCCAGGACGTCGGGCCGGTTGGTCGCGGCAATGAGGATTACACCCGTGTTGGGGTCGAATCCGTCCATCTCCACAAGGAGCTGGTTCAAGGTCTGCTCTCGCTCGTCGTGTCCGCCGCCGAGCCCTGCACCCCGCTGTCGGCCGACAGCATCGATTTCGTCCACGAAGATCAAGCAGGGCCGGTGAGCCTTGGCCGTCTCGAAGAGGTCGCGCACGCGGGCGGCGCCCACACCGACGAACATCTCGACGAAGTCCGAGCCGCTGATGTGGAAGAACGGAACACCAGCCTCACCGGCGATCGCTCGCGCCAGGTGAGTCTTGCCGACGCCCGGAGGTCCGGTCAGCAGGATGCCTTTGGGGATCTTGGCGCCCAGAGCGACGTACTTCTTGGTGTTCCGGAGGAAATCGACGATCTCGTAAAGCTCCGCTTTGGCTTCATCGATGCCGGCTACGTCTTCAAACGTCACTTTGGGCCCGTGCTCTCCAGCGCGCCGAGCACGACTTCGGCCGAAATTCATCGCTTGGTTGCCACCAGCTTGGGCCGCCCGTGCGAAGAAGAACCAGAAGACGACGATCACAATGACCGGCATCAAGAGGTAACCGATGGCTTGCAGCGCGACCTGGGCGGGAGGAGTCGACTCGATCTTGACCTCGATTCCGTCTTTGGTCCACTCTTGGCGCTTCTCCGAAGCAAAGGGCGAATCGGAGCTGCCGTAGCCCTCAACGACGAACTTCTGGCCCTGAGTCGTATCCCCCATGAGGTCCATCTGAGTCCAGTGGATGCTCTTGACCCCGTTTTGGTCCACCTCTTTCTGGAACCGCACCGAGTCCCACTTCATGGGTTGGCTGGTGCTGAAGATCGCCGACCCACCCGAGCCGGACAGCAGGTTGATGCCGACGATGATCGCGAGCAAGATGGTGGTTCCCCAAACTAGGGCGCGAAGGTTGCTTCTGTTCAATGTGACTCCAGGGCTTTCTTAGCCCCCGTGGTACCTACGTCTAAGACCCCTCTGGCGTTCCTATGGTTCAACGCCTGGCGGGCCGGACAGCGGCTCCAAGCTCATTCTGAGGCCTTTGGTCGAATTGTCGGTGATTTTGACCCGTTCGGCGATACAAATGCCGGGCACCCATACCGGACCAATCAGATCACAAACCACCGGCAGCCTTTTCCGTGCGGCGAGAGTGAGCCCTGATTGTTGGAAGAGGTCGCTGATCTTCTTAGTTCCCGCCAGGCCCAAAGGTCGGATTCCCTCCCCGACCTGAGAGGCCCGCACATAGAGTTGACCCTTCACCGAGACGGCGTCGATCACGACATCAAGGGATCCTGGCTGGCGCCGGAAATCCCGCACCTCGGCTTCAACCACCCTCAATCTCCATCCGAATTCCTCGCTCTCGGTCATGCCGGGCACTTCCAGTGAAGACCGATAGGGGACGGCCGGGAGCAGTTCGCGTAAGTGGATGAGGCTGCCCTCCCACTCGACGACGACCCTTCCCAACGGCAAAGTCCAGGCTCCTTTGGCGGTTTTGAGCGACTCGAACAGCCCCGCGGTCTGAGCATGGTCGAGATGTCCGCCCATGACTCCGGTGGCCAGCCTCAAACCTCGGGTGATGACTGCTCGCGGGTGGGACCAAAGGGCCCCTTTGTCAAAGGCGACCTCGCAATCCATGGTCAGGAACCTCAATGTTCCATTCAAGTGCCGCTCCGACTTCTCGAGGGCTGCGGCTGCAATCCCGTTCAGGAGGGCCTCTTCCTCGCTGGCGATCTCGCCCAATCTGACGAGAGCTTCGCGGAAAGACGGGTTCACTCTCTCAAGTTCGGGAAAGACTCGGTGCCGAATTCGGGCTCGTGTGAGTTCAAGGTCCTCGTTACTGGGGTCGTCGTGGAACCAAAGGTCCCTCTCGCGGCAATACTGCCGCGTTTGCTCCCTTCGAAAATCCAAGAGCGGACGCACAATGTCGTCGCGCCGCCGAGGGATCCCGGCCAGGCCGGCAAGGCCACTCCCGCGAACTGCGTTCAAGAGGATCGTCTCAGCTTGATCGTCTCTTGTATGGGCCGTGGCGATCCACTGACAGCCCGTCGTTGCCTTGGCCTCCTTGAAGAACTGGTACCGCGCCTTTCGTCCCGCCTCCTCCAGGCTCATTTTTAAGTCTCTCGACAGACGGGGGACATCGGCCACACCGCTCACGAACGGGACGTTGAGGCCTTCGGCGAACTGCCGACACGCTTCGAGTTCGGCGTCAGCCTCCAGCCTCTGGCCATGGTGCAAGTGGGCTGCGACGACGTCGACACCGGCCCGACAGAGGAGGTCAAGCATGCAAGTCGAGTCCGCCCCGCCCGAATAGCCGACAAGGACTCTTGCGCCGGGTGGTATCAGGCCGGTAGATTCGAGACTCTCCTGGAAACGGCGCAGCACGTGCGCGGATGGTACCGCTGAACCCGCGCCGACCGACGAGAACGATATGGACGGGTCAAGTACACGATTGGGCGCGAGCGCAGGCTGACCGGCAAAGTTGCCGGGCCTCCGGTCGCCGAACAACACCGAGGTGAACGATGGCGAGGAGGTCGAACAGCAGCAGAACGGCAAGCCTGGTCGAAAGACTCAGATCCCTGTGGAAGGTCAAAAACTCGGCCTTGGTCCAGCAGGAACTGGCCACTGAGTATCCGGAGGACCTCGCCGCGGCCCTTGAAAGACTCGATGTCGAAGAGGGCCTACAGATCCTCGACAAGCTGGACTCCCTCCAAGCGGCCAACGTCATCGTTGAACTCCCCACCGAAACCGCCAGGGCCTACGTCAAGCACCTCCCGGACGCCGTACTCGCTGCATACCTGGACGTCCTTCCCATGGACGACGCGATCGACCTTCAAGAGGAGCTCGAGCCGGAGCGTTTTGCGGCCCTCCTCGAAGTGATTCCCGACGAAGACGCTCGCGAGATCCGCCGTCTCATGCAGTACCCGAAGGGCTCTGTCGGCAGGATCATGACGGAGCGGTTCTTCGAAGTCGGGCCGCTCACGACCGTCCAGCAACTGCTGGAGGACCTTCGGTCGGCCCCCATTGAGAAGTACGAAACGGTCAACGAGGTCTATGTCCTTGACGGTGGTGGGTTCCTGCAGGGTGTCTTCAGCCTCCGCAAGGCCCTCCGAGCAGACCCCTCGACGACGGCTTCGGAACTGATGAAGACCGACGTCGTTGTCGCGTCCGTCGAGGAACCAGACGAAGACGCCGCCCGCCGCATGGCCAAGTACGGGTTCTACGCCCTTCCCGTCCTGGACGAACGCGGCCGCATGATGGGCGTGTTCACCGGCGACGACGCCCAGACGATCATCCGCGAGGCAGAGACCAAAGACGTCCTCGCTCTCGGCGGTGTATCGGGCTCGGCCGAGTCCTATCTCTCGCTGGGTGTTTGGCAGCTGTACAAGCGGCGCTTCCCCTGGCTACTGGCCCTCTTTTTCGCCGAGACCCTCACAGGCTCGGTGCTCCGCCACTACGGCCAAGGGGACGACTCGCTCCACATGAACCCGCTCGCCTATTACATCCCTTTGCTCATCGGCGCGGGAGGCAACAGCGGCTCCCAAGTCACAACAACGATCACGCGGGCACTTGCGCTCCAAGAGGTCTCGCCCAGAGACTGGTTCATGGTGATGCGCCGTGAGTTTGTCGTGGCCGTCATCATTGGAGCGTGCCTCGGTACGATCGGTTGGCTCAATGCCTACTTCCGGTGGCAGAGCGGTTCGGCAGTCAGTTTTGTGGTGGGGATGGCCTTGCCCGCGATCGTTCTATGGGCGACCACCGTGGGCTCCCTATTACCGATCGCGGCCAAGCGGATCGGCATCGACCCCGCCGTCATGAGCGCTCCCTTCATCACGACGTTCGTGGACGCAACGGGACTCGTCATCTATTTTGAAATCGCGCTCCACACGATGAAAGCCCACCTCATGTGAGCCTTGGTCCGAGATTCTGCGTCAAAATGGTATAGGCCCGGGCACCAGACGGGCCGATATCCTTGTAATAGCAGCAAGTAGCCCGGCCCTCCGGGATTTGGAACCAGAAGATGCTCAGACGCCTCCGCACTTGGACCATGGCCACTGCCGCCATGTTCGCTTTCGCCGTCGCTCATGGCCAGACGTCGCCTGTCCCCCAGGACATCACGACCGATCAAAAGCAGGCCGTACTCAAGGACATGGACCAGATCATCACGCACCAGGCCTACGTGCCAGGAGTCGACTTCTCCAAGTGGCCCAACCTGGTCAAGGAGCACGAGAAAGAGGTCGACGACGCCAAAACGGACGCCGACTTCACCAATGTGATGAACGAGGCCCTGCACGAGTTTGGGTTCAGCCACATCGTGCTGTTCTCACCTCAGGCCGCCGACGCCCGCAACACGCGAAAGATGGCTGGGCTCGGAGTCCGGGTCCAAATCGAGAAAGAAGGGCTCCGAATCGTGTTTGTCTTCCCCAACGCCCCGGCCGACCAGGCGGGAATCCGACCCGGCGACCTCATCGTGGCTGCCGACGGCAAGCCCGTCCACACGACTGCGGACCTCGCGGGAGACGAGAACACCCGAGTCAAAGTCACGGTGGACCGTGATGGAAAGAAGAACGTCTATGACATCACCCGCAAGATCTTCTCGACCGACATGCCCGAGACCATCAAGTGGGTCGAAAGCGATACAGCCCTGGTCACGATCCCGACGTTCGACCTCGGGTACCGCAAGTCTCGCGTTTCGGAGATCATGAATGAGGCTATGAAAGCCAAGAACCTGATCCTCGACCTCCGGAGCAACGGCGGAGGCCAGGTCTCGAACCTGCTTCACCTTGCGAGCTACTTCATCGACACAAAAACTGCGTTTGGCACCTTTGTCAACAGGACGATGGCGGACAAGTACGCGGAAGAGACCGGCAAACCTGGTACAGACCCTCTTGCTGTGGCCAACTGGGTTCCGGACAAGGATCGACTCCGGACTTTGGATCCGCGCTCAGAGCTCTACACCGGTAAGATCGTCGTCCTGATCAATGGCGGCACCGGCAGCGCCAGCGAGATGATGGCGGCTGCGCTACATGAGTACCGAGACGCCCGGCTCATCGGGAGCAAGTCGGCTGGAGCCGTATTGGCCTCGTTCATGCGCCCGATCGCGGAGAAGTTCCTGCTCCAGTACCCCGTCATGGACTACGTGACCGGTAAGGGCGTGCGCCTGGAGGGTCACGGCCTCGTGCCGGACGAGGAAGCCCCGATCGCCAAGTTCGGGGAGGACGACAAAGCGATCACCCTGGCCGTGAAGTGGTTCACAACGGGTCAGTTCGCTCACTTGTTCTGAGCGTATTCCGATACCGACTTCGCCAACGTTCCCGGTGGTTGCGCCACTTGGAACACGTCAGATGTGACAGTCAGCGGCGTGTAAACACGCGCCGCTGACTGTTCGCTTGTCGGTCCCTTGAAGAGGGAGGTCAAGCTTAAAACAAAGCCGTCGCGGTTGCGAACGATCAGCGAGACCCCGTTTGTCGCCGAATCTCCCTGGAG
The DNA here is from genome assembly GCA_029781035.1 of Armatimonadota bacterium. Classification (GTDB taxonomy): domain Bacteria; phylum Armatimonadota; class Fimbriimonadia; order Fimbriimonadales; family Fimbriimonadaceae; genus JAEURO01. The sequence goes on from JAKOXK010000016.1 coordinate 46,552, forward strand.
GATCGAACAGGGCTCACCCTGAACCTTAGTCCGACCTGTCAGGCTCACGTTCGCGTGCTGTCCCAAATAGAAGCGCATCGGGTTGATGCCTCGCAACATCAGCCGGAGGAGAGGTTCGACCCGGGTGCCGGTCCTCGCGACAGAGTCCACGATTTGGCCTAGGCTGGTCTTGCCGGTGACGTAACAGGAACCCTTCTTGTCCCAGAGTGAAAGGTCATTGCCTGCCAGGACCCATGTCGCATGAGCATCGTCCTGTTTGGCCCTGTCGCCGGCTACCCAAACCTTCATCGACTCGCCTTCCCCGCTGACTTGGTAGCCAAGGGCTTTCGGGTGGTCATAGCGCGAAAAGACCCGCTCGCAGATGGTCCTGGCCTCGTTAGAGGCGTAGGTCGGCGCGGTCACCAATGGCGAGATCTCCTTGGTCTCAAAGGAACCTTGAGGAGGAACGAAGCCAATAGCGCTCGGCGGGGTGCCATAGGAGAGCGTCCAGTCCGTGCCATAGCGGTCCGTGCGGTACGAGACCCTTCGGAGCAACCGGGTCTTGGGGTCCATCACGATGGCCATCTTTCCAACGGGCGACGGTGCCACAGCGGCGATCTGCCCGCCGGAGAAGTCCCAAGTCCACTGGTCGGCCGTAGCCAGTGCCTTGAGCCAAGGGCCCAGCCCGTCGGGCTTGTACAGGGCCGTTACAAGCTCATCCACGATGCCTACCGACCGACGCAAGGCCTCGACAATGTCTGGGTTGGGGCGATCCTGGTAGGCGTATTGCCTGGACTGAGGGTCGTACTGGTACGTACCGTTCTGGGTCGCGACGACCCTCAAGGTCCGGGCGCCTGAAACTGTCAGATCGGCGCCCGTCGCGCGATCGTAACTCAGGACGTACATAACCCGTTCTCGGTTCAACACCCCCTGGCTGTCAACGTTCAGGGTGATGGTCGCCTTCGAAAGGGCTCCTTGTGCGGCGGAACAACTGTCGATGACGAACCGAGAGGGCGAAAGGTTGACCAGGGCGATGGCGGCACAAACAAGCATGTTCAGGGCTTTCCCAGTCCGGCCGGAGCTCGGTTCTTACCCAAGAGCCCAGCCATGGCGACCAACGTCACCAAGTATGGCAAGGATGTCCAGAACTCAGTCGGAACAGCCGCGCCCGCCAATTGGGTTCCTTGGAGGTGCAACTGGAGAGCCTCGATGAGGCCAAACCCCAAACAGGCCGCCAAGGTCGGCAGTGGTCTCCAGCCTCCTATAATCAGTGCAGCGAGAGCGATGAACCCGCGGCCAGCCGTCATGTTGTCACGAAAGCTCCCTGAGTTACTGCAGATGAGGGCACCAGACAAGCCGCACAGCAGTCCGGTGGCCACGAGTGCCAGGTACCGGACCTTGACGGGATCAAGGCCCATTTGACGGCTCTTGTCGGGATCGTTGCCCACCGCAAGGAGGTGTACGCCACCTCGAGTCCATCTTAGGTAGAACGCGAGCGTGGCTACAGCCAAGGCAGCCACACACCAGTAAGTCTGTGTTGGCAGGAACGGCGCCCTGAGCAAGGAAGTCTCGTCCAGCATGGCCTTTCCCAGGAAGCTCGTCCCTCCGGCTGCGATCGCGTTGATCGCCATTCCGCTGATGATCTGGTCGATGGCGAAGGCCTGGGTCAGGACGGCATGGAGCAACATCAGCAGAATCGCCGCAGCGAGGGCCGCAGCAAGTCCCAGCCAAGGGTTCTGGGTCTGCATGCCCACGACAAACGTCGCACAGGCGGCACCCAGCATCGCTCCCTCGAGCCCGATGTTCATGACGCCAGACCGCTCGCTCGTGAGGCCACCTAAAGCGGCCAGGACCAGTGGCGCACCGAGGGTGATCGTGCTTGCTGCCAAAAGGGTCGGGTCAATCATCGCCAAGGCGCGACCTCCTGTAACGTACCGAGGCAAAAACGATGATGAGCAGGCCCAGCAAGATCCCGTTCAAACCTTTCGGCACGCCTGTCAGCTGTATGGCCGAGGATCCGGAGCTGAGCACGGCGAACAGGAATGAAGCAGGTAGGAGACCCCAAGGAGAGCCCCCGGACAAAAGAGCCACCCCGAGAGCATCGAAGCCGTACCCTGGAGAGAAGTTCGCGTAGAAGCGATGCTCATACGCCAGAACAAAGAAAGCTCCGGCCAACCCAGCAAGCCCTCCTGAAGCCATCAGAGCCCAGACCGTCACCCCCTTGACCTTCACTCCGGCGGTCTCTGAGGCCGTCCGGTTTGCGCCCACCGCACAAAGCTCAAAGCCCACCACTGTCCGCTTGAGCCATAACGCCATGGCGACCACCCCGACGATCCCCACAGGCAAGGTCCAGCTCAAACTGAAGGGTGGCTGGGCAACGGCGGCTGGGATCCAGGAGTCGGAGCTCAGTACGGCGGTCGTCCCGCTCTGCTGTGTAGGATCGCGCATCGGCCCGGTCACAAGCCAGACCGTCAGAAATCCGGCAATGTTGTTCAGCATGATTGTCGAGATGACTTCGTGACCCCCTCGGTACGCCCGAATCCAGCCTGCAGGGAGGGCCCAGAGGCCGCCAGCGACGATGGCCGCGAGGCAAGCCAACAAGACACCTCCGAGCCCGGGCACTTTGATGGCTGTCGCGGCGGCGGCGGCGGCGCCGATGACCAGCTGACCGTCCGCTCCTATGTTGAACAGCCCTGCCTTGAGTGCAAGGAAGACCGCAAGGCCCGCGATAAGGAGCGGCGTCATTTCGCGAAATGTCTGTTTCCATGCCGCCGGACTTCCCATGCTGCCCTGTACTAGCTGACCTAGCGCCTCGAGTGGAGGAACCTTTGTCGCGGCGAGCGCGAGCCAGACCAGCGCGAATGAACAGAGGACCAGGACGATGTGCCTTGCCCCTAGGCCTTTGATGTCGCCCACCTCCGTCGTGGGAACCTCATCCCGTTCCCACCATCATCCTTCCGATTGCCTGTCGATCCCGTTCAAGGCCCGCGGGAGGCTCCTGCACACGCCCGTGGAAGATGGTCAGTACCCGGTCGCAGTGCTCCAGGAGCTCGTCGAGGTCGAAGCTAACGACCAAGGCACACGCCCCCTGCTGACACGCTTGACGGATGGCACCGTAGACTTGAGCCGTACCGTCGATGTCGAGCCCCCGCGTCGGCTGGAACGCCAACAGCAGTTTCGGTGCGACTTCGAGCGCTCGGGCCGCCACGTACCTCTGTTGGTTACCGCCAGAGAGACTGCTCATCTTCTGGCGTAGGCCCCCATGCTTCGTTTTGAACCTGTCAGCGATTCTGCTGGCCGCGTCACGCCGACCGGCCGAGTCCACCCACAGACCTCGAGCGAACGGCGGTAGGCGCTGCAGCCCCAGTGCCGCGTTCTCTTCAAGCGACCATTCGTCGATGACCCCTTCAAGGTGCCGATCCTCTGGGATTAGGCGAAGGCCCCGTTCTATCCGTTCCCTCGGACCGGTTTCTGTCCAGTCCTCGCCTGAGAACATGATCGACCCGCGGGAGAGTCGTTGCCGACCGAGAAGCGCTTGAAACAGCTCTCTCTGTCCGTTTCCGTCCACCCCGGCCAGTCCGACAATCTCGCCTGCCCGAAGCACGAACGTGGCATCTTCGACCGCATCGTCACCTCGATAGCCCTTGAGAGTCACTCCGTTGACTCCGGCCAACACGTCGCCCACAGTACTTTGTTCGACCGCCCTTTCGTCGATGTCATGACCGACGATCATCTCGGCCAGTTCCCGCGATCCCGTTTCAGCGACCAAACTGTTGGCGACGTTTCGGCCACCACGCAGGACATGGACTGTCTGACAGTGGTCCATGACTTCGGGAAGTCGGTGGGTGACGACAATGACCGTCGCCCCGCCTGCGGCCAGTGATGCAAGGCTGGAATAGAGGGCCTCCGAGTCTGCCGGGGACAGCATGGCCGTGGGCTCGTCCAGAATCATCACCTTGGCGTCTCGCCAGAGCAGCTTGAGGATCTCCAGCTTTTGCTTTCCCGCCGGGCTGAGTCCCTCGGCAGAATCCCCCCAGTTGAAGGAGTAGCCCATCCTGCCGGCCAGCTCTGTCGCCCTCGACTTGGCCTTCGACTCGGATAGCAACCAACCCGGCTCTGCCCCTAGCATCAAGTTCTGCAAGCAGGTCAGTTCGGGAATCACGCTGTAGTGCTGAGAAACCATCCCAATCCCGGCATTGATGGCGTCAGCCGAGTTCCGAAAGTGGACCGGTTTGCCGTCAAGTTCGATCGTCCCGGCATTCGGTTGGAGAGCACCGAAGAGGACGCGCATCAAGGTCGTTTTCCCTGCCCCGTTCTCGCCAACAAGGGCATGAATGGCCCCTCGGCCTGCCCTGAAGCCGACGTCGTCGAGCGCTGTCACAGCACCGAAGCGTTGAGTGACGCCAGAGAGACTTACTTCCATGAGTCCGGATCGGAGCGAACCAGTACATCGAACAGCGCCGCCGTCGTCCACTCACCGTGACCTTGCCCGTCCAGTTCGGCCAGCAACCGATCCACAAGTCGTGTTCCCGGAACAGCCGCCCCCAGTTCTTCGGCCGCATGGATGGTGTAGCCGAAGTCCTTGCGTTGATTCTTCACACTGAAACCAGGCGACCAGTCCCGTGCCAGGATCTTGGGCCCGTAGTTGTCAAACGCCCACGAGCCAGCAGCTCCGGATGCGAGCACATCACGCGTCTGTGCCAAATCGAGGCCAGCTTTTTCGGCAAAGGCCAGGGACTCGCACAGGGCCAACAGCGAACCACCGACTGCAATCTGGTTCGCCAGCTTCATCGTCTGCCCTGCGCCTGGGCCTCCTACGTACTCGGCCCTCTTGGCATAGGCGGACATCAAGGGCAGAGCCCGTTCGAACGCCTCCCGCTTCCCACCACAAAAGATCGTGAGCTGACCCTTTTGAGCACCCATGGAGCCTCCTGTGACCGGTGCGTCGACGAACGCCAGTCCGACCGACTCAAGATCTGAGTGGAGCCGTTTGGCAGCATCCGGGGCAATCGTCGAGTGGTCGACAAAGAGCGTTCCGGGCGTGGCGTGAGGAACCAAGGCCCCCAGGCACTCTTCGACATCTTCACTACGGGTCACGCAGAGGAACACAGCGTCTGTATCCTTCACAAGATCTGGAATCCCGTCAACGGCGATCGCCCCCTGCGAAACCAAGGACATCGCTTTTGAGGGAGTGCGGGCGAACACCTTGACGGAGTTGCCGCACTTCAGAAGGTGCCCAGCCATGGGGCCGCCCATGACTCCCAGACCGACGAATCCTATCCTGGCCACAGGCCCGATTGTAGCGCGTGACCAAGGTTCCTCTCTCGGTGGTCTCCAGGCGTCCAGTCATCCGGATCGGGCACTGGTAAGACCTCCCGGAAGCGCCGGTTCAAAGAGACCTGAGACAAGTGATCACTCCAGGACTCAGTTCGATCCGAGTGCCTCTAATCAAGATCAACCTGAAACCGTGCGCCCTGGGGGGGGCAGTGGGAACAGCTGACGTCGCCTGTCACAGAACAGCAGAACGTATTGCGAGTTGAGTCAC
>JAKOXK010000089.1 GCA_029781035.1 Armatimonadota bacterium
CGAACGGCCTGACCTTGGAGACACCCGGATTCACGGGCGGCGGCTCCACCCCGAACGTGTTCATGCAGATGGATCCGGTCTCGCTGACGACCGTCATCCCGAACACGCTGTACACGCTGGGTCGAGGGAGTGTCTTGTTCTATACGAACGATATCAACAACCCCCTCTTTCGGATCGACTTCTCAGGCGGCACGTTCCTGAACCCGTTCGATCTCGGCGCAAGCCAGATCACAGGTGACTTCGTGTCCTTCACGGGCCCGAACGTCCCCCTGAACCTGAAGAACCAGCAGTTCAGCTTCAGCTTTGCCAACGCCACACAGGTTGGCAACACCGTGACCTACACGGCCTCCTTTACTAGCTCGGCTGACGTGGTGCCTGAGCCCGCAACGCTCCTCGTGCTAGGAACCGGCATTGCCGCCGTCGTGGCACGGCGCAAGCGCGCCTAGGTCGGCTCGGACTCACGACGTCGTGAGCGTGTCCCGTTGTCTTGCCTGACAACGGGACTTTTTCGTGTCAGGCAGCTGGCTTTGTCCGGCTTACGATCCACGCCATCCAAGCACATGAACCGATCATCAGAACACCGCCGATCGGAGTGACCGCCCCCAGGATCCGGATGCCGCTGAAAGACAGCCCGTACAGGGTTCCGCAGAAGACGAGGAGACCGCTGGCGAACAACCAGGAACCGGTTCGCAGTCGAGAGGCACCAAACGACGTCTCGCCCAAAGCCAACACCATCAGAACCACGGAACCCAAGGCATGGTACTTCTGGGCCGTCCCGTAGACGGCGAGCAAATCCTCAGCCATTCGACCTCGAAGGGCATGCTCGCCGAACGCTCCCAGAAGTATCGCCAAGGCGAGACTGCCCAAACCAACGGCAAAGACCTTCAACTCAATGACTCCGACAACATTCGGTGAAACTGGTGTACTCCGTTCTCGCGCTTTGGTGAGAACCGTCCCCGGTCGTAGAACCTCGACCTCACACCCTTCTGAACCATCTCCACGACCGCCTCGTCTTCCCGCTCCACCCGATCGAGTGCGCTGCCGGCGCCAAGTCCGAGCTTGGACGCGTCCCAGACGTAAGGGATGAAGGAGACTTTGGTCAGATCCCTGGAGATGGGCTTCACAACGTTGATCGAAAGTCCCCATGGGTAGAAGTTGAACATGAGGTTGGGAAACAGCCAAAAGTAGAACGCGCCTACTGGGGCCCCGTCATCCGGGTGTCCTTGAGGGAGTTTGAAGCACTCTTCGCCGTCGGCCGCAACACCCAGTTGTAGGTTGCCGTGCTCAAGCAGGATAGATCGATACGATCCGTAGTCGAGAGTCGCATTGAGGGCGGCGTGGATGTACGGAATGTGAAAGCCCTCAAGGTAATTGTCCACGTACAGCGCCCAATGACCATGGACCAGGTAGTCGCGGGCCCGCTCGGGCGCGTGGACGAACTCCTCGACCGGCATCCAACCGACGCGATCGTCCATGTCCTTCAGGAAGGCCGCAAGGGACACAGCCGGGCTCAATGAGCAGAACAGGAACTTCCTCCATATGCCGAAAGGAACCTTGGGAAGGTCGTCTGACTGACTAGGGAATCCGTGGACGTCTTCAAACTCGGGCATGAACTGGCACGATCCGTCCAACCCAAAGCGCCGGCCATGGTACCGACACCTCATCGTGTTCATGTTCGATGAGCCTTCCACCACCAAGTTGCCCCGGTGCGTGCACACGTTGCTCAGGCAGTGGACAGTGTCGTCCCGGTCCCTGGTCAAAACCAAGTGCTCATCAAGACACCCCTCAAGGAGAGTGAATGGGTGGACCTGCCCGGGGACTTTGACAAGATCGGTGTCTCCCACCCACTGCCAACTGCGACCAAAGATGGCGTCCTTGGCGGCATCGAAGACACACTGGTCGGTGTAGAACCGAGACGGAATGGTCGAGGCCCTCTCCACCGCCGAATCGACGTGCAATCCGAAATCCACGGTCGGAGGCTACCCGGCTCCGGGGCCGTAATAATGGCACTCGTCGTGGACTACCCCATCTCAGTAGACGGTAAAACCGGTCGATGCAAGACCTCGACGCGTTGTGGGACTTTCAAGATCCCCAAGGATCTCGCCAGCGGTTTGAAAGTGCTCTGCGCTCGGAGTCGAGCCCTGAAATCCAAGCTGAGATCCATACTCAAGTCGCCCGCACTCTCGGTCTTGAGGGAAAGTTCGCCCAAGCAGAATCGGAACTCAGGGCTGCACAGGCCTTGTTGCCGGAAACGCCCTGCCGGGCTTCTGTCCGGCTTGAACTCGAGCTCGGACGCGTCTTGAACTCTTCAGGAAACCCCACATCCGCGATTCCACACTTCAAACGGGCCGCCGAACTGAGCGAGGAAGTAGGAGAAGCAGGGCTGCTCATAGACGCCATCCACATGTTGGCGATTGCGGACTCGGACAACGGCCTTGAGTGGAACCTCAAAGGAATCTCCATGGCGAGTGAGTCTTCTGATCCGAGGGCAAGGAGGTGGCTTGCAAGCCTGCACAACAATACGGGATGGAGCCTCTTCGACGCAGGCCGGCTTCAAGAGTCGCTCGACCACTTCGAGAAGGCCGTCCCGCTCCGAGAGGCCATGGGAAACAAAGCGAACCTTCATAGTGCCCGGTGGTGCGTTGGAAGGGTTTTGCGGGAACTCGGCAGAGGCAGCGAAGCGTTGTCGCTCATGCGGGAGCTCTTGGACTCAGACCCCACGGATGCTCATGTCCATCAGGAGCTGGCGATCCTCCTCCATGCAGATGGCGAGCCATCTGAAGCGGCCTTACACGCTCAAAGGGCGTTGGAGGTACTGGGCGACGATCCTTGGATGCAATCAAACCGCCCGGAGCTCTTAGCTCAGTTACGGCGCATCGCCGGTCCGACTGGCTCTTAGGGAGTGAAGGTCTTGCTCGGCTTCGCCGCCTTGAACAAGTAGAAATCGTTGTGGCGAACAGCGCTCCATGTCTTGATCGAGGCATGACCGTCCGCGAAAATGTAGTTGCCCTTGTCCCGGTGGCCCGGAGTCGGTTTGTTCGTCTGATACTGGTAGGAACAACCGGGGGGCGCGCTGTCTTCGGGCCCCTGAGACGGTACGTGGCGTCCTGGGAGCTTGTGTGTGTCACAGTCGATGAATCCAGAGCCCCAGACTTCACCGACATACTGGTCCAGGACTGAGGCTGACCACTGCTCGACGAAAGCAATCGTCTCGGCGGGAGCGTCCAGTTCGGTGGTGCTCCGGCCGATTGTGTCCCAGCTGTTGGGGTTCTTGAACTTGAAGACTCCAGTGTTGTTGTCCTCTTTGCCAGCCTCGACCGTGTTGATCGGCCCTACGTAGGCGTACGAGCGTTTGACTAGCTTGTATTTGTAGTTGCCGTCCCACCACGGCAGACCGTTGGGATTGGCCCTGTTGACCCGGTCGCTCGGACATGTCCAGACTTGGTCGTTTTTCATATAGGGCATCAACTGCATGTCCGGAGGAATGTAGTCGCTGGTGCCTCCGTTGACAGGACGGACTCGTGCAGCCCATGACGGCAGATTGTCGTCCATGTCGTTCGAGTACAAGGACGCCGCCAGACCAACTTGTTTAAGGTTGCTCAGGCAGACGGACTGCTTCGCTGACTCCTTAGCTTGTGCGAAAACCGGGAAGAGGATGGCTGCCAAGATCGCTATGATGGCGATGACCACCAAGAGTTCGATCAATGTGAATCCAGATTCCCGAAATCTGATCTCTTCCCCTTTCCTCCGACAAATCCGCATAGCCCTATTCTGCCATATGCACTAACTGGGCTCACGTTCCCAGTCTGGCGCCTTGGCCGCGGTGACTCGTTTCAGGAATGTCAGAGCCAGGCTCCGTTGTCGGGAATGGTCGACGATCGGCTCGGGGTAGTCGATTCCCAAACTGACTCCGGCTGCGGCCCGCTCAAACGGGCTGCAGCCCAAGGGCCAGTGCACGGTCTCCTCGCTCAGTCCGGCGAGTTCAGGACACCACTCTCGGATGAACGTGCCTTCAGGATCAAACCGCTGGCTCTGCGTGACTGGGTTGAAGATCCGGAACCAAGGCTGAGCGTCTGCGCCCGTGGACGCGGACCATTGCCACCCGCCATTGTTGCTCGCCAACTCGAAATCAAGTAGCTTTCGAGCGAACCATGCCTCACCGAGGCGATAATCGAGTAACAAATCCTTCGTCAAGAACATGGCAGCGACCATGCGCAAACGGTTGTGCATCCAACCCGTCGCATGCAGGCACCTCATGGCTGCATCCACGATCGGATATCCTGTCTGTCCCCGTTCCCAGGCCTGATAGTGCTTTAGGTCGCCGGGCCAGGACACGGCGTCGAACTCGCTCCGAAAGGCCTTGTCCACAACACGCGGGCTCGTCGACAGCACCATATGGTAGAATTCCCGCCAAACAATCTCGTTCAACCATTTGGTTGCCCCTTCTGATCCCTGTTCGAGCGCACGCCGGACGCAGGCTCTGACTGAGACCGTGCCGTGTCGCAAGTGGACACTCAGCCCCGAAGTGCCGGATCGAGCGGGATAGTCCCGCTGGGAGGCGTAGTCCTTCATCAAAGCGGTGAATCCGTCGAGTTGGCGACGCGCTCCCCGTTCGCCAGGAGCTAGCCAAAGTTCGGAACGCACAAATCCAAGCTGACTGAGTTCGCGGTTGCCTTGAACGGCCCTTCCCGCTGGATCTTCCCTAGCTCGATGGAATCGAGCGACGTCTACGGGCTGTTCGGCAACGTCGCCAACGCTGAGTCGAGACCGCCATGCGCGACAGTAAGGTGTGAATACCTTGTATGGCTGGCCACTGTCGGTCACGATCTCCCGTCGTTCAAAGACGACATGGTCTTTGACCGTCTCGAATCCAATCCGTGATCCGGCCAGTCGGCCTCTCACTTCAGCGTCCCGTCTCAGCGCGTAAGGATCATCGTCGTGCGCGGCAAAGACCGTCTCAGCTTTGAGGTCGAGTGCTAGTTGCGGCACTTCTTCGACGGGGTCACCGTAAAGCGTCAGCAGTGACGACCCGACTTGCCGCAGTGACTCCGCGACATCTTCGACCGATTGGTGAATGAACGTGACCCGCCGGTCGTCCTTATCGGGTAGAGCGGCAAGGATCTTGGTGTCGTAGACGAAAACAACGAAGACGACATCGGCAGATTCGGTGGCTCTATGCAACGCCGTGTGGTCGCACAGTCTGAGGTCGCGTCTGAGCCAGCAGAGGGCGCGTTTCAATCGTCGTCACCTTTGTCCCGTCATAGCCGCTCTGGGTTCACTTGCCCAACCAGACCGCGACGATATTGGTGAGTCTTCGGCCCGGGGCCAACCGAGTCTTCCCATCAGCAAATAGGGCAAGCGAAGCGCCACCATCGAGGTTCATAGCTTCGTAGCAACCGAGTCCTGCCATCACTTCGGCCTCTTGCTCAAAGGTCACTGGCTTGTCGATGAACGCGATTACCAGTTGGCGATCCTTCGTGTACCCAATGGCCATCCTTCTGGTGGATCCCGTCACATGCGGATCGCGGAACCCCTCATCTTGCGAATTCACGTCGACTTTCCCGTCCAGCATGAGAGCTGGACCGCAGGCCAGGACAGTGCTGTAGCGAGTCCAGTCCATGTGTCGGCTCCGCACGACACGAAGGATGTCAGGTCGGCCATCGCTCGTGAGAGCCAACGCCGTGCCCATCAAGCCCGTATTGACCAGATTTCCGTTGATCACGATGTCCCCGATCGGCTTCTTCGTCTCTTTGCTGAAATAAGCACCATTGACAGCGGCGACTGGATCCGCACGCTTCACCATAGATCCAAACTCCTCGTCGCCTCCAGGAAAGCCTTGAGCTAGGACAACGCCGACTCGTACGGCCGGATCCTTCAAGTTGACCCTGAGTTCCTGGACAGGTACTCCCTCGATGCTCGTCTTGATGTAGGCGACAGGCGGCAATGGCACCAGCGGCAACAGCATGAACACGGTTCAGACTCTACCAGGATCACCTAAATCGGGTGACGAGCCGACGCACTGTCTCCCATTGGAGGCAACTTGCGTCGGGCCCGATGTGTCCCGCTTCGATCAGTCCACGAATCTGGGGAGTCGGAACTTCAGACACGCGGACGAACAAGCTAGGGCCAATCGTCTCGAAGAGACCGAGCGAATCAGCTTTGAGGATCTTCGACGTTTGCCACGTAACGTAGCCGACCGTGTTCCCCACAAATTCGCCATCAGCGAGCATCTTCTCGATCTCTGTGCGCAGACGCTTCATCGTCTGCTCGGCTTCATGCTTGATCTGCCAACACTGGATCCGCTGACGGGCAAGGCGCTCGCCCTTGGTCTCGCATGTACCTGACGCCGACGGTGTAGGCGGTTGCGGTGAGACGCTCAGCGGCTCTGACAGATCAACCGACTTGACATGAATCTCGGGGAAATCGAACGCATCCGATTTGGGCATGGTGCTCTCCAAAATGCATCGTACCCGTCATCCCGTCATTTGTCTACTATTTATGAGCTCTTTCAACCTCACAACGATATCTGGATGATGCTTGCTGGCGTTCGTGGTCTCACCTGGATCCGCATCGACATCAAAGAGCAGCGGCATCGGGTCTTCAAAGTACTTGAGCCCAAGTTGGCTGTATGTGGCGACATGCAGTTTCCACTTCCCCTCTCGGACCGCAAAGAGCCTCATGTTGAGTCCATTGTAGAAGTAGGTGCGGTCTTTGGACAATCCACCACGGATCACGGCAGCCAAGCTGTCTCCCTCAGCTTGGTCCAGCCTTGGGGACCCTGCCATCTCCGCCGGCGTCGGAGCGACGTCCAACATGGTTCCAAGCTCGCCCGTCTCCCCGGGCATTACCCTTCCCGGTGCCCAGATCAGGAACGGCTCACGAGCCCCGCCCTCCCAACTTCTTCCTTTGCCATTGCGGATTGGGCCAGCCCAACGTCCTTGAAGTCCTTTGAGGATCCAAGACTCATCGTCACGGGAAATGACAAGGATGGGCTTGGTTCGTTCGAGCAGGTTTTCCGATCGGTTTGAGCCTTTTCTGCGCCGAAGGGATCCTGGGGCTCCGCTACGGCGAAGTGGTCTGGCCCGGGGGAAGCCGCTACCACCATTATCCGGTCCACTTGATCGGGCCCTCTGCAAGCTTGGTCGCTTTGGCGGCGGTAGTCGTGACCGTCAGCATCATGATCGCACTTGGAATCCATTGGCGACAGGGCTGGAGTGAGTCAGACCTCGAAAACACCCGCTCCAGTTCAATTGGGTTCTAGGGAACCGCCGACGCCACTGACACCCGTTTCGAAGCGTATCATGGTGCTCGTGGACTCCGACCGTTTGGGCGAGCTCTTCAACGACGGTTGGCGTGACCCGACCGACAGCGCTGAGAGAATGATGGTGCTGGTCTTGATGGCGATCGGAACCCTCGGCGGTGGCGGCTTGGCGGGATATGCGGTCGCACTCCTTTCTCATCGGGTCAAGGACGATTCGGTCAAAGGCCCTGGAACAGCCCTCTTCTTTCTTGTGATGGGTGCTGGGATCTTCATGGGGTGCGTCGCGTTCTTCTGGAAGGAAAAGAAGCACTGGGACCTCAAGCATTTGACCGCTGAACGCGTCGTCGCAGGGATCTTCGTCCTCGGGTTTGCCTTCTTCATGCTCGGTTTCGAGTTCATCGGCGCCCAACACGGGATCCACGAGAACCCCCTGCCTGCCGCTGCCTTGACCTGGGTCGCTGGCGCCACTGTGTGCCTGTTCGGACTCATCGTTGGCCTCTTGTGCGCGGGCTGGGATGCGTTCAAGGACCGACCCAAGCGACTCAGGGCAACTGTGACGAAGAGATACGCGGTCAACGCGGCGCTGGACGAGATCGAAGACGCGGGAAGCCCTGAACAGAACGGATGGACGCCGGTCGTAGAACTACGGACGAGCGACGGACAATGTCTGCGGGTGAGGCCCGTGGACTGGGTCTACGGTGTCTGCGAACCAGGCACGACCGGGGTCTTCACGCTGCGCGGCCGCCATGCTGTGGCATTCCGCCGCGAATGACGAAAGTCGGCTCGCGCAGCGGCGAATTGTTCCTTCTAGAGGATCCCGCGGGCCACAAGACTGGTAAGACACGGTCGGCAATGTGAGTGTTCCAAAGTTCCGGACCGAAATACCCCGCGTATAATACGGGCATCATGACCTGCCGTGCCCTCGTCTTCGGTACCTTGTTTTTCAGCGCTGCATGGTCGTTCGCCAGACCAGTGCTTGGGGGCGACGTTGAGATACGCAGCCCACGGAACGGAGCCGCACTGAGCGGTCCTACGGTCACTGTCAGCGGCACTTCGGACGCCGACGCCGTCAAAGTGACGATTTGGAGGGGCCCCCAGCAGGTCTTCTCAGGTCGAGCAGTTGTCGAACATGGACGATGGTCCGTCACCAAAAACCTTGGACAAGGTGAGTTCCAATTCGTGGCCGAGACGCCCACAATGACGAGGAAGGTCACATTCAGCGTTCGGGAAGGCTTCGAAGCGCAGCAGGGACTCCGCATCGACTCGCCACGCACCGGTGCCAACCTCAGCGGACCCAACGTTGAGATCCGCGGGAGTGGCGACTCGGGCACAGTGACCGTTAAGGTCTATCAAGGCGCCAAACTCGTTTATACGGGCAAGCCGGGCGTCAGGAATGGGCGCTGGTCGGTCAGTCCTCGACTCAGTGACGGCCCCCATCGGGTTGTGGTCGAGCAGGGGCGGCTCAGTCGTTCTTCTGAATTCGTCGTGCGCACCGGCGGTGGACAACAGGACAACGTTAGCATTTCGGTTCCTCACAACGGCGCGACCCTCGCCGGTCCCCGAGTCTCTGTCAGCGGGACGGCCAACACGCCTTCGGTGAGCGTGTACGTCTATCAAGGCAACAAACGCGTGTTCGAGAGCAGCACCTCCGTCAATCGCGGGAAATGGGCGTTCTCTCTGAATTTGGCGGACGGAAGCTACCGAGCCGAGATCAAGGCCGGTTCGCGGCAAGACACAGTGAACTTCAAAGTCGGAGCCAACTCGGGCGGGGGCAACGATAATGTCGATGTCGCGGTGCCTCGCAACGGCGCCACGGTCACAGGCCCCAGGGTTTCCATGAGTGGTACGGCGAACACCCGCACCGTCAGCGTGTACGTCTATCAAGGCAACAAGCAAGTGTTCGAGAGCAGCACATCGGTCAAGAATGGGAAGTGGGCGTTCACTTTGACCTTGAAGAACGGAAACTACCGGGCCGAGATCAAGGCAGGGACCAAGCAAGACACGGTCAACTTCAAAGTCAAGCACTAAGCACGCACCCGAACGCAACTCGTGCAAGACGATCCCTTCGCCTGTTGCCGATTCGACTGGCGAAGGGCTATGGTGTGCGCGCTCGCGTTGGGACCTATCCGCGCCGTCGTCGTGGATCTTTGCGCTTGGCACTGACACCAATACGGCCGGAGGAAACTCCCATGACTTTGCGAAGGGCAGCAATCTCGTCTCGCACCACAGCGGCCCGTTCAAAGTCCATGGCCTTGGCCAACGATTTCATCTCCTTTTCGAGGTGGTCGATCAAGAGTGGAATGCTCGAGATGTCCAGCACTGGCTCCGCAATCGCAGTGGGGCTGGTTGTGGAATCCAAGGATTCGGTTGCGTTAGATCCTGTGTCAACCGGAGGCTTGATCCAAACCCGGGCACCTTTCCCTCCAATGGAAAGCAACGGCGACTCCTGGTCGCCTTCGACCGGTAACGGGGGAGGCGGTCCTCCCGTCTCTGTCGGCGGGGCTTTGACACCGTACTTGGCCAACACCTCGCGAACCATGAGATCACCGGTCTCCGAACCTGCCTGAGCCGCATTGCCATCAGGCTCATGGTAAGACCTGACTGTCTCGCGAACTTCTTTTCGGACAGTCTGAGGCGCCACTCCGTGTTCGATGTTGTATGCCAGTTGCACTTCACGGCGGCGGTTTGTTTCCGCGATCGCCCGCTCCATCGAACCCGTGATGGTGTCCGCGTACAGCAGGACTTGACCACCTACGTTTCGTGCAGCGCGACCAATCGTCTGCACCAGGGACGTTTCCGACCTGAGGAACCCCTCTTTGTCCGCGTCGAGGATTGCCACGAGAGTCACTTCGGGCAGGTCGAGTCCCTCGCGCAGCAGGTTGACGCCGACAACGACGTCATACACTCCCAGTCGAAGGTCGCGGAGGATCTCGGGCCGGTCAAGGGAGTGTACGTTCGAGTGAATGTAGTTGACCTTGACACCGAGGTCTTCGAGATACCCGGTCAGGTCTTCGGCCATCCGCTTGGTGAGGGTGGTCACCAAAGTGCGCTCTCCCTTGTCCACGCGCCCTCGAATCTCGTGCAGCAGGTCGTCGATTTGTCCCTTGGTCGGCCGAACGATGACCTCTGGGTCGACGATGTATGTCGGTCGGATGACTTGCTGCACGCGCTGTGCCTCGTGCTCCTCCTCAAACGATCCAGGCGTGGCACTGACGAAGACGATCTGTGGCACCCGTTCAAGGAATTCCTCGAACTTCAAAGGGCGGTTGTCGAGCGCGCTCGGAAGGCGGAACCCATAGTCGACCAACACAGACTTCCGTTGTCGGTCGCCGTTGTACATGGCCCGGATTTGGGGCAGCGTCACGTGAGACTCGTCGATAAAGACGACAGCGTCACTCGGCAGGAAGTCGAGCAAAGTGTACGGCGGGTCGCCCGTCTGGCGACCGTCGAAGTACCGCGAGTAGTTTTCGATGCCGTTGCAGTAGCCCACTTCTCGGATCATCTCCAGATCGAAGTCGGTGCGTTGCTTGAGCCGCTGAGCCTCCAAGAGCCGGTTCTGTTTTTCAAACCAAAGGACTTGCTCGTCGCGCTCCTTCTCGATCTGCTCGAGGACGGTCTCGATCCGTTCCCAAGGGGTTACGTAATGGGTAGCCGGGAAGATCGAGCACCGGGTCGGCTCGTCCAAGACTTCCATCGTGAGGGGATCGACGAGGCGGATCCTCTCAACGGTGTCCCCAAAGAACTCGACCCTCGTCACGATCTCTTCGTCCTTCGGTTGGATGTCCAAAACGTCGCCCTTGCGCCTGAAAGTACCGCGATCGAGGACCACGTCGTTCCGGGTGAACTGCATCTGCACCAGACGCTGCATGGCGTCTTGCATGCTCAGGTCGGCGCCGGTCTCAAAGGTCACGACTGAATCGGCGTACACGTCGGGCGACCCAAGGCCGTAGATACATGACACGCTGGCGACCACGACCACGTCTCGTCGTTCAAGGAGCGCTTGCGTCGCAGCGTGTCGAAGGCGTTCGATTTCCTCGTTGACACTGCTGTCCTTCTCGATGTAGAGGTCGCTTGTTGGAACGTACGCCTCGGGTTGGTAGTAGTCGTAATAGCTGATGAAGTACTGGACCGAATTCTCGGGGAAGAACGCCCTGAACTCCTGACAGAGCTGAGCAGCCAGCGTCTTGTTATGAGCAAAGACCAACGCCGGTCGCTGGAGCTTCTGAATGACGCTCGCCATCGTGAACGTCTTGCCAGTGCCCGTCGCACCAAGCAGGGTCTGGAAGCGGTACCCGTTCTCGACCCCTTCGACGAGTTGCTCGATCGCCGACTCCTGATCGCCTTTGGGAGTCAGTTCGGTTCCAAGCACGAACGGCGTGTCGTACCGGACGATCGTCGAGGCGCCAGACATGTGGACATCATTTTACTAGATGTTCGTTCCAATCCCGACCCGTCACAAGACCAAGGGGACTTGTGACACAACCTTGTTGACCAGTGTCGACGCAAGCACGATCGGGCCAACGTCCCAGCAAAAGGAGGGCGCCTCACCGGACTCGGTTTCAGTGATTGGGCTTCAAGAGCCTCACTCCGGCCCCAAAACATCGAACGGCCGTCGAAGACACCGCTCTGGGGAGTTGCCGCCAGCTAAGAGACAGAGCCCCAGACCACCTTCATGTCCACGGCATACCAGTCGCCATCGAACTTCCTCACCCGGACTTGCCAGCCAGTCGAGTAGTATCCACCCAGTTCGGTCACGCTCACGGTCGCCTCTCCTCGGTCGAGAGAGAACGCTACCGGACTCGCGACTGAGAACCAATAGCCAAACAGCCGCCCTTCTGGCTTAATGACCGGGTTTCTCGGCAACACAAGCCCACTCGAGGAATACAGCTCAAAGGGCTTCATTCCGTTCGGAAGTTCTATCATCGTGTTGTGGGAAGCCCCCCTTCCCGGGATGAGGAAGGGTGACAGGGCGGCTGAAATCGCCTGTTCCTCGTCGGTCTGCGGCGGGCTGCCGGTCAGGGGGTTCCTGTCCTGGCCATCTGGCACGCCGTCGCCGTCCGTGTCGGGATCGGCGGGGTCAAGTCCCAACCACCGTTCGACGAGGTCGGTGTAGCCGTCGCCATCGGTGTCAACCCGTGTGTCCGGATCATCGATGAGTTTCTTCCACCCGCCCTTGTCGACAAACGACGCCATCATCGCGTCGTGTTCTTCGGCGCCCTTGGCTCGTGTTCCACTCGGTAGGCTCCGCGGCCAAGACGTGTTCACGCCGGTAAACACGGGATCGGCCCACTTGTTGCCCTCCCGTTTCACGATCCAAAGATCGTCGGGCGCACCCAGTCCGTCCCACTCGATCAAGCCCCATCGCCGCCCGCTCTTGTCGGTGGTCGTGGACTTCACGTTCTTGGCGTTTTGAAGTTCCAGCGGTGATCGTTCGGCCAAAGGTGGCAGGGTGCGGCCCCTGTCCCGGAGCTTTCGGACCGCATTGAGGGCGGCGTCATCGCCCGTAGACGCTATCTTCCAGAAGACCTTCTTCTCAAGGTCGGGGTTCGAAGTCTTAAGCAGAACCCTGGTGAGAGCGTCCAGAGCCGCCCGGTCACCGGCGCGGCAAAGTGCATCGACGGATGACAGCCTTTTGGACAATGTGTTGGGATCCTCGGAGCCGTTCCAGACTGCATCGTCGAACAGGTCTCTGTTGGGCGCGACATCTCCGATCTCGGCCATCCACTGGAACAACCGCACTTGCTCCGAGTTGTGAGCCTTTCGATAGAGCCCTGTCATTTCCGAAGTTCTCGCCCGTGACGCGGAGACACACAAGTAGAGCGTGAGGTTCGCCAGCGCAGCTCGGGCCGACTGGTTCTCGCTCGACGCGCCTTCTGCGGCGAACCTCCTCTCCGCGACAGGAAGCAGGCGCTCGAATGCCTTGTCCCCCCATTTCGCCATCTTCTCGCTGTCTCCCTCGCGAGGGGAATCCGCCCGCGCAATGACGGCATCGATCTCGCTTGTCGCGACCGTCTGCGCTGGAAAACGTCCGAACAGAACCAGGGCACAGACCAAGAACGGCATCTCGAGCCTCGCAAAACCTCACTCGTTTTGACGCCGGTCTTGGTTCCCAAGTTACTTACCGACGATCCGAGTCAGTGCCAACAGGCGAAGACTAGTCGGGCCAGCCGACTTCGTTCCAAAGCACGGGATATGCCTGGAACACGAGAAAGGCAGCCAGTGCGGCCCATCCCGCGAAAAAGACAATGGCTCTGAACCACTGCCCCCTCTCGGCTCGTTCCGCAGGCTGGTGGCGGTGACCGAACCAACAAGCGGGCCCGAGCCCGAAGCTCGCGAGTCCCATAGTCCACACCAAGCAGACTACGAACGCAAAGAGATCCTTGCGTGGAGGCCCTACCGGCCAGCCGTTAGCCCAGCCTGGGGCGAAACTCAGGCCAAATCCCACGTAAAGACCAGCGCAACCGGCAATGATGCCGACTGGCGTCGCCTTGGAAGTCTTCGGCAGCTTGATCGATCTTCACCTCGGTAAGGCTAGTAACACCCCGTTGGCCAACTTCAACCTTGCCTAGTATGTCAGCCAGGCCGTCTGAGGCTTGGCCGACGCTGGAACACCGTATTGTCAGGCATGACCGTCGTCAGACTTCACAAAAGAAGAATGCAACGGAGAGCCCATTGTCCCTGTATAGTTTTGTCGAGGGGTTCGTATGTTCGACTTCTCGAATGTTGCTGGGCACATCGACGGCTGGCTGACTAAGCGAGAAGGCCGGTTGCTTTACGATGCGGCCCGAAAGGTGCCGACCGGTCATGTCATCGTCGAGATCGGAAGTTGGAAGGGTCGTTCGACAGTGTGTCTGGCCGAAGGTTCGAAGGACGGAAACCGCGTTCGCGTCTATGCCGTGGATCCTCACCAGGGCTCACACGAACACCAGCGCCTCTACGGCCCGACGGACACCTACCAGGAGTTTCAACGGAACATATCTGTTTCGGGTTCAGGAGACCTTGTCGAACCCGTACGTGCTCCCTCGGTCGAAGCTGTTCCACGAGTCTCAAATCCCGTGTCGCTGCTGTTCCTTGACGGGGCGCACAACTACCGCGCGATTAAGAAAGACCTCGACGTTTGGCTTCCCCGTCTGGCAGATGGAGGACGCGTTGCTGTCCATGATTCATGGCAGCTCTTGGGGCCAAGCCTGGCGACAGCCTGTCTGCTCCTCTTTTCGCCGCATGTCAAGTGCGCACAAAT
>JAKOXK010000012.1 GCA_029781035.1 Armatimonadota bacterium
GCCATGTTGACCCGGCGCAGATCGCCGGGCTTGACAAGGGCCTGTTCGTACACGAGCAACAGGGCAGCGAGTCCGACACCGATATAGGTCACGATACCGGCGTTCACCAGCACGGCCGAAGTTGCCAAGCAGGCCACGGCGAGGCCGTGCGAGCAGCGACTGACGAAGAGAGAGCGCTTTTGGCCAATCGCTTGGGGCAAGCTTCTCAGGCCGTTCTCTTTATCAAAGTCTTCATCCTGTAGGCTATATATAATGTCAAAACCTGCCGTCCAAAACGTGACTGCGGCAGTCAGCCAAACGACAGCCAAGGAGAGCGTACCGGTCGCCGCGACCCAAGCTGCAGCAGGAGCGATACCGAGGCTGATCCCGAGAACGAAGTGGCACAGCGGGGTGAACCGCTTGGTCATTGAGTAGAAGAGGGTCACGCCAAGCGCGATCGGACTCAGAACCAGAGCCAGTGGATTAAGTTGCCACGCTGCGATCAAGAAGAGCGCACAACTCCCATAAAAGTATAAGTTTATCGTCCTGAGACTAATCAAACCGGAAGGCAGGGCCCGCCCCTTTGTACGGGGATTGCGAGCGTCGATGTCTCGATCTGCGATTCGGTTGAATGCCATTGCCGCGCTCCGGCACGAAACCATGGCCACGATGATCCACAGGAAGGCCCGCCAGCCAGGCCAAGGGTGGCCCGTCGCGCTCACTGAGCCCCACATCATGCCGATCAAGGCGAACGGCAGGGCGAAGACGCTGTGCTCGATCTTGATCATCTCGAGGTAGACGCGAAATCCCTGCCATCCTCGGGCGGCGGTCGCCATTCCCGAAGTATGCGGGATTCGCCTTGCCCCATGCAGGATTCGTGGAGCTATTGAGGCAGTGCTCAGCTCTATTGCCCTGGTTCGTCTGCAGGATTGACCGGATCGCGCGTGTAAGGCACGAAGTACGATCCTCCGTTAGCCTTGACGTAGACGGCGTCGTGCCCCGGAACAAATCCATAGGACGTGAGTTCAAAGCCGCTAAAGACGAGGGCGCCCGCCGTACTGTTCTGGCCAGTCGAGGACGGAGGCGCTGGACCCGTCATCCACACCGATTGAAGGACCGAGGTCGCAGTACCGTGCGAGACTGTCGTCTCCAATGAGTCGAGCAGCCAGTTTCCACGGACAGCGAGTGGAGGGCTTACCAAAAGAGACACCGGCGTCGGTACGTGTCGAACAGTTCCCGTCACGTCGACGGTGTACCAAGCGTCGTTGTCTTTGTACGCGTAGAAGCCGTTAGCCGTAAAGCCCAGACTCGATGCTTCGATAGGAATGTCGACCACGAGACCGCCCGGCGTAACTAGGTGATTGCCCACGGCAACCATGGTCCATCCCGAATTTGCCAGATAGGTGCTGCCAAACGGCATGCTGCCGTTGGAGTCTCCGCCCGTAAGGTCGCGGACGCCTCCCGTCTTGAAGTCCAAGGCGATCAGGTTGGAATGGCCCCAGGAGCCCGGGCCGAATTTGAGGCAAACCAGTTCCTTCTGATTGGCAAGGAAGAGGATCGGAACAACGGCCTCGATCTTGCTGTCGCGCGAGAACAACACCCGTCCGTCCACACTCCGCCTCACCTGAAAGGAGTCCTGGTCTCCCGGAAAGCGGATTGTGACGGCATAGAGGCTACCGTCAGAACTGAAACAGTTGAGTTCTGCGCCCGGCGGCTGGATTTGAACAGGGGTTCCGAAAGTTATGGCCTCGTGCGCAAACCTCGCCGATCGGCCCGAGGATTGACAACCCCCGACAAAGAAGGCAACGGCCAGGCATGGGATAAGGATCTTCATATGAAGCCTCAAAACCTTCAACCTCGCGGAACCGCCAGAAGTTTCAGCCGACCTTTCGCCACTTGCTCGATGTGCCTGGACCAAAGAACGCATCCATCAGCGGGCCCCAATACCGCCTGACAGCGACAGGCCGGAGCGCGTGCCGAGCGTATCGACGCGCTTCACGTTTGTGGCCTAGTCGCCACTCGCAGTTGGCGAGCTGCAGTTCGCAGGCGGTGTGGTGCGGTTCGGGCAGCAAAGCGCTGCACCTTTTGAGCAGGCGCTCCGACTGCCGCTCGGCCTCGGGAAGCGGTCTCCCAAACCGGGTATCTGAATGAACCCGGTACTAGAACACTTCGTCCGGAACCGAGTGAAAACTCATCCCTGCCCTCGCCGCACGGATCCAGAAGTCATAATCCGCCACGGGTTCCCAGTGCGGATCGTATTGCCCGACCCGATCGAGCAGCGAACGACGGTACAGGAAGCATCGGCCAATGATGTTCTCGAGCAGGAGGTCCTCAGGCCTACGAGCTCTCCGATGAGCGATTACCCTGCCGACCTCATCGACGTGAGCCATATCGCTGTAGACGACATCGAAGCCAGCGATCGTCTTCGCCAAGACTTCGAGAGCTTCGGGCTTGTAAAGATCGTCATCGCTTGTCCAGGTCAAGAGATCGCCGCGCGTCTCGGAGAATCCCCTGTTCAGCGCCTCGGCAAACCCCCTGTGCTCTCCGTTTCGCAGAGAACGAATCCGAGGATCTCCCGCAACAAGCTCGGCGATGACTCTTGGCGTTTCGTCTGTGCTCGCATCGTCTACGATGACCAACTCCCAACTTTCGTGGGTTTGAGACAAGACGCCCTCGACCGCCTTCTCCAGCATGTCGGCCCGGTCACGGGTCGGCAGCACGATTGATACGAGTGCCATGGCCTTTCCTCACACCAGTGGTGACGAAGTTCGATGTCTGAGGTTCCCCCATTACTTCACAAAACGAAGAACATTGTCTCCTCAATTCATGCTTCACGCCAAAGCGCCTCGACTTATACGTAATTGTTTCGCGCAGCACGAATGATCTGAAGCTGCAGTCACGAGGCTGAGGCGGCGTAGTCGCAGCGGAAATAGATAAACTGCGGCTTGGCGACCCGTGTTCTTCTTTCACTCCAGGATGACTGCCTATGACTTCGGGCCGAAGCACCCGTTGAGGCCGGAACGCCTAGAGCGGACCGTGACCCTGCTCTCCCGCCTTGCGCCAGGCATCGAAGTGGTCGATCCCGGGCTGGCGACCCGAAAGGACGTTTTACGAGTCCACACTTCGGAGTTCATCGAGGTCGTCGCGATGGCGTCGTCCGGTATGCGAGTGCCTCACGGGCTGTTGGCGGAGTGCGGCTTCGTCAACAGTGACAATCCGCCTTTTCCGGGTATGTACGAAGCGGCCCTTGCCTATTGCGGAGGCGCCGTTAGAGCCGCAGAAGTTGTGCGCGACGGAGCGGGCCTCGCCTTCAGCATGGCTGGAGGCCTGCACCATGCCCGTCGAGGTCAAGCTTCGGGATTCTGTGTGTTCAACGACTGCGCCCTAGCGTGTTCCGTGCTCAGGGAGAGGTTTGGCCGCATCGCCTATGTGGACATCGACCTCCACCACGGCGATGGAGTGCAATGGATTTTCTGGGATGACCCGACCGTCTTGACAGCCTCCATTCATGAGAGCGGGCACTACCTTTATCCTGGAACCGGGTTCGTCGAAGAGCACGGCGATCACTATTCCCACGTGAACGTGCCTCTAGACCCGCATTCGACCGGAGACACATGGCTATGGGCTTTTGAACGCGGCATCCTGGCGGCACTAGAGAAGTTCCGACCGGAAGCGATCGTCCTCCAGATGGGTGCTGATCCTCACTTTCTGGATCCACTGGGACACTTGGATGTCTCGGCACAGGAATGGCTCGAGGCCGTAAGGAGAATCCGGTCGCTGGGACTGCCGATTGTCGCTCTCGGAGGCGGAGGCTACGAGATGACGACCGTGCCCCGGATGTGGGTGTCGGCGGTCCTGACACTGATGGGCATGGACTATCCGAATGAGGTTCCCGACGACCTTGCCCAAGCCTGGAACATGCCTGTGATGGCTGATCCTGAGCTGCCAGAGCCACGCTGGCGGTGTCGTGAACGAACGTCTGCAGTCCTTGACCAACTCAGAGAGTCCGTTCTCGCTCGCGTGGGCAGTTGAACCTGCGCCCCCGTTTCGACCCCAGGTACCCGCTGGAACCCATGTC
Organism: Armatimonadota bacterium; assembly: GCA_029781035.1. Classification (GTDB taxonomy): domain Bacteria; phylum Armatimonadota; class Fimbriimonadia; order Fimbriimonadales; family Fimbriimonadaceae; genus JAEURO01. Next base: position 4,058 of record JAKOXK010000012.1, read on the forward strand.
GGTCAGGCTGCGTGCAAAGGCCGTCTCACTGGCGCGGTTTGCTCGGCAGCCGATTCAACTTTGAACTGGTTCACGATCGCCAACAACTGCTCGGACATGTCGCTCAGGCTCGAGGCCGCGTCATTGACCCTCTCTATGCTCCTCACTTGATGTTCGATCGTTCGAGCCACATCTTCGGCAGAGGCAGACACTTCTTCGACAGTCGCACTCAGTTCTTCGGTACTGGCAGCGGTCTCCTCGCTGACTGAGGCCACAACCTGGATCGAGTCCCCCACGATGTTGCTCGATACCTCCATTCGCTTGACCGATGCCGCCGTGCTGACGCTGACTTCGGCCACGGTCTTGACGGAGTCGGTCACTTGTTCTACCGACTTACGCATCACGACGGCCGACTGGCCCGCCGCATCCACCCGAGCGCTGGAACTGGACATGGCGGTGACAGCAAGGCCGACGTCAAGCTGGACACCGTCGATCAGGTTCGTGATCTCCTGGGTGGCCGTCTGGGCTCGCTCAGCGAGCTTGCGGACTTCTTCTGCGACGACGGCAAACCCACGGCCAGCATCCCCCGCCCTGGCGGCTTCAATGGCAGCGTTCAATGCCAGTAGATTCGTCTGAGCAGCAATGTCCTCGATGGTCTGCACGATACTTCCGATCTGCTCACTCTTCTCGTGCAGCAGATGGATCGCGCTGGCTGTGGCCGTGACCTCACTCTGAATGCTCTGCATCCCGGAGACCGTCTCGTCCACGGCTCGGTTCGCCTCACTGAGTCCCTTGTTCGTCGCTTCGATCGCTTGGTTCTGAACCTTGGTGTCGTTGAGAACCTCGCGGACGGACTCGAGCATCTTGTCCACCTCTGTAGCCGAGTTCGTGGCGCTTGAGGCAAGTTGCTGGCTTCCGGCGGCAATCTCAGTTGTGGCTCTCGCTGCTTCGGTCGATGCGGTGGCCACATGAGTGACGGACTGTTCTATCTGCTTGGACGCCTCGTTGGCCGTGGCCGCGGAGTCGGATAGCTGTTCGCTCGCGAGTGCGAGCTTCCGCGAATGGCCGTTCAAGTCCCAGACGAGGGCCGACAAGTTTGCCCGAGCGGTGTTGTAGCTCTCGATTGTGGACTGAAGCTTGGAGAGCATGCTGTTGAACGTCGCGCACATCCGCCCAAGCTCATCGTCGGCGAAGACGGGAACTGGCTTTGTCTTGGGCTGGGCCGGGACGGTCAGATCTCCCAGGGCAAGGGCCGCCAACGCCCCTTCCAATCCGGTCGCACAATTGACTTCGACGCTCGTCATAGCGGCACCGACGACGCGAATCGGACGAATCACTGCATTGGAAAGCAGCCAGCATGCGACAAAGCTCGTGACGAGCACAAGCAGCATCAGGCAACCGACGAGACCAAGACTGCGTCCACTACTCCGTTCGATCGCCAGGGCTGCCGCCTTGGTATCGTTAACGTTCGAGGACCAGAACGTCGCCAACCCCGTTGTCGCATCGCCAAGCTGCTGGAACATGCTCTGGCGCCGGATTGCTTTGACGGCGTCCGTATGACCTTTTTGAGCCAAGTCCTCCAGACGGTCGATCAGCAAATCCGCCGGATGAAGTTCTCGGAGGAGTTCCTGATACTGGGATTCCTCACCGGCTCCCTCAAGGCCACCTTTGAGGCGTTTGAGACCTTCAGCGATCGATTCCTTCTCAGATGCGTATTGGCCAACGGCCTGCTGGGACGAAAGGGCACCATCTGCCAGTTGGTCGGTCGTTTTGACGACACTGACGGCGTACAGGTCGTAAACATCGCGCACCGCCTCCATCGGCATCACGTTCTTCTCGAAGATACGCGTTATCGTCGACCGGGCGGATAGGATCGAACCCAGTCCGGCCAACGATAGGACGACCGCCATGACTCCCACGGCGCTAAAAGCCATGATGAGCTTCGACCTGATCCCCAAGTTCCTGAATCGTGACATTTCGGTGTATTCCCTACAATCCTATGTCGGACGGTAGGGCCACCGTTCTAGATTAGAAATATCTACCGTACACTTGACACCCTGTTAAATCAAGTGTTTTGGCAGGAATTCCATCTAGTCCTTACTCAATTCCCGATTTCCGTTTTCCGGGGTCTTCGAGAAGGAGTAACCCGATCACGAGACCTTCATCTTGGCGGTTCCAACCTTTCCGGCGACTTGTATTTCGATCGTGTAATCGCCCTTAGGCACATACTTGGGACGGCGATCCAGGTAGGGATCTTTTGTAACGTCGTCTCCAGTTTTCGGCGTCGTGAAGTCTCCTGGCGCATTGGGGTTGCCAGCAGCGAGCTGCATGCCGATCGAAACCCAGTTGAAACCGGGAGCCACATCGTAATCCGCCGACTTCACCTCCTTACCGTCTTTGTCTTTGAGTACGACCTTGCCTTTGCCGCGTAGGCTCGTCCAGAACTCGACCGTTGCTGTCGGCTCCGAAGGATCGGTCTTGTCCCACTCTCCACGCCTTTGATAGCCCCAACGGTCTGAACCAGTCAATCCGGAAACAGGCCAGAAGTAGAACTCAGACTTTCGAATGTCGTCGGTCAAGTCATAGACGGGTTGCGTCGAGATTTTCCAGACTGATCGAGCGTGTGTCGCCACTACCATCTCTTTGGCTCGGGCCTGGACGGCCAGGTCATGGACAGGAGTGTGCGGCAATCCGCCACCATAAACGTCCCAGTGATGGCCACCGTCGAACGTGATGTAGACACCCATGTCCGTTCCGACCCAAAGCACGTCCTTTCTGACCGGATCTTCCCGCACAGTGTTGACGGGCTCGGCAGGCAGGTCTCCCACGACTGATTGCCACGTCTTGCCGAAGTCGGTCGACTTCCACACGTAGGGAGAGAAGTCGTCTTGTCGGTATCCGTTCTGTGAGCAGTAGACGGTTCCAACGTCATACTGACTCGCTACGATCCGGGTCACCCAGTTGTCGGGGCGTGGAGTCGCGATGTCCACCCACTGATAGCCGCTGTCTGGCGTCATTTTGACGCTCCCGTCGTCAGCGCCGGTATAGATCAGTCCAAACCGGAGCGGACTTTCACTGACCGTGGTCAACGTCGAGAACGGGACGTTTCCATTAGGCTTGTTCTTCGTCAGGTCGGGACTGATGTCTTCGTACTTTTTCCCCATGTTGAACGATCGGTGCAGTTTGTTCGACCCGAGGTACACGATGTCCGGGTCGAACGACGACACGAAAATGGGAGAGATCCAGTTGTACCGGAGCCCTCGGCCCGGAGCGCGAGCCGTCCACCGTTCGTTAGTCTTCTGGTTGTATCCTTCGTGGTCGCCGAATTGGCTGGCGACATAAACGATATCACCACCATCCCGGGGATCCACGGCCACTGCGCTTCCGTCGCCGCCTCCGATGGATTTCCAGTCGTTCGGGTCGCTCCGACCAGGTACGTAACTGTTCGGACCCTTCATCGTGCCGTTGTCCTGGAGGCCGCCGTACACGTTGTAAGGGGTCTTGTCGTCAACAGCGATCGTTGTGAACTGGCCAACGGCCATGTTCTCGAAGTGGCGCCAGTGTTCGCCTCCATCACCGCTGAAGTAGAGACCTCCGTCGCATCCTTCCCACTGTCGATCGTGATCGCGCGGATCGATGTAGACGACATGGAAGTCAACATGGCTTTCGCGTGCGACCATAGACCAGCTCTTGGCACCGTCTTTCGATCGGAGGAGCAGAACACCACCGGTATAGACGATGTCGGGGTTTGTCGGGTCGACAGTGATGTCGCCGCCGTAATAGCCGCCGTGCGAGCCCATGCGGCCGCTCACGTTCGTCCAGGTCTTGCCCGAGTCGTCGCTGCGCCAGACCTCGGCTTCGCGGATCCGCTGGTCAAAGATGTGGGGATTCTTCTTGAGGAAGAGGTCGTCGAGGCCCTTTTTGTCGAGCTTTCCGTCTTTGAGCTGCTTCACAACATCTTCCGACTTGACATCGTCGGGCAGGTACAGGGACAGGAAGGAACGCAGCCGAAAGTCGTCGATCTGCAAGAGCGCCTCGATCGGCGCGCGTCGATATTTGAGGATGGTCAGCGTGCCGTTGGGCGAACGCTCGTCGAACCGGTCTGAATCCTGATCGGGATTCTGATTGTCCAGAAACGCGTACACGATGTCTGGTTTGCTGGGAGCTATCGCCAGTCCGATCCGACCGGTGTCAGAGTCACAAGGCAGGGCCGTGATCTTGGTCCAGTTCTTCCCCCCATCAGTGGTCTTGTAGACGGCCGTGCCCTTGCCGCCCTCGCGAAAATCCCAGGCTCGGCGGTCGCGGTCCCAAGTGCTGGCAAAAACGATGTTGGGGTTTCGCGGATCCATGACCAAGTCGACTGCGCCCGTGGTGGAGTCGACTTTGAGGATCCACTGCCAAGTCTTGCCGCCGTCGGTGGTCTTGTAGACGCCCCTCTCCGGGTTCTCGCTGTACAGGTGCCCGAGCGAGGCGACCCAGACGGTGTCCTCGTGTTTCGGGTCGATCAAGATGCGCCCTATGTGGTGGCTCTCGGGAAGCCCCATGTTCGTCCAGGTCTTACCCGCGTCCGTGCTCTTGAAGACTCCCGTGCCGCTGTAGCTGGTCCTCTGGCTGTTGTTCTCTCCCGTGCCGACCCAAATCGTGTCACCGCTTTTGTTGACGGCGATGTCACCGATACTGAAGGCGCTCTGGTTGTCGAAGATCGGAGTCCAGGTGACGCCGTCGTCCTCGGTCCGCCAAAGGCCGCCAGTCGCAAATGCGACGAGTGTCTGTTTGGGCTTGCTAAGAGGCGAGTCGATGTCGACCACACGGCCGCCCTGAACTTCGGGCCCGATGCTCTTCCAAAGGACACGTTGGAAAGGCGAGTCGGCTTCCATTTGAAGCCGGTGCTGAAAGCCAGCCATGCGTTCGGTGGCCGACATACCCACGACGTCGGGCTTGTGGAACTTCACGTCCTCTTGGGCCTTCGTCTGAACCTGTGCGTCGGGAGCTTCCCGATCACGCTCCTGTCGAGCTTCTTGTGGGTCTCCAGCTAGTCCTCGGTCCCATTGCGGCCCCCCGTCTTGCCGCAGAGCGATCAGGGCGATCAACGTGCCAAACATACGTAAGTGCGAGTATGCACCAGCAGGAGCCGCAGATTGGTTCGTGTTGCCGCCTGTGCGGGGATCGATTTCAATGCCTGGGAGACTCCGTCGGCCGTCTGCCAAACTCGACACCGTGAAGACGTTGACCGTCAGCCGCATCGAGGGACTCAAGGGGAACTTGAGGCCTCCCAGCGACAAGTCCCTCACCCACCGGGCCCTGTTGTTCGCGGCGATGGCGGAGGGTGGCCCCAGCCGAATCGGGACGCCCTTGCTCGGCGAGGACTGCCTGAGCACAATCGACTGCCTCATCGAGTGCGGTGCGGACATTGAGGTCTTCGAGCAAAGCGAGTTCGGCGACCGGCCGTTCGCCATTGTGACCCGGGAGCGGGCTTGGACGTCGCCCGACATCCCACTGGACTGCGGCAACAGTGGAACGACGATGCGCCTGTTGGCGGGGGTGTTGGCAGGTAAGCCAGGCCTCGATGCGACACTGACCGGGGATGCGTCTTTGAGCCGGCGCCCCATGCGGCGCATCGTGGAGCCGCTGCGACAGATGGGGGCCGCGATCATGGGAGACACGCCGCCACTGGCCGTATCGGGACGACAGCTCACGGGAATCCGTTACATGTCTCCAGTGGCGAGTGCCCAGGTCAAGTCCTGCCTGCTTCTGGCTGGGCTCTCCGCTTCGGGCGAAACCTGGGTCAGCGAGCCGAGCAAGAGCCGTGACCACACAGAACGGATGTTCGAAGCGCTCGGGATCGAAGTGATGACCGATGGAGACCTTGCCGTAGGTGTACGCGGAGGGCAATCACTTTCGCCACTGGATTTCGATGTTCCAGCCGACATCTCGAGCGCGGCGTTCCTGCTCTGTGCCGCATTGGTGTTGCCGGCTTCGAACCTTCGCCTGCTCGAGGTTGGTGTCAATCCCTCGCGGACAGGCGTTCTCGATATCCTGAGTTCGGCCGGAGCACTCGTCGAACAGGAAGGACTGCGCGACGCCACGGGTGAGCCCGTCGCCGACCTGCACGTCATGAGTGCATCTAACCTCCGTGCGTTCGAGATCAGTGGATCCCTGGTGCCGCGCCTGATCGATGAGATACCAGTGCTCGCCGTCTTGGCGACCCAGTGCGAAGGAACGACCCGCATTCGTGACGCGGGTGAGCTTCGCGTCAAAGAGTCGGACCGGATTGAGAGTGTCGCCACCGGTCTGCGCGCCATGGGTGCCACCGTCGAGACGTATCCGGACGGGATGGACGTGCACGGGCCTGTGGAACTGAAGGCGACGACAATCGATGCGGCTGGAGATCACCGGCTCGCCATGGCGTTTGCCGTTGCCGGGCTCATCGCTTCAGGAGAAACGACGATCCACAACGCCCAGTCAGTCGAGACAAGCTACCCGCGGTTCGAGTTGGATCTGGACCGGGTTGCCGTGCGATCGTGACCTGAACCGCTCAGTGCTTCTTGACAAGCGGCCCGAAAGTCAGCATGACGGCTTCGGAAGCATCGGGCGCGTAGTCCTCGTTCGAGTAGCTCACCGTCCGATCCTTGAACTCGTAGCTGTCTTTACCGAGACACGCAACCGTGTCCGGGTGGCTTGTCCAAAACGCTTCGATGTCCTTGTCCGACAGATCCTTGAGCGCTTCGTCCTGATCGACGAACTTGATGGATCCATTAACAACGTCCGATGCGAAATCGATCTTGATGTTCAGCGCACCGATGCTGCCTTTCCACGTCGCACCGGTTTCCAGGCTGTAGCAAAAGTACGGCACGCCGTGTTCGGCGAGGTTGGTGACGCTATGGGGAGCCGTATAGCTCGTGTGAACGCGGACGGACTGTCCCTTGGCGAAGTCCACGTCGAACGTCTGCCACTGGCGAGTGTCGAAGTGGCTCTCGTAGTCGTCGTCTTCTCCCAGGACAGTCCGGGACAGGGACGCATCCTTGCCATCCACCGTGATCTTGAGACCCTTCAAAACCTCTTTGTCCAAGTCGCCGTCTTCTTTGTCCCAATCGTCGGTCCCGGAATCCTGGAGTGCCAGTCGAACCTTGCACGCATCGCCTTCATTGGTGAACTCGTAATCGCACGTGACCAAGGATGACGCCCTGTGCACGACCGCATTCACAGTGGCGCTGGTCATCGTTACCGATGCGTGCTTTCCACTCCAGCAGGCTAACAGGCCGTGTATAGCCTCCCAACCGTCGTCGGACTGTCGCAACGGCAGGGGGGAAAACGCGAGTAGAGCACAAAGGGGAGCGATCAAGGGCACAGGGCGATGGTACCGCTTGGCCCCACCCGCCAAGGACACCCAGATGCCGTCATTCCTTGTCCTTTTCTATGCCGAAGGTGAGGATGATGTTGTCGCCCTCATCGGGAGACCATTCGCTTTTAGTAAACGTGATCGTCCTTCCGGAGACCTTGGGCCGACTCGGTCCAAAGTAGCTCACGGCGTTCCTGTTCCTGAGGAAAAAGCGCGCGTACTTCGTCGAGCCCTTCTCGTTCGGGTCGGAAAGACCGGATTCCGGCACGAACTTCACGGTACCTGGGACAGCATCTTTGGCGAGCGTGACGATGACATCCGCCCGTCCGATCTTCCCGTGCCACGTTCCCCCAGTGGCGAGGATGTAATAGAAGTGCCGTACTCTGTGGTCGGCATCGACGTCCGACCCGCCGTTCGGCATCTGGTACTGGTCGTGCACGTGGACTGTCGCTCCCCTAGCGAACGGGACCGTTTTGACCTCCCACTGGCGGATTTCGAAGTTCTGTTGGGGATCTTGCCCCTCGTCAAGCACGATGTGCTCGGTCTTGACCCGCTTCCCGTCTACTGTGGACTCAAAGTGGCTCAGTACTTTCTGGTCGACTTCGTCCTTGGCGTCATCCCAGTCATTCTCTCCGGCGGCAGGAAAGGCCATCCGGACGGCACAAGCGTCACCGTCGTTCTTGAAGACGAAATCGCAGCCCACGTCCGACGTGTCTCGGTGTACGGTTGCTCTGACAGTCTCGCTGACCATCCGCACAGAAGGGTGCTTGCCGCTGAACGACATGACGCTTCCATTCATCGGCATCCAGCCGTCGTCGAAAGTGACAAGTGCAGCGGCGGCAAGGACACCCAACATGGCGCGATGATACTCTGTGCAAGGTCGATGAACTCGACAGGACAGCCGACGGCGTTTGGGGCCGAAGTCTTAGGCGCTCTGCTCTCGGGAAACGACGACGAAGCGACCGCCCAAGGCTTTCGACTTTCGGACAAAGAACCCTTTTGATTTGCCCGTCGTGGCGTAGTGTGCGTCGGCATCGTCGAAGACGACGATCCCCAGCCCCGGTACCTCGTAGTCGCCCCGCACCGTGGGCCGCCCGAGTTCATCCCAAGTGACGTAATAGCGATCCTCAACGACGGGCTGCCGCATGACTCAGAGGTTACCCTTCGCCCAAGAGACCGGATTCGGACCAGCCTGGACAGTCATCCATAATGAGAGCCGTGTCGAAGGTCGGGTTTGTCGTGAATCCCAAGGGAGGAGGTGGGGCCTCGCTTCGCGCGTGGTCCATGATAGAGTCTGCTGTTTCTGGCGTGGCTCCGTATTTCACCGAAAGGCCTGAGGGTGGCACTGACGCAGCCAAGAGGGCTATCGCCGACAACTGCGACCGGGTAGTGGCCGTCGGTGGCGACGGCACAGTCAACGAAGTGGCCAACGCACTGATCGGCACTGAAGTGGCGCTCGGAGTGGTTCCAGTGGGCACGGGCAACGACTATGCGCGAACGCTGCACCTCCCCAGTGACCCTGTCGAAGCCGCCAAGACCGCGATCGAGGGCGCGACCCGACGAGTCGACGTCGGCCGAGTGGAAGGAAAGAAGGACTTCGTCAACATCGCCGGCGTCGGATTTGACGCTGAAGTGATGACCCGCTTCAATTCACCAGGGCCAATCACAAGGGCGCTCCCCGTTAAGGCGCGCTACTACTTGTCGATCCTGAGGACGTTTGCGAGCTACCGCGGCACAAGAGCCCGTTTGACACTCGATGGACAGGTGCGGACTGTGGACAACCTCCTGCTTCTGGCGGTCGGATGCGCCGAGTACTACGGTGCAGGCATGCACATCCTGCCCGACGCCGACCTGCAGGACGGTCTGTTCGACCTTGCTTGGGGCCAAGACGTACGGCTCAAGGATCTCAGCAAACTTATGGGGTTGATCTATCACGGTAAACACGTCGGGCACGCGAACGTGCGCATGGCTCGGGCAAAACGCGTCGAAGTCTCATGCGAACCGGCCACGAAGTTTCACTTGGACGGCGATGTCTTGGGGGCGACCAGCGTCACTTTCGAGTGCATTCCCGCGGCGCTCTCGGTCGTGGGTGGAAAGTAACTGGATTGTCAGGCCGTCAAAGCATCGCATAGAGGCTTCGGGCCTGGGTACGGTGGCGATGTGCTCGTCATACTCGCCATTCCGTTCTATCTCGTTTCGTTCGTCTGTGGGATCATCGTCCTGATCGAAGCGTTCAAGGACGAGATCTGGAAAGGAATCGTCAGCTTCCTGTGCGGCCTTTACTTGTTGTACTACGGTCTCGCCGAGTTTGACCATGAGAAGAAGCCCCTGATCTTGTTGGGTTGGCTGGGAGGGGGCGTCATCGGTGCCCTTCTCGTTGCGATGAGCGGGCGATCGTAGTCCTGACGTTCAACGATCTGAGGCCCGATCGGTTCCCTCAGATCCCGAAAACAGTACGCCGCCATCCCAGTTGGCCATGAGTACCAAGGTGGGCCCGTCCAAGGCTAAGCAAGCGAGCATAACGAGGCTGTGCCAAGGGGATCGCCCGCGGATGGGCGACTTTGTGGCTCCGATAGACACCGACGGACATCCGGAGATTGGCAGCGGTGGAAGTCAGCAACAGAAGGCTGAAGGTGACGGCCTTAGCCAAGGGTAACAGGCACTCGAACATGGCGAGTCCCGCATCTAGTGTTTGGTCTAATTGGTACGGCCCGTCCAGTGAGGCACCACTTATCTGAAGTCCGGCAGGGCCCAGCCTGGGAGAACGTGGAGCCGCTTGTAGTGCGTGTGTCCATCAAGCCACGAACGAACACCGCTCGGTCGAAGCCCGGAGAGTACTCGGAGCCTCGACCGAGTGGTGTCTATTTTTTTTCCGTGCTCCGCTCAGTCGGCGAAAGCTATATAGAGCGGCACGAAAAGCCCAATGCAGGGAACGATCGTCAGGATCGAGATCCAACCGGGCTTGTTCCTTGCCTCGCACACCTTCCAGAGTAGGAAGATGACGAAGAGGAAGCCGACGTAGGGGATCAAACCGAGAAGCCCCATCCAGATCGGCTGGCCGGCCAGTTCGGCGAGCAGCAGCAAGTTCAAGATCGGCACCCAGGCCCACCACGACTTTTCCTTTTGCCCGAGTTTGTTGGCGATCGTCATGAGTGAGACGCCCATGATGATGTAGGCGATGACGACGCCGACCATGACCATCATGAACATGCCGCCGGCAAGAAGCCCGGCAGCAGCGTCAGAGTCGGATTGCGCAAGAAGTTGAAGCATCAAATGGCCCTCTTCGTCCGTTTGGACGGTCGGACTCTTAAGAAAGCTTCACGAATGATCCACAGAACGGGTGCCAGGTTTTGAGATGGGTATTGCGGACAGCCACTCGGGCACGTCTTGGGGGTCATAAGATCTGGCTTCCACCTTGTACGCCGCGTGGGTGCGGTATTCAAGGCCGAGACCATCTGCGGAGCGGTCGATCAGCACGCCGACGCCGACGACGACACCGCCTGCTAAGGACACGGCGTCGGCGGTCTCCCGCACGCTGAGCCCAGTCGTCAGGACGTCGTCGACAACGAGTACACGGGTTCCCGCCTCGACTCTTGCGCCGCGTCGCAGGGTCTTTACGCCGTTCTCGGTTTCAACGTAAAGGGCGGGAACTCCCAGTTGCCGGGCGACTTCGAACGCGATGATGATTCCGCCCGTCGTCGGGCCGGCCACAAGTTCGACCTGGCTCTCCCGAAACGCTGCGGCAAGCTCTTGGCACAAGGCAGAAAGCACGTCTGGGCGCTCCAGGATCCGGAACTTCTCAAAGTAGACGTCGCTGTGGCGCCCTGAAGTCAGTAGGAAGTGGCCGCGCAAGATGGCTCCGGATGATTCCAAAAGAGACGTGAGATCCATGCTGATTGAGGATGCGGGAACCCTGACGACGAATGCAAGGGCCCAGCGGTGGTGGAATCAACCGAGGACGCAGTAAGGCGACATGTCGCGGACGACCCGATTGTTTTCGTCGAGCAAGACGACTTTGGGTTCGACGGGCTCGTCCGTCCAAGTGAAAGCTGCGATAACCACGCGGTCACCGGCCTGAAAGTGGTGGGCGGCCCCACCGTTCAGACCGATGACACCTTTGGGTCCCCTGAAGGCGTAGGTTTCGATCCTTGATTTGTGATCGACGGCCCAGACGTGGACCATCTCCCCATCTTGGATACCAATGCGGTCCATGAGGTCGCCATCGATCTCTATGCTCCCTACGTACTCAGGGTTCGCATAGGTGACGCGTGCGTGATGCAGCTTAGCTTTGAGCAAGTGGTTCAGGCGCATGCCTCTTCGGTGGAGTGGCCACGGTACCGTCTGCTTCGGCTTCCTCGTCCGTCACAGTAGTCTTGTTGCGGACTCTGCGAGTCAACGCTGTCAAGCCACCTCCGAGGGTCATGATACCAACGCCCAGCCAGACGAACAGGGTCAAAGGCTTATAGAAGAGTTCGGCGACGTAGGCCGGTTGAAGGTAATGGACTTGAATCGTCGCGCCCTTGTTGGCTGCGTCCATGCTCACCAGGCTGATCGAGTATTTGTCTCCAATCTTGGCGGGCATGTCCTGCATGCCTCCATCGGTGAGTTGGATGCCGGGTTCGAGGTTCCAAACGCCTTCTGGGGTCTGGATCTTCACGCTCGCGAAGAACTTGGCTCCCGCTTGTCCCAGTTGCCCCTCGGTCCGCATCCCGTTGTACGTCACGAGCATGCTCTCCTCGTGCAGGATTTTCATGTCGCCCTTCTGCATCGGGGTGGGCCCCGTGGCGTCGAAGGTCATGTTGTGGAGCACGAGGTACATGTCGTACAGGCCCGATCCGTGGATTCCCGGCCAGATCATCGGCAATGGGTTGCCGTCCTGGTCCATCCCGTTGAAGTACAGGCCAGGATCCATCTTGTAGGAGTTGTTCGGGGCAGGGATCTGCAATCCCAGTAGCTTGAGCGGATGGCTCGGCCCCTTGACCGCAACCTGGATATGGTTGTTGGGATCAACGAAGTTCGACGTCGCGCCCAGCACGGTGAACTCGTATCCGAGGGCTTTGGTCGGTCTGCCCGGCGGGATCACAAACGCTTCCTGCTTCTGCTCCATGCCGCGGCTGAAGATCAGACCGAACAGGGCGACAGTCACACCTAGGTGAGCCAGCGAGCCACCGATCGTCGACTTTTCTCTGCGGACGCCTTCGTAGAGGCGCCAAAGCGCGGCGATGATCCCGAAGTAGCAGAAGAACGACAGAACCATCATCCACGTCGTTTTGTCTACGTCGAGGAAGAGGAAGAGTTTGGCCTTGGCGTTGGGATCCGCAGGGATGCCCATGTAGTCGGACTTGAGCCACAACAGGGTGCAACCAACGAGACCGACTGAAAGCGCGAACACGTTGAGGAACCGCGTGGTCAGCTCACGAAAACCCAACCCACGCCACGTGATGAATGGCGACACCGCCATGACGACCACGAGGGGCAGGAAGAAGAAACTCAGGACCGTGTTGTAGAGGGGCTCTTCAACGACCTTGGGCTTCTGTCCCATGAGGGCCTGGATGAACGGGACGCTCATGCCGATGGCCGTGACGACACCGAACCCGACGAGCAGCCAGACGCCGATCGCGAGCATGGACTCGCGGTTGATCGGCAAGACCTTCATCGGCCTGGATCCCGACTCGGCCCCACGCATTTGGAACAGCCTCGTGAACCAGAGCGCACCGAACGACACGATCCCGGTCACGATGACGCCCACCAGGATCCAAAGGGCCGAGTGGTTCATTTCTGCGAAGCTGTGGACGCTGGCGTCGCCCAGGAAGCCAGACCGCGTCAGGAAGGTGCCGTAGCAGAAAAGCAAGAAAGGCAGCCCCGCCAACATGACGTTGGTGAACATCCATTTCTTGCGCGAGACCTGCGTGAAGATGCCGTGTGTGAACGCCGCGACCGCGACCCAAGGGACGAAACTGGTGTTCTCGACCGGGTCCCACATCCAGAAGCCGCCCCATCCGAGCGTTTCATAGGCCCAGAAACCACCCATGGCCAGTCCGAGTCCAAGGAGCGTCAAGGAGACCAAGGCCCACGGCCGAACCGCCGTGATCCAGGAAGTCAAGTCCTTCTGGATCAGGGCGGCGATGGCCCAGGCGAAGAGGACGGTGAGTGAACCGAACCCGCTGAAGATCGTGGGTGGGTGAATGACGACCCAATAGTTCAGCAGGCTGGGGCTCAAGCCAGCGCCCGTCTGGGGCACCATCGCTACCCCGTCAATCAAGGGCCGCATGGCGAACGGCGATTCGTAAGCCAGGATTCCTGCGACACTGGCGAGGAACGCTGCATAGCTGATCGTGAACCAACGCCGGTAGACGCCTGTGGCTCGGGCTGAAATCAGGCCGAACAGGGCCGAGGCCGTGCCCCACAGCAGGATCGAGCCTTCCTGGCCGGACCAAGCACCCGCGATCTTGTACTTCAGAGCCGTGTCCTTCGACCCGTGGCTGAAGACGTACTTGTACTCGAACTGGTCGTTGACAAAGAGCGCAATGACCGACACGAAAGCGCCGAAGAAGAAGACACAACCGGCGCTGAACGACAGCCGGGCCCACTTTTCCCACGCGGGCTTTTGGGGCACCCTCAGGTAGAGGAGGGCCGAGAGGACTTGTAAGACGAGGGCGATCAGCACACAGGCTGCGCCAAACTTGCCGACGAATAGGAAGATTGGCTGTGCGGGCACAGCACCAAGAATGTCGGACTGCACGGTCTATTTCTCGCTTTCGTACTTGGACGGGCACTTGAGGAGGAGTTTGTTGGACATGAACGTACCGTCTTTCATGCCGCCGATGGCCACGAGCTTGGTGGCGCTGCCCAGGTTCGTAAGGGGCGGGCCCGTGTACAGGACTTTGCACACTTGGCCACTCTGATCCTTCAAGTCGAATTTGACGGTGCCAGCGTTCAAGTCCGTCAGGAGCGTCCCCGGGACAATGTCACCTGCCAGATGCTGGTTGTCCCCAGTTCTAGCTTGTGCTTCCTTCACGGTGACGTAAGGGCTGGCGTTCGTCATGAACGCGAACACAACGGCGGACAGACCGACCGCTGAGAGGGCGACTGCAAGGATGGCACCGAGTTTCATGGTTCTGTACCCGTGACTCCAAGTATTCTACGCTAAGATGTCCAGCTTCCCAAGGAACCTGGGGCGCTTGACCAACGTTTCTTATGAACCAATGACGAATGTCATCGGGGAGTACAATCGAGTCTGCACTCCCGGCAGCATCATGATCCGCGTCTTCTTCAGCCTGTGTCTCCTGACCTTCTGCGCCTTAGCCTGGAGCCAACCGGCCACGTCCGCCCAAAAGGAGGGCGTGAAGGACGACGGTTCCATGGACATCCTGCACTTCGGAACCAAGATCGGCAGTTTCAAGATCATCAACGGGGCCGGGCGCGTGGAGTTCACCTTCACTGGCACCGTCTTGGTTAGCCGCATGGAAGGGGACCTGTCGATCACGGGCCACATAAAGAAGGAGTACGAAGGGAACGGCAGAGTCGTCTACACGGGCACGGGCAAGGTCGTGGCTGTTGGCTCCTGGCGCGGGCTCCAATGGTTTGGCCGAGACATGGACGGCTACTGGTACGGCCATGGAGTGATCCGACTCCAAGGCGAATACGACCGAAACCAAAACACCGGGGTCTATTGGTACCAGAACGTGGCCGAGAAGGACTCTTGGCCGGGGAGCACGACGATGGACGT
Source organism: Armatimonadota bacterium (assembly GCA_029781035.1). Lineage (GTDB taxonomy): Bacteria > Armatimonadota > Fimbriimonadia > Fimbriimonadales > Fimbriimonadaceae > JAEURO01. The sequence goes on from JAKOXK010000012.1 coordinate 19,105, forward strand.
CCAGCTGCCAGCCGAAAAGCCCGGATACAACCCCAAAGTCAAGATCCGGAAGAAAGGCTGACACAGCTTGCTCAACCGCACTTTCGTCCATGTCCCCGGTCTCGGCTCCCTCACGGAGCGGTCACTCTGGAAGCAAGGCTGCGTGACCTGGGACCACTATCTCCGTGAACCGGAACTCTATAACGCCGGAGGCGTGAGCGTAGAAGGGTTGATTAAGGAGCTTCGGGAGTCGAAGGAGGCCCTAGTCGCGAGCCGCCACCAGTACTTCCGTGAACGCTTGGGTTCGAGGGAGTCCTGGCGAGCTTGGCCCGAGTTCCGCCGATCCTGCGTCTACCTCGACATTGAGACTGACGGCGGTGATGTCGGCGAATCGGTGACGTGTGTCGGGCTCTACGATGGAAAAGCTTTTCGGTGCCTGCTGAAGGACGAGGACCTCGCCTTGTTCCCCGACATCATCTCGCACTACAGCATGATCGTTACCTTTTTTGGATCCGGCTTCGATCTCCCGATGTTGCGGCGAGCCTTCCCAGGCTTTCACTTTGACCAGATCCACGTAGACCTGTGCCCGACCCTCAAACGCCTCGGATACCGTGGAGGACTCAAGAAGATCGAAAAGCAGCTCGGCATCACCCGAGGCGAGGACACCGAAGGTCTCAATGGGCTCGATGCGATTCGATTGTGGCGTGCCTGGCAACGGGGCAGCCAGACGGCTCTGGACCAACTGATCGCCTACAACCAAGAGGATGTCGTCAACCTCGAACGGCTCGCCGCCTTGGCTTACGACCGATTGGCAAGGCAGACGCTATCCGAGGCTGGCGTGGCCCACCTTATGGAAGGCCAAGAGAGCTTCTTCTAGTTCTAGGTCTCCGATATCCTTGTGGAGCACGGCCCTCACACGGTGGGAGCCGGTCGGCACGACCCACACACCCTCCTTCTCGAGGGCATCGACCCAACTTGATGCGGGAGCGACCGTGTCGATCATCAGGATGTTGGTCTGGGGCGGAACCACAGAAACACCTTTGAGAGCTGACACAGCGGTGGCCAGCTTGTGCGTCCGCAAGTGATCTTCGGCGAGCCGGTCCACCATTCGCGTCAGGCTGACGATCCCGCAGGCGGCCAGGATCCCGCTCTGCCGGAGTCCACCTCCCAAGCGCTTCCTCCAAAACCGCGCTTCTCTAATGAAGTCTGCCGGGCCGCAGAGCACGGAACCGACTGGGGAGCACAGTCCCTTGCTGAGACAGAAACTGACCGTATCGACGTGGCGAGTGATCTCGGTGACTCGCACACCCAGTGCTACCGCCGCGTTGAAGACCCGGGCACCGTCCAAGTGGATCCTGATTCCGAGACGGTCGGCAGCTTGGCGACACTGTCTGTGGACCTCGACAGGGGTGACCGTGCCGCCTGCGCGGTTGTGCGTGTTCTCCATGCACAAAAGTGTCGTCCCCGGCGTGTGTTCACTTTTAGATAAGAATCTGGCTTCAATCTTACTGCTATCGATCACGCCGTTCGTGGAAGGCACGGTACGGGCTTGGACGCCAGACAGAATCGCGGGTGCGCCGACCTCGTAATACACCATGTGGGCGTCGTCATCAAAGAGCACGCTGTCGCCCGGGTGGGTGTGGGTGGCCAGCGCCACTTGGTTGCCCATCGTGCCGCTCGGAACGAACAGAGCATCCTCCATGCCCGTGGCCTGAGCCGCCAGTTCTTCCAGTTGTCTTGTCGTTGGATCGTGGCCTAGGACATCGTCACCGAGGTCGGCCCTCGCCATGGCCGCATACATCTCAGGCGTGGGCTTGGTGACGGTGTCGGAGCGGAGGTCTACGGCCATACGCGGATTATGCTCAGACAGGCGATCCAGCACCAGGAAGCGCGCAGTCTCTGTCAGCAAACGCTGACGAACTCAAGATAGTGCCGCCGGATCTGATCCCAGCCTTCGATGGTGAAGGAGTGCATCTCACCAGGCAGGGGTACGAATGTAGTCAATGCCCCCTTGGCCTTCAGCGCGTCGGCCAGCTTCTGGCTCTGGAGGAGCGGCACGACATCGTCGTCGGTTCCGTGCATGATCAGGTACCGGCCCTGGGCGTGATCAATATAGGTGACGGGGCTTGCGCGCCGCCACTCCTCTTCCCTTCCCTCAAACGGCCCGTCCATGAATTGGGTGAGGAACGGCATGGCGATATCGAAGTGGGCTCCTTCTGGATCGGTCAGATCGCTGATTCCACAGATCGACACGACCGAGTTCGCTCTTTCCGCAAGTGAATCCTTTGAGTCGAACCGCATCGGTGCCAATCCGAGCATGAGGGCAAGGTGGCCACCGGCACTGTTGCCCAGGGCTGTGATGCGGTCGCAGTCAATGGCCAGTTCGGATGCGCTCGATCGCGCAAAGCTGAGGAAGGCTTGGCAGTCAGCGACCGGCTTGGGAAACGGATAAAGCGGCGCTAGGCGGTAGTCGATGCACGCGCAGGCGAACCCCTTTGCCGCCAGCCACACGGCTTCATCCCGGTACATGGTCTTGTCCCCGCTGATCCAACCGCCTCCATGCAGAAAGACCATGAAGGGGAACGGCCCATCCCCTTCCGGACGGATGAAGTCGTAAGCCAGGGAGCCTCCTTCGATCGGATAGCGCTGGTCGCGCAAGACCACCATCGGCCCGTTGTACCCCTTCGCCGCCAAGGCATTCCGGTGAACGACTGCGCCCTGAAAACAGCTGATGTCCAGCGGTACAACAAGACCATGGATCAGAAGCGAGTGGTCATCGTCGGTGCGGGCCCGATGGGGAGGGCCTGGGCTGAGAATCTCAGGGACTTCCCTTCCACAGAGGTTGTGGGGTGGGCGGACCTTGACCCTAACCGGGCTGAACAGGGCGCCGAGGAACTCGGTCTTGAGGACGTCGCTGTGGATGGCAGTCACGTTGCCCTTGTCAGTCGGCTCCGCCCGGACTTCGTAGTCGACGTGACCCCTCCCGAGGTCCACCATGAAGTCGTGACTCGTACTCTTGGCCAAGGTGTGCCGGTGCTCGGTGAAAAGCCGATGGCGCACAGCCTCGAAGCCGCACGGGACATGGTCAAAGCCTCAGAAGACTCGGGGCTGCTCTACATGGTCAGTCAAAGCCGCCGCTACAACAAGGACTTGGTGGCGTTCAAAGATGAAGTCGCCCAGTTAGGCCCGCTCGGGATCCTCAACGCCGACTTCTACTTGGGGCCGCACTTTGGTGGATTTCGGGACGTAATGCCAAGCCCTCTCGTCCTGGACATGGCCATCCACACCTTTGACGCGGCACGCATGATCATGGGTCTGGACGCCGAGAGTGTGTTCTGCGATGAGTTCAACCCGAGTTGGAGCTGGTATCAGGGCGACGCTTGTGCGTCTGCCCTCTTCACGATGAAGGGTGGCGCCCGCTTCAACTATCGAGGCTCCTGGTGCGCCGAGGGCCGCAACACGAGTTGGGAGTCCGAGTGGCGGGCCGTCTGTCCTGGAGGATCGGCGACTTGGAACGGTGGAGAGGAAACGGTGGTCGAGCGCACTTCGGGTCAGACCGGCTTCATTCGCGAGTGCGAGACACGTATCCGTAGGTTCACCGGAGACTTCCTTTCAGGGATCAAGGGATCACTTTCGGACTTTCTGTCAGCCCTGGAGTCGGGCAACCAGCCCCAGGGGGAGTGTCACGACAACTTCAAGAGCCTTGCGATGGTCTTTGCCTCGATGGATTCCAGCCGGACTGGAACCCGGACGCAAGTCCCTTTAATCTAATGGTTTCCTCTGAGAGCAACTGTTTGGGCCGTTATCGCGTTGATAATGTCTAGAACTGACATGTTCCGAACGTCCAATCCCACGCTTCGAGATAAGGTCTTCCAGAACGTCACCGGCGTTGGCCAGATGACGCTCGGGGGAACCATGGCCAAGACGGGGATCCTGTTCCTCTTGCTCCTGGCGACCGCCGCATACGGGTTCACCCACGCCAGCTTGCCTTTGTTGGCGGTCGGTGCTCTTGGTGGTCTCGGCCTCTGCATCGCCACGTGCATCAAGCCTCAGTGGGCTCCTGTCACGGCACCGCTCTATGCGCTGGCTGAGGGACTTGCGGTCGGCGTCTTCTCGCTGGTTGCCAACGACGTTGTGGCCCATTCGAACAAGGCACAGCAGTACGGCGGCATCATTCCGATGGCGATCTTCGGCACCCTTGTCGTGTTTTTCGTGATGCTGGCCCTCTACGCGACCCGCATCATCAAGGTGACCCAAACGTTCGTCGGGGTGGTGGTTGGAGCCACGCTCGCCATTGCACTGACTTACCTGGCGACCTTTGTGATCGGGTTCTTCTGGAAGGGGGTGTACGACCTGGGAATGTACGGGAGCGGACCGATGGGGCTGCTTTTCAGCTGCATCGTGATCGTGGTCGCGGCGCTGAACCTCGCCTTGGACTTCCGCATCATCGAAAACGGTGTCACGGGCCGTGCGCCCAAGTTCATGGAGTGGTACGCAGGATTCGGCTTGATGGTCACCCTTGTGTGGCTGTACATCGAAATCTTGCGCCTGCTCATGAAGCTTTCCAGCCGGCGCTAACGGCAGCGACCGACGGTCGGTGTGCCGCAACGGCGCCCGACCATCGGTTCAGGCCAGAGTCGCCACAAGTTCCTCCGTCTCGGCAACGGCTTCTTCGAACGTCTGGCACGCCCACTCGGCTTGCTTCTCGGAGATCACAAGCGGCGGTTCGATTCGGATCACGCGGGGGTTGTTGAGCGTATAGGCAGCGATCATTCCCCGCTTGACCAGTTGGGCGATGACAAGTTCGCCGACCTCATCGATCGCGAACTCGACGCCAATGAGCAATCCCCGCCCACGAACTTCGGCCACGAGGTCATGCTTGCAGGCCATCTCCTTTAAGGCCGTCATCATGAGCCCGCCCATCTTCTTTGCCCGTTCAATGAGCCCTTCCTCCTGAATCACGTCCAGTGCCGCCAATCCTGCCGCGCAGGCCAGCGAGTTGCCTCCAAATGTGCTCGTGTGGATCAGCGGATTGACCCCGAAGACCTTGTCCCATACGTCCTTGGTCCCCATGGTCGCGCCAATCGGTACGACGCCTCCGCCGAGGGCCTTGGCGAGCGGCATGATGTCGGGACGGACGGCCTCGTGCTCGCATGCGAACATGGCTCCTGTCCTTCCGAGTCCCGTCTGCACCTCGTCCACGATCAGGAGCGCTCCGGACCGGTCACAAGCTTCACGCAGTGCGCGCATATAGCCAACTGGCGGCACGCGGACTCCCCCCTCGCCCTGGATGACTTCGACAATCACGCAGGCTGTCTCTTTATCGATCGCATGGCTGGCGGCCTCGGAGTCACCGAACGGAACGAACACGACACCCGGGACAAGCGGCTCGAACGGTTTCCGGTACTTCTCACGCCCTGTCGCGCTCAAACCTCCCATGGTCTTGCCGTGATAGCTGCCCTCGGTACTGACGATCTTGACGCGTCCAGTCGCCATGCGGGCGAACTTCAGAGCCGCCTCACAAGCCTCCGCACCGCTGTTACTGAAAAACGTGTATTCAAGGCCGCCGGGGGCGACTCGTGCGAGCCGTTCGGCTAGTTCTCCTTGAGCTGAGCAAAAAAACGTCTTGCCCGAAAGGGGCATTGCGTCCAACTGCTTCTTGACGGCTTCGACGACCTTGGAATGGCGATGCCCCAGGCTGAACACGCCGTAACCTCCCAGACAATCAAGGTAGCGGCGCCCGTCTTGATCCCAAAGGTAACAACCCTCTCCCTTGACCTCGACGCCGAAACCGGCAAAGCTCATCAAACGAGCCAAACCTGGATTCACGTGCCCCGTGTATTGACCGACGGTCTTGGAGAGCAGTTCCTGAGGATCCATAGGGCATTCTAGTCCGGCCAGCAGTAGCGACTGGGACGGAATCTGGGCCGCAAAAAGCCGAGCCCCCGACCGGCGGAGGCACGATCGGGGACTCGGACAGGTTAGCTGGCGATTCTCAGGACTTGGTCACGGCGAACTTCGCGTATCTGACGTTCCCTGTAAATGAGGTGCCTGGTTCGCCTCGGCGACCGATGGGTGACAAGAACCTCACGAGGGCTCGCACATCGCCTTGGCTCGACACGTAGTTGGCGAACTTGGTGTACAGGGTGAACGGAATCTGGACTGTCGCGCCTGTGTGGATCACCGTGTGCGACTTCACCAACTCCCATTTGCTCGTCGTGAAGTTCCAGAGGAAGATCTGACCCGTGGGGTCCGCTCCAGAGACTGCCGAGACCTTGTACGTCATGGCGATCGACACGATCTTGGTTGGCGCGAGACCAGTCGGGAACGTCAGTTGGACGATCGAGGACTCGCCTACGCCCGGAACCGTCGCGCTCTTTTCGCGGTAGCCCGTGCCGGTCCCGTTGACGATGTCGTTCAGGGATCCGGAGACGTAGGTTCCCTGAAGCAACGCGACGGAACTGGGCGAAACATTGACTGTGTTGTTCCCGTTGTTGAGCTGCGTCTGAACGAACTTGTCAAAGTTGATGGCGCCCCAACCTGTGCAGAAGTCCCATTTCAGACCGGCCGTCGAGATCGAGCCGTTTGGCAGGATTCCATTGCTTCCTGAAGTCACGTCGTACCAGACGTCCGACCTTCCGTTCTGACTGTAGAACAGGTCGTTGATCCTTCCGAACCGTCGTTTGCCCTGTGAGTTCGGCGGCAGTCCGCCGAGGCTCATCAATTGCTGTTCGGCCGTCGCCAGTCCACCAGCAAAGGCGGGTGACGAGCAGCTTGTGCCGCTAAAGGTCGTCAACTGGCCATTGAACACGATGTAGTAGGCGTCAGACGGGCCGCCAGCGTTGCCAGCCACGTCCGGGCCCAGGCGATAATTGATGTTCGTCGGAACACCGGTCCCGACCTGCCAAGAAGGACGCTTGTTGAAAGGCACGGCGTCTTGGTCGTCCCATCCGCCCCCGCCATCGGGCCAAGCGACTTCGTTGACGCGAGTGCCATCCGACTGGACGGTGACCTCAGTTCCGCCCACTAACAACACCTCGGGCTCGTAAAAAGAATACGTGTAGAAGCCGTACCCGATGTTCGTGCCGCTGTCGCCGCTGGCGCACATGTAGGTGATGCCCTGCGCGTTCATGGACAGGTGCAAATTGTGAGCCGACGTTGCTGACGATGGGGACAGTGCCCACCCATAGCTCTCTGAAATGATGTCGGCTTGGTTGTCGTTGGCCTCTTGGGTCAAGACGTCGATCAGCGGTCCGCCTCCATCGTAGATGAGGAAGTTGCAGAGCGGTGCGTAGCCCAAGACAAGCTGAATGTCCAGGTCGGCTTCACCATTGGCCCCCCCTGTGTAGCCACCGTCCACGGGAATGACAGTGACGTTGCTTCCAACGCCGCCTGGAGGTGTCGGCAGTTGATAGGTGGAGTAGAAAGTGGGGATGTTCGACAGGAGATAGCCGTCCCAGCTTGAAATCGCGACCGTCCTTCCCTGCCCCTGCTTGCCCTTGTTGAAAAAGGGCGAAGTCGCATACAGGGTGCGACCTTGATTGACGTTGATCGCCATGGGAAACGGCTTGGTGAAGTTCTCCAAACCCGAAACGTCCAAGACGTCGCCCGCAAGGTTTGACGGCATTTGAAGCGGCGTCGCGAACGAGTAGTAGCGGGTGTTGCCGTGCTCCTTCGGATCGTACGTCCGGTATTCGTTGATGGTGGTATGGAAAACCTTCTGGCACTGAGCGACCGTTCCGTCGGCGAGGATCGACAGTCGGTTTTTGCCGACAAGCTTGATATGCAGACCGTACGACTTCAGGTAGTTCACAACGGCGTCGACGCGGTTGATCGGCAGACCAAACATCGCGCCGACCTCGTCAGGTGTGATGAACTTCCTGTATTCCGGGCTCTTGGGGTCGCTCACCGAGTCGACGAACGCTTGCATACCTTGTGCGTCGCCATAGGGCAGGCTCACAGCGACATGCAGCACCTTGTCTGGACTCGAATGCCCGAGGTAGCGCGACCGGGCCACGACCGGTGGGACTGACACGTTGAGTTGGTCAAGTCCCGAGACGAAGGCATAGGCTTGGCCGTAGCGCCACATGCTGGGGACCAACTGCCCCTGAGCTGCGGTTCCGAGAAGGCTGGCCAGCGCTAAGGACGACGCAAGGATCGCGTTTCGATGAAACATTCTGCATGACTCCCTGGCAGACGACAAACGTCAAGCGCACCAGATTCAGTATACACACCGTGATTCGGCGTTGCTGGTTGATTCTGCGTGGAAACCCTTGCAGTAGGATCAGAAATCCCTGAACTGAGCCTTCGAATATTTCGAGCCTCCACGGCGTCCCCTTCGACATATGACGTCCCTGCCGCCAAGCTGTCCAGGCACAAGTAAGGCGGGCCACCGACCGGTGGCCCGCCTTACGGTTGCCGGATCGTCCTAGAACTGGCTGACTTTCGTCACGAGCTGGGCGAACCTGAGCGATCCTGTGAACGCCGTGCCCGACTCGCCCCTCCGACCGACCGGAGACAGCATTCGGATGATCGTCTTGACTGTTCCGTCGCTGGCGACGTAGTTGGCTAGGTTTGACGACAGCTGTCCGCTGAACTCCTCGGTCGCTCCCGTCCGGTTCATCGTGACCGACTTGACAAGCTGCCACTTCTTGGTACTGATGTTCCAAATATAGGACATGGCGGTGACAGGAGGTCCAGCGGTCGCTTGAACCCGGAAGTCAGGCGCGATGTACTTGAGTTTGGTCACAGGGTCAGTCACTTTGTAGTTGACCTGGACCATGGTCGTGAATCCAACGTTGACGACTTCCTTGGTCTTTGCGCGGTACCCCGAGCCGGAACCGTTGATAACGTTGTTCAGGTTGCCAGAGTAGTAGGTGCCCGTGAGGAGCGCGAGGCTTGCGGGGGCCACTCCAACGACCAACGACTTGCTCGCGTCTGCCGCGAGGGCCGCCTTGTAGAGGTTCACGCGACCATGCCCGAAGATGCTGGGCGAACCGATGTTGTCACACGAGTTGTACAAGATCGTCTGAACTTCGTCAGGCGTCAAGTCTGGGTTGATCGACCAGATCATGGCGCACACGCCGTTGGTGACCGGTGTCGCCATGCTCGTGCCGCTCCATGCCTGGTAGCCGCCGTCCATCGTTGTGGACCAGACGTCCACGCCAGGAGCGAAGACGGCCACGCCCTTACCGTAGGCCGAGAAGCCTGCTTTCTGGTCGTTTGAGTCAGAGGCGCCAACCACGATCGTGTCCGGATAGCTGAACATGTCGAGGTTGCGGTTGTCGTTGCCTGCCGCCCATAGCAGCAGAGAACCCATGGCTTTGATCGTCGTGCCGGTCGTGCCGACCGGAGCGTAATCGACGCCAGAGAAGCTGACGCTCACGACCTTTGCACCGTGACCAGCGGCCCAGAGCGCTCCGTTCAAAAGATCGTCGAACGAGGCATAGCCCTCAGGATAGGCTGCACGGACGGGCATGATGTGGAACTTCCAGCCCTCTCCGACGACGCCCAGGCTGTTGTTGCCTTGGGCTGCCGCATCGCCAGCGCAGTGCGTGCCGTGGCCGTTGCCGTCCTGCACGTCCCCTCCGTCGACTTCAGCTTTCCGGTTGATCGCGTCATAGCCCTTGACGATCCCTCCGGAAAGGTCGGGGTGGGCCGTAAAGACGCCTGTGTCAACGATGGCGACCGTCACGTTGCTTGTTCCGGTCCAGATCGACCAGGCTTCTTCCGAGTGCATCACCTTGTGGCGCCACATTTGAGGGAACAGGGTGTCGTTCGGGGTCTTCTTGGCCGCAAGCGCGTAGACCCGCCAGTTCGGCACCGCGTACTCATAGTCGCCGGAACGCATCAGCGCGGTCGAGTAGGTGCTCTCGTTGTAGCCGCTGGGAACTTTCATCACGACCCAGTCCGTCAGCCCGTTGTGCTCGACGGTGTAAGGTTTCAGCCTGTCGAGAGCGCGCTGGTGGATCTTGGCGATCTGCGTGGCGCTGTAGCCCTCGTCTGCCAATGCGGCCGGCTGCATCGGACGGACGATCATTTCGCCTGTGAACTCAAGAACGCCCTTCTGTTCATGGAAAGGCCCGACCGCGACGCCCGCCCAGACGCTCGGAACCAAGCCTAGGAAGGCCGCTGAGATGAACAAACTTCTCTTACACATGATGCATCTACGGACGGCGTCAAGCCTCCGCAAAGTCGATTATACGGGAAAAAGGTCCGCATGTGTCGCTTCCTGGCGAAGAACCTCGCAATATCCGTCCGGGCCTGGCGTCAGATACAATTGAGAGATGGCTGATCCGAAGGACGTCCAAGCCTCCAAATACCTCCGGAGCGAACTCGGGAAGAAACTGATCGATGTGGGACAGGCCGACGTGCGGGTGATGCACGGTGTGGCGTACATCCGTGGCGTCGTCAAGTCGATTCCCGGGGGCCCTCCCGACGTGAAGGTTGCGATCAACCAGGTCGCGCAGAACCTGCGTCAAAAAGGCATTGTGAAAGACATCGTCATCGACTGCGCCTATCGCTAGTGATGGGAGTCATGGAGAAGGGGACTTTGGCCCGGCCAATAATGCGAAATGATGCCCCTTCTCACGCACAAGGTCGTCACACCTGAAGAGGCGGTTTCCTATGTCCGCAGTGGGGACCGCGTCTACATTGGATCGAACTGCGGATCGCCCGACACTCTGATCGAGGCCTTGGTCGCTCGGGCTGACCGACTCAGGGCCGTCGAGATCGTCAGCATCCTGACCTTTGGCCCGGCACCCTACGTGAAGCCCGGACTCGAGGAAAGCTTCCGCTTCGCAGGGTTCTTCCTCGCCGAGAACGTGCGGGGAGCGGTCAACGAGGGTCGGGCAGACTACATCCCTTGTTTCCTGAGCGAGATTCCGTTCCTCTTTTCGAGCGGACAGTGTCCCGTGGACGTCGCCATGGTGTCCGTCGCGCCGCCTGACGAGCACGGCTTCTGCAGTCTGGGCGTGAGCGTGGACATTGGCATGTCGGCTTGTCGCAACGCCCGGATCGTCATCGCGGAGATCCAGCCAGAAATGCCCCGCACCCTCGGCGACAGCTGTCTGCACGTGAGTGAGATCACGGCATTCTGCGAGGCCAAGTACCCTATCAACGAGCACGTGCCCGAGCCACCTGACGAAGTCAGCAAAGCCATGGCGCGGCACATCGCGGCGATCGTCCGAGACGGTGCCTGCCTCCAAACGGGCATCGGTAAGCTGCCTGGAGCGGTCCTGGACGCGCTCCACGACAAGAACGATCTCGGCGTGCACACCGAGACCTTCTCCGACGCGTTGCTGCCCCTCGTTCGGGCGGGCAACGTGAATGGCCGAAAGAAAACGCTGTTCCCTGGGAAGGTCGTTTCCACGTTCGTCATGGGCACCAAAGAGCTCTACGAAGAGATCGACAACAATCCGTTCTACGAGTTCCGACCGACTGAACAGGTCAACGATCCGTGGGTGATCGCCCAAATCGACGATATGGTGTCGATCAACAGCGCGATCGAGATCGACCTGACGGGACAGATCGTGGCCGATTCCGTGGGAACCCGATTCTACAGCGGCATTGGCGGCCAAGTGGACTTCATCCGCGGAGCCGGCCGTTCCAAACGCGGGCGCCCCATCATCGCTCTCCCATCGACGGCCTTGGGAGGCAAGTCCAGCCGCATCGTTTCGTCGCTCAAGCCTTGTTCGGGTGTCGTCACATCGAGAGGGGATGTCCACTATGTCGCGACCGAGTACGGAATCGCCTATCTGAGGGGACGGCCGGTCCGTGAGCGGGCGCTTGAACTGATCCGGATCGCGCACCCGGACTTCCGGGACCAGTTGCTCGAGGAAGCAAAGGACAGGGGGTTGATTCCGAAGACGCATCCGACTGTCCGCTTCCCCTACCCCACCCAATGGATGTCGACCATTGAGCCTGAGGACGGGACCGTGTTCAACATTCGACCGATCCGGCCGAGCGACGAGGACGCTCTCAAGCACCACTTCTACTCTCTCAGCGCCGAAGCCGTGTACCAGCGTTTCCACGGAACCATTCCCGCGCTGTCCAACGCGACCTTTTCCGAGCTCTGCAACGTGGACCACAAGTCGCATGTCGCCTTTGTATGCAGTGAACAAGGGAACATCGTCGGTACGGCCCGGTTCTTCGTGGATCCAGCCAGGAACACGGCGGAAATGGCCATTGCGGTCTTGGACGATTGGCAAGGCAAGGGTATTGGCAAGGCCCTCCTGGCTGCGATGATCGATGCCGCTCGAGATCTGCACATCTGGTACCTGGAAGGATTTGTGTTGCAGTCGAATCCGCGCATGCTCAAGCTACTTCACGGATCCGGCGTCCCCTTCAAAGAATGCACAGAGGACGGGACGGTCCACATTCAGTTGGACGTGAGGGAGACGCGAGAGCCGGAATAGCCCTCCAACGGAGCGCGGGCTTCACTCCAACGGAGCGCGGAATGTGGGCGCGCGGGGACGCGCGCTGCTCCCTAGCCGAGCCCGATCAGTCTGCCCACTTCTCCAACCAGGTAGAAGCTCCCGGTCACGAGGATCAGCCCGGGCTCGGCGTCCAAGCAAGCGGTCAGGGCCGAGGCTATGTCCTGGTGGGTTTGTGACCGCAGGAACAGCCACCCGGCTTCGCTTTGGAGTTCTTCCGGTTGGCGGGTCCGCCTGAAGTCAATGGGAACAAAGTGCACCTCATCCGCGATGGTCGCAAGAGGCTCGTAGAAATCCGCAGCCACATGGCCCTCGAGCATGCCGGTCAGTAGAATGATCCGTGAAGGTTCTTCTGGTAAAGATTGTATTGATTGGACAAGAATCCTGGCGGCATCTCCGTTGTGGGCACCGTCAAGCAAGACACGCCTGCCGTGAAACGCTGCCCACTGCATCCTTCCGGGAGCGCTAGCCTTGGCGACACCGTGTTTGACCCGTGACGGCACGCGGATCGCTCCAGCTGCCTCGCATGCCGCGATCGCGACCGCCATGTTGTGCGGTTGGGCGACACCTTGAATGCCAGGGCTGAGCCGCTCATAGCTGCCGCCTGGCGTCTCGACTCGGTATCCGTCCAGACCTCGTGCCAGCACGACGTCGCGACCGTAGATCCATGCCGGAGCCTGATTGATCTTGGCGATCGTTTCGACCGCTATCCTCGCCTCGTCTTCGAGGTCGCCCACGACAACTGGTTTGCCCTCCTTGACAATGCCAGCCTTCTCGACGGCGATCTTGCCCAAGGTGTCCCCGAGAAGCTGCGTATGGTCCAGACCAATGCTGACCACGACGCTGGCTGCCGGAACGACGACATTCGTGGCGTCAAGACGCCCGCCTAGGCCGACCTCAAGCGCAACGTAATCGGCCAACTGTTCGGCCCAATACGCGAATCCCATCGCCGTCTTGAATTCAAATTCGGTCGGGCCGCCAAGCTCGGTACCCTCTAGAGTCTGCGCGACCGGCCAAAGATAGGCGACCATTCGCGCAAAGTCCGTCTCTGATATCAGGGAGTCTGGCGAGGGCTTTGGCAACCTCAAGGTTGCGTCTGAATCAGTAACGAGCGACGGTTCATAGCCGAACTGTATCCGCTCGCGGACGTTGTACACGAACGGGCTGAATGTCGAACCGACCCTCCAGCCTTGCTCCCGCAAGATGCTCTGGACAAAAGCGGTGACGCTGCCTTTTCCGTTGGTGCCGGCGATGTGGATGTACTGAGGACCGCCTTGTGACCCGAGTTTGTCGGAGAGTCCAGCGAGCCGCAGGAACTCCTCCATCCGGTCCAGCCCCAGCCGCCAACCTCGATGCTCAAGGCTGGAAACTCGGTTGAGCGACTCTTCGAACGTCATCGGGCCCTGCTAGGCTAGCGCATCAGCAAGCGGGCTATCAGGACACCCAATGCCCCGCTGCAAACTGCCGTGACCACGACGACGGTGAGTGAATAAGTGCGTTGGAGGACGGGCGGGAGGTCTGCCCGCAACCTCACGTCTGAGATATGGAACGTCTCTTGGTGCATTCCGTCGGTCACGGTGACCTTGCCGTTGTCGCGGTCGTACGAGACGACTGTAGAGTTCCACCAGCCCCAGTTCGGCCAAGGCACTTCCAGTTTCATTCCCGGCACGGCCGAGAAGGGCTTGACGTCAGCGGTGGGCAGAGTCGCATCGCTTCCGGTGAGAAAGCGGAGGCGGAAGGCCCCTGGCTCGACCCCCACGACTTTGGCCACATAGTGACGACCGTCCGGGGACTTTGCGAAAACCAAATCGTCCACTTGCGCGGGCCGTTCCAGGCTGAGACGCTCCTGGAGTGCCCGACGCACGGCGTCCCGGCTGAGGCCCGCTTCCTCGGCCGCAAGGGCGATCTGCTCGACTTCTGGCCCGTGATCGACGTTCAGGTCGGACTGCTGCTGAATCTCCTCAGCCCGTTGCAGCAACCTGCGGATTTGCGATTCGTCCATGGACACCGCCTTTCTACCTTCTTGCTGGGCCCGGCGTCGTCCCTGGGCACGAGTCATCGAGCTGGATACCGGAACAGAGTGACCGTACGGCAAAAAAGAAGAGGGAGCCAGGACTGATGCTTGGCCGCCCTCAACAATCGACTACTCGAGCTTTTCCAGCTGTTTGACAGTCCTTTTCGTGGCGCCCGCCCCGCCGAGAGGAGGGCACTCTTGGACTTTGTTCCATGATACATCAAACAGTGACCTAAGAGATCCACAACCAAAAAGAAAAATCAATATTGACGTTCTTGAACTCCAAAAGGTCGATTATTCACAACAATCGGTGTCTTCATAGACAACACTCTCTCCAGAATTCTAGGACTATCTGACGTAGCAATATAAACCGCGATAGAAAAGTGTTTTCAATCACGGTTTCTCCGAAGAGTCCGCCGATCATGGCCGAGACGACATCGATGAATTGTCGCCCAACTCTGTTTCACAAGGGAACTGAGCCGGTGACGCACATCAAAGGAGGTGACGGCCAGCCTGAGCCGATGCCAGAACGACGCCGAAAAGCGGTGGCGATAGGCACGGGCAAATCAGCCCGCTACACGAGACCAAGACCGATGAGCGACTACGTCAGCGTGGTCGGCCTTGCAGACCCGTGGGGGTTCGATGCCAGAACGGCAGGTGGGGGAGAAGTGGCCTTCGCCAGCGGAACCGCCAGCTCGGCCACGACGAAGCGCCAGTTGGGCGCGAACGTGTGCCTTGTCATGATGTTTACACCTAGAGGGCTTGATCATGCACCACTTCTGGTGTCAGTGACAACGTACTGAATACCAGCACTTGCTGAAAGTTGCGTCAGGTAGCGGTCCGCAAGGTCAGACGGCCGCTCCTTGTGGGATCAGGCCGCTTTGGGCGATTCGCTTGACGGCCTCGGCGAACCTCTCTCCATTCTTGTCTCCCACCAAGGTCAAAGACATTCGGACATACCCTTCACCTTCGGATCCATAGCCGTTGCCGGGGATGACCAGCACGTGGGCTTTCTCCAACAGAGCTCCCGCGAATTCAGCACTCGTCATACCGGGAACAGGCACGCGCGCCCAAATGTAGAAGGCAGCTTGGGGCTTCATCACGTTCCAACCAATCGATCTGAGTCCGTCGACCAGGTTGTCACGCCGCTTCTGATAGAGAGCGATGGTGTCGTCGTTGTTGACATGGTCCAACGCGTGGGCGCCCGCCTCGGCGATTGCGGGAAACGCCTTGCTGTCGATGTTGCTCTTCAGTCGTTGGAGTGTGTTGACGGCCTCGGGATTCCCGCAGGCAAAGCCCAGGCGCCAGCCCGTCATGTTGTACATCTTGCTCAAGGAGTGGAACTCGATGGCGACGTCTTTGCCTCCAGAGACTTGGAGAATCGTCGGATTCTTATAGCCGTCGTAGCACACGGTGCCGTAGGCCATGTCGTTCACAGCAAGGACGTCGTGTTCGCGGCAAAACCGGACGAGGTCGTGGTAGAAGGCTGGCGAGGCGGTTGCGCCGGTCGGGTTGTTCGGATAACAAACGTAGATGAGCTTGGCCCGCTTGGCGTCCGAGGTCGGGATTTCGGTCAAGTCCGGCAGGAAACCGTTTGACTCTCTCAGGGGTACCTCCAGGACGTCGGCGCCGGCCATAAGAGCATTGACTTTGTAAACTGTATAGGCTGGATTCGGAACAATGCACAAATCGCCCGGATCCAGATAAGCCCACGCTAGGTGGGCGAGCCCCTCTTTGCTGCCAATGACTTGGGTCAACTCCGTCGAAGGATCAAGGTCGACCTGAAATGCTCCCTTGTAGAAGCGCGCCGCCGCCTCCAGGAAGCTGGTCCATCCTCGAGCAGTTTCGTCGTAGCGGTGCGTGGCCGGATCGTCTACCGACTTCTTCAGGGCTTCGCGCACGGGCACAGGTGTCGGTAGATCAGGGTCTCCAATTCCCAGGTCGATGACGTCCGCCCCTTTGGCGATCGCCTCCCGCTTGATCCGTGCCATTTCGGCAAAGAGGTACGGAGGGATCTTCTCAAGGCGTTTGCTGGGCTGCGGCATACGTCCGATTTTACTTTCACGACAAAAGAGTGCCTGGTGCGGACACCTCATTGCGTAGACTTGCGCCTCAATGTCAGCCGTGCTTGTAATGTTGCTGGCCTTCCCGGTCATGAACCAACAAACTTGGACTCCCCAACGCCTGCTAGACACCGAGACTCACCCTTCCGGACTGGACGGATCCGGCACAGAGAAGAGCTTGACCGACTGGTTTGGCGGCAGGTCGCAGCTGGAAAAGGGGGCTGAGCCCAAGATCGACGACTTGACCGTGGCTTGGGCGGTATCGGTCAAGGGGTGGCCTCGCTCGGTGGAAGTGAGGTCGGACGGTGCCTATCCGGACGCAGGAACTGTATTCGTCCGCGGCCAGGGGCTGGTGGAATTGCCAGGCAAGCCTTTTGTCCACAGACTGCACCGTGTCGGAGATAGCCAGCTCTACGTTGGCGCGAGCCGACTGATGGAGGGGGACTGTTTTTCATGGCACTACGTGGTTGATGGGAAGACCTTGGGCGAGGCACACCGGGTCGAGGTGTACACGATGCCTCCGGAATCCAAGCCAGACGCCCGTGTCCCCAGAGGCAAGCTTGAGCAACAGCAACGGCTGACCAGCCAAGTCTTCGGCGGGACTTGGCACGACTGGTGGGTCTACACCCCACATGACTTTGATCCGCAGAAGGAGTCGAATCTAGTCGTGTTCCAAGATGGTCAGTGGGCCCACAGCTACGCCCCGGTCTACTTCGATCATTTGATCGCTCAGGGCGACCTGCCCCAGACTGTGGTCATCTTTGTGACTCCGGGCACGTTCCCCGACGGGCGGTCAGACCGATCGCGGGAGTACGACACGCTTAGCAACGACTATGCGCGGTTCCTTCTCGAGGAGTTGTTGCCTCAAGTGGAGTCGCGGTTCAAGATCACGCACGACCCTTCGAGAAGGTGCCTCGCTGGGCTGAGTTCCGGCGGCATCTGTTCGTTTACAGCGGCTTGGCAACGGCCGGACGCGTTCGGCCTCGTCCTCTCGTGGATCGGGAGTTTCACCAACATCGCTTCGGGAGCTACCCTGCGGGAAGGGGGCCACAACTACCCAGCCCTTATCCGCAAGACAGAGAAGAAGCCCATCCGTGTGTTCCTTCAGGACGGTTCGACCGATCTTGACAACGTTCACGGTAACTGGCCGCTCGCCAACCATGAGATGGCCAAGGCTCTTGAGTTCAAGGGATATCAGGTGAAGACCGTTTGGGGCCGGGGCGGGCACTCTGACCTGCTCGGAAGGGCCACTTTGGCCGACGCCCTGCGCTGGCTGTTCGGCAAAAAGTAGAGGGCCCGTGGGGACCGGACCCTCTTTATCCCGCCTACGGAGTGGTCATCTAGGCGTACAGACAGAGGTAGACCTTGGATCAAGGCGTTGTGTCACCGACCGGAGTCGGCCGCCCGAGACCGAGGAGGTACGACTCGAGACCTTGAAGGACTGCTCCCGACGAGCGACGTGCCCTCAAGGATGGCAACGAATGTCTCACGAAGGCATGGTACAGACCTTCAAGCGGATTAACAAGTCGTGAGTATCAACGTCGTTCACTCCTGAGGGCCTCAGTCCGCAACCTCAAGGTTGTTAATTGTGGCAATAGGCAACCCAGCAGTTGCATAAAATAGAGCCTGTGGGTCAATATGCAACAAGCCGGTTGCCAATGGAACTCTGCAACGTTGCTCAAGAAGGGATTCTGTGACGCAGGTCGTCTTCCATGCACTCGACGACGTGACGAGGCGGGAGCTCGTGTCGCGGCTGTCCCGAGAGGGGCCGTTGGCGATGGGCCATCTCACCGCCGGGCTCCGGATGTCAAGACAGGCAGCGGCGAAACACGTCGCAGTACTGAAGGGGGCCGGGCTCGTCCGGTTGGTCCCCCGCGGTCGGGAATCCCTTTGTGTCCTCTGCCCCGAACCGTTCCGTGAAGTCGTCGAGTGGCTGGAACGGATCGGCGCAGACTGGGACGTCCGCCGTGCCGAGTTCAAAAGGCTGGTCGACGGACTCTGAGAGTCCGGCTCCAGGGTACAATGCAGGCTTGTCGAGGCGTAGCTCAGCTTGGTAGAGCGCGTGCTTTGGGAGCACGAAGTCGCAGGTTCAAATCCTGTCGCCTCGACCAGACTTCCCTTCCTCCGGAGTTCGGGCCTCGCGCCGATCGGGCTGACATGTTTCCCCGCTCAATTGCCTAATCCCCGCGTTATGGTTGGCGATTAAGCGCTCATCCTGATCCAATTGGCACGCTTTTGGCCTATACTTGGGCAAGAGTCGCCAGCGGGCTGATCGTTGGTACCGACTCATTGGCCTCTGTCGAGCACCCACTCGGCAAGGGATTCACTTTGGAGGGTATTGAAGGTAATGACGATGAAGAAGATTCTGGTCGTGGCTCTGATGGCCGTTGCGGGCCTCGCCAATGCGGACTTTCTGTATGCCGTCGACGACTCGTCGAACACGCTGCAGAAGATTGATCTTACGACCCTGACGGTTACGAGCGTTGGTGCCCTTGGCCAAGCTGGGGACTTTGGAGACCTCGCTTGGGGCCCCGGTAACACCATGTACTGGATTTCCGGTCGCGGCAACCCGAGCCTCTACACGGTCAACACCTCGACCGGCGCCGCAACCTTGGTCGGTTCCCACGGTGTCGACGACCTGTTCAGCCTCGGCTATGACCCGACGAGCGGCACCATGTATGGCGCGCAGTTCTCTGGCGGAACCGGCATCTACACGCTCAACACTTCGAACGGTGCTGCGACCCAGATCGGCAACAGCCAGAGCGGTCTTGGCGGCATGACGTATGTTCCGGGCATCGGGATGGTCGCCTCGCAGGACGGCACCGGTTCCTTCTACCAGGTCAACTCTGACGGGACGACGACGCTCCTCAACAATGGTGCCGGGTTCATCAACGACTGCGACATCGCCTATGACCCGACTCGGAACGCCATTTGGTGCGCCGACTGGAGCGGAATCCTGTACATGTACGACCTCAACAACAACTGGGCGCGCACGCAAGTCATGAGCGGACTCAACCCCATGGACGGTCTGGAGTACATGAGGGCCGTTCCTGAGCCGACTTCTATGATCGCCTTGGCGGCCGGTGTGGCTGCCTTGCTGCGACGACGCCGCAACAAGTAAACGGGGATCAATCCTCACATCGAGCCTCGGCGCAACGTGCGCCGGGGCTCCCTTGTTTGTCGGGCCCAACGCCTTGGATCGCCACTCACGGCACATCTCTGAGGAACAAGACCGGCGACCCCAATCCCAGTGACACGTGGGGACGGGGGTCGCTAGCACCGTCAGTTGCCGTCGTCCGACGAACTGGACGACCCAGGCGGATCGATGGGGGGAGGGTCGCCCGGCACTTGAGGACTGCTGCTATCGTGACCGGCCGTCACCGATGTAGTTGGTGTCTTGGGGTGCTTGGGATCGGCGCCCGAAGGGAGCCGATGGAGACGCTTCGCGATCGTCGTATAGTCCTTCACCCACTTCTGGATCTGAGCCTGAGTCGGAGGTGTTTCAGACTCCCCAAAGGCATCGGACAGCTCTTGAAGCATTTCAGGATCGATTTGCTCAAGTTTCATGCTCTTAACTTGATCACCTTGCTTGAACTGAAGACCCTTTTGCTTGTCAGTCCACACGGTCACGGGTGGACTGCTCGTGGCGGTCTTGACCTTGATCGTCACGGGTCTGTCCGGAGTCGTCTGGTTCAGCCTCCGCTCCAGCCAAGTTTTCCAGTTCTCCAGACCGTCCAACCTAGCGACCCACTGCTGACGCTCCGGATCCGGCTTCTGAGCCGAAGGCGCGTCCGCGAGGGCGGACTTGAGGCGTCCAAACTGCATGTCTCGAACCGCCGAACCACCGTCGATGTTCTGCAGCATCTGCAAAACGTGGTCGCGTTCTTCGTTGGCGCGTTTGACGTCTTCTGAGGCCCTTTTCTGGACTCCGCCTGAGTAGATCGCAAGCCCTATGGCCAGGACGAGCAAGGCGGGCGCGGCAAAGAGCGCAGCTACCTGCAAGCGTGCTCTCGGCCGCCCCACGACTCCTTCGCCCGGCGTCACGCTCCATACCTGAAGTGGCGAGTTGATTCCCTTCAGAGTCTTTTCGCCTTCGTAGACACACCGGCACGGCACCTTGCCGCGGATCACTTCGAAAACGACTTGCGAGACGGCAATGCCGCCCGGCTTGGCCAACGATTGGAGCCTTGAAGCCACATTGACACCGTCTCCGAAGGCATCCTCTTCCGTGATGACGACATCGCCCAGATGGACGCTGATGCGGTGCTGGAGCAGGCCCTCGCCGGACCGGGCCGTAAACGAGTCTTGGACGTCGACGGCACATCGGACGGCCTCGACGGCGCTGTCGAAGCAAAGCAACAGTCCATCACCCGTGCCCTTGATGACGCGACCGCCATATCGCTTACAGGCTTCTCGCACGATTGTCAGGTCGTCCTGCAGGAGTTCCAGCGCTCTCGCCTCGTTGTGACTGGCCATCGCCGAAAAGCCGACCGCGTCAGTGAACACAATGGCGGTCAGGGATCGGCGCGCGCCAGGGAGTTGCGTCGTCGGCTCCATCTTGCCTAGATTATGTCGGTTTGAAGTCTCTGGGTTCCACCATCAAGGTCGGTGGGCACACCGACCCTGTCTGCACATGCCTGAAGTAGCCGACGCCCGGCAACAAACCTAGCGTCGACGGGCCCGGTGCCGTGTAACCTCTCATCATGTTCGCGCCGCTAGCCGCTGCCTTGCTTTTGACCAACCCGATCCCGGCCAAGCGATGGGTGTACCTGATGACGAACCTACTGGTGGATGCCAATGTGGACAGCGCCTTGACCCTGGCCGAGCGGGCCAAGAAGGCTGGATACACCGGGATCGTTGTTTCCGACAGCAAGTTCTGCCGGTGGGACAGTGTCCCCGAACGTTACTTGACGAATGTCAAGCGGTTCAGCAAGGGTGTGAAAGACGATGGGCTCGACTTGATCGTGGCCGTCGCGCCAATCGGCTACGCCAACGACCTCCTGTCGCGCGATCCAAACCTTGCCGAGGGGCTGCCGGTCTCTGACGCGCCCTTCGCCGCTCAACCAGACGGCACGCTGGTTCCCGTTGCCGATGACGCTGGATTCAAGAACGGTGGCTTCGAGTCGACCCAGGGAAGCTCACCCTCTGGATGGAGTTGGGTAGATGAACCGGGCAAGGTCTGCGTCCTGGACCATGACGTCATGGCCGAAGGGGCCACTTCACTCCGGATGGACGATGCAGGGGGCGGCAATGCCCGTGCGTGCCAGACCCTTAAGGTCGAGCCGTTTCGCTACTACCACGTGAGGCTCAGCGTCAAGACCGAGGACTTTGACGGGGTCGGTAACGCGCACGTTACGATCCTGGGCAAGTCAGGACAAGGCCTCCAGTATCGGTCGCTCCCGGTTCAGCGGACGATGGACTGGACACCGATCGACGTGACCTTCAACACCCTCGACAATCACGAAGTCAACTTCTATATCGGCGTCTGGGGCATGAAGGGCGGGCACATCTGGTGGGACGATCTGCATCTAGAGCCCGGTGGCCTTGTCAATCTCGTCCGTCGCCCCGGGGCCCCGTTCATCGTCAAGAGTGCAGACGGAAAGACCACCTATACAGAGGGAAAGGACTTCGACGGCGCGAAGGATCCGAAGATGGGCAACGCGGCTTGGCCCGGAGACTACGACGCCTGGCACACTCCGCCCCGGATGTCGCTGCCGGCTGGTAGTCAGATCCATCATGGAGACCGAGTCCTCGTGTCCTATTGTCACACTGCGATGATTTACGATGGTCAGGTCACGTGCTGTCTGGGCGAGCCTGCGCTGTACGACATCATCCGCTGGCAGATTCAACAAGTCCACAAGTATATGCAACCTAGCGGTTACCTTTTGAGCCATGATGAGATCAGGGTCGGGGGATGGGACACGGGTTGTACAAAGGACGGAAGGACTCCCGGGCAGCTCTTGGCAGACAACGTGAAGAAGTGCGTCGCCATGGTCCGTGCCGAAGATCCCGGAAAGATGATTTGTGTATGGTCTGATATGTTCGACCCTTATCACAACGCATCACCGGCGGGCAGTTACTACCTACTGAAGGGCCAGGGCCCTTGGAAGGACTCGTGGCTGGGGCTCGACGAAGACGTTGTGGTCCTTAATTGGAACATGCAGGAGGGCAAGCGGCAGCAATCCTTGAAGTTCTTCGACATGAGGGGTCAAAACCAGATCCTCGCGGGATACTACGACGGAGGCGGTACTCCCATCGACAAGTGGATGAAGGAAGCGGGTCGACCGTACGGGGTGATGTACACGACGTGGCAGGGCCAGTACAAGGATCTCGAGCGGTTTGCGCACGACTGGGCCAAGCCGTGACGCCGAACTGACAGGTCGACGACAGGACTTGGCAAAAGGGGATACGAACAGCTTGGCCAAGGTCTCGACCTGACGAGCAGCCTGTCCGTCCTGGCTCTTGGCTCTGAGTTACAATCTGGCACATATGGACGTCATCGAGTCCCATGCGAACCTGCACGACGATGAGCACAAGGCGAACCGGGCAATGATGGACCAAGCGATGACGGAGTATCGCGAGAGGCTCGAATCCGTCATGAAAGGGGGCGGAGAGAAGCAGGTGGCACTCCAAAAGCAGCGTGGAAAGCTGTTGGCTCGGGAACGGATCGATGCGCTCATTGACGACGGGGCGCCGTTCCTTGAGTTCTCCACTCTCGCCGGATGGGACATGTACAACGGAGAGGCCCCGTGCGCCGGGCTTGTCACGGGCATTGGCCGAGTCCAGGGCCGCCAGTGCGTGATCATTGCCAACGACGCCACGGTCAAGGGCGGCACTTACTATCCAGTCACCGTGAAGAAGCACTTGAGGGCGCAGGAGGTGGCCCTTGAGAACAACTTGCCGTGCCTGTACCTGGTCGACTCAGGTGGCGCGTTTCTACCCCTTCAAAGCGAAGTCTTCCCTGACCGAGACCACTTCGGCCGAATCTTCTACAACCAGGCTCAAATGTCGGCCAGGATGATTCCGCAAGTGGCAGCCGTGATGGGCTCGTGTACGGCCGGAGGCGCCTACTTGCCCGCGATGAGCGACGAGACCGTGATCGTGAGGGGCCAGGGCACGATTTTCCTTGGCGGCCCTCCGCTCGTCAAAGCGGCCACGGGCGAAGAAGTCACGGCGGAAGAGTTGGGGGGAGCCTTCGTGCACACCCGGATCAGCGGCGTGGCTGACCACATCGCAGATGACGATGCCGACGCCCTGGCCATTGTCAGGAACATCGTCGAGTCACTCGGCACGTCTTCGCGCCGCGAAAGCTGGTTGGACACGGCCGAAGCCGAGGATCCTCTCTATGCGCCCGAGGACCTCTACTCTCTGGTTCCCGGTGACGCCAAGACTCCGATGGCCATGCGTGAGGTTCTCGCACGGATCCTCGACGGCTCGAAGCTCCACGAGTTCAAGAGCAATTACGGAACGACGCTGATCTGTGGATTCGCCAGGATCTATGGCCATCTTGTCGGCGTCTTGGCGAACGACGGGATCCTTTTCAGCGAGTCAGCCCAAAAGGGGGCCCACTTCATCGAGTTGTGCTGCCAACGCCGAGTCCCCTTGGTCTTTATCCAGAACATCACGGGCTTCATGGTGGGCAAGAAGTACGAGAACGAAGGGATTGCCAAACACGGTGCCAAGCTCGTGACGGCCGTGGCGACAGCTCAAGTCCCCAAGTTCACCGTGATCGTGGGAGGATCCTACGGCGCCGGTAACTATGGCATGTGTGGCCGCGCCTACCAACCGCGCCAGCTATGGATGTGGCCCAACGCCCGGATCTCCGTCATGGGAGGCGAGCAAGCCGCAAATGTGCTGCTTACCGTCAAGCTGGATCAGATCAACTCCCGGGAATCGGGCGCGACAATGAATGGAGATGAACAACGCGAGTTCATGGCTCCGATCCTCCAGAAGTATGCCGACGAGTCATCGGCGTACTACTCCACTGCACGGCTGTGGGACGACGGAATCATCGATCCTGTGGACACGCGCCGAGTCTTGGGGTTGGGCATCGAAGCGGCTGCGAACGCGCCCGTTCCCGATGCCGGTTTCAGCCTCTATCGAATGTAGTCCCCTCGATAGCTTGACGAGACCATGTCCACTTCGAGCCCACCCAGCGGATACTCTGGAACCCCCCTACCCAAGAAGCTTGGAATCAAACCCGACTCGGTCACTTGGCTGATCGATGCCCCCGAGGGTGCTGCCGAGAAGACCTTCCCGTTACCGGAGGGAGCCCAGCTACGGCAGAAAGTTCGAAGTTCGCTCGCAGACGATGGCTCGCCCCCGCAATTGGGACTGTGGTTTGTCCGGACTCTGGAAACGCTGGACGAATCGATCACCGCGGTTGCTGCTGCTTGCCCGCACGGGCTTTGGATCCTCTGGATCAAACGTGCGAGCGGCATTCCTACCGATGTAACGGAGGACCTCGTCCGAAACTTTGGCCTCGCAATCGGGCTCGTGGACTACAAGGTGTGTGCGTTTGACGAGCAGTGGTCAGGTCTGAAGTTCGCCTGGAGAAAGGGCACATGAAAGAACTGTGGACCTGCCCCCAGTGTGGTGCACGCCTCGTATCCAGGAACCTCTGGCACTCGTGTGGCACGTTTAGTCTGGATGATCTCACCGCCGGTTCGGATCCGGGAATCGTGGACGCCGTCGATGCGATGAACGAGTTGTTCGAACGGCTAGGCGACGTGCAGGTGATCCCCCAAAAGACCCGAGTCGTCTGCGTGGCCCGAGTTCGGTTTGCTGGCTATCAAGTCCGTAAGACGTCTGTGCTGCTGTCGTTCGCTCTGAGACGCTGGATCGAGAGTCCTCGCATCGTGAAGACGGAGTCGTTTGGTCCACGATGGTGCGCTCACACGGTGCGGTTGAGAAACCGCATCGACCTCGATTCGGAGCTCTTGGAGTGGCTGCGGGAGTCTCATGACACGGTTGGTCTGCAAAGCGACCTGACTCAATGAGGTGGCACAAGGCTGCGCTGGCGGTAAATTGGTGGGCATGTTCGGCCCCATCCCGATGGCGCTCCAAGACTCGCTTTACCAGGAGCCGCTTCGCCCCCAGTTTCACTTCACTGCCCAGGAAGGGTGGCTGAACGACCCGAACGGGCTCGTGTTCTACAAGGGCGAATACCATATGTTCTTCCAGCACACGCCGCACAGCACCCAGTCCGGCGACAAGTATTGGGGCCACGCGGTGAGCCGCGACCTCGTCCACTGGCGACAGGTCGACGAGGCGATCGTCCCGGACGAACGCGGCGCTGTCTGGTCTGGGTCAGCCGTGGTGGACAAGAAGGACACAAGTGGGCTGGGGGCTGGTGCGCTGGTGCTGTTCTACACGGCTGCGGGCGGGACTACCGAAGCGAGCAAGGGGGCGAGCTTCACCCAGTGCGTCGTGAGTTCGCTCGACGGTCGTACTTTCGCCAAGCTTCCGACGAACCCGGTACTCGAGAACCAAGCTGACGGCAACCGAGATCCCAAGGTCGTCTGGGACGATGGCTCGAAGAAGTGGGTCATGGCCCTGTACCTGACTGGCGACAGGTACGCCCTTTTCGGCTCGCCGAACTTGACCCAATGGACCAAGCTTTCGGAGCTCGAGATGCCGGGCACGGGCGAGTGCCCCGACTTTTTCCCGATGCCGCTCGACGGGAACAAGCGGAACAAGGTGTGGGTCTTCTGGGGCGCCAACGGCAACTACAAGCTAGGCAGCTTCGACGGCACAGACTTCAAGCCGGCGACCGAGATCATCAGTGCTAACTTTGGAGCGAACAGCTACGCCGCGCAGACGTTCTTCAATGACCCCAAGGGCCGACGGGTGCAGGTTTGCTGGATGGCGGGGAGCGATTTTCCGGGAACGGCGTGGAACCAACAGATGGGGTTTCCGAGGGTCATGACCCTGAGGAGCACCGAGCTCGGTGCCCGACTGTGCTTCGAGCCGGTCGGAGAGGTCAGTTCGCTCCGCCTGCACAAGCTGAGGGCGACGACCCCAAGCGGCACGGCCTGGAACGACGAGTTCGACGTCCCGTCTGGCCTCGCCGAAATCGACCTTGAAGCGAAGTCACCTGGGGCTGGCAACCTGACTGTGAACTTGCTGGGACGGCCCTTGACCTACGACGCAGCCACTAGCACTTTGACCTTCGAAGGCAAGTCCGCCCAAGTGTTCCTGGCCAAAGGCAAGCTTGATCTGCGCATCTTGGTAGACCGGACGAGCGTCGAGATATTCGCCCAGAAAGGACTCGTGACCATGCCGTTCTTTGTCCTTCCCAAGGCTGGAGTCACGGGAATCACGGTCGGCGGATCGACGGGTTGGAGAAAGGAGAAGCTCGATGTTTACGAGTTGCGTTCGGCTTGGCGCTGACTTCGGACGATCAGCCTGGCCCCGCGCGAAAACCAGAGGTAAGACCACATCCATTGGACGAAGACGAGGACTTTGCTTTGGGCCGTGAGCAGGGACCACAGGTGGATGCTCATCCAAATGAACCATGCGGGGAACCCGCTTACTTGACGTCCGAAAAAGACGCCCACGGCGAGTTTGCGGCCGATGGTCGCAAGGATTCCCTTGTCGAAGTATTGGAACGGCCCGGACTGCTTGCCGCTCAGGCACTTACCGAGGTATTTGCCTTGCTGAATAGCGACGGGACACGTCCCCGGAAGCTGGTTGCCGTCTGAGCTGGCGAAGACGGCCACGTCCCCTATCGCGTACACGTCGTCACAGCCCGGCACCCGACAGTGGTCGTCCACAAGGATCCTTCCGATCCGGTCTGTATTGGCTTCGAGCCATTGGCCAGCCGGCGTCCCGACCATCCCCGCGGCCCAAACGACAGTCTTGGTCTCAATCGTACCGCTCGGGAGGACAACGCGATCCTCGTCGATCGATTCGACAAACTCGCCAAATCGGACTTCGACACCGAGTCCTTCCAGCGACCGAACGGCCTTCTCACCCAGGGCCTCAGGGAACTCCGCCAAGACTCGGCGCCCCTCCACCATCACGATGCGTGCTTCCCGCGGATCGATGTTGCGGAAGTCCTTGGCCAAGGTCCGACGCGACAACTCGGCGAGGCTCCCCGCCATTTCGACCCCAGTCGGGCCCCCTCCAACGATCACAAGGGTCAGCAACGCGCGTCGGACGGCCGGGTCAGGCTCCGTTTCAGCCATTTCAAA
Organism: Armatimonadota bacterium; assembly: GCA_029781035.1. Lineage (GTDB taxonomy): Bacteria > Armatimonadota > Fimbriimonadia > Fimbriimonadales > Fimbriimonadaceae > JAEURO01. Next base: position 46,790 of record JAKOXK010000012.1, read on the forward strand.
CGCGCTCAGGACTTTCCCCCGAAGTGCCGTCGCGTCGGCCAGACACTTGAGTCCTTGCGCGTTCTCCGCCCATTCCTCGTGACCGAAAAAGCCAGGCACGACTCCTGTCGCGAGGACCAATTGGTCGTATGGGATCGATCCGTGTTCCAGCAGGGCGGTCTTAGCCTTCGTGTCGACTCCGGTCACCTCGGCCATGACGACCTTGGTCTTCGCCTGCCGGCTCAGTAGCCCCCGGATGGGCCAAGCTATGTCGGCCGGTGAGAGGCCGGCGGTGGCGACTTGGTACAGGAGCGGTTGAAACAGGTGGTGGTTTTCCTTGTCCACGAGGACCACGTCACAGTCGCTCCGACGGAGTTCCTGTGCGCAGGCCAGCCCAGCGAATCCTCCTCCGACAATCACGACTTGACGCGCCACTTTCTGATCATATACTGTTCCGTCAAGGCGTAAGAGGAATCTGATTCGGTAAAACGCGGACGATGAAACGGATCTTCGCAGTTGTGTTGGCGGCGGTCACAGGGGCCGGGGCCATGGGTCAGGGGGACCCCGCCGTCGTTGACAACATCATTCAGTTGGGCAAGAGTCAGAATCAGACCCGGTCGCACCTGGAGACGATCTGCGAGCAATTTGGCGGTCGACTCACGAGTTCCTCACACCTGGAGCGGGCACAAGCCTGGGCCGTCCAAGAGTTCAAGAACTACGGGTGTCAAAACGTCCATCTTGAGAAGTGGGGCGAGTGGGAAGTCGGCTTTGACCGCGGCAGTTCGGGGCAGGTTGGGCGTATGACGGCTCCCTTCCTCCGTGAGTTCCAGTTCACAACCCCGTCGTGGACACCTGGAACCAAAGGACTTCAGAAGGGCCCGGCGGTCATGGAGCCCATGTCGATGGCCGACTTCGATAAGAACAAAAGCAAGTTCAAAGGAGCTTGGATGGTCATGATGCCTCGGACGGGCGAGGGTCTTCCTACCAAAGCTGTCCGCGATACGGTCTTGGCTGCAGCGATCAAGGCCGGGATTAAGGGACGCGTGAGTGGATCAAGGGGTGAATTGGTCCTGACGGGTGGCAACTTCAACATCAAGTGGGACACGCGCCCAAAGGACATCGACATCACGATCCGAAAAAGCGACTACGACGCGGTGACAGGAGCCCTTCAGGCGGGACAGAGCGCTCTATTGGAGTTCGATCTGAGGCAGTCGTTCCGGAAGGGACCGATCGCTCTCAACAACGTTGTGGCGGAGATTCCGGGAACAGAGAAACCGGACGAAGTGGTCATTGTGAGCGGACACTTCGACTCTTGGGACGGCCCAGGCTCGCAGGGAGCCATTGACAACGGTACGGGCTCTTCGGTGACGCTTGAGGCGGCACGCCTCCTGTGTTCGGTCGGTGTCAAACCCAAGAGGACTATTCGGTTCATCCTTTGGTCCGGCGAGGAGCAAGGGCTCTTTGGTTCTCGCGGATATGTAAAGGATCACTCGGCAGAGATGGACAAAATCAGCGCGGTTTTGGTCGATGATGGAGGGACAGACTATTGGGGCGGTTTTGTCGGACTGGAGACTCAGCGCTCGTTCTTCCAGCCCAGCATGGACGCTCTCATGGCCGCCTTCGCCGACATGCCCATGCAGTTTCGGGCGCAAGAGAAGATGCCACGAGGCGGCGGCAGCGACCATGCCAGCTTCAACGCGGTCGGGGTCCCTGGCTTCTTTACGATCGAGACTGGGGTGGCGGACTACGGGTACATCCACCACACGCAGCACGACAAACTCGAGGCTGCAATCAATTCGTACCTCGTCCAGTCGAGTACGGCAGCCGCAGTGACGTCGTACAACTTGGCCTGCGCCGGTTCCCTTCTGCCGCGCGAGCCCAAGTCAGGCGGCTGAGCGGTTGTCTCTTGGTCCAGACAGCGAAGAGGCGGGCCCAGAAGGCCCGCCCTCGTTGACTGCACCCAGCCACGGTGCCCTTATAATCCTCCCCGGATATAGATGCTTATCGTATGAGGTCTTTTGGTCTCGGATTCGAGCGAAAGACATAAGGACTACCTGCCAATTTCGTGCCAAGGCCAAGACTTCGGACGATTGCGGCCCACAACTCCGGCAACCCTACCGTGCCCACCAACGTAAGGCAGAATCAAACCTTGATCCTCACAGAAGACCTCTCCAAACACTTCACCGACTCGAAGCGCGGCTTGATCCGTGCCGTGGACTCCGTTTCGATCGAGGCTCATCCGGGCCAGGTCTTCGGCCTGCTCGGAATCAACGGGGCCGGAAAGACAACGATGCTGAGGCTCCTTTCGACCGTCCTAAGGCCGACATCGGGGCGTGCGTCTGTCGCTGGACACGACGTCGTGCAACAGCCCGAGGCCGTTCGGGCCAACATCGGATTCCTATCGGCATCGACCGCGCTGTACGGCCGTCTGACCGGCTTTGAGACGCTGGAGTACTTCGGCAATCTCTACGGGCTCTCCGGATCCAAGCTCAAGGAAAGGATCGAATTCGTGACCGCCACGCTCCAACTCGAGGAGTTTGGTGGCTCGCAGTGCGACAAACTGTCCACCGGCCAGAAACAAAGGGTCAGCATCGCCCGTGCGATCCTGCACGACCCTCCCGTGCTTTTTCTGGACGAACCGACGGCAGGGCTCGACGTTGTGAACGCCCAGACGGTCATGGAGTTCATTGAGGCCTTTCGGCTTGAGGGGAAAACCATCGTGTTCAGTACACACATCATGAGTGAGGCAGAGCGGATCTGTGACGAGGTGGCCGTTATCCACGACGGCCAGATCAAGGCTCGCGGAACGGTGGCCGAGATCATCACCTGGTCTGGAGCCGACAACCTCGAGCGCGCCTTCCTCTCGTTGGTCGGATACCGGAGGGAGGTGGTGACGGCGTGAACAGATGGCTCGTCGTCTTCAAGAAGGAAGTCCGGGACATGTTCCGCGACAGGCGCGTGAGGAGCGGCGCCTTCATCATGCCCGTCTTCATGATCATCCTCTTCGTGCAGCTGTTCGCGATGATCGAGGACACCGTCAAGAAGCCCAAGAAGCAAGCTGTGGCCGTCGTCGGAATCCAGTTGGATCAGGCGAGCGAGAAACTGATCGAGCAGGTGGCGGGGACAGTGACCCACGTGACGAACCGGGCCGAAGGCGTAAAAGAACTTCAGAAGGGCAAAGTCAAGCTAGTCGTAGACTTTGGTCACGGGCTTGAGGCCGGGCTCAACGGACACAAAGCCGTGGTCCAAGCCACATACGACCCATCGGAGCCGTTGTCGCAGATCGCGCTGGGGACGTTGCGCGAGACGGTCTCGGCCCTCAACAAGACCGCCCTTGATGCGCAACTCAAAGCTGTCGGCGCGACCCAGGTGGATCCCGATCCCATCAAATTCGAGTCGAAGGAAGCGGAGCGCGCCAAGGGATTGGGGGGGTCAACGCTTGTCGGGCTATTGCCCTACCTGATCGTCATCTGGGCCTTCTATGGCGGCTTTAGCATCGTTGCCGACCTCGTCGCCGGCGAAAAGGAGCGCGGCACGATGGAGACACTTTTGGTGAGTCCGCTGACGCGCCGTGAAGCGGCCCTTGGCAAGTACCTCTCTTTATGCCTCGTCTGTCTGCTCAGCAGTCTGATGAGTCTGGTAGCGATCCTGGTTTTGGGTGCACTGCACTTGGGCAATACGGCGGTGCTGTTCCCGACGGGGTTCTCGTTGTCCGGGCCAGCCCTCGCAGCCATGGCGCTCGCCCTGATCCCTCTTGTGCTGATGTTCGCCGGCATTCTGCTGACGGTGAGCGCCGCTTCGAAGAACATGCGCGAAGCACAGACTTACTTGACTCTCGTCAGTTTCGTGGTGATCATGCCGGCGATCTTCAGTCAGTTCCTCGGGTTCACGGGAATGGCCAACGCCGTGTGGGTGAAGTGGACGCCGGTCTTAGGTTCGGCCGTGTGCCTGCGCGAAGCATTGCTCGGCAAGACGGACTGGGCCGGCCTTGGCTCTACTGTGTTGAGTTGCCTGTTGATCTCGGTGGTCTTCTTAGTGGCCGCATTCAAGCTGTTCGAACGCGAATCGATCCTAGCCCGATCCTGACGTCGAAGTGGACCATGACGAATACATTTGCGTCAGCTGAGTCTGTTGTTGCTTCATGGCCGCGATCGCCTGATCCATGGCCAGAAACTTCTGTTGGAGGGTCTGCTGCTCCTTGTCGAGTGTGGCCTGGTAGTCGGTGATACGCTTGGAAAGCT
>JAKOXK010000032.1 GCA_029781035.1 Armatimonadota bacterium
CGGGTGCAGCGGGGTGTCTCGATTCCCTCTTGTACGGGTTTGTCGGCCTTCGCCTCGACGATCATGAGCCAGGATCTGTCGGCTGGAAGCAGAAACTCGACAACGGATGGTGGCTTTCCTGCACGCCTCACCTTCCTTCGGCATGGAAGACGGTCCGGATCCATGGGCTGACTCTTCTCGGCAAGCGGTATGACTTGGCCGTGACCGAGAACGCCGTCACAGTCAAGCCGGTCGGCCCAGGGACGCCCTAGGTCTCTCCCGCTCCCCTGAAACGGGGTGAAGGAGACTCCTGAGTCGCGATTCACACGATCCCAGCCGCTGGTCTCCCCAGCAAACAAGCGGGCAAATCGCCGATAATCCTTGACGTCGCATGAGAAGCCTGAAGTACGCCCATTCGTTCGAGGTCGTCAAGCAGCTTCCTGAGTCGCTGTTGCCGCTCCGCAAGCTCGCCTACAACTTCTGGTGGACCTGGAACCACGAGACCAGATCCATGTTTCGCGACATCGGCAAGGAACTTTGGGAGGAAGTCGAGCACAACCCCGTCGAACTGATCAACAGACTCAGCCAGGACGATATCGACAAACTCGTCCGTGACGAGGTCTTCCAGGCGAAACTCACCCTCTGCGCCAAAGAGCTCGACGAATACATGTCGAAAAAGACATGGTTCGACCGGAAATATCCCGGACGTCGCGACAACACGTTGATCGCGTATTTCAGCGCGGAGTTTGGGCTGAGCGAAGCGCTCCCCATCTACTCCGGCGGTCTTGGCGTCCTGGCTGGCGACCACCTGAAGGCCGCCAGCGACCTGGGGATCCCCCTCGTCGGGGTCGGTCTCCTGTATTCGAGGGGTTACTTCCGTCAGTCACTCAGCCCAGACGGCTGGCAACAAGAGCGGTATCCGCAGTACGACTTCTACCGGCTACCGCTTTCCTTGGTACGGGGTGAGGACGATCGCCCTGTCCGCGTCCGGGTCGAGTTCCCCGACAACGAGGTCCTCATTCAGATTTGGAAGGCGCAAGTGGGGCGGGTCGAGCTCTACCTCTTGGACTCGAACATCTTAGAAAACTCGCCGAAGGAGCAGTCCATCACCGACACGCTCTACGGCGGTGACGAAGAGATGCGTATGCGTCAAGAGATCATCCTCGGGATGGGGGGCTACAGGGCCCTCGCCGCTGTAGGCAAACGCCCGACTGTGTGCCACATGAACGAAGGCCATGCTGCGTTCTTGGCCCTTGAGCGCATCAAGGAGTTCATGCAGGAGCACTCATGCGACTTCCGCGTCGCCAGACAGTGCTGTGTGTCGGGCAACGTCTTCACCACGCACACACCCGTTCCCGCTGGTTTCGACGTCTTCTCCTCCGAACTGCTCGAGAAGTACGTGCCGAAGACCGCCAAATCGCTTGGTCTGACCATGGAGAAGCTGCTCGAACTGGGCCGCTTTAACCCAACAAACAAGGAAGAACGGTTCAACATGGCGGTCCTTGCGATGGAGAACGCCAATCACGTCAACGGCGTGTCCAAGCTCCACGCACAGGTGAGTCGACGGCTCTTCAGCGACCGTTGGCCGGACTATCCGATCGAGGAAGTCCCGATCGACGCCGTGACCAACGGTATCCACACGATGACTTGGATGAGTCGCCGGATGACCGAGCTACTGGACGAGTTCGCCGGTCCTCAGTGGCGCGACGATCCATCGGCCCCGGAGTTCTGGCACTGCTTGGACCAGGTTCCCGACGCCCGTCTTTGGGAAATCCGCGAGAACGAACGTGGCGACTTTGTCCGCTACTGTCGCCGACGTCTTCGGTCTCAGCTCAAGCGAGCCAGCTCCGGGCCAGTGGACATGGCTTCGGTCAACGAAGTGCTCGATCCTCGAATCTTGACGATTGGGTTCGCTCGCCGCTTTGCCACCTATAAGCGCGCTACATTGCTCTTCCAGGACAAGGAGCGGTTGAAGAACCTCCTCTTCCACCATGACAGGCCGGTCCAGTTCGTGTTCTCCGGCAAGTCGCATCCCAGAGACGACGGTGGCAAAAAGCTGATCCAGGACATCATCCACTTCATCAGGCATGAGGGCGCCCGGGCCCGAATGGTGTTCCTTGAAGACTACGACATGTCGGTCGCCCGGAGGATGATCCAAGGCGTTGACGTCTGGCTCAACAACCCACGACGTCCGATGGAGGCTAGCGGAACAAGCGGGATGAAGGTCGTGCCCAACGGCGGACTGAATTGCTCGGTTCCCGACGGGTGGTGGGCGGAAGCCTATCGCCGTGGAGTGGGCTGGTCGATCGGCGACGGAAGCGAATTCGGTGACGAGGGGTACCAGGACTGGATCGATTCGAGAGCCCTGTACCATCTGATTGAAAACGAGATCGCGCCGATGTTCTACTACCGGACCGAAGGCGGAGTCCCTTCCGGTTGGGTCGAGATGATGCGCCGAAGCATGAAGGAGCTCGCTCCCATGTTCTCGACGCTCCGCATGATGCGGGAGTACACGTCCCGGTTCTACATGAACGCGTCGTCCGCGTACAACCAGTTGACCTCAAACGGGTTCGAACGGGCCAAGTCGGCACTGTCCTGGCGTGACCGCGTGTTGTCTGCTTGGAAGGACGTCCGGGTCGTGTCAGCCTCGGATAGCCTCCAAACTGTGAACGTTCTTGGGGACAGCTTTGAGGTCAGCGCCAAGGTGAATCTCGGTGAACTGACCCCTCAAGACGTTCGTGTCCAGATCTTGTCAGGTCAAGTCACGCAGAACCGCGAACTGTCCCAGCTTGAGCTGACCGACCTGGCCTTGGTCGAGTCGAATGGTTCTGAACACTCGTTCTCAGGGGTGGTACGGTGCGGATCGCCCGGTCATCGCGGCTACATTGTGAGGATCGTGCCGCACAACGAAGACGTGATTGTCGAGTCCGAGCTACCCATCGTGGCCTACGAGCCCGAGCAGGCATAAAAAAAGACCGCTTCGAAAAGCGGTCAAAGGGTCTCTTGAACTAGATTCAGGCCAAGATGTCGAGGGTCACTCCCTTCTCGTGATGCGAAGACGGGAGGATCAGCCGTCGTTCGCGCTCGCGATCCAGGTCTGTCTTGGGCCGCCTCTCTACGACCCGAACAGGGCTCGTCCTGCCAGTAAGTGGAAGGAAGACCGAGCGGTTGTTGGTGACTTTCAAATCAGGAACTCCAAGGATCGAACAATCCTGAAGAGGGCAATACCCGTGCCAAGAAGCGGAATGGCCCACGAAACCGGCCAAATTGCGGTCAACTGTTCCCGGTCGGTTCGGTTTTTAGCGCCTCAACCAGGCCGGCTTTCATGCTTTCCGAAAGCTTCCGCCGCAGGGCTCGCTCCAACCTGTTCTTTTCAGCGACACCTTCGAAGCAGCGACGGCCTGGACAGCAGTAGGCGCTCCGGCCAGAGCCTGCGCCATCAATTCTGAGCCTGCTTCCGTCCGCGGACAACATGATGCGGACGAGCTCGCCTTGCGGAGCCTTCCGCCGACAAACGATGCAGGTGCGTTGAGGGTTGCTCACTCGGACTGCGCGGGCGCCGGAGACTTGTGCGACTTGGCGTCGCGGGCTTCTTCGGCCGCCTGGCTCTCCGATCGGATATCGATCTTCCAGTCCGTCAAGCGAGCGGCAAGGCGCACGTTCTGACCGCCACGGCCGATCGCCAGCGACAGCTGGGTGTCTGGCACCACGACGTAAGCACTCTTGTTCTCTGCGTCGAGCTTGAGCGAGTTCACTTTGGCGGGGCTCAGGGCGTTGATGATGAAGGACCGTGCGTCGTCACTGAACGGCACGACATCGACCTTTTCGGGGCGCAGCTCGTCCATGATCGCCTGAATCCGGCTTCCTCTTTGCCCGACGCACGCACCAACCGCATCGATCCGTTCGTCGTGGCTCAAGACGGCGACTTTCGACCTCTGTCCCGGTTCGCGAGCGACGCTCTTGATCTCGACAAGGCCCTCGGCCACCTCCGGAACCTCGAGTTCGACGAGCTTTCGCAACAGATTCGGGTGAGAGCGGCTGACGACGATGTTGAATCCACGATAGGATTCCTCGATCTTCAGCACGTAGACCTTGATCCGCTCGTTGGGCCGGTAATCGTCGGTCGGAACCTGCTCTCGCTTGGGCAGCTGGACTTCGTGACGATTGACCTGGATCATGACGTTGGAGTCTTCACGCCGGGCGACGAGCCCACTTACGACTTCGCCGATCAGGTCGCTGAATTGGTCGTGGACCCGCCTGAGCTCGGCCTCACGTAGCTTCTGCTGGAGGACCTGTTTGAACGTCTGGGCAGCAATCCGTCCGAACGTGTTGGTGTCGATCTCGATCGGGACAAAGTCGCCGACTTGCGCATCAGGGTTGGAACGCCGGGCTGCGTCAAGGCCTATCTGTGTCGCGAAGTCAAGGACTTCACCCACGACCTCCTTCTCCACGACAGCACCACTCTGTTTCGTTGGATCGAGGCGGACGATCGCCTCGCCGCTGCTACCTTTGAACTTCTTGTACGCGACCGCCAAGGCCGTTTCGAGCTCGGCTTTCAGCTCTTCAAGCGGAATCTCACGCTCCGTCGCGATCTCCCGCAGTTCTTTCAAGATGTCCATCGCTCGCTCCAGTCAGGCACACCCTAACGCAAAAACGAGGCGGCCACTGGCACGCCCCGACGTCAGGTCAGCCTAGTTGTGCCCGTATTGTATCACAGTCGAGGACCCCCGACTGGACTTGTGTCTAGCCTGACCGACGAACCTGATCTCCTGTCGAAGGCTCTGGCGCATAATCATTTCATGTACGACGTCTTCGTTGAGGGATTGGAGTTTTACGCCCATCACGGAGTCACTGACGAAGAGCAAGCCATCGGGCACCGATACTTGGCAGACATTAGTGTAAGTGTCGAGGGAAAGGCACAAGATTCGGATCAAATCGGTGACACGGTCGACTATGCCGCGTTGGCCGCCCTGATGTTGAGCGTCAGTGCTTCGACACGGTACCGGACAGTGGAGGCCTTCGCCAACCATTACTGTCAGGAAGTCCTTGTGACGATGCCCCTCGTCAACACGGTCGAAGTCAAGCTCATGAAGCCATTGCCGCCTGCCGCTATGATCGCGAAAGCTACTGGCGTCCGGTTTGTCCGGCAAAGGGCTGTCAACGAACGTTGAAGTACTTCGCCTCAGGGTGATGCACGATGATCGCGCTTGTGGACTGCTCAGGTTCCAACATGAACTCCTCGCTGAGCATGATGCCAATATCCTCAGGCTCCAACAACTCCATGACCTTGGCTTGGTCTTCCAGGTTCGGGCAAGCGGGGTAGCCAAAGCTGTACCTGGCGCCGTGGTATTTGGCGCTGAAGAGCAAGCGGCTCTCCTCCGGTTCCTCGTCGTCGATCCCCAGTTCGTGACGGACTTGCTGGTGCCAGTACTCGGCCAGCGCCTCGGCCGTCTCCACGCCCATGCCATGCGTGTAGAGGTACTCCTGGTAGTCTCCATCGGCGAACTGCTTGCGCTCAAGCTCACTGACCTCTCCACCGACAGTCACGATCGTGAAGCCGGCCACATCCATCTCCCCGCTCGACGTACTCCGGAAGAAGTCGCTCAGGCACAGCCGCTTTCCTTCTCGTTGACGGGGAAACGTGAACCGACACCTTTCGGACCGCGCGTCCTCACCGTAAACGATCAGGTCGTTGCCCTCACTTTGAACCCAGAAATAACCCCACTTGACGGCCGGCCTCAAAACCCGAGCCAGCTCGCGCTTCTTACGCTCGAAGACTGCACCTGCCTCACCTTGAAGCCAGTCTGTGAACTCAGGGTTGGACATCCCTTCCGGCTTGCGGTACTGCCACTGACCCCGCCAGAGAGCGACTGTATTGACGAATTTGTAGAGCTCGAACACGTCGAACTTGGTGGCCTTTTTGGCTCCGTAGAAAGGCAACCTGGGCACCGGGACGTCCCGGCGCACGTCGCTGACCACACCGTCGAACACGTATAGGGCAGGATCCACGACACCGACGCGGTGGCTTGCGACACGAGTCGGTTCAGCTTCGTCAGCCATCCCTTCGGTCCTGGGGTCGGAGCCAAGCGGTGCCTGACCCGACTCCAGTGCTTCCATCAGTCGGAGACCTTCGAATGCGTCCTGTGCATAGAACACGTTCCCCTTGTACAGCGATCGCAGGTCTTGCTCGACGTATCCCCGAGTCAAGGCTGCACCGCCCAAGATTACGGGATAGCCGTGCAAGCCGCGCTCGTTCATCTCGAGCAGGTTGTCCTTCATGACCAAGGTGCTCTTCACGAGCAGGCCTGATAGACCGATGACGTCGACCTTGTGTTCGCGGGCTCGGTCGAGGATGTTGTTGACCGGTTGCTTGATCCCGATGTTCACGACGCGGTAACCGTTGTTGCTCAGGATGATGTCGACCAGGTTCTTCCCGATGTCGTGCACGTCCCCGGCCACCGTCGCCAAGAGGATCGAGCCCTTCTCCGACCCCTCGACTTTCTCCATCTTTGGCTCGAGGAACCTGACAGCAGTCTTCATGACCTCAGCGCTCTGGAGCACGAACGGAAGCTGCATCTTGCCTGAGCCAAAGAGGTCGCCCACGGTCTTCATACCGTCCAAGAGTATCTCGTTGATGACCTGCAACGGCTCGTACGACCGAAGGGCATCGTCCAAGTGCTGTTCAAGGTTCTTCTTGATTCCGTCAACGATGTGCTTTTTCAGCGTCTGCTCGACGGACAGACCCTCGAACGGGTCGACGCTGGTGTCCACTGCTTTGACGTTCTCAAAGCGGGCCATCAGCTCGATCAGAGGGTCATAAGTGCATTCTCTATCGCTCATCTCAAGCCTCGGGCCGCTCTATCCTGTCCCGATTCAGCGACGAGAAACGGGGCACGGTGGCGTTCACCATCGCATCAGCCCCCGACAGACGATGCGCGTGGCCAGTGACCTGTTGATCGTGAAGAAATGAACACCGGGCGCTCCCCCCGCAAGGAGTTCTCGGCCTTGGTCCATCGCCCACTCGATGCCGACGGCCATGACCGCCTGCTCGTCGTCCTTCACCTTGTCCAACTTCTGTCTCAGCTCCAACGGGATCGAGGTTCCGCACATCTGGGTGAACCTCTCGACCTGGGAGACGCTTGTGATCGGCATGAGGCCCGGCACGATCGGCACCCGGACGCCATGCGCGCGGGCATCGGCCACGAACCGAAAGTAGGCTGCGTTGTCGAAGAACAGTTGGGTGATGAGAAAGTCCGCGCCAGCCTCGACCTTCTTCACCACGAACTCGAGGTCGGCTTGGGGATCGAGGCTGTCGATGTGGCCCTCCGGATAACACGCGGCGCCAATACACGTGTCGTGTCCCTGCTTGATGAACCCAATCAGCTCGTTGGCGTGTTTGAACGACTCGGGAATCGGCACGTGGTTGTTGGGCACGTCTCCCCGCAGCGCCAAGACGTTCTCGACCCCTTCGTCCCGCAGTTGAGACAGGATCTGAGTGAGCTCGTCTTGCGTGTGCCCAAGGCAGGTCAAGTGCGCGACCGCCTCCAGTCCGATCTTGTTGCGGATGTGACTCGCCGTCTCAACTGTCAAGTCGCGCGTGCTTCCACCTGCCCCGTAAGTGACGCTGACAAATGCCGGCCGGAGTTCGGCCAAGTGCTCTATCGTCGCGTACAGCCGGGCAAGGCCTTTTTCCGTCTTGGGGGGAAAGAACTCGAAGGAAAAAGCGGGCCCAGGTCGCTTGTAGACCTCGGAAACACGCATCTTTGAGTCAGCTATTGTACCGGGGTGCTCAGAACCTGGCCCGGGCAGGATTCCATCTCACATCGAAGCGCTCGGAAGGGCGGGGCGAGTGCTGGACGCTACGACACCCCCTGTCTCCGACCAGTGGCCGTCTCCCACCGGCCGCCCATGGTTCCCATTCGCCATCCCCCATAATCTCCCTATGAACTCGACCTTTTTGGACGCTTTGGGTGAGCGCGTCCTTGTTTGGGACGGAGCGACAGGCACGCAATACCAGGCGGCAGGACTGGCCGACGCCGACTTCGTCTTGAAGCCCGATGGCGACTACCCCGAAGCGGTCAGGAAGGCAGCGGCAAGGCTGGAAGGCGCTCAACTCGACGGATGTAACGAGGTTCTCTGTTTCACACGACCCGACGTCATCGAGGCCGTGCACACGGCCTATTTCGAGGCCGGCAGCGATATGGTCGAGACCAACACCTTTGGAGCGACCAGCATCGTTCTCGCCGAGTACGACATCCCTGAGCTGGTCTACGACATCGCACGCGAAGCAGCCCGTATCGCCAGGAAAGCAGCGGCCAAGTTCAGCGGCAAGTTCGTCGTTGGGGCCGTCGGCCCCGGCACGAAGCTGATCAGCCTCGGCCACACCACCTGGCAAGAAGCGGAATCCACCTACACGACCGCCTACACGGCCTTGCTGGAAGGCGGGGTCGATGCCCTGCTGCTTGAAACGCAACAGGATCTTCTTCTGCTTAAGGCCGGAGTCGTGAGCATGCACAATGCCATGGATGCGACCGGCTTGCGCGTGCCTCTGATCGTGCAGGTGACGATGGAACAGACCGGAACAATGTTGCTGGGAACGGAAATCGGGGCTGCCCTGAACCTGCTGGAGTGTTTCCCCGCCGTCAAGGGGATCGGTCTGAACTGCGCCACCGGTCCTGTCGAGATGATGCCCCACGTCCGGTTCCTGGAACAGAACTCAACCCGACCGATCAGCATCCAGCCCAACGCGGGATTGCCCGTGATGGAGAAGGGACACGCCGTCTACAAGTTGACTCCTGACGAGTTAGCGATGCACCACACCCGGTTTGTCGAGGAGCACGGCGTGGCGATGGTTGGAGGATGCTGCGGCACGACCCCGGAGCACATCCGAGCCGTCTCACAGGCCGTCGGAGACCGCAAACATGGCAACGCCGCCCATTGGCAGAAGGTGCGGCACCTCTTCCCTGGCTTCGACTTCAGTCCGCCTGCCAAAGTCCGGCGTGAACCGGCCGATCTGGGGACGCGAGCGCTGGACGAGCCGACCGGAATCAAGTTGGTAGGGTGCTCAAGCCTCTACCAGTTTCAGCCTTACCAGCAAGACAACAGCTTCCTCATCGTTGGCGAGAAGACGAACGCCAATGGCAGCAAGGCCTTCCGCGAGATGCTGGCTGCCGAGAACTGGGACGGCCTCGTTGAACTGGCCAAGGAGCTCGAAGGTGAGGGCTCGCACGTCCTTGATGTGTGCACGGCGTTCGTCGGCCGAGACGAAGTGCGCGACATGCGCAAGCTCCTCAGCCTCTACAACCAGCACGTCACCGTCCCCATCATGGTGGACTCGACCGAAGTTCCTGTGATTGAATCGGCGCTCCAGACCTTGGCTGGCAAACCGATCATCAACTCTATCAACTTCGAGGACGGAGAGGGCCGAACGCGCAAAGTCCTTGAGCTTTGCCGCAAATATGGGGCCGCTGTTGTCGCCTTGACGATCGATGAAGACGGTATGGCGAAGACGGTGGACAAGAAAGTGGCTGTCGCCGATCGGATCTTGTCGTTCACCCGTGAGTACGGGTTGCCCGACCACGATGTCTTCTTCGACTGCCTGACGTTCACCCTGGGATCGGGAGACGAGGAGTTCCGGGCGTCAGCAATGGCCACGATCGAGGCTATTCGGTTGATCCGGTCGAAACACCCTCAGACAAATGCAGTGCTTGGAGTCTCCAATGTCAGTTTCGGGCTTAAGCCTGCCGCTAGGATGGTTCTGAACTCGGTCTTCCTGCACCACGCGCTCGAAGCCGGCCTCACGGCAGCCATCGTGCACTTCAGCAAGATCAGGCCAGAAACTCAGATCGACGGCG
>JAKOXK010000044.1 GCA_029781035.1 Armatimonadota bacterium
CTTGGTCGTCGTCCGCGAGCTCACGGGTGGCATCTACTTTGGCCAGCCACGCACGCGCGCCGCCGACGGCAGCAAGGCCATCGACACGTGCGTCTACCACCGATACGAAATCGAGCGGATCACTCGGTGCGCTTTCGAAATCGCCCGGGCGAGGTCGGGGCGCGTCACGAGCGTGGACAAAGCAAACGTCCTCGAGACGTCTCGATTGTGGCGAGATGTCGTCACCGAGCTAGCCTCGAGCGAGCCTGGCTTGGACGTGCGGCACATGCTGGTCGACAACTGTGCCATGCAACTAGTCCGCGATCCGGCCCAGTTCGATGTGATCCTTACCGAGAACATGTTCGGCGACATCTTGAGTGATGAAGCGTCGGTCTTGACCGGGTCGCTCGGACTGCTTCCCAGTGCGAGCTTGGGCGATCCAAAAGGCGGCAAAGCGTTTGGGCTCTATGAGCCGATCCATGGTTCAGCTCCCGACATTGCCGGTCAAGGCAAGGCGAACCCTCTGGCCACCATCTTGAGCACGGCGATGATGTTGCGGTTTTCGTTGCACGAGCCAGAAGCAGCCGAACGGGTCGAAGCCGCTGTCGAAGCCGCGCTGTACGAAGGGCACCGGACGTCAGACATCCACGTGTCTGGCACACAGCTCGTCACGACGAGCGAAATGGGCGACGCCGTCGTGGCCAAAATGGTCTGAGGACAGGTCACACCTGGCTTGCTGTCTGTTGTCTGGCCGACTCAACCTTGGCGAGCAACTCTTCCATTTCGGGCAAGTCCCGGAGGGTCCAGAGCACGTGCAACAGGGTCAGACCACAGAGAACGGCGACGAGTCCGGCTGAACTCAGACGATGGCCGAACAAGCCCACGGGCACAACGCACGCGGTCGTAGTGTAGTGCGGCCAGCCCAGCTTGTGGGCGATCTTCATGAGCTTGGGATTCAGGCCGGCCCAGTAGATGAACTGAAGGGCAAGTAGCACCATGCCCAGGGCCACGACCGTCATCAAGGTTTGGTCGGGTCGCATGCTTCCTGCCTGATCCGTCATCGCCACCCTAATCCCGAGAGCCGAGACCACGATGCCTGCACTGAGTGGCAAGTGACTATAGAGCCAGACCATCAGCCGTCGCACGTCCTGGCGACGCTGGGGGATCCGGACTTGATGGCCCTTGACACCGTCGAAGTAGACCCACCAGATCGCGAACGCCAGAACAAGGCCGATCGGACCGACGATCGCTCCGTTGCTGCCAAGACCCTCAATGCGCATGCCTGACACGGCGGCCAGAATGGCCTCTCCCAGGACGATGATGGTGAACAACCCAAAACGTTCAGGGATGTGCGAGTAGTCGGGCGGTATGTCGATGGCGAGTTGATGACACGTGAACGGGGTCGTGAAGTCGATGGCGATCGCAAGGGCCCAGATAATCGAAGACCATTGAACTGGCAGGAAGGCCGACAGCACCCATAAGAGGGCGGCGATGGCAAACCCGACCGCGTACCGGGTCGTCAGCGGACGGGCCTTCTTCAGCTGAGCGCCGGCAATGACGTATTGGACGATGAGGATGCCCCTCAAGGCCGCATACCCGAGGGCGAACGCTTGCGGCTTGCCTTCGAACGCGGCCAGTACATGAACAGAAATGGCGGCGACAATCAGGATCTGTGCCAGCGCCATGACCCGGTGAAGCAGGTCGTCCGAATCGAACCGCGACAAGTAAAACGCCTGACCAACCCAAGCCCACCACAGGGGTACAAACAAGGCGAGGAACACCGTCCCGCCGTTCCAGTCGAACCGTGTCGACAGCGCGGTCGAAACCTGACCGATGGCGGCGACAAACGCCAGATCGTAAAAGAGCTCCAGCCAAGTGGCGTGCCGCTCTTCAAAGACCCCAGGGGCCGTACGAAGGGTCGCGCTTTGAACGAGGTCCTTCCTGAGCCGCACCCGACAGATTCTACGCGGTCCACAATGCGGCCCATGGTGACGGTCGTTGGTGCCGGATTTGCCGGCGTGGAGGCGGCGTGGGCCTGTGCCCAACGGGGGGTCAAGGTGCGGCTGTTCGAAATGCGACCGTCAAAAACCACACCTGCTCACACAACAGGCTGGTTCGGAGAACTTGTGTGTTCGAACAGCCTCAAGTCGAAGCTCCCAACGAGCCCGGCGGGACTGCTCAAACAGGAGATGAGCGCGCTCGGATCCCTCGTGATCCCGACTGCCGAAGCACACGCCGTGCCCGGCGGCGAAGCCCTTGCCGTCGATCGGGAGTCGTTTGGACGGGCCCTGACAACTGCCGTCGAAGGAAACCCGAACATCGAGGTCGTCCGTGAGGAGTGGGTGCCTCAAGACAGACCGACGGCAGGCGAGACTTGGATCCTAGCGACCGGCCCCCTGTCGACTGACCCTGTCTCGGAGTGGCTCGCCGCGCTGACCGGCAGGAAACACTTGTATTTCTACGATGCGGTGAGCCCGACTGTCGAGGCCGCCTCGATCGATACATCGATCGCTTTCGCCCAGAGCCGATACGACAAAGGAGGCGACGACTACCTGAACTGCCCGTTCGATAAAGACCAGTACATGGCTTTTGTCCGGGAACTGGTTTCCGCCGAGCGGGTTCCTTTCCGGGCATTTGAAGCCGGTGGCGTCCGGGGGGGGCCGGGGGAACCGGCCAGTGGCGCGTCTCCCGCCGACGAGGGGGCTTTCCTCGAGAAGGTCAAGTACTTTGCTGGTTGCACGCCGATCGAGGCGATAGCGGAGAAAGGCGAGCGCTCGCTCGCGTTCGGCAACTTCAAACCCGTCGGTCTGACCGATCCGAGAACGGGCCGCCGGCCGTATGCTGCGCTCCAACTGCGTCCCGAGAACGGGGAGAAGAGCCTTTACTCCCTAGTCGCTTGCCAAAACCGACTGCGCTTTGGTGAACAGAAGCGGGTTTTCCGACTCGTGCCCGGACTTGAACACGCGGAGTTTGTCCGATACGGCGTCATCCATCGGAACACCTACATCGACGCTCCCCGCGTGTTGTCGCCATTTCTCGAACTGCGGGAGCATCCCGGAATCCTGGTCACGGGGCAACTGACTGGAGTGGAAGGCTACGTAGAGAGCGCGGCGATGGGCGTCTGGGCCGGACTTGTCGCGGCAGGCCGTGCCCTCGGGTGCGAACCGGCTCTTCCGCCCCGTGAGACGGCGTTCGGTTCTCTACTCGGGCACTTGCAGGACACGGTCGAACGGGAGTTCGCTCCCATGAATGTGAACTGGGGCCTGCTACCGGATCCAGTCGAACCCGTACGCGACAAGGGTGTCAAGCGGGCGAAGAAGCTGGAGGCGGCCCATCGGGGTTTCTCCCTCTGGATGGAGAGGCTCGCTGAAACGGGGCCGATCGCCTTCCGTGGCTAAGCGGCGTCCTCGTCGACCTGGACACCCTTGGCGGCTTCCGCCGTGCTGTAGTCCCAGTTGTCGCAGTCGAGCCGCCGGCAATGGATCATGCGCTGGACGGTTCCGTCTTTCATTTCGACGGACGCCATCTGCGCGAACCTGCATTCCAGACAGAGGTCTGGTTCCACCAGCTTGACGACCTTGAGTTGTCTGCGAGCCATCCGTGCCCTCAGTGCCCCTTCCATGGGGCGCTAGTTCGATCATTGGGCAAGCTAGCGCGGTGCCTCTCTGTTAGATTGCGGGTTTTTGTCCGTCAAGCCTGAGAGACCGGTGATCCAGGTTCAAGGGCGACCGTGGCTCCAAGGCGTCGGCCGGTACAGAGCATCCTTGACCATCCGTGCGTACTGAGTAGCTGACACCTCGTACGCTCCGAGCGAAGCCAAGTGCGGGTTCATGACTTGTGCGTCAAAGACAGTGAACCCGAGTTCGCGGCACTTCTCGACGAGCGCCCAAAGGGCGACCTTGCTGGCGTCGCGTTCACGATGGAACATGGACTCTGCGGAGAAGCATGAGCCAACGGCAAGGCCATAGACTCCGCCGACGAGGCGACCCTCACGCCAGGTCTCGCAACAGTGCGCCCAGCCTTGGTTGTGACACTGTGAATAGGCTTGGACAAACTCCTCAGTGAGCCAGTTGCCGTCCGGACGAAAGCAGCCGCGGACCACTTCCTCGAACGCGGAGTCGAACCGAACCTCGAACGTGCCCCGACGGATCGTCCTCGCGAGAGATCGGCTGAGACGGATTCCGCTCACAGGAAAGAGCGCCCGCTTCCGAACGTTGTACCATTCGATTCGACCATCTTCGTCCGCCATGGGAAAATAACCTTCGGCATAACCCATAGAAAGGAGCTGGGGAGTCAACAAATCACATCCAGTATGCCTTCGAAACCGGTAATCATTGCAATCCGCGAGACACACTAGCAACTTTCCCAATTTGTCTGTATTTCTTGGCTCGAGTCGTCACCGAGACTGGTTTTTGCCTGTTTGCATGTGCCAACCTGCGGGTGCATCGGTGATTTTGACCGTGCATGGAGATGGCATGAGACAAATTCTTGTCCTGTCGCTGGCGCTGGCAATACCGCTCGCAGCCCACGCGCAGGTGATATCAACCCGGGGAGACCTCAATTCAATCTTGACGTCCTCCACGACGGACGACTTCGAGACGTACCGTGTCGCCGACGGTGGAGCTGACGTGATGAACACCGCGTTCCTCGACTCGAACTCGGTCGTGAACAACCAGGGACCAGGCTTGGTGAATCCAGGCGCGTCGTACTCTGATCCGAGCAATTCGGGCCTCCAGTGGAACGGCTTCAACTACTACGGACAGACGTCCAAGGACATTTTGTCGAACGGGGCTGGCACTATCCAGATCGACTACGCGAACTTCACGCAGGCGATCGGGCTTGATGCGAACAACTTCGCTGGCTATGCATATTCCGGCTCGATGGAAGTTTGGAACGGCAACACGCTGGTCGACACGGTCAATTTCAACTTGGGAGGCGGCTCCGGTGAGTCCGTTTTCCTTGGCTACCGGAACGACTCCGGAATCACCCGAGTCGTGGTCACGAGCCCGACCTACAGTTGGAGCCCGCTTATTGACAACCACACGTACGGTGTGGTTCCTGAGCCTGCAAGCCTTGCCGTCATGGGCCTCTCGGCGCTCGCGCTGGTGCGGCGACGACGACAGCGCTAAACACTGGTGGTGGGAAGGCCCCGGCAGAGGGAACTGCCGGGGCCTTTGTTTTTGGCTGTCTGATTCTTCCCTCGACGCGCAATCCGGTCAGCCTCGGACTCGCCGCCGCTTCATCGCCAGGGCTGTCAGCCCGACTCCAAGCGAGATCATCGAGACTGGCTCGGGAACCATCTTGATTCCGTCGAGCCCCATGTAGCTCGGTGCATGGGTCAGGGGGTCGGAAAGGGCGACAAATTCGACGCTGTAGGAACTGGCTGTCGGTGCCACGAAGCTGACCGAGCGCGTCTCCCATGTCAACGACGCTGTGTTCGGAGCGAACTGCCCTACTGAGACTCCGTTGATGAGTACGTCGACTTGACCCCGACCCTTATAGGGACCTCCATAGGCCAAAGCCTTTCCGAGGTCGTCCACGGCCAGAGACGCTGAGATCACATAAGTGTTGCCCGCCGTCAACGGCCCCATGACTTGCTTGAACGCTTCGCTAAAGGTTGAGCCGGCCCCAAAACCCAGAAACCTGTGGCCGTCAGCGGCGACCATGCCTTTGAACATATTGTCGTAGGCTGGGATCCCTGCCAGTCCCCATCCGTCGACACCTGTGTTGTCATAGCAGTCAGGGGTGAACGATGTAGCGTACCAAGGAGACGGCGTTCCCGAGACGAAGATGTTCGGTCCGTTCGGATAGGCGACCCCAGACTCGAAACTCCCATTGGAGATCTGGGCGGAGGACGAGACAGCCATCGCAAGAAGGGCCAACGAGATACCGGACGTGGTCGCTCGACAGTTGTGTGAGTGGTTCATGAGTTTCTCCGATGTGAGGCTGCAAAGGGCCTTACTCACGGTGAGACCGGGCCCGCCGTCTCTATGCCCTTGACGAATTGGCTCACAAACCGGAAAAAAGTCAGACATGTGCCTGTACACTGAACCGGTTGACGTCAGACACCTACGGCTCTGCGCTTCGGCTTGCCCGGAAGTCGCTTGGTCTTTCGGTCGCAAGATCAGGCGTTCTGTCGGACGTCTCGGCCGCAACGATCAAACGTTGGGAGAAGGGACAAGGCTTGCCATCTCGGCGGGAGCTTTCCCTCTATCTCGACCGCCTGGGTGTCTCTGGCTGTTCACCAGTCCGAGACGTCCTCGACTCGGGGACAGCACCCACCGGCCCCAGGGAGACCCATGAGTGGCAGTCTGGGCGCCACTTGCTGCGGCTGCTCCGGTCCAGACGAAGACGCCAGGGGATCACACTCTCGGAACTGAGCGCGGTCACCGGATCCAGTGTGGCCTCCCTCCACCGCTACGAGACAGGTGAGCGTGTCCCGGATGAGCCGACCTTTCGGTGCCTGGCCGCGGCTCTCGGTATGGCCAACGAAGAGCGAGAGCACCTGCAGGCCCTCCTCTCCTTGTCACCTTGGGAGAGACCCCTCCCGGGCAGTCCTCTGGAGGACAGTTTCCTGGTTCCGGGGAGCATGCCCCATCTTCGCGTCTTTGAGAGAATCGACGGCCTCAGGAATCCGCACATTCCTGGGCGCGACTTGGGACCTGAGATATGGCAGATCCTCCATGGTCTCCTGATCATGGGAGAGCACGACACCGTGCAGGAGGTCTGGCCCTTCCTTCGCCAGTCCGCCGCTTCAGGAACGGTCGACCTGGAACACAAAGTCCTCATCCGGAGCACGCTCCGGCTCGTCAAGTCGGCGCAAGGACGCCCAGGAAACGGTTTGCAGGAAGACATTCAGCGCCTTTGGTTGGACGCCCGGGCAATGAAGCCTGGGCCGGCCCGTACCGCCGTCACCTTGCAGTTGGCGAGGATCCATATGAACTTGGGTTCGGGGCCGGAAGCGACGAAGTGCGTCAGAGAAGTCGCAGACTATGGAAACCGGACCGATTCTCCTTCGCTCGTGTTCCTTTCCGAACTCCATCTCTATGCTTCCGAGTTCGAATCGGGCCGGTCGAGCAGTTCCCTACGCTCGCTCCTCGATCTGCGGTCATCGGCCATCGGGCCGTTACAGTCATACAACTTTGAAGTCGCGATTTGCCAAGCGCATCTTGCCCGAGGCGACACGGGTTCCGTCATGGCCGAACTTGAGTCTTGCTCGGCGTCTGAACAGACTTACGGCTACGGGTCGCCCCTGGTGCGGCGGATCCGAGAGGCGGTCTCTACTAGGGACGATTGAGGTTCGGGACAGGGTGCGTGGCTTCGCCACTGACAATACCGGGCCGCGCTCTTGACCCGGCCCGGTTTCAGCCGTCACACTCCAATCAGACATGGGAGTCCAAGAGCACGGTAACTGGGGGGCAGCGAAGCGCTTCCGATTGATCATCCGCGAGCAGGGTCAGACCCGCGAGATGGGCGGCAACGAGATGAGCCTGGCGGTCGGCATCGTCGACAACATCATGATGCAGGCTCTTGACCTCAAGGCGAGCGACATCCACCTCCAGCCTGAGCGAGACCAGTTGCGGATTCGGTTCCGTCAGGACGGCATTCTCCATGACAACGGGCAGTTACCCCCAGAGCAGGCCGCAAACGTGTTGGCGAGGCTGAAGCTCTCGGCTGGGATGCGCATCGACGAGCAGCGCGAGCCGCAGGACGGGCGCATCGACATGGAGTACGACAACCGCAAGCTCAGCGCCCGTGCGTCGTGCGTTCCTTGTTTGAACGGCGAGAAGTTCGTCATGAGGCTCCTCGACCCTCAGGCGATGAAAGTGAACCTTGACGAACTGGGCATGTCTCCCGAAGTCAAGGAAACATGGAAGAAACTCATCCAGGTTCCCTACGGTCTGATCCTGGTGACGGGGCCAACCGGTTCCGGCAAAACGTCCACCCTTTACGCCTCGCTGAACCTGCTGGATCGCAAGAAGCGGAACATCGTCACGGTGGAGGACCCCATCGAATACGAGTACGACGACAACATAGCCCAGGTCCAGGTCACGGAGAAGATGACGTTTCCACGCGTCATGCGCTCGTTCCTCCGCCAAGACCCCGACGTCATGATGGTCGGCGAAATGCGCGACCCTGAGTCGCTGGCGATTGGTATCCAAGCCGGACTCACAGGTCACCTCGTGCTCTCGACCTTGCACACCAACAACGCCATCGAATCGATCGGACGCATGGTGGACATGGAAGCCGAGACGTACTTGATCAGCGGCGTCCTTGTCGGCATCATGGCCCAGCGCCTCGTCCGCCGCAATTGCACTAACTGCGCCGAACCCTTCCCTTATACACGGGACGAACTCGAACAACTCGGCATTACTGGTAGCGATATGCCTGGCGCGAAACTCCTGAAAGGAAAAGGGTGCTCGGCCTGCAACGGATCTGGCTTCCGAGGGCGTATCGGCGTGTACGAACTGATCGTCGGGGACCGGCCGCTGAAACAGGCCATTCACAACGGGTCGAGCTACCCCGAGTTGCTGGCGGTCGCCAGGCAACAAGGCTTCGTCTCCATGCAAGACGATGGTAAGACAAAGGTATTGGCCGGAATCACGACTCCCGAAGAAGTCCTGAAGGCTGTATCGACCCAGGCCGTCGAATAATCAAACGACAATCTGCCTTATTGAATTAGATTGCCTAAGGAATCCTCGTGGATTCGGCGACAATGCGAGCGGTGGCCAACATGCGCTATGGCCATACGAGAACGCTATGGCCAAGCGCTAAAGGGGGAGCACGAAGGTTGTGTCCGGTCACGCCTTTGATGCCGAATACCTGATTTCGGCGGTCAATACCTCTGTTTACGGAATCCTGTCTATCGACGAGCAAGGAACAATCCTCGCCGCCAATCGCTCCACTTGCCAGACATTCACGGAAGGGACGTACTTGCATCCATTCAGGTCTCCCACGCTACATGGTACGCCGGTCATCATCATCACTGCCGATGCCTTTCGGAACACGTCCGAGCTGCTGCTGGCCGCCGGAGCCTTTCGTTTCATCAGCAAGCCGTCCCAGTTGCGCGAGCTGCAGGAAGCGGTCTCGGCCGCACTTCAGGGGAGGGGAAAGAATGCCGCCTGAGCCGACAGGAGAGAACGCCAAGCTCCTGATTGTGGACGAAGAAGTCACCAACGTCCACCTACTTGAGAAGACACTTCGGTGGAACGGGTACGACGAGTATT
>JAKOXK010000045.1 GCA_029781035.1 Armatimonadota bacterium
CTATGCCAAGCACGACACAGACTACGACGTGGCCGCCCTCAGTGACCCTGATCGGTGGTGGTTCCAAAACGACGACTATTGGCGGACACTGCTCGATCTGATGGCGAAGAGCCGGCTTAACTGGCTCGACATTCACGGTGCATGGGACATCAGCGTGACCGACGCCCCCAACCTCTATGCTTACTTTGTCACCGCCCCTTCCTTTAAGAAAGTAGGAGTTCCGCCTTCAGTCAAAGCCGCCAATCTGGCGCGGCTGAACAAAGTTGTCTCGATGGCACATGCCCGGGGGATCAAGGTCAGCTTGATGTCCTACTATGCCGGCCTCAAGATCCCCCAGAACCAGAACGTCCCCTACCCTGAGACAGAACGCAACGTCTATGACTACACCAAGGAGGCGGTCGAGCAAATGATCCGGCAAGTTCCGGGCCTCGACGGTATCGGCTTCCGGATAGGCGAGAGCGGCAAGAGCGAGTCGTTCTTCCACTGCTACAACGAGGCCGTTGCCGCGAGTGGCCGGAGCATCCCACTGATCACGCGGAGCTGGATCACGCGGCGACAGAACGTCTTGCCCTTGGCTCGTTCCTCCAAAGACTTCACGGTCGAGATCAAATATAACGGCGAGCAGTGGGGAGCCCCGTACATGGTCGCCGGAGGGCGCATGGCGAACTGGTACAGCTACTCGTTCGAGGACTACTTGAGCGACGCCGGCTATCCGGAGGAAAACAAAGCGAACTGGCCGGGATGGACAGGCGGCCCTTCGGGCGATTGGCCTGGAAACCCCTATAAGATCGTGTGGCAGGTGCGGGCCAACGGCACTCACCGCATCTTTCCGTTCTTCAATCCGGACTGGGTCCGCCGATCAATCCGGGAAATGAAGATTGGAACCGCTTCGGGATACACGATCGAGGGCGAAGACGCCTACTACCCAAAGCAGCAGGACTACTATCTCGCGGACACCAAAGACAAGTACGTCCGCTGGACGCATCAAAGAGACGAACTCTACTGGATGCAATGGGGGAGACTTGGTTACGATCCGGAGACCCCGAACGACGTCTTCGACCAAAGGGTCAAGGACTGGTTTGGACGGGAGGGCGACCGGGTGCTCGCGGCCTGGACTGCAGCCAGCAAGATTGTGCCCCTGGCGTACATGGCCGAGTCGTTCGGGCCTGACCACCGTGACCACGCACCAGAACTCGAGTGGGGAGGGCGGATCCTGGACTCCATGAACACGCAGCCATTCGACGAGTTCTCAGTCCGACCGGTCGCCGAGGACGAGATGCAGAAAGCTCTCGGTGTCACAGACGGTCGCGCCAGTGAAGCCTACATCGCAGCCCGACTAGCACAATGTGGGCTCCAGGCTCTCGACCTCGGTGCCATCGATCCTGACCAGATCCCGTCTGCGCAGCGGGCCCGTTTCAAAGAAGTGCGCAACGCGGTGGTGATGTTGGGCTATCTCGGGGGCTACTACGCCAATCGGATCAAGGCGGCAACTGAACTGGCTGCTATCGACCGTCTGACGGGATCTTTTGCGATCGATTCGGCCGTGACCGACGCCGTCGGCCTCGTCTCACACGATTGGCAGCAGCTTTCGGAATCAAAAGAGGCGCAGTTCTATCGACCGTTTACAGAGCGGCTCCGGATGCACACGAACACGTTCCATTGGAACAGTGAATTCAAGGCCGTGCAAGACGATGTCAACTCCGTCTTGGCCCTTCCCAAGGCGGAAGTCCAAGTCCCGCAAGATGAATGGAAGCCAGCTGCCGGAGACCCTCTGAAGATCAGTTGGACGTCGGACACTGTCTCGTGCTCGATCGATGCCCAAGGCGTCAACTCCGCTTCACTCCTTGTCAAGCCTCTTCCCAGTTCCACCTTCTTCCACAAGATCGCAATGAAACGTGAGGGCGGCTTGTTTGTGGCGACGTTCGACCGCGAACCCTGGGGGCACTGCGTCGCCGCCGACGTCACAAACTACCAAGGGGTGACGACGCGAGTGCCTTCGCCCTTTGCCACATCCAGGGCCCCGTACAAGATCGTGCCGACCAAGCCGGGACTGACGCCACAGATCTATAGCACTCAAGAGGCCCTTCGCTTCCTTGATCCTTCCGTGCTGAGTCCCGACCGCTACGGGATGATTCTCGTGGCACCGAGGGCGTGGGCCTTCAACGGCTTCGACAACGCGACAAAGCGCAAGCTCCTTGAGCCGGTAAGGAGAGGACTCGACCTCGTGATCCTGCAACAGGACTTCGCTTCAGGGCGGTACAAGCTCGATTTTCTGCCGGACCCGCCCAAAGTCTCGAACAGCCCGGTCACAGACGTCTTCAACCCCGACGGAGCCCTGAGCTTGCCCAAAATCGAGGCGCCTGGCGTTCTGTGGCAACGGGTCGAACCCACGGACGGCTGGACAGTCTATGGAAACGGAGGCGTCGCTAGCCTCTCCTACGGGGAAGGACACGTTTGGATCGTCATGGGTCGGTTCATGCAGCTTTGTCCGCTGCCTCAAATCGCGCAGGCCATCAAGACCTTGCTGACCTCACACGGCACGTCCAAGCCGACAGTCCTCGTAGACGCTGGAACAGAGGGATCGGTCTACACGACCTCCTTCTGGCCGGACACGATGAACGTACTAGGAGTTCCATTCGAGACGCTGGGAGAGGTCATCGCCAGGGAACAGGGCATGTCCTCGTTCGAACCGGTGCCAGGTTCGGTATCGGACGATGACGTCTTGAACGGCCAAGGCAAGGCGTTGGCCAATGCCTACCTGGTGAACCGGGTCAAAGCGATGGCGTCCGTGCCGACACCCAAAACATTGGCGGACTTTGAAGTTGTCCGTTCAAAGCGCAGGAAAGAACTGATGCGGACGCTAGGGCTCGATCCTTTGCCCGCACGGACACCGCTCAACGCTCGAGTGACCGGCGTGATCCAGCGGGAAGGCTATCACATCGAGAAAGTCGTGTTCGAAAGCCGTCCCCAGTTCTTCGTGACCGCCCATGTCTACAAGGCGGACAGTCCTTCGCTCGCCAAGTTGCCTGTCGTCATGAACGTCAACGGGCACTGGGCGCACAAGAAGGACGAAGACAGGATCCAGCTTCGCTGCGCTTTCCAGGCTCTGCAGGGCTATATCGCCATCGCGATCGACAGCCCCGGATTCAGCTTCGAAGGTGACAGCCTGATCGAAAGGCGCGCTGAGGGGAGTCACTTCGAGTTCAAGTTGGTCGAAGGTGGCACCAATGCCACGGGCTACTACGTGTGGGACGCCATCAGGGCGTTGGACTACATGGAGAGTCGGTCCGACACCGACATGTCTCGCGTCGGCATCACGGGCGCTTCGGGGGGCGGCTTGGCCACGCTCTACGCGTTCGCTGCCGACGACCGATACAAAGCGGCCGTACCCGTCGTGTACATGTCCAGCATGGAACTCGCACCAGACAATGGGTGTCCGTGCAACCACGTTCCCGGCACCTGTCAAGTCGGAGACCGTTCTGACGTCATCTCGATCCAAGCGCCAAAGCCGGTGTACATCATGGGCGCCCAAAACGACGGCGAGTTTCCACCAGACGCCATGCGGTTGACCCACGCGAAAATGGCCGAGACCTGGAAGCTGTTTGGCAAAGACAAAGACACCTTTGTCCAGATCTATCCTGGCCCGCACGACTACAACCAAGCCATGCGCGAGTCCATGATCGGGTTCTTCAACAAATACTTGCGGCAGGTCGGTGATGGCTCTCCCGTACCTCAACCCAAGCTCACGGCGATCGACCCGGAAGACCGCCAACTCCTGGTTCTCGATCCCCCCGCCCCGTCAGAGCGTACGATGGAGCAGCTGTCCAAGGAGTGCCTGGAAAGATCCCGAGTCACGGCCACGACCCCTGACGTGTTCGGCGTCAACGGTGGCCTTCCGGTCCAAACGAACCCGATGGTCACCGTGACAGGGTCAGGTTCCAAGCGAGCCATTGTCTTCCAACCGCTACCGGGGCTCAAAACGCCTGGAATCCTACTTCTGCCCTCGGGCGAGATCACGGCGGCCCGGATTGTTGTGGACGATGCGGGCAAGGCTGGACTTGCTTCGAAACACGGCACTTTGAAGGGAACCGCCGTCCTGTACCTGGATGTGATCGGAACGGGAGAACTGTCGAACGTCGAGATTCGATACCCGGTCTACATGGGAACTTCCCTTGCATTCCTGGGTGGCTGGCAGATCGCGAGGGCTGTGGAGGCGATGCACAAGTACTCGGCAAACGTCTCGGTGGTCGCCAGGGGGCCCCTCACCTCGCAAGCGG
>JAKOXK010000063.1 GCA_029781035.1 Armatimonadota bacterium
GAGGAGCGGGTCGGGCATGCTATCTCCTCCGTGGTTGGTCACCAGTTGCCTCTAGGCCAAAGCTGGCCTGTAGTCGGTGGCGTCCCACCACCCCCGCCTCCCCCACCAGCCGCAGCTTCCCCGTAGGGTCGCCAGGGTGTGGAGTTTGGCGCAAGATCCTCCAAGAAGCTAGTCTGCTCGACGTAAGAGGGGGGCGGAACAAGGGACCTGATCTGAGCGTCAGTAAGTACGCTGTCCCACATTGCTACGCCTGAGACCCTGCCGTTCGAGTAGTTGCCAGCACCGCCATCCCATCGGCGAGCGATGCGCAGCCCGAGCCCGGCACTGTACGCCGAGAAAGTTGGCGCAGCGACGTCGCCTTTCAGTCGAGCGTTCTCCCACAACCTCATACGCCCAGCGGAAGCGATCGTAGCGACGATGAACCGTTCCTGCCCGGAAGGGCTGAGTGAAGTACCAGCGAGACCAGTCCAGCCGGATCCGTTGAAGCACCCGATGGACCAGTTGTTGACGTTGCCAAAGTCCCCGGCACCACCGATGGCTATCGGCAGAGAGGAGCCAGAAGACCAGCAGAACTCGAACCAGTAGCGGTCAGCGGTTCCATTGTTCTTCACCCACATGGCCAAGGTGAGTGCAGTGTAGTTCGGGTTCGTCGCGATGGAGACGAAGTCGTCCGTGCCATCGAACGCAACGGAAGGACCGGAAGACAGCGTCGCGGGTTCCACACCAGAGGGGCAAGACATCGCCGACTGGTTCAGCGTCGGACCGTTCGTGTAGACTCCGTTGACCGGGGTGCTACCATAGTCGGTCGCGACAGTGCCACTGGTTTCGTCTAGCTTCCAGTAGTGCTTCGGGTTGAGCGCGAGGACGTTGGAATCGTAGCCCATCCGTTACTCCCAGAGGATGGCGTGCCGACAGTGTGCGTTCATGTTCGACGTCGGATTGGACGACCCATAGGTGTTGGCGCAGAGGTATCTATGGATGTTACCGTCCCACCGAGTGATATCGAACTGCTCACCAGCACTGAAGTCAGACCAGCCAACCCCGCAGAACCCGAGGGTCTTCTCAAGAACACCATGGGTACCATTGCCAGTCAGCGGCGTCAGACCTGAGATGAACGTACCACCCGCACTAGCAGCACCGGCAGCCTGAGATGGCCAGAAGAGCGGCAGGTGGTTTGTTCCATCCGCTGCCCAGGCACTTGCGAAGGTCCAGTAGTTGCACGAGCCCTGCTGGTTGGAGTAGGCGACTGCTGCCCCGCGGTTCGTTGCTGCGCCAGTGGCATCTTTCAGTCGATCGATGCTGAGCATAGAAGGCTGAGGACCAGCATTGACGATGTTCGTCAGCGCAAAGCCGAGATAGCCAATCGTGGCATTGTAGCAGATGTTGAGGTCAGCCGTCGAGACGTTGCTGTTCTGGGCATCGATGATCCTGAAGTCAGTTCGGATCGCCCCGGTCAGCGAGCCTGACCCGTTCGACCCCTCACCGATGTCGATCCACATGCGAGGTCGGTCGTTCTCCGAGGCAGAGCCATAGCGCATCTTCAGGAAGATCGGCCTCGTTGCGTGATGGGTGTCATTCCATCGCCAGATCTCATACCCGGCATCGGTGTTAGCCGCTGCGCGAGTCACCGTTGTCCAGTTGATCTGCCCCGTATCCGACGTCTGGGTCAGCCCAGCAGCAGCAAGCGCTGCGTTGACCTGAAGACCCCAGACACGGAATGCCGCGTCAGACGACTGAGTAAGCGTCAGTCCCGCTGTGACCTTGGTCATTCTGTCCTCACCCACGTGATGTCGGCTGTCACTGTCCCAGTAGCAGCATCTCGGTTTTGGATCGAGTACGGCACAGAAGACCCCGAGGGAACGAATCCATCGACCGTCGGACTGAGCGTAAGCGTACTGGCTCCAGTAAAGACGAGGTCCAGCATCACGCCGTGGTCGCCTGTCGGATCAGTACCAGGTGCACGACTAGCATCGGCAGTTCGAGCACTCGTTGTGGTGTACAGTCGAATGCGGCACGCCTTGTCCACCGTCACCGAAAGTGCTCGCCAGGCCGGAGCCATCGCAAGTACTCCGGTCTCCGAAGCCATCGTGGCCAACGAGCCAGTGACCTTGGTGAGGGTCTGGCGAGTGGCCGGGGAGAGCGTCACAGTTCCCGCTGGATCATCGTAAGTAACGCCGATGCCGTTACCAATGATCGCTGCTCCCATGATGTCCTGGACAGCCTCAGGGATGATCGCCGCAGAGATCTTACCAGTAGCATCATCGTAGGTCAGGTCGACGCTGCTTGTGTCGAGAAGCATGGCACCGACGTGATCCTCGAGCCACTCGGGGTCCACCGAGATAGTGGTATCCGCCCCAGAGACTGAGCCACCGCCGGTAGTACCAGTACCCGCAACCACTGAGCCGGCAGGCGGCGGTGTGGCCGTCTTCTTGGAAGCTCGAGTGTCAGTCGTTCGACTACCATCTCGTGCCTGCTGCTGAGCGACTCGAACCTGCTTTGGCATGGCCGCGAGAGGGTCATCAGAGATGGTGATCTCCACCGTCGTCTGAGCATTCTCGTCCACGTGAATCGACGCAGCGATGATCTTCACTGCTTCCACACCATCGCGCAGAGTCTCAACGGCGCAGATGTCACCCGGGTTCCAGTCGACGAAGACCCGTCGGAGAGGCGCCTTCCAGGGCACCGTGACCGAGCGGACCTTCTTCTGGTCCTTGAGCAGCTCGAGGTTGCGACTCGCGTACCGGCTGAGCGAGGACGCGTCCTTGGCATCGCCTGCCGAGACCCACTTCTCTCGCTTGCCCCATCGAGTCTCAGCTCCCAAGTCGGAAGCCGAGACTACCACCCCTTCAGTACCGGAGTAGATGTTCGTGGCGATGTCGCTGCGGTCACGCTCGTAGTCATGCTCGATCGTGTGGCCGCCCAGATGCCAGATCACTTCCTCCTGGCGGTCGTTACCATGAACCTGGTAGATGTCGAGATGGAACCCTGGGCGCATGACCCAGGTCGCGCTGTAGAGCTCGCAGAACTGGGTGAGCAGGTCATACAGGTTGTCGCCGACGTTGATGTCGAATGTCTCTGCCGGAGGCCAGGCCAGCCCCGCGGTATCAGTTGCTGCGTCGAACGAGACGATGACCTGAGGGATGATGCCTCGAGCCTGAGCCTCGTCGAGCAACGTCAGCCAAGCTGACATGCGGGTCGCGGTGAACGTTCGAGTCGTTGCCATCCCAGTCGGCCACCCCACCGGCAGGCAGATAGCCCTCTCGAGTACGGTGGCAGTGCCCTTGCCATCCAGAGTGATGACATCAGGTCGATCCTCGGGTCGAGCAGCCTTCTGAGCGAGGAAGTCGAACCGCAGCACGCCCTCGTCGTAGACCTGGAGAAGAACCTCCTGATCTTCTAGCGGGTAGCCCGCGACATCCGTCTGGAGTCGCTCCTCGGTGGAGGCCACCACCAGCTTCCCATAGCCGGGGTCGCTGACCGGCTTGGTGAACGTCATCTCCTTCCAGTAGGGGAAGACAGCCACCTTGCTGACCCAGTCAAGCGGGGAGACTGCGTGGACTTCCCACCCGATGTTCTCGAGCGGGACTGGGTCCAGCACCTCCACGAATGCGGTATTCGAGATGTAGTCCGTCACGTTGTCTCCCGGATTCGAACGAGCATGCCGGGCACGATAGCGAGGGCCGGGATCAAGATCCCAACCTCGTCATGCTGGGGATCGACCTTACCTATCCGAATCTCTCGGTCAGGCCCATACATGTCTGGGTCAGCGGGGAACCGCTGCCAGCTCACCACACCCACGGTCTGCCAGCCTCCGCCGTC
Source organism: Armatimonadota bacterium (assembly GCA_029781035.1). GTDB lineage: Bacteria > Armatimonadota > Fimbriimonadia > Fimbriimonadales > Fimbriimonadaceae > JAEURO01. Next base: position 3,820 of record JAKOXK010000063.1, read on the forward strand.
CCCGAGGTCGACTTCGACGATCGAGGTGTAGTCGGTCTGGAGAGCACCGAAACCGAAGCCAATGAGCGTCACGCCATCGTTCGGCCTACCACTAGTCGGTTCTACGAACCAGATGTGGGGGATGGGATGGACAGAATCGTCGTTGTTGAACCAGACGTACTCCCAGCCATCGTTGCTGATCTGGAGATCTCGACCAACGTTGGCCCAGATGAACTCCCAGCCCTTACGGCTATCGACCAGGTTCGGCCCGGCATTCAACCAGACCTGCTCATGTCCAAGCCGGCTCTCGGTTACGACAGCACCAACGTTACCCCAGATGTACTCGTACCCTCGACCACCTGTCTGATAGACTGTGAACGAAGAGTACCAAGCACCCCAAGAACTCCCTGCGAAATCACCAGCACGAACTCGCCAGTAGTATCGCTGCCCTGCCGTCATGTCTACGCCCATCGTCCATGACGTAGTAACCAGCGGTGCAACGTTGGTGATCGTCGTAGAAGATACGACGGTAGCGAATGCGGCGTCGCTTGCGACCTCGAACTGGAGATCCTGATTGGTGGGGCTGATGTGTCGTGCGCGGAAAGTAGCCCGGATGAGAGGCTCGGAGATGCCGACTGGAGAGATCAACTGGACCACGCGAGTTGAGCCATCGACGTAAGCATCGGCAGAGCCTTCGCCACCCCCGACAGCTTCTGATGCGGTGAACAGCAGATCGGTCATGTCAGATCGCCTTCTGTCGCCAGGACCATGCGGCAGCCAGGATCTTCGGAACGAGGCCGCTGCCGTTGACGACGATGGTAGAGGCGACTCCGCCGACCATGATCTTGCCACTCATGTAACGACTGCCGCCGGACGAGTTGTCGTAGAGCGCCCAGTGGCTCAGCGTCTGATGCCCCGTCTGATAGCCGCTAGTGCTAGTGGGCCAGACGATGTTGTTGACGTTGGTCACCGTGTCGCCAGTAATGGTGAACTGCGCATCCACGTTGCTCACCGCGACGCGGGCGTAGCCTCCAGTTGAATCGGGTTCCACACCCCCGGCTTCCGGGTCGCCATCGAACAGCGCATAGTACCAGGTGTTCGGGAAGTCTGCGGTGTGCGCCGTCCTGAAGATCGCCTTCAGAATGTTGCCGCAGACTGTTGCGGAGGAGTAAGGCATCCCATCACACCCACGTCGTTGCTTCGGCCTGGATCCTCAGGTCCCAGAGCCCCAGCTGGGCGTTCGACGGCGTAGTGCGTCGCAGAGTACAGACTTCAGCGCTGATGGCCCCAGGGCCGATGTTCGCCAGGTTCTGCTGACTCGCGAAGCCCGCCCCCTTGCTCAGCGTGTGGTAGCCGGGGACAGACGGGCTGCCGTCGTCGAGGGTCTCCAGCGAGATGCGGGGCGCCGTGGCGGTGAGCGTCGGGCTGAGGTTCTTGACGCGGAAGGTCTTGTCAGCCGATGATGCTCGGGGGGTGTTGCCCCAGTCGAAGTACGCCGCACTGACCCGCTGGTTGAGCGTCGGGTGCCAGAGCACCAGGCGGTCCAGCGTCTGCCCTGCCGTCGGCTCCCCGTAGAGGTGGCAGGTGTGGAATGTCATCGCGAACGACTCAGTGCCATAGAACTTGACTGCTCGGATGCCACCCCAGGTGCCACTCACGATGTTCTCGCGAATGGCGATCTTCCCGGTGTTGGTAACAGCACCACCGACTGACTGGGTCACCCACGTACCATCGACACCATTCGTAGTATTGACGCTTGTCTTCAGTGACGGTGGGCGCAGGTTAGTGCCACCGAAGTTGTCACCGAGAATGAGCGCCGCGTCGATGTCCATCAGGCACGGAAAGATCAGGCAGATTGCCTCGACGTTGCTGACGCTGGGCGGACCATCACTGCCCATGACGTCATTGTTCATCTTGGTCATGTCGGCGTTGCTGACATCGGTGATGATACCGGCATCCGTGACCTTGAAACACTGAGTGCCGTCCTCGTCGTAAGCGATGCGCCACGACGGAGAATCGGAGTACGAACCAGCCATGTCTCCTCCTAGAACCTCGGCGCTCGGGACTTGAGAACCGCTGTGCCTGTACCTGAAGCTGCTGTCAGCTCCAGGGTATTCGCGCCTCTTGCCAGAGGCATCCACTGACGAGCGCCGCTGTGAGTGACTGCTCCGATGACATTGGCACCGTCCCCATCGCGGATGGCAGTCCACTCCCAGAGGTCGAGAGTAACCTTGTCACCAGTCGCGATGGCGAGTCCGACCTGAACCCAGATGCTACCATTGGTAACCCTGGGATTGGTCAGCGGGCCAATGAACTCGAGGGTTCCTCCGTAGCCGTTCGTCTTGGCATCGCCGGTGTTGTTCACGACCTGAGGCGTGTCCTTCACCAACGTCGTCGTAACGAGAGCTTCGTAGAACCAGGGATTCGCCATGATGAGATCCACACCAAAAGAGCCGGCGTAGGGACCAGTCATGGCGGGAGCAAGATCGGAACCCAGCGAGGCATATCCGGAAGCGCTCTTGACTGTTCCCGATTCCCGCCACCGCTTGGTAACGAGGAACTCTGCGCCTTCATCCTTCCAGAACAGCAGGCGCAGAGCCCTCAGGTTCTTCTCGTACTCCTCGTCTCTAGCCGCGCCTGCCCCGCCTCCGATGGGGGTATCATTCACCCACATCTGAAGCGGAACGACTCGGCTGTCGACCTGCTTGGCTTCGTGACGAGCTCCCGGGCGATATGCCAGCTCGATGTTGTCACCTCGGAACTTGGGTACCGAGGATCGCCCATCGCCCAGCGTCTTCACCTGCCAGCAGATCTGGCTGAGGGAGGTACCGTCGATGTCCCAGTATGTGTCGCTTGTAGCCCAGAATGGCATCTCAGTTCCCTCAGTTCGTCCAGGCCAGGCGCTGAGCCGCGCGGTAAAGCGATTCGGAAGCGGTCTCAGGCTTGGGGTTGACGACATTGACGTTGACGATCGAGTCGCCCTTCTTCGAATCCCCAGGCGCCTCAGGGACAGCCCCAGGCCTGCTCACGGCCTGACTCAGACCGACTCGAGGGCCGGCGACGGCCAGTTGAGCGGACTGGAGAAGCCGAGCCTGGTTCGTCAGCTTGGTAAGCGCCAGCCCCGCGGCAGTCCCTGCTCGCGCAGCCGGGTTGTTCGTGACGACATCGTCAGTGAACGTCTGGATCTTCTGAACCTGGCGCTTCATCTTCGGGATCTCGATGCCGAACGTCCTGTTGATCTGGAAGATCGCCTTCTCGAGGTAAGAGGGCGAGTTGATACCCAGACCGGACTTGAAGCCCTCCCAGAGCGAGGAGGCAACCGACTTGGCCTTCTCCCAGAGCGCACTACCGACATTGCCGATAGCGCTGAGGATGTTCCTGAAGACGTCAGCGACCAGACCGGGCAGGGCCTTGACCACGTTGATGAAGCCATCCTTCAGCTTCGTAGCAATCTCGACTGCCTTGTGCCAGGCGTCAGTCAGGACCGCAGTGCCTCGGTTCTTCAGGTCGATGAAGAATGCCACGACCCGACCAGGCAGAAGCTTGATGAAGTTGATAACCCCGTTCAGGATGTTCTGAGCAATCCGAACTGCGGCCTGCCAGAGCGCGGTGGCAATGGCGATGGCCTTGTTCTTCATGTCAGTGAACCAGGCAGCCACCCGACCGGGGAGGAGCTTGATCCAGTTGATGATGCCGTTGACGATCTCCAGGGCCTTGTTGATGAGCCAGGTCCGGAAGAAGTTCCAGAGAACGACAGCCTTGTTGTAGAGGTCCTGGAACCAGGCCATCACCTTGCCCGGCAACTCCTTGAAGAAGTTGACGATGCCCGTGATGATTTCTACCGTCTTGGTCCAGAGGAACGTCTGCCAGTCGATCCAGAGTCGGATCGCACGACCGATGAGGAAGCCGATCCAGTAGGCGATCCGCTCGGGCAGCTTGGCGAAGAAGTCGACCACCCCAGAGACCAGGTTGCCGACGATTTCAACGGTCCGCTGCCAGAGAGTCTGGAAGAAGCCGATGATCTGATCCTTGAACTTGAAGATCAGGGCGATAATCCACGCGATCGGGCCCGCGAAGATCACGATCAGCAGCTGCCAGTGTTCTTTGATCCAGTCGATTCCAGCAGCGAAGAAGTTCTTGATGTTGTCCCAGAGGTTCGAGAAGAAGGCTGGTACTCCCTTGAAGAAGTCGAGCACCTTGTTCCACACCGCGACGAAGAACTCACCGACCTTGCCGATGAAGTTGCGGAACGTCTCCGAGTGCTGGTACAGCAGGATGAAGCCGACCACCAGTAGCGCCACCGCGGTGATGATGATGCCGATGGGGTTGGTCAGGAACGCGAGCCCCAGCAGTCGCATGACGACGATGAAGCCCTTGACGATGTTACTGATGAACGTGAACGCGAAGCCGAACAGCTTGATGACCTGGATGAACTTCAGCACTGTCCCTACGATGAGACTGACTGTACCCATGAAGAGCAAGACAGCCGCAGCGATGGCGATGAATGCGAAGATGCCAGTCTGGACCCCCGAGGGCAGGTTGGCGAACACCTGGATCACATTGGTGATGCCCTGGACGATCGTGCGAAGGAATCCCTGAAATGGAGTACCAGCGCGGATGAAGAACGTCTCGATGTTGCCTCGGAGGATCTCGATGTCACCACTGAGGTTGTCGAGTCGCTTGGCTGCGGTGTCAGCCGCAGTCGTCTTCCCGATCTCCTTGTTCATCGCCGCGAAGCCCTTGGCTCCAGCCTGCGTCAGGATCTGCGCAGCAGCGAGGGCTCGGTTGTTGAAGATGACCTTGAACGCAGCAAGTCGCTGTGCCTCAGTCAACCCCTTGGTGTGGTCCTGGAGAATCTGGAACACCTCAGACAGGGGCTTGATCTGCCCCTTCTGGTTCACGAAGAGGTTGGTTCCGTTCTTCGTGATGATGCCCAGCTTCTTCAGCTCGGTTGCTGCCTTCTTCGATGTACCGGTCAGCGAGACCATGATCTGTCGAAGCGAGGTGCCAGCAGTCGAGCCCTTGATCCCTGCCTTGCCGAGCAGCGACAGCGCGTCGATGACCGACTCGATGGGAACGTGGACCGATGCGGCAATACCACCGACGTACTTCAGCGAGACACCCAGGTCCTCGACCTCGACGATCGATGCGTTGGCAGCACCGGCGAGAAGGTCAGCGACGTGGACTGCGTCCTTCGCCTTGAGCGAGAACGTCTGGACCGCTGCCGTGATGATGTCCGCAGCCTGAGTCAGCGGGATGTCCGCCGCAGCACCGAGGTGAGCAACCGCGTCGCCCACACCATCGATGATCTGGTTGGCAGAGATACCCGCCTTGCCCAGCTCAACGAACGACTGAGCGATCTGGTCTGCGGAGTAGATGGTGTCCTGACCGAGCTGGAGAGCCTTGTCGCTTGCTCTCTGCATCTCGTCAGCAGTCGAGTTCGTGACCGCGCCGAAGAAGTCCATCTTCCGCTCGAACTCAGCTGCTGCGTCGACGGCCTTGTAGAAGACCGCCGCCATCAGTCCACCAGCGACCAGCATGCCCTTGCCGGCGGCAATGAACGCGGTAGACGACCCGCGCAGGGCATAGAGGGTGGATGCGTTCGCCGCCCTGACAGCAGCGTAGCCCGCTACTGCCTGTGAAACATCGAGCCTGATCCGTCCGGCAATGGTGCCGAGGAAACCGGCCACCGTGCCTCCTTAGCTACTTGAAGAATAGCGCTGGGTCAGCGAACTGCTTCGCGGGGCTCCCGTCAGAGAAGTACTTGTCAAGTACCCTCTTGCGCTTCTGAGAGATCTCTGCTTCGGTCTTGCCTTCTACTGACTCGAGATCTCCTCGAATCGTGGAGCCCACGTGGAATACTGCCTGATCCAGGCAGATCGCCACGTACTCGTCATCGATGGCCAGAAGCTCAGCCGGCCTGCTCTTCCAGGTTGTTGCCTGAAGAAAAACCAGCCAGACTTCCGGCAAGTTCAGAACGAAATCGCTCCAGGTCGCGGGTACCTCCGGTGGCCCACTGGAAGATGAACAGCTTGTCCTCGTCGTCCATCTCGTCCACGTACAGCAGGTCCGGATCACGATCGGCGCCGGTTTCAGGGACGGGGTGGAGCTTGGGGTTGATGACCGCACCCATGGCGATTACGTCGACCATCTTCAGCATGTCGGCGATCTTCTGGGGGTCGTTGACCAGGGCATCAAGCTGGTCCTGCTCAAGCGGCTGCCCATTCTTCAGGGCCTTGTCCGCGAGCGTCATGAGGCTGTTCGGGATGCTCCCGTTCACGAGGAACGTCTTCAAGCCGGCGTTGAATACCTCGACTCGGTGGCCGGAAGGAAGCTCCAGAAGGGGAGTCTTCTGCTTCCAGCTGCTTACGGGACTGGCGGCGTTCTCGGTCATTACTCGGCCCTCCGGGGGGTCTGTGAGTGAGTTGTGTTTGAGATTATCGCTCGTGACTCTTCGTGAATAGAGTAAGGGGGATATGATGCCATATGAGATGAGTGAGTCACTTATTTATGAGTGACTCACTCACTCAATGACTCAAGACCCCCACTCATGAAGAGCCCTCGAGCATCTCTTGCTTGCCCGTCTCTCCGGAGGATCCAGCCAGACTTTCCAGCCAGACCCTCCGGAGAGACTAGGATCACGGGTAGGCGATGGCGGTCGCGGTCTCGTTCTGGACGAAGTCGTAGAGCTTGTCGGACTGGACGGGGTCGCCGTAGCCCTTGCCCTTGCACTTCGTCACCATGAACGAGCCGTTCTCGAAGGAACCCTCGAGATCGCCGTCCGCCTTGCACCGGTAGACGACGCAGTGCATGTCGCCGCCGGAGTCGGAGATCGCCTGCCCCTCGACCTGGAAGTACGGCCGAGAGTCGGTGGTCTTCTTGGTGAAGATCTTCTTCTGGTTGGGCGTGGTGCCAGAGGCGGTGATGGCGCCTCCCGCGATGACCTTGTAGGCCTCGAGAGAGATACCACCAGCCTCCAGCTCCCACTCCACGATCGGCCCAGCGCCGTGGCTCGCCACGGTGTGGTCGTCGCCCTTGAGCTCTTCGAAGTCCTCAGTCTCCTTGAAACTGAAGACGCGAGCGTAGGGCAGATCGACCTCTGCCGCGGTGTCGATCGTACCGTCGGCCTTGATCGGGACGATGGTGACGTCACGAAGCCCGAACGGCAGCGGAATGGTCGTCAGCGCCATGCTGATGCTGTCCTTTCTGCGGGTCAGCGAACCGGAGAGTCTTGATGAGTTCCCCGGTGTGGATGTCGAAGTAGTGCAGGACTACAACCCCAGGCTCTGCTCCGCACGCGCGGCGCTTACAGACAACCTCGAGTTGACCGTCAGTCAGCTTGGCATGAAGCGTGCTGACGCATCGAAGGTCCATATCGATCCCTAAGGCCTTGGAGTTGATCGCCCATCGAGTTACGCCCAATCGGGTATCTCGCCCGATTCTGGCCCGCCTCAGAGACCGGGGATCGGCTCTCCCTGATTGATCGAGTCGTCGATATGCGCGTCAGGGGCGACTGCCGCTTCATCCGTCTCCTCGAACTCACCGACCAGGGAGTCGTGCTCGAGGATCGCCTTAGCGACCTCGTTCGTGACCTCCTGGGGCTCGTGGCGGTAGAACGTCAGGTCCTTGCCGACATCCTCCACACCCAGGGTGCGAATGTCCGAAGTGCCGACGTACTTGATGGTCTTCATGCTTCCTCCCGAAGCGGTCAGGCGTGGCCGGTCATGGCCTTGTAAGTCTTGGGGCCAGCAGTGTGATCCGCCGCACCAAGGTAGCCCTTTGTCCCGCGCGGGTAGCGACGGTTGTTGGCCAGGACGAACTTGTCGATGGCCAGGGCGTCAGTGGAACTGAGAACGCCAGTGACCTTGTGCCCCATGTGGAACTGGAGCTCCTTGACGTCGTTTCCCTTGACGCCAGACTTGATGACGCGGCCTCCGTAGGGTGCGTTCCGCCAGGCCGGAGGCTTGGCAGGCGGCTTCGGAGGCTCGTCGAACTTGATGTCGACTCCGTTGAGCTGAGTCGCCCAGCCGAGGTACTTGCCGAACATGGTCCAGATGACCAGCTTGATGTAGCCATGATCGGCAGTGATGTTCGACCAGACGTTCTTCGAATCGCCATTCGAGATGACGATGTGTCCGAAGATGCCGATGTTGTAGAACATCGGGTAGCCCTTCGGAGCGTAGCCGGTGTGCTTCTTGCTGCCCGGGATGGCTCGCCATGCGGCGATAGCCGAGGGGTACTTCGCCGGGATGCCGAGGCAGGTCCTGACGAACTTGAGGCAGAGCCCCGGGAACATCGCCTTGGCTACGGCGAAAGCCTTGGCCTTAGCGATGACGGTGTCGGCGATCACTGGTCGACTCCCTCCACCGGGTCCTCGAGGTCAGCGGGGTCGCGCTCGATGGCCGGGTACTGGTCGGCGACCGTAGCATCAGGGTCCTGAACCTGGACCTCCTCGCCAGCGATGATCGTAGTCACGCCGGCCACTCCGGAACCCGCAGGGTTCTTCTGGCCGAAGATGCCACCGATGGCGAGAAGCAGCGTGTTGACGTCAAGATGCTTCAGCGCGCCGAGGTAGGCGATGGTGGAGGTCACGAAGGCGAAGAGCCAAGAAGTCAAGAACGGAACCCAGCCGAAGGTCGCCTGTCCGGTAGCGGGATCGATGACGACGAGAGCAGCGAGCGCACCGGTAACTGCGGTGAGCGCGAGGTTCAGGAAGACCTTGACCTTCTCGGAAGCGTTGTATCTCGCGAGCAGACTCACCAGCAGCGGTACCAGAGCACCGATCAGTCCGGAGACCATCTGCGGGGTGAGTGTGCTAACCGAGACCGGCGCTGCGGGGGCAGGCACGGTGGTAGTGGCCTGAGCAACCCCCGCGACCATGATGGCAGCCATCATGCCGAGGACGAGCCCGATGAAAGCCACCAGCACCAGCTTGACGCCGAAGTGCAGGCGTTCGAAGAGCATGGGAAGACCTTTCAGTAGTCGGATCGGACCGCCTGGAACCGAACGTACCGCAGGATGGTGCCCATCTCCGCGTCGTCGAGATCCCGGCT
>JAKOXK010000083.1 GCA_029781035.1 Armatimonadota bacterium
GCGCTGCCGAGGCCACCGAGCGGCTGGCTGGCGCGCTGCCAGGTCGCGGCGCCGTCAGTGGAGCGCCAAACGCTTTGTGTGCCCGCGACCAAGGTGTCGGGGTTCTGGGGGTCGAGATTGAAGGGAGCATAGAAGAGCGCACCCTCGCGCAAGTCGATGCCATTGGTGCAGTCGAACCAACTCGCGCCCGCGTCGTTGGACCGGCAGATCGTCAAATTGACGTACTCGGTGTAGACCACTTCGGGGTTCTTGGGGTTGACGCGGGTGACGCCGCCATCGCCACTGAAGACGTGCAGCCAGTTCGTCGTGCCGACGTACTTGTTGGTCCCATTGTCCTGGGTGCCGCCATAGGCGACGTTCTTGTCAGTCGGGTGGACGTCGACAAACTCGAACTGCACCGAGCCGATCCCGTTGCAGGCCGACTCCCACGTGTCCCCGAGATCGTTCGACCGGAACAGGCCACCGTCACAACACAGATAGACCGTCTTGGGCCGACTGGGGTCGAAGGCGAGAAAGTGGTGGTCCGGATGAACGGAACCGCCCGAATACGACCGGGTGTCGTCGATCCAGGTGTCTCCACCGTCGAGCGTTCGGTAGGTGGACGTGCCGCCGACAAACACGACGTTCGGATTGAAGGGGCTCACAGTCAAGTAGTTGTCGTACCAGGCTTGGCCGCCGCCGTAGTCGGGCGTGTTGCCGAGCTTGAGCCAGTGCTCTCCAAAATCCGTGCTCTTGTACAGTCCATAGAGGGCGTTGTAGGAGCCGTAGAGTGAGACGTAGACCACATTGGGGAACGCGCGGCAGCAGTCCATTTGGATCCGGCCGAGGATCCAGCCGTTCTGTGGGACCTGGTCGCCGATGCGTGTCCAGTGGTCACCCGCATCGTGCGTCTTGTAGAGTCCGTTCGCCGGGCTTCCCCACGGCAGCCCCCGAGCCGCGATCAGCGTGTCCGGATCCTTAGGGTCCATCAAAAGGTCGGACGTTGCACCCGACAGGATGTGGATCCAGGTACCGCCGCCGTCGGTGCTACGGTACACACCACCGGTCGTCGAGGCATAAAGGAACCCAGGGCGCTTCGGGTTGGGAACGATGCGTGAAAAGGCCTGGCCGATGAAGACGTCGCTGCCCAGGAGCTCCCACGTCTCGCCTCCGTCCCGGCTGCGCAACATGCCGACACCCCCGAAACTGTCGAACGCGTAGTGAGGTTCGCCCGTGCCTGCATAGACGGTGCGGTGGTCAAACGGATCAAGGGCCAGCGCGCCGTACGCCAACGATGCCTGATAGTCAGCTATTGGCGACCACGTCCGGCACCCGTCGAGCGTTTTCCACAGGCCACCGGAAGCGCCGGCGGCATAGACGGTCCGCGAATCCGTCGGATCGACGACGACGGCCGCCATCCGCCCCGCGTTGTCCATCCCACCCCAACCTCCGGCGAGGTTCCTCGGGCCGATCTCTTCCCACTGCCCGATGGCACCGTTTCCGTCCCGATAGAGGGGAACACGCTGTCGCTTGACAAAGGCGCTCAAATGGGCTTCTGCCGGACGCACCGTCGAAAACTGGGCTTGTCGTTGTTCTTCGAGGTCGCGTGCCAGCGGTCCGTTCTGCGGTTGGGACGGTGCGACGACAGACAGGCAACCCATCAACAGGATGGAGCAGCTCCGCAACACGGCCTGAGTTTACTGGCCCGACGTGGCGACTTCAGTCGTTCAACACTCATGCCAGGGAGAATCGTCTGACAATTGAGGTTTCCGCATGATAAGGATTCTCTTGACGGTCGGGGTCGCCTCGGCCATTCTTCCTCAGTCGATTTTAGCCAACAGGCTTCGGTCGGATACAGACGACATTGCGCGTGCTCTTGGCTACAACTTCTCGAGCGAGGAAGCGTTGCCTGAAGGTGTGAGGCGGATTCTCCTTGTGAAAGCAGAGCCCGATCCGTTCGAGCGGTCTGGCGGTCAGTCCCCTTCTACCTCGGCTTCGGGCGGACCGCCGCCCAAGACTCACCCTGTGTACATCGAACTCATCGCGGTTCCTACGCGCGATCGGTCTGCCACCGTCGCGGCTTTGCCCTGGACTAGCCCGCGTGCGGCAGAAGGCCACCACGAGCGGATCGACCTTGGGACACGGAGCGCGTTCCATTGGTTCGGAGACATGAGTCTCTATGGCCAAGAGTTCCTCCGGTCTCGTGTGACTTTCCAAGGCGGTGACGAGAGGCTCGGGTTGCTCATTCGCGGCTTGTCTATCGACGATGCGGGTACGGCAACAAGGAACACCTGTGCCGGACTCCTCGCTTGCTACGGAGATTCGGCGGTGCCCGCGTTGGAGCGCGTGCTCTTCGGTGACGACAAGCAGGCGGCGTGGTACGCCGGCATCGCGACAGGCGGAATCGAGACAGACGAGGCGACCAAGCTGCTCATCAGGGCCTATGAATGTGACCGCCTCGAGGTCAGACAAGCGGCTACCTATGGGCTGGTGCATCGCCCCTACCGCCGAGGAGCCGAGCGCGCATACCTCCGGATGCTTCGAGATCAGGTCTATGTCGATTCGGCGTGCGAAGCGGTCGTCAAGTTCCAGTGGAAGCAGGCGGTGCCCGCACTCGGGACAGTAATCGAAAAACCACGAGTCCTTCGCCACTACCGGATCGCGTTGCAGACTCGTCGAAGCCTCGAAGGGAACCCGTTTCCAGCATCACTCCTCACCGCGGAGTCGCATCTGTTGAGTGCGGTTTTCCGGTCAGGTGGTCGAGATCTTCCTGCCGCTGACAAGCACGTCCTGCTTGCGGCGACAGACCGCGAAGCCGTGCTGGCGATCGCGGTCAGCCTCTTGACCACTAAGACCAAAGCCAACGTGCAAGGTCTCAACGGTTTCGGTCTGGATCTGCTCAAATCGCAACCGCGTCGGGAGACCGTGGTCTCCCTGCAGAAGCTGGCACGGTCCCTGTCCAATGAGGAAGACCGCAAGGCTCTTGAGAAGGCGCTTGATGACCTTGCGGAGTGACCTCGGTCATCTGTGCTGAGGGGGCCAAAGCCGACTTCTCCTTCGTGCCATGAGGGGCAACGACACAGAAGTAGACCCGGCGTGGAAGTTCCTCCGCCGGGTCATGTTGTCGCGCAAAGCCCTCGTCAGTTCCCGCCTGGCGTCGCGGGAACGGGGGGCGTCCCGGTTCGGTCCGCGAACATGAGAGACTCGAACGTGTAGCTGATGGTTTTTGACTCTCCCGGTGCGATCGTGACTTTCCACTCCAAGTCGTTGATTGGGTTCACCTCACCAGAGAGGATCTGCGTCTGCTTGACCGTGCCGCCGTCGGTCTGAGCGAGCAACCGGCCACGCACCGTCTTGGTGACTTTGATCGTCGCAGCCGAGCTACGGAAGTTCGTGATCTTCAAGTCGCCTTTGAGGGTGACAGGGACGAAGTCCGACTTGCCGATATGAACCGGTGCGCCGCGCTTTTGTTCGGCCTCTGTTTTCTCGACGCGTACACCAATGCCTCGCGAGAGCTTGACTTCGGCGACGTCCCCGGCCGGCGTGTACTTGATCGTTTCCTGGCCGATGGCCCTCCCGTCCTCAACGACGAAGACCGGGCCCGTCGTCAGGGGTTGCTTGGTCTCGTTCTTGATGTTCAGAAGGTAGTCGACCTCTTCGCCGTCCGCGTTCCACTCGAAGCTTGGGCTGATCGGCACGTCTTGCTGGAAGATGGAGACCATCGCAATGTCGTTCGTGGCCAGCGACAGGTCGGGTTTGTGATAGAAGTAGAGTTCGCCCGCTTCATCGCTGCTGATCGTGGCTTGGGGAGGCTGGGCAGGTGCCCTGTCTGGTTGGGTCTCAGGGTTCTTGGCTTTGTCAGCCTGGTCTGCCGACTGGGTGGCGACCGCGCTGGCAGGGACGAGGCCGAACATGTCCTGAATCCCTCGGTTTGCCACGAATGGCGAGCCGACGACAAAGAGCACATCGGACTTGTTCAGGCTCTCTGTGGTGTTGCGCATGGAGGCCCGAAGCTCCAGGTTGGCCTTGCCGCCCGTGACGTTAAGAACGTAACTCGGCTCCCACTGGATCCCATCCTGAAGATAGGCGATGCCGATCGTCGTCGTCTTGTTGGGATCCTTCGTGTCGACTTTGACTTTGATCGGGTAGCCGACAAGGCTCACGCTTCGAATCTGGCTGTACGGAACAGCACTAAAAGCCGCTCCAGTCTGCAGGAGCAACATATCGTCCAGAAGCTTGGACAACTGACCGTCAAAGCGCTGGCCATTGTGGGCCACGACGGTCAGGTTGAGGCCGATCTTGTCGCTGAGTTTGCCCTTGAGGTCGGCAGGATTGGCGAAGTCGATCTTGTTGTCCTGCGTGGTGATGACGGTGTCGATCCGGTCGTTCCTGTCCGTCGAATACACCCAGACTGTGCCGCGAATGGCTGTCGGCACGAAGTTCGTGGTCGCCCATCCGTTTTCCAGTTTGACCTGGCCCTCGCGGACGAAGTAACCGTAACCATCGCGAAAGACGGCCACGCTTTTCAAGGTCGTCTGGAAGACAAGCCCGTGTTGCTGGAACGCGAGTGCTGCGAAGACAGTGAGCGAAATCACACCCCATTCTAGCCCCAGGAATCCGAAAGGGCCTATGGACAAAAGCGTGCGCCTTTAGCCCATCAAGTCAGCCGGCGTGGTGGGCGGTTGCGAATATGTTGGAGTCGAGCGCGGATCGGCCAAGTCGCGGTAGACGAGGGCCGGGCAGATGTACATCAGAGGGAAGGAAACAAGGAACCCGACGCAACACGCGAGGACTCCCAGAACCGAGCAGATGCCCACGACAAAGTAGAACAGCATCCCGATCCACATGAACGGTGCGGTCAGCGCCCAACTCTTGGAAAGGGCCTCCGTCGGACTGCAGTCGGTGTCGACCATCGCGGTGAGGGACAGCATCAGACGACCCCCGACCCAGTACGAGCCGACGATACAAGCCAGGACTCCGAAAAGGACGCCAAGCATCATCAGGATGTAAGTGGCGATGCTCTTGAAGAAGCGCGTGAATCCAAAGCTGAGGTCGTTGAACGAGATGGGTTGGCGTCTACCCGCTTTGAGGCCCATGTACGTGAGCGAAACGAACACTGGCGCCGTGACGATCACGGCAAGCAGGTTCTGGACGACTATGAACGGGATCTCTTTGCCCAAGTATGAAAAGGCCTCACTCGGATCGTTCGGGTTCACCGTGGGAGGGCCGATCATGGCCATCATGAGGAACGAGAACGGAATCGAGACGGCGTACTGAAGCCCAATGGCGAGGAGACCGCCGACAACGAAAGGCCCCAAATTGGAAGTCACGATGTTGAAGCCCTCGGAGATCACGGCAAAGTTGATCTCTCCCCGAGGCGTGTACGAACTTGGATACTCGGCGAACGGACCCTGACTCATGAAATGCGGACTCCCTTCCGAACAGACGTGCTGTGGAGAGTACTCGATGCTGGTCGGGCAAAGTCACTGCCCATTCGATGCCGTCAAGAGCTCCAGGGGAGGTCGACACCGCCTGCAAAGCCGGTGTCGTCCATTGACGCCAGTTCAGACCATCGCCCACAATCAGCCGCGTGGAGCCGCCCCAGTTCGTTCCTTACCCCGGACCCTTTGGCGGATCGCTCGCCAAGTTTGACGAGTTGACCAAAGCGTATGGAGCCTGCAATGCGGCGGGAGCTGCCTATCTGGGTGCGATGTTGATGTTTTTCGTCGCCATCGGCTTTGGAATGAGCTTCGGCGTGGGCGCTTACTACGCCTGCATGGCTTTGGGAGTCTTGAACTTCCTGGTCTTTGCGGTCAGAGCGATGATTGTCGCTGCCCCGTCTGTCGGTATGCCGGTCTGGCTCGGTGTCTGCCTGGCGATCTTCCTCGTACTTGTTCCCTGCGGCACCATTGTCCTTCTGATCGTGATCCAGCAGCTCTTGACGAACAAACTCAAGGAATTTGGGCTGAAGCCCGGGTTCACGGGCCTCAGCAAGAAGAAGATCGCCGCGGCTCGAGCCGTGCTCCAGTCGCAACAGGCGGGTTAGTCGCGTCGGCGACGAAGCCTAGACGCCGAGAGTCTCGTCCTGTTCGTCCTCGTCCTCTTCGGGGTTGTCCACCAACCGGGCGATCGAAGCGATGCTGTCGCCTTCTGCCATGTTGATCAACTTCACGCCCTGAGCGATCCTGCCGACCAATCGGATGCCTTTGACCCTGATCCGGATGCCTTTTCCGTTGGCGGTCAACACCAGAAGCTTATCGTCGTCGTTCACCACCTCGGCACTGACGATCTTGCCCGTCTTCTCCGTGACGTTCATCGTGAGGATGCCCATGCCGCCCCGGCCCTGGACGCGGTACTCACTGATGTTTGTGCGCTTGCCGAACCCGTGTTCGCCCACCACCAACAAGGTCGCGTTGTCGTCGGCCAAGTCCGCAGTCACGATGTAGTCTTCGGGGCGGAGCGTGATCGCGCGGACGCCGCCAGCTGTCCGCCCCCGGTCACGTGCTGCAGTCTCCTTGAAACGGATCGACATTCCGTTCCTCGTGACGATGATGATGTCTTGGTCGCCCGTGCTTTGGATGACCCATCCCAGCTCGTCGCCCTCTTCGATGTCGAAGGCGATCAGCCCGTTGGACCGGATGTTGGCGAACTTTTCGAGCGCCGTGCGCTTGACCTCGCCGTAGCGGGTGACCATGACGAGGTATCCGTCGCCCTTGATGTCCTTGACTCGGACAGCTGCGGTGACACGTTCGTCGCCATCAATGGCAATGTAGTTGATGACGGGCATGCCTCGGGCGTATCGACCGGATTCGGGCAAGTCGTAGGCTCTCAACTTGTACGCTTTGCCTTTGTTCGTAAAGAACAGGATCCAGTTGTGGGTATTGACCTGGAACAGGTTCTCCGGCTCGTCGTCGGCCTTCATCACGTTCTTCATGCCCTTTCCGCCGCGCTTCTGTTGGCGGTAGGCATCCAAACTGATTCGCTTGATATAGCCGTCTCGGCTGATCGAGATGATCGCCTCTTCTTCGGGGATCAGGTCTTCCTCGCTGAACTCACCTGCCTCCCTCTCGACAATACGAGTCCGCCGATCGTCGCCGAACTTGTCCCGTAGGGCGACTGTCTCTTCGCGCAATACAGCGGTCAAGCGGTCGGGATTGCACAGGATGTCCATGAGGTCCTGTGCCCGGAGAAGGGCTTCCTTGTAGTCCTTCTCAAGTTTGTCTTGCTCCAGTTGCGTCAGTCGACGCAGTTCCATGGCGAGGACTGCGTTGGCCTGGAATGCACTCATGCCAAACCGGCGCACGAGTTGGACACGGGCGTCGTTGGGATCCGATGCGGCGCGAATCGTCGCGATCACTTCATCCAGGAAACGTCGGGCGATCTGGTAACCCTCGTTGAGATGGACCTCCGTGAGGGCTCTGATGAGCGCGTAACGCGTTCGACGGGTGATGACTTCACGACGGTGCGCGATGTATTGATCCAGGATCGTGAGGAGTGGGCTCACCCTGGGCGCGCTGTCGACCAGGCTGAGCATGATCGCACCAAAGGTCGTCCTCAGGTTCGTATGCTTGAGCAGGTAGTTCAGGGCCTTATTGGGATTGACATCGCGACGCAGCTCGATCTGGATGCGCATCCCTCGCTTGTCGGTGTAGTCCTGAACGTCGGTAATGCCGTCGAACCGCTTCTCTTTGGCAAGCTTGGCGATAGCCTCGACCAAGTTCTTCTTGTTCACTTGGTAGGGTAGTTCGGACACGACGATGGCGGTCTTGCCGCTCTCGATTGGCTCGATCATCGTCTTCGCCTGCATGACGATGCTTCCTCGGCCCGTCTCATAGGCGTCACGGATGCCTTTCTTCCCCATGATCAAGCCGTAAGTGGGGAAGTCGGGGCCGGGAAGGACTTCCATCACCTCGTCGAGGGTCGATGCAGGGTTGTCGACTCTTAGGAGTATCGCGTTGCAGACTTCAGTCAGATTGTGTGGAGGAAGACTGGTCGCCATACCGACGGCGATGCCTTGCCCTCCATTGCACAAGAGGTTTGGAAACTTCCCAGGAAGCACCGTCGGCTCGTTTTTTTCGCCGAGATAGTTCGGAGTCCAGTCGATGGTCTCTTGGTCGAGACCTTCGAGCATCTCCATCGCCAAAGGCGTGAGGCGGCACTCCGTGTACCTCATCGCGGCTGGGCTGTCACCGTCAATGCTGCCGAAGTTCCCTTGGCCATCAACCAAGGGGTAGCGCATGCTGAATGGCTGAGCCATGCGGACGAGGGTCGGATAGATGACCTGCTCGCCGTGGGGATGGTAGTCACCACTTGTCTGGCCGCACACCTTGGCGCACTTGGTCGTGCTGTTCTGTGGAGTCAGGTTCAACTCCCTCATGGCGTACAGAATGCGGCGTTGTACGGGTTTCAGCCCGTCACGGACGTCAGGAAGGGCCCG
>JAKOXK010000087.1 GCA_029781035.1 Armatimonadota bacterium
GGACGACTGAAACCGCTCTGGCCATGCCGGCGGGCGCCACCGAGACGGTCGCGCTCGATATCAACAATGACGGGCTTGTCGCTGGTCAGGCGTACGTCGGCGGAGAATGGGTTGCCTGCGTCTGGTTCCCAAAGGAGGGCCCGAAGCTCATGAGGGATCTTGTCACATTGCCGAACGGCACAAAACTGATCGCGGCCAAGATCGTGACTCCGCTGGGAATCGTGGTTTGTACGGGCACATTCACGGATGGCAACGGAACAGTCCCGATCGCCTACGGCCTCATGCCCAACTATTGAATTCGAACCCGCTGAGCGATCTCGTCGAACATCTCTTGCCCGCGTGACGGCAGGAAGGGGATGGCTAGTTCGCGCTTTCCTGCCCGGGCTACGCCGAGCCACTTGCCTCCTCTGGAGCCCCGGATCCACCGGACTCCTGTAATGTCACCGTTGGCGACCGTTGCCGTGCGTTTCAACGAATTCGTGTACACGATCCGGTCGGAGAAGCAGTCGAGTCGTGTGTTCTTGGCCATTAGGCTGAAATAGTAAGCGATCAGCACCCAGGCCAGCCCCAGCACGTACACGATCGGAAGTACTTGTTTGGGCATACCGAATTGCGGCAGGGCCAGGGACAATGAACCCAATGCAAACACGGCAAAAACGCCGTAGCCCCACGCGGGCATCGACTCTTCGAACGTGAATCGTTTGCCTGGTGCTTCGGCCTCAGGTAGAGCTCTCACCGCACGATTCTGGCATGTGCGGTCAAGAAGCGTCCTCCCGTCGCCCGTACCAGGCAGACCGGTAAACTCGCTCTTCGCATGCCCAGGAAGACCTCGATCATGACGGCGATACCGTACGTCAACAGTACTCCCCACATCGGAAACGTGCTGACGACTTTGAGCGGTGACATCACGGCGCGGTACCTGCGCATGCGGGGCGACGATGTCCATTTTCAAGCTGGCACTGACGAGAACGGGCTGAAAATCAAGGAAGCGGCGGAGAAGTCGGGCGAAGACGTCTACAGATTCACTGAGCAGATCACGAAACGCTTCATCGACATTTTTCACGTGCTGAAGATCAGTTACGACGACTTTGTCCGCACGACGGAACCGCGGCACAAGCGGGCGGCCCAGGCTCTCTTCAAGAAACTCCAGGACAACGGCCACATCTTCGTGGGGACGTACGAGGGATGGTACGACGTCTCCACTGAGACCTTCTTCAAGGAGGAGGAACTTGTAGATGGGAAGTCGCCGGATGGCAACGAAGTGCGTTGGGTGAGCGAGCAGAACTACTTCTTTCGGCTCAGCGCTTTTGAGAAGCCTCTCCTCGAAGCCTACGAGAGCGGAAGACTGAAGGTGATTCCAGAGACACGACAAAACGAAGTCCTCAGCTTCATCAAACAGGGCCTTCGCGACATTTGCGTCTCTCGTTCGAACCCAGGCTGGGGCATCGAGGTGCCTGGTGACGACTCGCAAGTCATCTACGTCTGGTTCGACGCGTTGATCAACTACTTGACGACGACAGGGTGGCCGGAAGACGGATGGCAGGAGATGTGGCCACCGGCAGCCATGTGGCTGGGAAAGGACATTCTGACGAGGTTCCACGCGACTCTCTGGCCCGCCATGTTGATGGGGATTGGCCTTGAAGTGCCGCCGGCGGTCATTGGTCACGCTTGGATCCTCATGGGTCAGGAGAAGATCAGCAAGTCCCGAGGGAACATGGTCGAGCCAGTTCCTCTCGCCCAAGAGTTGGCCGAGCGTGCTGGCGTTTCCATGGAAGTCGCTGTCGACGCCCTGCGTTGGTGGGAAGCCGCGACGATGGGCTACGAGAACGACTCGACGTTCACCCAAGAGGACTTCGACAAGCGCTACAACGCAGACCTCGCCAACGATCTAGGGAACGCTCTAAACAGATCGTTGAGCATGGCCCAGAAGTTCGTCGGGGGCGTCGTGCCGGATGCGGCGATCGAGCCTGATGCAGTCCAAGCGATCCTCGATGCCAAGGTCGCCTGCGAGTCTGCTATGTCCGGATTCCGAATCGACCACTACGCTTCGGCAGCCATCGGGCTCGTCCGCTACCTGAACAAAGCGATCGACACGTGGGCTCCATGGTCTTTGGCAAAAAACGCCGACCCACGCCTGGGTTCGGTCGTCAGATCCATGCTGATGGTCCTGAGGGCGGCCGAGGGCTTGGTCCGACCGATCATGCCGGATGCCGCCGATGCGGTCGCGAGCCAATTGGGCGTGACTCCCTTGACGGACTGGAACCTCATTGGGGCCGAACAGGCGTTGCCGGCTGGCACGAACGTGGGCAGCCCGAAGCCCATCTTCCCGAGATTGGAGAACAAAGTGGAAACAGAAAAGCCAGATGCGAAGACTGCACCGCCTCAAAAGGTCAAGGGCGCGGCCCGGATTGATGCCGTCCATGCCGAACAGATCGATTTCACCGACTTCATGAAGGTGAACTTGCGGGTCGCACGGATTATCGAGGCCGAAAGGATCGAAGGGAGCGAGAAGCTGATGAAGCTCCAAGTGAGGATAGGAACCGAGCCAAGACAGATCGTGGCAGGCATTGCCAAGAAGTACGCGCCAACGGATCTCATCGGGCGCCAGATCGTCGTCGTCGCCAACCTCAAACCCGCAAAACTGATGGGTCATGAGAGCCAAGGCATGTTGTTGGCAGCCGACGATGTGGACGGGGCTCCGATCCTGCTTCAGCCCGACGTTGAATCGCCCGACGGCGCGAGCGTCCACTAGACGCACAGGCCGGCACAAGCTCTTGTGGCTGGGCTAAGCTTGCGCCATGAAACGTAGGGATTTTCTAATGGCAGCTGCGGCTGCCGGAGTCACAGCGATGGGTTCAAAACGGGGATTGGCCGCCGAGAACAGCGAGCAGTCAAAGTCGAAAGGTGTCACGATGGCCGACCACGCAGATAAGCCGATGGATCGGGTCCGGGTCGGATTCATCGGCGTCGGCGCGCGAGGGAGCGGCCATGTCGAACAACTGCTCTTGATCGACGGTGTTGATGTCAACGGCATCTGCGACAACTGGGAGGGATCGGCAGAACGTTCAGCTCAGGCCTGTGTCAAAGCAGGGCGCCCCAAGCCGCCTGTCTTCGATAAAGGTGACTACGCGTACCGGGACATGCTGGCTCGCGACGACATCGACGCCGTGTTCATCGCGACGCCATGGGAATGGCACGTGAAGATGGCCCTGGACGCCATGAACGCTGGGAAGCACGTGTTCGTCGAAGTTCCAGCGGCGTACACGATCGAGGATTGCTGGAAGCTAGTGGACACATCCGAGAAGACTCGCAAACACTGCATGATGCTGGAGAACGTCTGCTATGGCCGAGAGGAGTT
Source organism: Armatimonadota bacterium (assembly GCA_029781035.1). Taxonomy (GTDB): domain Bacteria; phylum Armatimonadota; class Fimbriimonadia; order Fimbriimonadales; family Fimbriimonadaceae; genus JAEURO01. The sequence continues at coordinate 3,359 of JAKOXK010000087.1, forward strand.
GATGGTCCTCAACATGTGCCGCCTGGGCGTGTTCGGCGAACTCCTTCATGGTGAAGGCGCGTACATTCACGACCTCCGCGGGCAGATGAACGAAGTCGAGCACGGCACGGGTTCCTGGCGAACCGTCCATTACCAGAAGCGCAACGGGAACCTCTATCCGACTCACGGGCTGGGCCCAATCGCACAATACATGGGCATCAACCGCGGTGACCGGTTCGATTACATGGCGTCCGTGAGTTCGCCAAGCCGGTCTCGGGCGATCTACGCCAAAGAGCACTTTCCTGCTGAGCACAAGTGGAACAAGACGCCCTTCAAGTGCGGCGATCTGAACACCTCGATCATCAAGACCACGATGGGAAGGACGATCATGGTGCAGTGGGACGAACAACTCCCGAGGCCGTACTCCCGGCTGAATCTCATCCAAGGCACCAAAGGCCTTTGGGGCGGCTTTCCAGACCGGGTCGTCGTCGAAGGCGACTCGCCCAACACAGAATCGTTCGAGCAGCAAGACCAACTCAAACGATGGTACGACCGCTTCGATCATCCGCTTTGGAAGCACATTGCGAACGATCCGTCGAACAGGGGCGGACATGGCGGGATGGACTTTGTCATGATGTGGCGCCTGGTTTATTGCCTCCGCCACGGGCTGCCGCTCGATCAAGACGTCTACGATGCCGCAGCCTGGTCCGCCGTCGGCCCCCTCAGTGAGGAATCCGTTCGGTCACGTGGCAAATCTCTGGATTTCCCCGACTTCACGCGCGGCCTCTGGAAGAACCGCGAGCCGCTCCAGATTTCGGTCTGAAGTCAGACAATCTGGACATCGTTCGAGCCGGTGCGCAACTTGCCGATCTCGGCAGCGTGCTCGCCGGCGGCCTCCAGGGCCTCGAGGACAGCGCCCGATTGATCGTGTGCGACGACCAAGACCATTCCGATCCCCATGTTGAAGGCCCGGTACATCTCATCGTCTGGGATGTTTCCAACGGTCTGGATCATCCGGTAGATAGGGAGCGGCTCCCAGGTGCGCCGATGGACGACGGCCTGCATGTCGGCGGGTAACGCGCGGCGGAGGTTGCCAGCGATGCCGCCTCCGGTGATGTGTGCCAGTCCGTACACGCCTGGAAACCGATCGACGATGGGGTACACGCTGTTGAAGTAGCAGCGGTGGGGTCGAAGGAGGGTCGCTCCGATCGTCTCGTGCGAACCGGGCATTTTGTCGCGCACGGAGAGCCCTCCGACTTCGAACAGGGCCCGGCGCGCCAGTGAGAAGCCGTTCGTGTGGAGTCCGTTCGCGGCGACGCCGATCAGTCGGTCGCCTTCCTGAGGCTTGGGACGAGGCAGCCGTTTCTCGTAGTCAACGATGCCAACAATCGATCCAACGACGTCCACTTCTCCCTCATGGTAGACGCCGGGCATTTCCGCGGTTTCGCCACCTATCAACGCACACCCGACTTCTCCGCACGCTTTTGCTGCGCCCGAAACGACTTGGTCGAAGATCTCAGGATCGAGCCTGGAACAGCCGAAATAGTCCAGGAAGAACAGTGGCCTTGCGCCTTGGCACAGGATGTCGTTGACGGAGTGGTTGACGATGTCGGCTCCGATGCCCGACCAGTCTCCGGCCATGGCGGCGACCTTGACCTTGGTCCCGACACCGTCGATCGAACTCACCAAGACCGGGTTCGACATCTCAGGGAACGAAGCTTGGAACATGGCCCCAAACCCCCCAATTCCGCCAAGGACCCGATCACTGTAGGTTGCCCGGATCGACTCGGTGACTCCGCGCAGGGCCCTTTCGGCACTTTCGATGTCCACCCCTGCGGCGGCGTAGGTCAAGCTCTCGTCGGACATGGCGGCGAGGTTACCCGTGGGCAACTAGACCGAACGTGCCCATTGTAAAGGCGCGCTCAAAGGGTAGATTGGCTCCCACGAGCCGGTAGCTCAGTCGGTAGAGCAACGCCCTTTTAAGGCGTGGGTCCTGGGTTCGAGTCCCAGCCGGCTCACCAATCGTTACTGTTCAGTCGTCGAACTGGCCCTGACGCCCGGGTACTGGGCAGGCGACAATCGTCTCCCATGTTCCCGCAGTCAGGCCGGCGAATGGTCGAGCCCGAGGCTGGAGAGGAGGCGATCCGAAGCAAACTGCTCGTCGTAGAGCCTCTTGTAGACCCCTCCCCGCCGCAGAAGTTCATCGTGTTGTCCACTTTCAACAATCTTGCCGTCGTCGACGACGAGTATCTGGTCGGCTGCGATGATGGTTGAAAGTCGGTGGGCGATGGCAAACGTGGTCCGGCCCTTCATGAGGCTTAGAAGCGCTCCCTGAATCTGACGTTCGGTTTCTGTGTCGAGAGCCGAGGTCGCCTCGTCGAGGATCAGGATCCGCGGATTCTTGAGAATGGCTCG
>JAKOXK010000015.1 GCA_029781035.1 Armatimonadota bacterium
GACGTACTTGTTCTTTTCATCAATGTGCCGCTTTGAGAAGAGGAGTCGTGACCCGTCAGGGGACAGCTGCGTATCCCCGATGAACTCCATGCGCAGTAGATCCTCTGCCTGAACAAGGCGCTTTGACATGTGACGAGGTTACTGCCTCGGAGCCGGGCCAATGGGCCGACCCTCGTCTGGGGAACGAAGGGCGCGACGGGCGCTTTTCGTCGGGTCAGAACCCGGTCATTACGGGATCGATGACTTGCTTGGGATCGGTAGGCGGACTGCAGATGTGCCCAGCGGCTTTCGAGAGGGCGGCGGTTTCCTTGAGAGCCTCTCGTACGTGGCAGATCACGCGTTGCGTCAGCTCCTCCGTGTCCAAGCCCTGTAGGTCTGTCCTGATGACGATCTGGAGTTCCTGAGCCAGATTTGAGTTGTCGAACCCTCGGAGCGAATCAACCTTCACCATGGGGCCCATGACCGGGATAGGCATGAGCAAGGGGCAAAGGCCACCTCCTGGGTTGAGCTGAAAGCTTGTGACGTAGGGCACAAGCTTGTGCTTCCCACTGTCGGGCCGAACCGGGGTGGTCGGACTTCCCAACACGATGCTGGCTACAATAATGCCCAGAGTCATGGCTTAGCTCCGTCAGTCCAGTATTGTGGCAAATCTCCGCGTGCCTGAGGCCAATGGCCGCGAAAGTGTCATCAATAGAAGGTACGACGCCGTGAACGCTCGAAACGTTACGCTCCTTTTGTCTTGGTGTCGGAGGCCGCCTCTGTCACAATCTGCCCATGGTCACTGTGCGCGTGTTCATCACTTTGAAGCCGTCTCTGCTCGACTCGGCCGGACGCACTGTGGCGGAGTCGCTCCACAAGTTGGGGTTCGACCAAGTCGAAGGGGCCCGGATCGGAAAGATGATTGAACTCCATCTTCGGGAGTTCGACGATCAAGGGGTCAAAGCCATGTGCGACAAACTCCTGGCGAATCCGGTCATTGAGGACTATCGCTATGAGGTCGTCGCGTGAACGTCGCGATTATTCGGTTCCCAGGCTCTAACTGCGATCAAGACGCTCTTTGGGCCTTGCGTGGGCCGGTCGGCGTTGAGGCCGAATACGTCTGGTACGAATCGACCAGCCTCCAAGGCTTTGATGCCGTGTTCGTCCCGGGTGGGTTTTCGTACGGCGATTATCTGCGTTGCGGCGCGGTGGCCGCTAGGGCGCCGATCATGGCTGAAGTCGGCCGTTTTGCGGCTGAAGGGAGGCCCGTCATCGGCGTCTGCAACGGATTCCAGGTTCTTTGCGAGGCTGGCCTGTTGCCTGGCGCTCTTCTGCTCAACGAGAAGCAGAAATTCCTGTGCCAAGACGTGTGGCTCCGCGCGGATAGCCGTCGGTCGGTGTGGACAAAGGACGTCGACCAGCTCCTACGTGTTCCGATCGCCCACGGCGAAGGACGGTTCGTCTGCGACGCAGACACCTTGGCTCGGCTTCAAGACCACGACCTGGTGGCTTTCCGTTATGTGGATCAGGAAGGTAGGACCACCCCCGAAGGCAATCCCAACGGTTCCATGGATTCAATCGCCGGTGTCGTGAACGATCGGGGAAACGTGCTGGGTCTCATGCCCCACCCTGAGCGGGCGTCGAATCCACTTTTGGGCTCGGTGGACGGCCTCGTGATCCTACGGGCTTTGGCGTACGTCTCTGCCTGACAGAGGGCACGCTGGAACTCAGAACTGTTTGTCCGGGTACCATTCATGCCTCCAACCGAACCAATTCTTTTCCGAGAATTGTCCCTAGAACGATGATGAGATTAGCTGTCACGATCGCGATGCTGTCATCAGCCGTCCTTTCGATGGCCCAGTCCGAGGCCGGACGGGTTATCGGCAAGCTTGGCCAGACGATTGACGAGGCGCCGATCCGATCAGCTGCGAGCAGTAAAGCGCGCGTATACTACAACACCAAGAAGTACCAGTACCTCATCGTTAACGCCACCAAGCACGAAGGTTGGCTCTCGGTAGTCTTGCAGAACGGCCGAAGCGGCTACATCGAGGCCGACAAAGTGGCCAAGTTGCCGTACGATGTGCGCGTCAAGTCTCAACCCGATCCCGAGACTCCGACAGCCCCTTCGACGCGGTCGGCCGGTAACTCGACCTCTCGGTCGGGCACAGCCAAGCAGCAGATGCTTGATTACTCCTTCCAGTTCATCGGGACGCCGTACAAGTACGGTGGCACCGACATGCAGAAGGGTGTCGACTGTTCAAGCTTCGTGCAACAGCTGTTCGGCAAAATCGGTGTTGACCTCCCGAGGACGGCTCGCGAGCAAGTCTTGGTCGGCCACCCCGTCGAACGACTCGAAGAGCTTCAGCCGGGTGATAGGCTCTACTTTTGGGACAGCAAACGAGGCTATGTGGGCCACACCGGCATCTTCCTTGGTTTCCGGGATGGACACGCCTTCTTCATCCACTCAAGTTCCAGCCGCAAGGGCGTCGAGACGGACGATCTCGCTAACCCGAAGTGGCGGAAGATCCTTTTTGCTGCACGCCGAGACTGAGTGGTGCCATCAAGCCATAACGGCGTCCACAAGGACTTGGCCACCGCTTCGCACGGGGTCGCACACCGGCAGTCCGGTCTCTTGATGTGCGGACTCGACCGCTTTTTGTGCCTCCATGGGTGATAGATGTCCGGTGTTAAGGGCGATGGCCGCGACCTTGGCTTGGGGAAAGACGCCGCATGCCGCCGCTAAGTCCTCGTAGAGCTTGGAGATCTTGGTGAGGGGCGGGACGGCAACCCACGGGTGCCTCGGAAGATGAGTCATTCCAGCCCGGTGACAAAGGACCATGTGTGTCGGGCACGATCCCCTGAGCAGCGGCAAGTTCGCGGAACTGCTCGGGTGGATCAACGAACCTTGTCCCTCAATGATGGTCAGTTCAGAACTTGGGTATTGGCAGACTTCACGCTCAATAGCTCCCGATGCGAAGTCGAGGCGCACCGCATCCAGCGCGACTCCAGCTCCACTGATCACAATGCCAATCTGACCAGTCGCGACGAAAGCAGTCTCAATGCCCCGTTCGCGGGCTGACTTGGCCATTTCAAGTCCAGCCGTCATCTTCCCCACGCTCATGTCAGTGCCAATCATCAGCACGCGCCGGTTCGCTAGGTGGCGGGCTTCTGCCTTGCCGACCCCAAGACCCTCTGGTTCGCACCGGACGTCCCAGACAAACTGGCCGTCCGGCAGTTGGGGGTACCGGGGAGCCAAGCGATCGTGAAGCCCGTTCACCAAACTCATTCCCAGCTCAATGGCGCGGTCCAGTGCCGGAGACCATTCCGCAGGGATCAATCCTCCCGGCGGCGCTATTCCGAGAACCAGCACATTGGCACCCAACTGCGCCGCATCGTCCGTCGTCGCCACGATTGGACAGTCTCGATCGATTCCTGTGAGGAACCTTGAATCCTCGCCCGCGTGGGTCGGATCAATCATGCAGACCACGGTGTTCTGCGAATACCGCAAGATGCCAAGACCCATCTTCCCCGTCCGATTCTCAAACGCTTGATCCATGTAAAGCGCGAGGCGGTGGTCGGAGCGGAGCATAGGCCCGAGAGTACCTGCCAGTATCTAGCCTTCACCTTCGAGAAGGGTGCTTCCGTGGCCCGGCTTCTCTGATGGTTGGACGATGCCCTCTTCAAGGGTGCATCCCTGGGCTGGATCGGGTGACAGGTTGAGGTGCGAATCAAGATCGATGTGGTCGAACAAGGCGCCGATCGAGGCTCCCGCCGAGATTGCGATAGACGACTCACCCATACAACCAATCATCGTGCCGAGGCCATGGGCGCGCGCTGTTGCCACGAGACGGAGCGCCTCCGTGATCCCGCCAGTCTTCATCAACTTCAGGTTTACTCCATCGCACCTGTCGGCAATGTTCGGCACATCGTGACTGGTTTGGACGCTCTCGTCGAGAAAAAGCGGAAGTGATCGGTGACGGAAGAGTTCGGGCAGTTCATCCTCACACCCTGCGGCCAGCGGCTGCTCGACGTAGTCGCAACCCTGGTCGGCTAGCCAGCCGATCATGGTCTTGGCATCGGCCAATGACCATCCACCGTTGGCGTCGACCCTGAGGCGGGGCGAGAACGGCTTCGCCGCCTCCTGTGCTGCGAGGTACGACTCCACGTCCGACTCGATTCCGGCAGGATTGCCCAACTTGATCTTCAAGCACTTCGCCTTGGTTACCTCGAGAATCTCGGGAACCCGCTCCCGAATGACAGGAACAGGATTAATGCCCAAAGTCACGCTGGTCGGTACTGATGGCCGGTCGAGCCCGAGCAGTTGATAGAGTGGCATCCGCGCTCGCTTGCCGATCCAATCCCACAGAGCCGTGTCGAGTGCGGCCATTGCCGCCGGATTCAGACGTTCATGCGCCATTGCCTCCCAGACACGGGCCGGTCCGCGCCGAAGGTCGACCCGGTCCACCACCTGGCGCAACTGGGACTCTGCCTCGGCAGCGAGCGTTTCGTCAAATCCCGTGCCCGGAGCGCATTCGCCGACCCCTGTGTGGACCCCGTCGCTGACAAAAGCGAAAAGATTGAGGCTGCCCGTACTGGTTCCTCGACTGATCTGGAGTGGGTAACGCTTGGTGACCTTGACTGTCTTGAATCGGACCGTCATTGGTCAGAGCCTACCTGGGACGGGTTGGGGTCCGGTCAAGGCACGTCCCCTCAAAGCAGGCTGCGAAGGTCCATCCCGCCATTCAGGCCAGCGGGGATCACGGTCTCGACCCCTGTCAAGACGAGGAACGTGTCGCAGCCAGCGGCTTGACCGCAAGCGATGTCCGTGTCGAGACGGTCACCCACTACCAGAGTCTCTCCCCGATCGACGCCTGCTTCTTCCATGGCCCACTCGGCTATCCCGGGCATGGGCTTTCCAATCACAGTCGGTTGGCAGCCGCTAGCGGTCTCGATGCTGGCCACGATCGCTCCAGCACCCGGTTGAAGTCTGCCGCCTTCCAGCGGAAATGTCGCGTCCAGGTTGGTCGCTAGGAACTCGGCGCCGTTCCTGACAAACGTGGATGCCTTTTCAAGCCACTCATAGCTGAAAGTTCGGCAGATTCCGGCGACGACGGCATCAGGTCGGTTCTGCCCAAGGTTGACGCCGCTCTCTTCGAGCGTCTTGGCGAACGGTTCCTCACCGACCAAGAAGACTTCCCGGTATTTCCGCTGAAGGCAGTAGCGCGCCGACAACGGTCCCGAACCGTAAACCCAATCAGGCTGGCTTGGCACTCCCATGTGGGTCAGAATCGCGGAGACTTGGATCGCCCGCGCGGCGGAATTGTTGGTCAGAAAGCGAACCATAGATCCCCTACGGAGGATTTCGGTGATGATCTGAGGTACGTGGGGCAAGACTTGTCGGCCACGATAGATCGTCCCGTCTAGGTCGAACAGGTACAGGCCGTACTGCTTCACGCCTCGCGCCCAACCACAAACGTTGCGACCGACTGGAGCAGCGATCGATAGTGCGAGGGCGGGACACTGGACAGGCTGTCCAGAGCCAATCGAGCCTCTCGGTCCGCTGCCTCTTCGGCCGTTCGAAAGGCCCCGCGCTCGTCCATCCACCGTGCGATTTCTTCGAGTTCAGTGTCGGTGACTCCATTGCCAAAGCGGGACTCCGTGGCGACCGCTTCGGTTGAGTCGAGCCGCTCTCGAAGATAGATGAGGGGAAGCGTCGCCTGCCCGTCACGAAAGTCGGTCGCCCTCGGCTTCCCCGTCTTCGTGTGGTCGCCGCGATAGTCGAGGAGGTCGTCGACAATCTGGAACGCCATACCGAGGTGGTGACCGTAGCGCGTCAGAGCGTCTTCCTCAGCCGTCGATGAGCCTGCGACCATGGCGCCGACCCGACACGCGCAAGCGATGAGGGACGCTGTCTTCTTCTCCAGGACGTCGCGGTGTTCGGCTTCTCCGAGGTCAAAATGCCCTCGGCACTCCAGTTCACGGACCTCGCCTTCGGCCAGATCCACGACCGCCCCACTGACAGCACGAATAATACCGAGGTCTCCGTCCATGGCCAGCAGCCGCATCGCTCTTGCCAGAAGCACGTCGCCGCTCAGGATCGCCGCCGTATTGCCGTGTAGGCTTGCAGCCGTCGGGTGGCCTCGGCGAGTGTCAGCTTCGTCGATCACGTCGTCATGCACCAAGGTTGCCATGTGAACCATCTCGAGGCTCGACCCGAGTTTGACGAGCCGTGATGGATCGACCGGGCGACCAGTCGCGAGGGCCGAAACGACGACCAGTGCAGGCCGGAGCCGCTTCCCACCAGCCTGCAGCGTGACGCTCCCGACGCTCTCGACGGTGGCGACAACGCTTCGGGTTTGCTCCGCGAGCTCGCTTTCCACCGAGCTCATCAGTGCGGAAAGATCCGTGATCACGTTGTCGGGAACCTGGCACTTGAGGGCACCGAAGAGTCCAGCCGTCATCACCGCTTTGTTCCCCAGTGCATGGCGACGTTTCCGAAGTACAGTTTTCTGAATCCCACGGACGTGAGTCCAGCTGCTTCGAGCAGCTGCGCCAACTCGACTGCATCCACGAAACGGGACGTGCTCTTTGGCAGGTACGCATAGGCCTCGGGTTTTCCGAAAAGTCTGCCGAGAAGAGGTACAAGGAAGCGGAACGCCTTGTCTGAGACCCAACCGGCCCAACCCTTGGATCGGGTCATGTCGAGACAGGCGAACCGGCCCCCTGGTCGAAGTACGCGCGCTGCCTCGCCGATCGCGGCGTTCAAGTCCGGCACGTTCCTCAAGCCCCAGCCCACTGTCACGGCGTCAAAGCTAGCTGAGGCAAACGGGACTAAGCACGCGTCACCGAGAAGCAGGCCCGCTTTAACCTTGGGGACCGCCAGCCTTAACATCGGCTCAGCGAAGTCCAAGCCGGCGACGGTTCCCTCGGTGCCGACCGCTCGTCTGAGTGGGATCAGGAAGTCACCTGTCCCGCAACAGAGGTCCAAGGCGCGGGCCCCGGGACTGAGACTCAGGCGGCGCACGGCTGCCGAACGCCACCGACGGTGCATGCGACAGCTCATCAGGCTGTTGAGAAGGTCGTAAGTGGGCGCGATCTCAGAGAACATGCCCTTGACGGCCTGTCTTTTCTCTTCGCCCTCCACTGCCCACGGCCTCTTGTCAGCCTGTGTCGCCATGCTTAGTCGTCATTCTACCGAAGGTGCCTCCTGAAGTTTCAGAACAAAGTGAAACTTAGGCGTTTGTCACCAGCATGGGGCGACAAATGCGCTCCGGCGCAACCCTGAGGTCTTTCCTGGCATAGTAATGTAGTGGAATGTTCGCTGCGTACATTGTGGCGGCCATAGTGGGTGGGGGCTTAATCTTGTTCGCGGCATTTGCGGGATTAGGGTCCCATGCCGACGTCAGCCATGGAGATATCGGACACGAGGCGGGGCCCCAGCATTTGGAGGCTCAAGACTCGGATCACGGTTCCGACGGCGACCAGGGCGCAGGAGCCGTCTGGCTACCCTTCTTCTCCATTCGGTTTTGGACTTACACGATCGCGACGTTCGGGCTTGTCGGCTCGATCCTCACCTTGACACGCGTATGCCCTGAACCCTTGACTCTCGTCATCTCGGTGTGTTCGGGAGTCTTCATGGGAGTTCTGGCGGCCTTCATCGTCCGAATCTTGGGATTGGCGGCGCGCACGAGCGAAGCGGCGGAGACAGACTTCATGGGTGCCATGGCGAAGGTCACCGTCGCCATCCGCGATGGGCTTCCGGGCAAAGTCCGCACCACCGTGCGCGGAGACATCATCGATCTCGTTGCCTTGAGTGACTCCGGGGGCACGATCGAACAGGGCCAAGAGGTCATGATCGTTGGGATCGAAGGGGACAAAGCCCGAGTGGCTTTGCAGTCGGAGTACTTGGGAGAATGATCCAATCAAATGATAGGTGACTTGTTACACATGTCGGGAGGGGTGGGCATGGCCGTCCTCGGGGGCATCGCCGTCCTGGCCTTTCTCATCTTGTTCATCATTTTCGTGCAGATATTTCTGCGCATTTGCGGCCCCAACGAGGCTCTGATCCTCTCGGGATTCCTCAGCAGTAGCGAGGTCGATGGTAGGAAGCGAGGCTTTCGACCAGTCATCGGAGGCCGTTGTTTCGCCATTCCTGGCTTTTCGAAAGTCGACCGCATGTCGTTGGCCCTTATGGAGGTTCCCATCGCCGTTCGCAACGCGTACTCGCAGGGCGGGATCGCGATGAACGTCGAGGCTATGGCGAACGTGAAGATCAGCAGCGACGAACGAGTCATTGGGAACGCTGTCGAGCGGTTCCTTGGCCGAAGCCAAGACGAGATCAAGCGCGTTGCGAAGGAAACACTTGAAGGTCATCTGCGCGGAGTCGTTGCAACCTTGACCCCTGAGCAGGTCAATGAGGACAGACTCGTTTTCGCCGACGCGTTGACCAAAGAGACCGAACAGGACCTCCAGAAACTAGGGCTTCATCTAGACACCCTTAAGATCCTGCACGTCAGCGACGAGGTGGGCTACTTGGACGCCACGAGCAGAAAGGCCATCGCCAACGTCATCCGCGAGGCCGAGATCGCTGAGTCGGACGCGCGGAGGGCCGCGGAACAGGCGGAAGCGGAGAACACGGGACGCGGGAACGTAACGAGGGCCAATTCTGAGAGTGCGATCGCCAAGCTCAAGAACGAGTTGCGAACGATCCAGGCGGACTTGCTGGCCAAGATCAACAGCGAAGAGGAGCGAACGTCCGCTGCAGCCAAGGAGGCCAGGGCGATCGCAGAACAGCAGCTCCAGAAGGTAAGGGCCGAACTCGAGGGAATCCGTCTTCAAGCCGACAGGGTGCTTCCGTCTGAGGCCGAACGCCAAGCCCAGGAGTATCAAGCTCGCGGCCAGGCTGCGATCATTCGCGAGCGTGGTCGAGCTTTGAGCGAGGCGCTGACCCTCATGTATGAGGCGTGGCACGAAGCCGGGCCAAGCGCCAAACAGATCACCCTGATCGAGGAACTCGACAAGCTCCTGGGCGCTGCGACCGAAGGCGTGCGCAAAGTGCAGGTCGAGAACCTGCAGGTCATCGACAGCGGTGACGGCCAAACGTTGCCGAACTACTTCGCTGGATTCCCGCTGATGCTCGGCACAGTGTTCGATGCGATCGAAAAGACGACCGGCATCGATATTCCCGGTGCCGTCAGTGGCAAGGAGAGTCAATAAATGGACGTTGGAGCCATCATCATGTTCGTCTTGGGAGTGCTGGTCACCCTCGTGGTGCTGCTCGCTCTCAGCCTGCGCGCCCTCTTTTATGTGTGCGCGCCCAACCAGGTGCTCATCTTCAGTGGGCAAAACCGCCGTGTAGGTGGTCGGGCGGTCGGTTATCGGGTACTGAAGGGTGGCAACACGTTGCGCCGGCCCTTCATAGAGAAGGTCGATACCCTTGACCTGTCGAACATGATCATCGAGTTGAACGCGACGGGAGCGTACGCCAAGGGCGGGATCCCGCTCAACGTTCAGGGTGTCGCAAACGTCAAGGTGGCAGGTCACGAGCCCGTAATCAACAACGCGATCGAGCGCTTCCTGGGCAAGTCAAGGGCCGAGATCATGGGAATCGCCAAGGCGACTTTGGAGGGTTCGCTCCGAGGTGTCCTGGCCACTCTCACGCCTGAGCAGATCAACGAAGACCGCAACCTCTTTGCTGAGAAGCTTGTTCAAGAGGTCGAACAAGACATGACCTCGCTGGGGCTGGTCGTGGACACCTTGAAGATCCAGAACATCACAGACGATGTCAAGTACCTGGACTCGATCGGTCGAATCCGCAATGCTGAGCTTCTGTCCGCAGCACGCGTGGCCGAGGCTCAGGCCAGGGCGGACGCCGTCGTCCGTGCCGCTGAAAACCAACTCCAGGAGGTTCAGGCTCAGATCACAGCCCAGATCAACGTCGCCAAGGCTGACGCTGACAAACGGCTGACCGATGCGTTGACGCGCCGAGACGCCGTTGTGGCCGAGGAAAGGGCCTCGGTCGCGGCCCTCGTGGCGCAGGCCGAGGCCAGCATTTCGGTGCAGAACGCTCGACTTGAGCAAGTCAGACGGCAGTTGGAAGCCGACGTGATCCAGCCCGCCAAGGCCGAATGCGAGGCCAATGACCAGAAGGCCGCGGCTGATGTCGCGCCGATCATCGAAGACGGTAAGGCGCGTGCTGAAGCCCTCAGGAAGATGGCTCGCTCGTGGAAGGATGCAGGAGATCAGGCCAGAGAGATCTTCGTCCTTCAGAAGATCGAGGTCATCATCAAGCAACTCACGGCCACGATCTCAGACACGAACGTGGAGAAACTGACGTTGATCGACGCCAAGGCCGCGGCGGGAAGCTCCATGAATCCAGCCAGGCTGATGGCCCTGAACGAGCAGTTCAAACAGGTATTCGGGTTTGACCTCGCTGAGAAGCTTCAGGGAATAGTCCCGACGGCACCTGGCGCAGCAAAGCCAGCTGGGACTTCGGTGATCGAACCGACATTCAAGGTGGTGAAGGAGCCTGAGGCCCACGAGCCAGAACCCATCGACCCTGCACAACCTCCTCCGATCCAGGAAACCCGCAGGGTCGCCAAACTGACCTTCAATAAGCCTGAGTCAAAGCCAAAACCACCAAACGGTTAACATCCCGTTGGAAAAACGAAGGTCCTGTCTCCGGCCTGGGCAGACGCGAATCTCAGGCCATAGACTTTTTCGTGCCACCCATCCCGAACGGCTTCCTCAAGTGTACCGATGAATAGTGCCTGGCCGTCGTGAAGGAGCACGGCTCGGTCACAGCAGCCCATGGCCCAGTTGAGGTCATGAGAGCTGACAAGGATCCCTTTGCCTTCGTACTTTTGCCTCACCAGAAGGTTGGCAATTTCCACTTGGTGCTTGGGGTCTAGGTGCGTCGTGGGTTCGTCGCAGAGGAGCAAAGGGGACTCCTGTGCCAAGGCTCTGGCGATCAGCGCCCTTTGCGCTTCACCTCCGCTCAGAGTGCTTATCATTCGGTCGGCAAAGATCTGACAGTCGGCGTCCGCCATGGCCCGTGACGCCGCTTCGTGGTCTCTGGCCGTCTCGAAAAGGCCGTCTGAGTGGGCGAGCCTTCCCATTAGCGTTATCTCGTGGACGGTGAAGTCAAAAGGGTGGTCTTCCGTTTGTGGCACATAGGCCACCTTCAGGGCGCGCTCCTTGACGCTCATGGATCCGACGTTTCGTCCGTCGATTGAGACAGATCCTTGCCAGGCGTCAATGGCGCCGCACGCTGCCTTGAGCAAAGTGGTCTTTCCGGATCCGTTCGGCCCGAGCAATGCCACGACCTCTCCGGGAAAGACTTCAAGGTCGATGCCCGACAACACGGTCTTAGATCCATACCCCGTCGACAGTCCGTTGACGGCGACCAACGGTTCAGCCAAGTTCGCCGCCCTCCAGGATTCCACTCGAAAAGGCCGCGTACATTCCCGCGTACACGCCATCGTGGACCATCAGTTCCTGATGGCTCCCGCTTTCAACGATCTCACCTCGTCTCAGGACGAGGATTCGGGTCGCCCGGGCTGCGGTGGTCAACCGGTGTGCGATAAACAGCGTCGTCTTCTGGCACATGAGTTCGGTCAAGGCCCCGGTAACCGCCCGTTCGCTCACGGCGTCCAAGTTGCTGGTCGCTTCGTCCAAAAGCAGCACGAGAGGGTCACGAACCAGGGCACGAGCAATCGCAAGGCGCTGTCCTTCCCCGCCGCTTAGGCGCACCCCGCGTTCTCCCAAAACGGTCATGTAACCGTCTGGTGTGGAAGACACGAACCCGTCGGCATGCGCCATTTCAGCAGCGCGTTTGACCGCATCGTCAGGGGCGTCGGCATCGCCCAAGCGGAGATTGTCCAAGATCGTCCCGGCGAACAAGAACGTCTGCTGAGGCACGACACCGAACAGCCTCCGGTACCAAGGCGTCCGCAGTTCGCGGATGTCCACACCGTCGAGTAGGATCTGACCCGATGTGGGATCGTAAAACCTCAGAAGCAGGTCGGCAATAGTGCTCTTGCCCGCGCCGCTCGGTCCAACTAGGGCAAGGGACGTTCCCGGCTCGATCACGAAGCTGACGTTGTTCAAGGCCCGGGTGCCGTCGGGGTATTCGAAGGTCACGTTCCTGAACTCGATCCGACCGCTTGGAGAAGGCAACTCGACTCCATCGTCGCGTAGATGCTCTTCGGGGACGTCGAGCACTTCGCCGTAAATCCGGTCCGCGGCAGCCTGGACCTGGTTGTAGGTGTTGTTCACGTTGGCCAGGCTCCGCGCTCCCTGGTTGATGATGTCGAGCGCGTACGTGAGGGCCACGATCTGACTGATCTGCAGATCGCCGACCCTGGCCAGCATGCCGCAGATATAGAGGACGACGGCGAGCGCCACAGCACCGATCAACTCGACCATAGGCCTGAGCTGGGCGAACCGGCGAATGGCCCGGAGCTGGCTTTCAAACTGCCGCTCGACCAGAGCCCGGTATAGGCCACCGACCCTCTGCTCTGCGGCGAAGGCCTTGACGACGCGCACACCAGACAGGGCTTCTTGCGACATGGCCGTCAGGTCGCTCAGATCGTCTTGCACCCGGCTCTGGGCCGCCTTCATCTTCTTGCCGTTCTGGTGGACGAACCACGCCATCACGGGGATGAACAGCAGTGAGATCAGGGCCAGCTTCCAGTTGATGAAGAAGATGGCTCCCAGCGACAGGATCCCTTTTGTCGGCCCGTCGATACTGTCGCGGATCAACGTGACCGCGTTCTGGTACACGTTGATGTCGTTGGTCAAGACGCTCTGGATGCCGCCTGTGTGCTTCTCATTGAAGTAGCTGATTGGCAGGCGTTGGAGCCGGTTGAACAAGCGGATGCGCAGGTCGCTTGCGAGCGCGGCTGCCGCCTTGCTCAGGTAGTACGCCTGGCCCCTCGTGAAGAAGTACTTGAGCAAGAAGAAGCCGACGACGATCATGCAGACGAAACCGAGGCGCCTAAGGGCTTGGTCTTGCCGAACGGTCGCCTGCTCCTTGGTCTCCGATCGTTCACTCTGAGCTCTGACCTTACTCACAGCCTCTCGCAGTTGCTCAACCGGCACTTTGAGCTCATGGCTGAGAGCGTCTTCGTTCGGAAGCGATGTCTGAATGTCGATTTTGACGGGGGCTGAATCCTGAATCGCCTGTATGGCTTCTTTAGTCAGCGGGATCATGGCCGCCGTCAGCATGCTGGTGACCGCGACGCATACGAGGCCCTTGAGGATCGTCTTCCTCTGGGTTTTGAGTTCTGCGCCTATGCGCCGGTCAAAAGGTCGGAAAAGCCGCATGCCGAGCCTCGCGAGTTTACGCCCAAGGGGAGTCCTCTGTTCGGGTTGGCACGACATGTGTCATACGATCACCACGAAACCCCGGCTCACCTTCAACGTCAAAGCTCTTGTGTTGGTCCTAATCGTTGCAGCAGCACTGGCTGGGCCGGGCTACGGCCTCCCGACAACAAAGGACGTTGAGCGAACACTCTCTCAAGTGGCCTTGCCCAAGGGGTATTTCGAATGGGCGCACGAAACGCGGGTCAGTCAGTTTTCCCTAAGTGACAGCGTGTGGAAGGCGGTGGGCCACAATGGACCGCAGAAGGGCGACTACGTGATAGCGAGGGTGTTTTTTGCGAGCGAGCCGAAGCCAAAGTCGCCCTCTGGAACGAAGAACTCGCCAGGACGCATCAATTTTCAGATCCAATTTCACACGTCCGCCGCATCAGCCGCCAACCAAGCGTGGCTCTTCTGGAGCGGCTATAGAAAACAAAGCAGCCAGCCCGATCCAGAAGGGACCATCACGGGACGGAAGATACACGCCAAGGCGTGGCACTTCTGGAGTCAGAACGGGCCTCCAGGCACGATCGTAATCCAAGAGGGCGCGGTCATGGTCCGCGCAACGTACCAGCCTCCTGCAAGTTGGCACGGAAAGGGAATCCGGTTCGAGCCAATGACGGGCGCGGCTGCCAAGAAAGTGGAGGACATGGCAATCTCGCTGTTTGAAGCGGCCAGGAATCTGTCAGAGAGTAATCGCGACTAGGTCGCCTACCGGTTTCCTGGCGTGCCCTGCGAGGGGCTGCCCCTGGTTTCGTGAATACTGTGCGCCATGACTCGTCGCGATTTCGTGGCTCGGGCCTGTGCTGCTAGCTTCGTCCGTTACGTTCCGCTGAGGCTCGATCGCCCGGCCACGCCTCTGAAACTCGCCGTCATTGCGGACCTGCACCACGGTCTCGCTCCTGACGCACTGTCTCGGCTCCGAGCGTTTGTGGAGGCCGCCAAGAAGCGCCCCGGAATCGACGCTGTTCTGCAACTCGGCGACTTCTGCTACTCCTTACCGGAGTCGGGAGAGTGTGTAGACCTCTTTGACAGCCTCAAGCACCCGCGATACCACGTTTTGGGCAACCACGACATGGACAAGTGCGACAAGAAGGGTGCGATGACATTCTGGGGAATGCCGTCGCGGTACTATGCCAAGTCGCTCGGGGCATACCGGCTTGTCGTCCTCGACCTCAACCACTTCAAAAAGGACGGCCACCTCGTCAGCTACGCCTATGGCAACTACTTCACTGAAGGTGCCGCCTGCAACTGGGCCGATCCTGAACAACTCGAATGGCTGTCTGACGAACTCCATACTTCGAAACAGCCCGTGATCTTGGTCTCGCACCAGCCGCTTGGATTTGCAGAACCGGGTCAACCGATACCGGAGGAACAGCAGGTCATTCTGAAGATCGTCAATGACGCGTCCAAAGCGAATCCAAATGGCGCTGTCGCAGTCAGCTTGTTCGGACACTTGCACGTGGACCGGCTTGAACGTGTGGAAGGAGTGCCTTACTACTGTCTGAACTCTGCCAGTTACTTTTGGTACCAGGGCATGAGGGCCTACACAAAGCCCCTGTACGCGTTCTTGGAGTTCGACGGCGATGGAGTTCTTAAGATCGAGGGAATCCGGGGCGAGTTCCGTGAACCTCCACCCCCAGCGTCGGGTTCCGTGATTGGAAGGTCAGCATCGATCGGGGACAGAGGGGTTGAATTGTCGAGAAAGCCCGACCGTGTTCGTTCCTGGTAGCGTTGCACTTGTGATCACCGTCCTGACTTGCCTCGTTCTCGGAGCGTTGCCACTGGGAGACAGACCGCTTTCACAGGTCCGTGCGGTCGAACCGCTTTCCGATTGGCCGTCGTTGCCCAAGAGCCGAAAGGCCATGCCGACGCCCTATCGCAAGGGACAGGCGTTCTCCGGGTTCAAGCTCAGGGGAATCAAAGGCTGGGGTTGGACACCCGAGCAGTACTTAGCGGAGATTCCTGTGCTGGCGAAGTACCGCATGAACTTCCTCATGAACTGCTACCTATCGATGTACACCGATCCGGAGAAGTACATCAACAACTGGTGGGAGCCGATCCCAGGTTCCAAGAGGGCTCAGTACGAGAAGGTCGTCAAGTCGTGTCAAAAGCACGGGATCCAGTTCTGCTTTGCTCTCAACCCGCAACTGAGCAGCAGCCGGCCTTACGACTACTCCCGTCCAGACGATTACGCTGCACTCTGGGCCCACTATCGGTGGATGCAGGGGCTCGGTGTGAAGTGGTTCAGCTTGTCACTTGACGACATCGACACACACGGAACGGCTCCTGGAAGGCTTGCTGAGGAGCAAGTCGGGCTCGCGAACAGGCTCGTCCATGAGCTACAGGACCACGACCCCGAGGCCAAACTGATCTTCTGTCCGACCTATTATTGGGGCATTGGCACCGAAAGCGAACCCGGCCCCTACTGGGACGTTCTGGCGAAGCAACTCGACTCACAAGTGATCTTGTTCTGGACGGGTCCCAGCGTGTATTCGTTGACCGTGACTCGCGCTCAGGCAAAGGGGTTTAAGGATCGTGTCCGACACGAGGTCGTGCTTTGGGACAATTACCCCGTCAATGATCGGAACGCGACGATGCACCTTGGGCCGTTGGTTGGTCGTGACCCCGAATTGCCCAGTGTGCTCGACGGATATATGTCCAACCCCATGGCGCACGAGAGCGAGATCAACAGACTCCCTCTGATCACATGCGCCGATTTCGCTTACAACCCCCAAGCCTACGACCCGGATCGTTCCATAGGGCAGTCGATTCTCGACACTGGGACAACACGGGCTCAGAGACAGACTCTGCGCGACTTGGTGTCCCTTTATCCTGGCCGTTTGAGGCGACGAGTCGAAGGAAGCCAGACACAGTGGCCCGTCGAAGACTTCCGGCTGCTGTCTTCCAGCCACTCCGGTAGGGATAGGGCCCTGCAACTCCTCAGGAAACTGGAGTCAGTGGACGCTGGGCTCAAGGCCTACTTTCCCGGTCGATTCGCACCCTGCAAGTCCCTTGTGGACGCCCATCTCGCCCGACTGAAGAAGGAGTTCGCTGCGGCCTTTGGGCAGCCACGCTGAACTCGTGGTTCGTGTATGTCACGAATCGACTATTGGAGGGGCCGGGTTTCAGGTCTCACGGATAATCCCCGGGGGACGACACCGTGACACGCCTCACTGTCCGTGAGGAGCCGCTCTGGCCCACCCACCAACTTCGGCGGTCCCGACAAGGGTCGTCCTGACTGCCAGCGTGATCGTCGGATCGACATAGGCCCTCAGGTCGCTTTGGTACTGCTTGACTTGGTCGGGGCGCACCAGCTCAGGAGACTCGACTACGGCCGTGACGATCGTCTCTGTTGGGGTTCGCTCAAGCTTGACCTCCTTGAGTTCGGCACCAGGTATGTCACGGATCCTTGAACCCAGCGCTTCCTGAAGGCGCTGCCGGAGTGCGGATTGAGCTGCCGTGAGGGTTGTGTCCGGCTTGACTGTTTCGTACAGGTAGCGCGTCGCATCGGCGTCCCGTGTGATCACGGAACGCACGGTGAGAAACGCCCGCTTCCCAAGAGCTTCGGCCAGAGCAGCCTGTATCAAAGCCACTTGGTCAGGGGAGACGGCGACTGGCGTCCTGACGATGGCCGTGAATCGCGTGGCCTCTGTCGACTGAGTCTTGAAGATGTTGACCAATGTAGCGCCGGGTATGTCCTTGAGGTGCTCCTTGACCGCAGCGGTCGCGTCTTTCAGCAGTACCTCGTCCTTCTTCTGCGCGGCCATAGCCCCGATCTCAGCCTGGCTGAGAAAAACCTGGCCGTCCCGGTCCGCGTCGAATGAAGAGAGTGACCGGATCACAAGATGAATGTCCGGCCGACACTGCTGACGTAGGACGTTCTCGATCGTAGCCACTTGGAGCGGATCAAAGGGTTGTGGAGTCAGTGCCACTGCGACAACTTGGTACCCGTTCTCCGTCGGCCCCTGTTGGAGGATCCGGTCGAATTGACCTCCGGTTCGGGCTCCGATCTCTCGCGACAAAGTGGCGTTGAGCTTCTGCTGGAACGACCGGTCCTTTGCCAGTGTCATCAGCGTGGACGTCATGAAGGCGCCCACACCTAACAGGAGGATCAGCGAGGGGATGAACCGAACGATCCGGTCAGGCCGTGTGCGGTTTCGCAGCTCTTGAAACTCGGCGACGCCATATGCGAAGAAGACGACGCCAGCGGCAATCTGGATAGCGAGGAAGTTGGCGAAGAAGAGGAGGAAAGCCCCCCAGGCGTTGCCGAACTCACGGAAGGCCAGGAAGAGTCCGCAAGTGGCGAGCGGCGGTACTAGAGCGACTGAGATGGCCACCCCTGCCAAGGCCCCGCTTACGCGGCTGTCCACCATGGCGTAGGCGCCGGCCAGACCTGAAGCTGTCGCGATCAAGAGGTCGTACAAGGTCGGCGTTGTTCGGGCTAGCATCTCGGTCGATACTCCCAGTTGTATGGGGCCCAGGCCAATGAGCCAACCGATGAGTATCGCCAGAGTGACGCCCAGGATTTCAGCGGTGAGAGCCCGTACGAGGAGTCGGTTGTCGCCCGCGTCCAACGCATACGCGCTGGCTGCAATAGGCCCCATGAGGGGAGCGATGATCATGGCTCCAATGATCACCGCCGCACTGTTCGCCAGCAATCCGTATCCTGCAATGACCGTTGAGAGGACTAGCAGTATCCAAAACCGGCGGGTCGGGCCTCCGGCATCACAGATGGCTTGCCTCACTTCCTGCCTCTCCTTGTCAGAGAGACTGACGATGGGTCGCCAATCACGACGCTGTGAACCTTGAGTCGTTGATCCCACGGCTAAGCCTAAATGGTACTCAACGAACGGAGAGCCGGCCGACAGGGGCGCTCATTGACAGGACGTCATTCCTCGATCTGATCCAGGATCTTGCCAATGTTAGGGTCGTTGTGGGTCGCCTCTCGGATCTGTTTCACCAGCGCGCTCGCCTCGTCGTTCTTGCCCACCCATCGGGCGGCTTGGGCCAAGTTGACGGCCACGGTCAATGAACCACCCATGTGGCCCATGGCGTTCCGGAGGAAGTGGTACGCGTCCTCGTCCCGACCTTGTCCATGCAGGGAGGCGGCCCCGAGCGCATAGGCTGGCTCGCACCCTGGGAACAGTGTCAGCAGCGAGTTGACTGCCTGTTCCGCTTCTTTGTACTCGCCGGTCCGATTGTAGGCGTCCGCAAGGTGTAGCCAAAGTTCCCAAAAATCCGCGAGCCAGTTTCGCAGCGGTTTTAGTTCCTTTAGGGCACCTTCGAAATCCCCTTCCTGGAGTTTCTTCGCCGCATCGTCGACCGCTTGGACCCGTTTGGGTTGCTCCAACCGGAGGAGCCAAGCCTGAGTCTGAGCCTTGGTGTTCAGGTCTATGTCGAGCGCTAACACCTCCTTGAGCACCTTCGGCACCTCAAAGGCGCGGTTGGCGTTCTGGAGGGTTTGGGCGTATTCGAGCAAGACGGGCACTTCCTTGGGCGCGACCTCAATAACGTCCTCATACAAGTCCATGGCTCGGTCAAAATCACCTTTCTGGGCGAGGTACGAGGCATAGAACCGCTTGGGGATCGTTGCGTCCTCGAGCGTGGCAAGTGCGTTCTCGAACACCTTGACGCCCTCTTCCTCTTTGCCGGCCTGGATCAAGGACATGGCGTAGTTCGTATGGAAGTGCGGGTTTTTCGGGTTTCCATCAAGCGCTTCCTTCCAAAGTGCGGGCACTTCATGGGACCGACCCGTTTGACCGAGGACTTGGGCCAACATCGGAAGGCTCGGTTTGTCCGGACCCTCCAACTCCACAGCCCGCTTGAAATTGCGCTCGGCGTTGGCTGGCATGCCCATGCCCATCTGGGCCATGGCCAAACGCGACAAGACGGGCGCCTCGTCATTGGCTGAGGCGGCCGCCTGAGCCTCCAACTCCTTTGCCAAGTTCTCGTCACCCTTCGATTTGGCTGCCTCAGCGTCCTTCTTTAACTTCGCCGCGCGCATTTGGAGCTTGACCACGGCTTTCTCCATGTTGTCGGCCGCTCCTTGGGCGTTT
Source organism: Armatimonadota bacterium (assembly GCA_029781035.1). GTDB lineage: Bacteria > Armatimonadota > Fimbriimonadia > Fimbriimonadales > Fimbriimonadaceae > JAEURO01. The sequence continues at coordinate 19,401 of JAKOXK010000015.1, forward strand.
CCGACTGCACCATAAAAGTCTCCGAGTCCGAACCATCCTCTGGGATCGTCAGGTTCCTTGTCGGTCAACGCCTTCAGCGTCTTCTCGATCAGGTCTGCGTTGCCGATTCGGTGCTGGGTGCAGAGCCGGCACAGATTCAGAAGCGCGATATAGGGCGCCTCCCAGTCAGGGTCCTTTTCCTGGGCGGAGGCCAACGACTCAAAGGCCGGGGTTGGGTCGAACTCCCTCGCTACCATGCCTTGGGACTTCTCGATGTACTGGACCGCGTCAAAACCGATCATGAACAGTTCGAACGCGCCCGGATCGTTGGTACCGAACAGGTTCTCGTCGACATCCAGCTCCTTGGGCATCTGCCCGCCCAGTTGGCCGACCAGAAGTTCGACGAATCCGCGTGCCGGCCCAAAAATCCCCCCCGGCAAATAGGGGAAATCCTGTTGCTCAGACGGGTTCTCCTCGTCCTTCTCGAACACTCTGAGCGTCACGGCCCCGCCTCCGCCATCCCTTTCGGCCAAGAGCCCATCGACGAGGCGTTCCATCGGAGCTTGCTGGAAGAACTGCTTGACCATCTCGACTTCGTTCAACGCCTCGCTCGGGTTCACCATTGCGAACCGGGTCACACCTTCGTCCGGAAACTGCGCCATGTAGTTGACCGCATGGATCTCTTGCTGGGTCACGTTGCGTGCGATCTCGCATGCGAAGTTGGCCAGTTGACGGGCTAGAGCTGGCCGAGTGTTCGGCCCGGCGTTCAAAGGAAGGACAGCAATCTGCATTTGTGGCGCCGAGTGTACCGGGCACCACAGAGAGGACGTCGGACAATTCGGACAGGGCAGACCAGACGCTCTATCGAACTTGGGCGGATTCGGCGTATAATAGACATGTGTCTAGCATTCCGCTGATGCCCGCAGATGCGAAGGACACGCGTCCGCTCCGGGTTCTGTTCTTGGACCTGAATTCGTATTTCGCCAGTGTCGAGCAGGCTGAGCGGCCCGAACTGAGAGGCAAGCCGATCGCCGTCGTTCCTCTGATGGCCGACACGACGTTCGTCATTGCTGCCAGCTATGAAGCGAAGCGCTTTGGTGTCAAGACAGTGATGCGAGTCGATGAAGCCAAAAGACTTTGCCCCGATATCGAGTTGGTTCAGGCCCGAGCGCCGCTCTATGTCCACTATCACCGATGGGTCATCCAAGTGCTTGAAACGATCCTGCCTATAGACCGGGTCTGCAGCATCGATGAGATGCGGTTCCAGTTGCTCGGGCTCGAGCGTCAGCCGGCGATGGCCCGAGAGATCGCCTTGAGGATGAAAAAGGCGATCTATGACCAGATCTCCCCCGCTCTAACGTGCAGCGTCGGCATTGCGCCCAACAGCTTCCTAGCCAAGGTAGCGACAGAGATGCAGAAGCCGGACGGACTGGTCCTTCTCCAGGCGAGCGATCTCCCAAACAGGCTCCAAACGCTCCGATTGACCGACTTTCCAGGAATCAACCGGCGTATGGAAGCTCGGCTTAAAGCTCACGGCATATTCACGACCACTGACCTCGTGAACAGGTCCGAGCGCGAGTTGATCGTCGCCTTCGGGGGCTATCACGGGGGTCGGTGGTGGTCGATGCTGAGGGGCTACGACGCTGGGCACGACATCGAAGAGGGAAAGACACTGTCCCATTCGCATGTCCTACCCCCCAACCTCCGGACCGACCAAGGTTGCCGCGAAGTCCTCTTACGCTTGGCCCACAAGGCGGCAGCGCGGCTCCGGTCTAAGGGCCTCTGGGCGACGAACCTCAGCGTCCATGTGAACGGCCGCAAGCCTTGGAATGCGCATTGTTCACTTCCACCAACCCAAGACAGCGTGACCGTGACCGAACGGTTGCTTGAGATGTGGGAGAGCCGCAACTATGAGAGCCCGCTGAGCGTTGGCGTCGTTTTCAGCGGGTTGCTGCAACCCGAACAAGTCACGCCGAGCCTCTTTGACGATACGGTCAACCGCGCCAAATTGAGTCAAGCGGTGGACCGGATGAACCAGAAGTTCGGGAAAAACACCGTCTTTCTGGCCTCGCTTGAGAAGGTCAAGGACAAGGCCGATGAGAAGATCGCCTTCAACAAGACGTGGTTGTTCAGCGAAGGAAAGGGCGACAACGTATGGGTCGATACGTTCCGTGGTTCGAGAAAGGTCGAGAAGCAGCGCCAGGGACAGCCCTAGGCTGCGTCCTCTTTGGGGCTGTACTCGAAGCGCGAAAAGCGCCAAAGGCACAGCCACCAAAGGACGCCCACCAGGACGAAGAGCATCGTCCATGCCAGACCCGGTGCGAGTGACTTTGGGGCTAGCGCGCCTGCTATCACGTCACCAAGCGACGGTCCGCCAGCGACCTCAGTATGGGGGGCTGCCGATCTGAGGTAGGTCAGGATGGAGACATAGAACATGTCGCCGGGCATGTTCGGAACGAACGTCTCCCAACCGAACGCAAAGAGCAGGGACAGGATCAGTGACCGCGATAGCAGAAGGCTCAGGAGCACGAAGAAGCCCATATACGCCGCCACGCCGACACCCATGACCGCGACGTCTTGAAAGAAGCGCCCGTTGATAAACACGCCGAGCCCGAGGACGGCTAGTCCTGCAGCAACCAGTGAGAGGAATGAGATTGCGAAAGAGACGGCACAAGCCGCAAGCATCCTGCCCACGAGCAGGAGGTGGCGAGGGACAGGACGGGTGATGAGAAAGACGATGGTCTTCTGCTCGACTTCCTGACTGATGACCATGGTGCCGAACACGGCGGCCGCAAGGGCCACGACCCTCAACACGACCGCCTGCTGAACTCTGTCGAACGAATCGGCGGCGGTCAGGTCGGCGGCCAAAACCGCCCAGACTTTCGAGATCAGGAAGACCATGCCGACAACGGCGAGCCACGCGGCAGACCTCTGAGGTCGCAGAAAGTCCTTGAGACTCGTCTTGAAAATGAAGCCTGTCATCGTTCCACCAGGTACTGGAAGACCGACTCCAGGTTGTTGTCAGGGCTCTCCAGGCCAACGATCGGGACGCCTTCCTCCAAAACGAGCCGGGGCAGTTCGCCATAGAACCTGTCTGGCTCTCGCGTCTGAACCTCGAGCGACCGGCCATCAACGCCCAGTTGCGTCGACAGGACGAATGGAAGGCACATCAGATGCGCAGCCAGACGTCGGGGTTCTGACGATTCAATGCGAATCCGGTGCGGGTGTCGGTCGATCAGGCTCCGGATTGTCCCGAGATCGCCGCCAGCCAAGAGTCGCCCTCGGTGGAGCAGGAGGATCGAGCGAGTCATCTGCTCGACTTCAAAGAGGACGTGAGAGCTGACAATGACGGCCTTTCCCGCAGCGGCGAGGTGTCCAAGGACGTCCATGAACTGCCTGCGACCCACCGGATCGAGGCCGTTCAGCGGCTCATCCAACAGCAAGATGTCGGGATCGTGAACGATGGCCTGTGCGAGCTTTATCCGCTGTCGCATTCCCTTGCTGTAGCTCTTGAGGACCTTGTCGGCCCGGTCGGTCATGCCAACGAGGCCGATGGACTCGCGGCTACGGAAACGAGCCTCGGTGTCCGGGTAACCCGAGAGACAGGCGGTCCGGAAGACGAACTCCTCACCGCTCAGGTGCTCGGGAAAGGCGTCCATGTCGGGGCAGTACCCAAGCCGTTTGTAGACCTCTGGGTTGGCGAACGGATCCATGCCGAATACCTTGACCGACCCGGTGGTCGGCCGGAGCTGGCCGGTGATCAGCCGCATGAGGGTGCTCTTGCCGGCCCCGTTTTGGCCCAAGAGGGCGGTCACACCAGCACCGATCTCGCAGCTCACGTCATTGACTCCGATGACTTGGCCGTACCACCGGCTGACGGCTTCGAGTGCAATCACTTGACCACCTCGACTGCACGGATGCGGCGCCAAGCAAGGGCGATTCCCACCAGGGACAGTAGGGCCATCGGAACGAGCACGAACGCCGGTGGTGGAGCGTGCATCTGGGGCATGCCCCCGGCCTTGCCGACAAACGGTGCCGACCCGTCGGTTCCCAGCACGACTTTGGCCCATCCGATCTGAAGTCCGTCGAACGATAGGTGGTACAGCCTCTCCGCGATGTCTCCCAACTGGGGGTTCGCATGGTGTCGCCTCGTTCCTTGGGATACGGACCACGCGATGAACATGAGGAACGAGAAGAAGGTGAGCAGGAAGAAGGCGGCGGCGTAAGCGGCTCCGGCCATCCGCCCCTGATTGAACAGTGAACTGACTCCCAGGATGACAGACGTCTGGAAAACGGCCGCCACCGTCACCATCGCGAGGAGCCTCATGCCCAGCCAAGGATCGTTGCTCACAAACCCGTATTCGCGAAAGTTGAGCAGGCCGTACAAGTAGAAGAACGCTGTAGGGATCGCCATGCCGACGAGCAATGGCACGAATCCCCCCATCCACTTGCCAAGCAAGTAGTCGACCTTGCGGCAAGGCTTGCTCAAGTAGACAAGGAGTGCGTTCGTACCATTGTCGTTGGCGATGGCACCGGCCCCGACAAGCAGCGAAAGTGAGAGCCACATGATCTGGCCGTATGTGAAGCCGGTCAGGAAGTGGTCTTTCCAGGGCACGTTGCCAAAGAATTGCTCCGCCATCGGCCCGGCTCTACGGGTGATGTCGAGTTGCTCGATCACGTAAAGGAACGCGATCATGACGAGGTAATACCAAGCGGCAAACCCGGAGAAAACCCAGAAGCTCTTCTTCTTGAATGCCGTGCGCCAACCCATCCTTGCGATGACGAGCCATCGGCTCCCGACGGCCAAGTGCGAGCCAGAGTACGTCCGATAGCTGAGATCGGCAATCGGCTCAGGCATCGACGGCCTCCATAAAAGCCTCCTCAAGTGACCGGACAGCCAAGGAGAGGCGCCGAATTTGGGCGCCTGACTGGGAGGCGGCCTCGAACAACATGCGGGACGTGTTCTCGGGATCTTCCAGACCCTCGAACCGGAATCGTTGTCCGTCCCCTTCGATCAGGCTGAGGCCACGGTCTGCGCAAGTCTCAGCGAACCCGTTGGCCGGCGCACGCAACTCCACGTCCATGGGATGGCCGTCGACTCGCTTGAGATCCTTGATCAGCCCTTCAGCCCGGAGAGTGCCTCCGAGCAAGACGATGACGTGGTCACAGGTGCGTTCGATGTCGGGGAGCAGGTGGCTGCTGACGAGCACGTTGACGCCCTTCTCGTGGGAGACCGAACGAACCAGGTTCAACATCTCTTCGCGCCCCAGGGGGTCGAGGCCGTTCGTCGGTTCGTCGAGAAGCAGGAGCTGGGGGCCGTGCACGAGGGCTTGTGCCAGCTTGATCCGCTGTTTCATGCCTGTCGAGTAGGTTTCAACGGGACGATAGCGGGCCTCTCCCAAACCGCAGTACTCAAGCACTTCGTGGGCGCGCCGGATCGACTGGTTCGCAGGGAGTCCACCGAGCTCGCCTGCGTAGGCGACGTATTGGACGGCGGTCAACCCGGGGATGTGGCAGTCTTGTTCAGGCATGTAGCCAATGTTTTGGCGGATCTGGAGATCGTGTCGTCCGATCTGTCGACCGAGGACTTGCCCCTGGCCCTGACTGGGGTCGACGAAGCCGAGAAGGGTCTTAATGAGGGTCGTCTTACCCGCCCCGTTGGGACCGAGCAGCCCGACGCAACCTTCGGGCACGTCCACGCTGAAATCGCGTAGGGCGACAAACGACCCGTACTGGACAGTGAGGTCACGGATCGAAGCGACGGGCGGCATGGTCGTGTTGGCTCGAAACCCAGTTACGGTGAAAGTGTGGCGCAGGATGAAGGGTACCGGGCCCTCGTCCTCGCCGATTCAACACTATCAGCAGGCCCTGATGTGGCGCAGTGGACCCTATTCCCCATTCAGCCGGTCTGTGCCGGATTCACCGACAGGCTCTCGGTATCCTCGTGGGTCATGGACGAGACCACACTGGTGCTCATCAAACCGGGCGGAGTCAGCCGCAATCTGATTGGAGAGATCACCCGCAGGGTTGAGGCTCGCGGCCTCAGGATCACGGGCTTGAAGCTCGTGCAGGCAGCCCGCGCGACGGTGGAGGAGCATTATGCCGAGCACAAGGAGCGGCCATTCTTCAAGGACGTCTGCGACTATCTGACGAGCGGGCCGATCGTGTGCATGGCGGTCACGGGCACGAACGCGGTGAAGGCGATCCGGGCGATGATGGGCGCGACAAACCCGTTGGACGCCACGCCGGGCACGGTTCGTGGCGACCTGGCCCTGACCATCGACGACAACCTGACCCACAGTTCCAGCGACGACGGGGCTGCCGAGCGCGAACTCAAGCTCTGGTTCCCAGAAGGCACCGTCAGGTAATCCTGGCCGGGCTCCGGGAGGGTCTGAGCACCGATTCGCTGACGACGAGCAGGGCGCGTGGCAGGGGCCCGGAGATTCCCCGTGCGTACCAGTCGCAAGGGGTGTTGCCGCCTGGGGCGACGAGGGCAGCACTGACGCGGCACCCTTCTTGGCGTCCGATGGCCTCTCTGAGCGAGCGTTCGAGGCACAGGGCGTCGGGCGACGAGACGAAGTCGGCGATACGGCTCTTATGGGGTTTGAGCGGTCTGACGAGGTCGGCGAAGGCGGAGGTGGCGGCGAGGACGCTGCCTCGGGAGTCCACGACCATGGCGGCCACCGGCAGTGAGCCGAAGACGTCCTCCAGTTTTTGGCAGGGCGGTCCGGTCTGGGTCGAGACGCCTTCGGCCACGAGTTGGACGGTCTTAAGGAGCAGGCGTTGGCACCGGAGCCGGGCATAGGCGGCGGCGAGCTCGGCGCGGCTGTTCATGTTGGTCTTGGCTCGGATCCTGGACCAGTAAGTCCCCAAGGTACCGGGTGCGATTTCGAGTCTTCGACAGATGTTGAGGTCGGTCTGGCCTTTGGCGGCGAGGCGGACGACGTCCATCTCACGGTGCGACAAAGCGTCCAAGGATGACGCGGATAGTAGTCCCACGGTTCTTCTCTCCCTTGCGCCCGCTTAGGAACGGGCACTTCACGATGTTTACATAAACCGTACAGTTTTGTCTAGGTGGTTTTGTCGTAGTAATTGATGACGACTGGAGCAGGGCGCCCTGGTTCGTCTCGGCTCGCCTGGAGCCCCGGGGTTTCCGCTCTCAGGTTTGGAGCCGGAAGACTCGCCGAATCGTCCTCTGGAGTGTTGGTGTTGAGACGCACCTTGAGGTCCCCGCCCGAACAACGTACTCTTGACATGTCAAATCGCCGGCCGAAACCGACAAGCACAGCCGGGCTGTTCTGCGACCAAGGTGAGAGAACGGCCGGCTCAGACTCGCTCGCCCAGGTTTCCGTCGACTGGCCCTGTGTCGAGGAACGTGGGAAGTCCTCACTTCCCCCCGAGGCCGCTGAGTTGGACGCCTTCGACGAAGTACTTCTGACCGAAGAGGAAGACGGCGAGAACGGGCAGTGTGGAGAGGGTGGCGAAGGCCATCATGAGTCCGAACTCGCCGCCTTTGTCTGAGCTGAAGAGTTGGACGGCGTAGGAGACGGGGAGCTTTTCGGCGGAGGAGACGTAAAGGAGTGGTCCCATGAAGTCGTTCCAGGCTCCCATGAAGGCCCAGACGCCAATGACAGCGAGGGCGGGTTTGATCTGGGGAAGCATGACTTGCCAGTAGGTGCGCAGGGGATTGCAGCCATCGATCTTAGCGGCGTCTTCGAGCTCGACGGGGATGGTTTTGAAGAACTGCCGGAGAAGGAAGACGTTGAATGCGCTGGCGGTGAAGTGGGGGAGCCAGACGGGGACGAGGGTGTCCACGGCACCGAGCCACCTCCAGACGAGGAAGCGAGGAAGCATGGTGACGGCGGTGGGCAGCATCATGGTGGCGACGAGGAGTCCGAAGAGGGCGGAGCGGCCCGGGAAGCGCACGCGTGAGAACCCGTAGGCGACAAAGGAACAACTGAGGAGGGTGCCGACGACGGTGGTCAGCACAAGCCAGAGGGAGTTGCGCAGGTAGAGGAGCCCATGGCCGGTCTCAGGCGGGAGCCATTCGAGGGCTTCGGTGTAGTTTTGCCAGCGGAGCCCGGGGTGACGGACGTTCTGCGATTCGGACTGGGTTGTGGTGAACCGGCGTCCTTGAAGCGGGGGCGGGGAGAGCACTTCGACCTCGCGCTCGCCTCCAACGAGTTCGCGGCGGACGAAGGCGGTGACGGGCTGGCCCCGGTAGGTGGTGGTGACCACGGTGCCCAGTCGCTGTTCGGGCCGGGTGGTGGCGGGGTCGGTGGGGACACGCCAACCCATGAGGGGGTAGGGCCTCTCGACATCGATCTCGGGGTGTGGTGTGTTCGCGGCGAGGGTGCCCCAGACCCGCTCTCCGCGCCAGACGGTGCTGACGTAGGGGCGGTCAGTATCAAAGTAGGCGTGGGTCTGGGTGACCATCGGCACCCAGATTAGGTGGTCGCCGGTGTTGTCGGACTGCTCTTTGAAGCTGGTGAGCAGGAGCCAAAGCAGGGGCAGGCAGAACAGGGCGGAGCCCGCGACAAGGGCGAGGGTCACGGCGGCGTTACGGACGCGGTCGATTCCTCGCCGGTTCTGGGCGATCCGGGCCACGACGACGGTGCCTCCGACAAGGAGGGCGAAGAGCCCGGCCCCGGCGGCGGGCTCGATGCCGAGGGCCCCGCGCAGGAGCTTGGGGGGATCCATGTGGGCCTGCCAAGAGAGGCAGACAGCGATGAAGGCGGCCCATCCGAGCAGGGGTCGCCACCGCCACGCCCCCGTCACGCTCCCCAGACACAGACGAGGGAGGAAGATCAGGGCCGCCGACAACAGGAGCCACGAGGGGAAGGGCATGACGGGGAACACGAGGGGTAGCCACAGCTTGGGGGTGGGTCGACCCAAGTCATGGGGGATGCCTGAACCGAAGATCAGCCCGGCACCGCTTGCGATCCACCACCAGCGGGACCGCTCCCAACCGATTCGCACGACCTGATAAACAGCCCCCGCGAGCGCGCCGACGCCGAACCAGAGCAGGAGCGTCGACGCGAGGAAGAGGAGGCTGGCGCTCACGAGTCCACCTCGTAGTGGACGAACCTTCGGGCGAGGAGGAACTGGACTCCGGTGACCGCGAGGATGACGAGAAAGATGATCCAGGCCAGAGCGGAGGCGTATCCCATCCGAAAGTAACCGAAAGCGTTCGTGAAAAGCTGGTAGACGGGAACCGTCAGACGGTCGCTCGCCACGGTGCCGGGAACGTTGGCGGCGACATAGACCGGGTCGAAGATCTGGATCGCGCCGATGAAACCGGTCGCCGCATTGAAGAAGACGAGGGGACTGAGTTGGGGGAGGGTCACCGACCAGAACTGCTGGGCAGGCCGAGCCCCATCGATCTGGGCGGCTTCGTAGAGCTCGTTCGGCACTCCTTTGAGGCCAGCAAGCCATACGATGAATCCAGACCCAGCTCCCCAGAGGCCCATCAGGATGAGGGCTGGTTTGGCCCAGGCTTCGGAACTCAGCCATCCGGGCGACGGTATGTCGAACCAGGGCCCGACCGTGACGTTCCAGGCGGCGTTCGCGAGTCCCATTCTGGGGTCGGGGCTGAGGATCCACATCCAGAGGACGACGGTTGCTATCCCTGGCACGACGGCGGGCAAGTAGTAGAGGGTGCGGAAGAGGGCCGCTCCGCGACGGACAGCGTTGAGGAGGAGAGCGACGGAGAGTCCGGTGACGAGTCCGAGCGGCACGCCGATGCCCGCTATGTAGAAGGCGTTCGTGAAAGACTGGATCAGGACGGCCCGGTCTTGTACAGCGACTTCGTTGAAGTTCTTCCAGCCCACCCAGCGCGAGGGTTCGAGCACGTTCGACTGAGTAAAGGCCAGCACCATCGAGACGACCATCGGCCCAGCGGTCAGCACCAGGAAGCCGACCACCCATGGAGCGACAAAGAGGTAGCCCCACAGCGCTTCTTTGCGTCCGAGCTTTCCGAGCCCGCCTGAATGCTTGCGGGCGATCAGAAGGACTCCGCCGAGGACGACTCCGAGCAGGCCGGTCGCCGTCGCCGGGGCGAGATTGGCGACGGGGTACCGGTCTTCGTCGTTGACCTCGTCGAGGATGCGCTGAACGTTTTGACTGGCGGTGGCCAGGGCTGCGTCCACGGTGGCTTTGCCGTGAAGGGCTCTGTCGGCGGCAGTGTTCTCTTCGTCCCAGAGCACCTTGCCCGCGAAGGACACGGGCCTCACTTTGGACACGGGAAGGAGACGGAAATGCCACTTCACGGCCTCGGCGAGCGCCGGGTTCTTGGGCATGAAGTCTTTGAGCGACTGGTCGGTGGCGCGCACTTGGGCCGTGAGGCGGGGAAAGGTCATCTGTCCACGCGTCCGGTTGAGGGCGTCTTGCTGTCGACCCTCCAACATCCGGGCCTCGTAGCTGGTGACCCATTTGATGAACTTCCAAGCGGCTTCTTGGTGGCGGGCGCCGTGTGGAATGCAGTAGGCGTATCCGCCCGTCCAACTGGTCCAGACGCTTGCGACGTCCTGGAAGCGCCCACGCCGGTGGAACCGGTCATCGGGAACGGGCGGTGGCCCTGAACCGAAGTCGAGCCTGGGAGCATAGCGGGCGATGCCTCCAAGGGCCCAGTCTCCGTCGATCTTCATCGCGACCTGGCCGGTGAAAAAGGCGTCGTTTCCCTCACCTCGGAACGTGGACTGGTACCGGTCGGCGTTTTCGGCCCCGCCCAGGACATCGTAACACTTCTTCATGAACTCCAGAGCCTCTCGGGCCGCTGACGAGTCGAGCGTACAAGCCTTTCCGTCGGGACTGAGGAGCCGGGCATCGTTGAGCGTGGCGTACATCGCGAACCAGGCGTTGCCGAAGTTCGGAATGAAGCCGGCTCGCTTGAGGGTGCCGTCAGGGTTCTTCTCGGTCAGAACGCGGCTGTAGGCGAGGAGTTCGGACCACGTTCGAGGTGCCCGGTCGGGATCGAGGCCGGCCGAACGGAGCGCGCGGGCCTTCTCGCGGAAGAGGGCCCTGTTCCAAACGAAGATACGGTCGTCAGCCATCCAGGGAATTCCGTAGACTTTGCCCTTGTAGCTGGCCTCGTCCCATGTTTCAGGGTAGTACTGGTCCGCAGTCGGTGTGCGCGGATCCCTTCCTTGGTCACGGGCGATCAAGGGATCGAGTGGCTCGAACGCTCCTCGCGCGGCCCAGTCGGCGAGTGTGAACCGGTCTTGGTAGACGACGTCGGGCGGAACTTTGCCGACGATGGCTGTCATCAGCTTTTGCGGGTTCATCCCTCCCGAGCCCATCATCAGGGTCTGGACGTGAATGTCAGGGTTCTGGCGCTCGAACTCGCGGAACACGTCCGCCTGTCCTTTGTCGTTCGGTCCGAGCGTAACTCCCCAGACGATGAGGTTGGTCCGATGATCTCGTGTATGCCCGCATCCCTGAGCACAGAACAGGGAGGACAACGCCAGACCCGTCCAAACGGCCAAGACCGACTTGTCGCGCCACCATTTGCTCGGCCTCGTTGCCACCAATGGCTATCCTACACCTTGTCCAGCCGCCTAAGTCTCCTCGGAGAGCGGCGACACCCGTCCCATTTGCCCTAGATCGGGCATGGGTCGCTGACGCCAGGTACCTTGTGATCCGTGATAGGCGTCGTCCAACTGAAGCGCGGTAAGGAGCGCAAGATCCACAACTTCTACCCGTGGGTGCAGCGCGGGGAGTGTCGGGCCGACGGGGTCGAGGACGGAGCCGTCGCCCGTTTGGTCGATGCCGACGGCAAGTTCCTTGCGGTCGGAACTTACAACGCGAAGAGCCGGTTCCAATTCCGGGTCTATTCACTCGAAGACGAGCCTCTCGACAGGGGTTTCTTCGCCAAGAGGTTCCTGACCGCGATCGAACTGCGTCAAGGGCTGGTCAAAGGCACGAACGCCGAGCGGGTTGTCTTCAGCGAAGCGGACGGTCTGCCCGGCCTTATCGTTGACCGGTACGCAGGCCACCTGGTGGTGCAAGTCCGCTCTCTTGGCGCGGAGCGTTTACGTGAGGAGTGGTTGCCTGCGCTGATCGAGACTTCGGGCGCGGTGAGCATCCGAGAGAAGAGCGAAATGGCCGGCCGTGAAGAGGAGGGTTTGGAGGCAGTCACCGGGCCATTGTTCGGAGAGCCGCCAGCGACGGTCGAGATCGAGGAGGACGACTTCCGTCTGACCGTGCCGATCGAGACCGGTCTCAAGACAGGTTATTACCTCGACCAACGTGAGACGCGTCGCCGTTTCGAGAAACGCGTGGAGCCGGGCCAAAAGATCCTTGACTGCTTCTGCTATACGGGGTCCTTCACATTGAGGGCAGCAAGGGCTGGCGCCGTCGCCTACGGCGTGGACGTCCATCGGCCCGCCTTGGAGACGGCACGGGAGAATGCCAAAGCGAACGGGCTTGAATCGGTCTTTGTCGAGTCGAACGCTTTCGAGTACCTGGAATCAGACGCACTGGGCCCCTACGACTGGATCATCTTGGATCCGCCTGCCATCGCCAAAACATTCGAAAAACGTGACTCGCTCAAGTGGGCAGTCTGGAAGCTCGTCCACAACGCGTTGCCGATCCTGAAACCGGGCGGACGCCTGATCGTGTGTTCATGTTCGTATCAGCTCGGATTGCAGGAGTTGGTCGAGACGTGCCGACTTGCCGCCAGTGACCGTCATACGAGGCTGTTTCTTGAGGACGTGACGTTCCAGGACAGAGACCACCCGGCACCGATCCATTTCCCCGAAGGGCTTTACCTCAAGTGCGCATGGCTTCGTAAAGGGCCTTGACCACCAGTTTCCATGTCAAGTTTCGAATGTGAGTACACGGTGTCGGGCCGCCCAGATTGAGCAGACGCAGAGGGCCAAAAGGGCTCCGATGCCATCAATCAGCCAGTCGGTGATGCGTCCACCGCGGCGGGGAACAAAGGTTTGGTGGTATTCGTCGGTGGCAGCGTAGACCATGGTGGCGACAAAGGCGATCCCAAGGGCCGCCTTCGGTTGCTTCCATTGAGATCGGACCATTGCCGAGAACATCAGGGTTGAGAACGCCGCGAACTCGAGGACGTGCCAGCCCTTGACGAACAGCCACCACCACGACCGCCAAAAGGTGCCGAACTGGTCTTCAGTCAATCGGACAGGGGAAGCCGAAGACACTCCGTGGACAAACTGCCTGGTGGAAACCACCGAGCACGATGTCACAAAGATGACAAGCGCCCAAACAACCACAGGAACCGCGTGCTTTCTCCCGGAGCGCTCCACGGAGGCGCATCCTACCTGTGGTGGACGGCTTCTGGGCTGTTCATGCGCGCATCAGCAGGACGTTGTAGGGTTCCTTGACGACCTCGTGAAGCGCTACGCTGCCGACGAGGAGACGTTCGACAAAGCCGTGTCCTTGCGCCCCCATGACTAGCAGGTCGGCCCGAGTGTCCCGCATGGTGTGCCCGATGACTTCTCGAGGCTCTCCTTCTGATAGAACCGTGTCCACCGGAACGCCGAACTCCTCGAGTCTGTGTGCGATCTGCCGGTGCCGCTCCTCCAATTTCGCGTGGATTTTGTCGAGAGTTTCGCCGGCAAGCTCCGGGTTGATTTGCTCAGCCACCGCCACGATCGACGGATCTGTCGTGTCTGCTGTCACGAGAATGATCCTCCCAACGCCCGCAGGTCTCCAGGAAACGAGCTTCTCCACCACCCGGTCGCAGTAGGCGCTGAGGTCGTGTGCGACCACGAGCGTCATTGGGCCTGCGGTCTGCGGCGCCTTCTTGGCGATCAGGACCGGTAGCGGGCAGTCAGAGGCAAGAGCCCGCGTCACGTGACCGGTGAACATCGCCTCGAGCATCGTCTTCTGTTGGGCGCCCACGGCGATCAGGTCGGCCGCATGCTCTTTAGCGACTCCTATCAGAGAACTTACTTTCAAGCCAAGCGCCACTTCAGTGGTAGCGGGGATTTTGCTCGCTTTTGCGACGTCGGCCACAGTCTGTCGGCCAGCCTCAAGAAGATCCTCAAGGATCTGGGCCATGGGATGCGTCGCGGTCAGTTCGGGGAACGCACCGTCGGGCATCACGGGCTCGACCACGTTCAGCAAATGGACCGTGGACTCGGGAAAGCTGAGCCTCGCGACGAGATCCAAGGCGGGCCGGAACGATCCGGCAAGGTCGATACCGACGACGACTTTCACGCTCATTTCTGCTTACTCTCCGCTGGAATCACACGTTCATTCCTCAACGGGCCAGACTCGCCACTGCTGAACGCCTGAGGCCCAACCCTTCTGCATCTGGACGGTCAGTCGCAGGCGTGTCGTCGCTATGGGCTTGAACCGCACATCGCACCAGGAATCGATCTTGACCGGATAGTCAGCGTCAATGGTCCTCCAAGTTCCTTTGTCGTCGAATTCGAGCTTCCATGACTGGGGAATACGGCACTCGCCCCGGCCCGTGTCGTCAAACCAATAGACTTGGACACGGTCGGTGGTCACTGCTTTCGGCCACTCGTACTGGATCCACTCCTGCGTTCCCTTGTGGTCCCACCAATGGGCGCATTGGGCAGGTTGTTCTCCGCTGGATTTCGGTTCGTGCCCGTCATTGGCTCCCTTAGGTTGCGAGTTCCAATTCACAAAGGACATCTCGACCTTGGCTTCGCGCTCGAGGCCCGATATGACCGGTGACGCTGGCGACGTGGGGATCCATACCTCCATGGGGCCCGCCTCACGGTTGTCCCATGCATAGTAGGGGATGAGCTTGATGTCCGTCCTGTCTGGCTGGACAGCTTCACTGTACAAACCGCCCGGCCAACGCTGGTTGTCGGCCGAGAGGCCTTGAGTGGTGAGCGTGACGACACCGCCGAGCAGTTGCGGTTCCCTGGTCACTTTGAACGAAGCTCCGTACGGCACCGCGATCGATCCCAGTGGCGCCTTCGCGTCCACTTGCTCTGCGCAATAGACGAGTGGGCCCCGCATATAGGCGATTTTTCCGAGATCGTCGCTGACCTGCGGGTTTGCCTGGATGGGGCGGACGTCCATTTTGAGCGATAAAGTCACTTGATCGCCTTCTTTCCAGGTTCCGTTGATACCGACATACCCGTTCTCCTGCTTCGGGGCAGAAGACTTGTGGCCGTTGACGGATACCGAGTAGTCGGAGCACCAGCCTGGAATCCGGAGCATAAGGCCAAAGGGAGTCGACTTGGCGGGATGAAGGGTCATGGAAACGTTGCCGTCCCATGGGTAGGCGGTCTTGACGTCCATCTTGACTGGTGCCTGCCCGATCTGGCATTTCACGCTGCCCTGGATGAAAAGGTTGACCCACAAGGCATCAGGGGAAGTCGCGTAGGCATAGCCCCCGAGCTGGGCCAAGGTGCGCGCCTCGTTCGGAGGGCAACAGGCGCAGCTGAACCAGCCCTGTCGGTGATGGCCGCCGCCGCTGGCGAGCGGGTTCACGTAGAAGTACTTGGTGCCGTCCAGCGAGTACCCAGCAAGAACGCCGTTATAGAGGACACGCTCCATGACGTCGGCATACTTGCCGTCACCGTAGAGCAGGGCCAACCTGTAGTTCCACATGGCCATGGCCACCGAGGCACATGTCTCTTGGTAAGCGGTCAGGTTCGGCAGGTCGTAGTCGACCGTGAAGCCCTCGTTGCTGGCGCTGGGTCCGATCCCGCCGGTTACAAACATCTTCTTCGTCACTGTGTCCTTCCAGACCCGGTTGACCATGGTGAGGAGACCTTCGTCATTGGACTCGCGCGCCACATCGACGACACCGGACATCAAATAGCCCGCCCGGACCGCGTGCCCAACGATCTGAGTCTGTTGCCTGATCGGGAGGTTGTCTTGGTTGTACGTCCACTCTTCAGGCACGTACGTCTTGTTCTCTTCTTTCGCAAAGAAGCCCGAGCCACGGCTGTCGATGAAGAACTTGGCGAGCCGGAAATAGTCTTGATTGCCAGTGGCTTTCCACAGCTTGACGAGTGCGAGTTCGATCTCGGGGTGGCCCGGATAGCCCATTCTTTGTCCAGGGCCGTTGCCGAACGTCTTGCAGAGCAAGTCGGCGTACCGCGTGGCGATGTTCAGCAACGTCTTCTTGCCCGTCGCCTCGTAGTGCGCTACGGCTGCCTCGAACAGGTGTCCTGCGCAGTACAGCTCATGGTTCCAGGCCAAGTTCGTGAAGCGCTTGTCCGGCTCGTTCACTTCGTAGTAGGTGTCTAGGTATCCGTCTTCGCGTTGCGCGGCAGCGATCTTGGCGATGATGGCGTCGACCTTCTTCTCCAAGACGGGATCCGGGTCAGTCGCCAGGCTGTATGAAATGGCTTCAAGCGTCTTGTAGAGATCCGAGTCCATGAAGACGGGACCCATGTAGCCGGTGTGGGCCCCTTCGGCTGCTAGTTCGAAGTCCTTGATGTTGCCGGCTTTTCCCAGCGAATCCAGGCTGTGCGGCAAGCTGACCTTTCGGTTCTTGTCGCGCCGTGGCGACCAAAACTGGTCTGAAATCGTGACTTGAGTGAAAGGTACGGGATCCAGCTTGATGAGACGCGTGTCCGCCGTCACGCCCGCGACCGCTATTGCCAGAGCGGTGAAGACCATGTCCTATCTTGGCGCATCTACCGGAGTCGGTCGCATTTCGGACCCGCGACGGCAAGACAGGTTGTTGGGGCATTCCAACTCCATCTCCCAGTCAGGTACCCGGCGGCGTGGGTGCAGAGCCTTGTGTCGCGGCATCGGAAGCTGCCTGATTCGGCAACGCCGGAGGAAACGCCGACCTTGGCCAACAGTCCCGTCTGTTCGCGAACCAGCACAGAACTCTCCTCTTTTGTCCCGGTTTCCCGATGAACTGGGGCGACCGGGCCGTACAATAGGACATTCCCATGCTCGAAGTCCGCGATCTCCATGCCTCCGTCAGTGAGGAAGGCACCAAGATCCTCAAAGGTGTGAATCTCAAAGTCGGCAAAGGCGAGGTTCACGCCATCATGGGCCCCAACGGGTCCGGTAAGTCCACCCTTGCCAACGTGATCGCTGGTCGAGACACCTACGAAGTGACCCGAGGCGACGTTCTCATCGATGGTCATTCGATCCTGGAACTGGAACCCGAAGAGCGGTCCCACAAGGGTCTCTTCCTCGCGTTCCAGTATCCCGTCGAGATTCCCGGCGTCAGCAACGCCTACTTCCTGCGCACGGCCCTTAACGCCAACCGAAAGGCTAGGGGACAAGGCGAGATGGACGCCATTCAGTTTCTCAACTACATCAAGGACAAGGTGAAGCTCCTAGGATTGCCGCAGGAAATGTTGAGCCGTTCTGTCAATGAGGGGTTTAGTGGAGGCGAAAAGAAGCGGAACGAGATCTTCCAAATGGCGGTGCTGGAACCAAGCCTCTGCGTCTTGGACGAAACCGACTCGGGTCTGGACATCGATGCCTTGCAGACAGTCGCAAACGGCGTGAACGCTCTGCGCTCGCCGGACCGTTCTTTCCTCGTGGTCACCCACTACCAAAGGCTGCTGAACTTCATCGTCCCAGACTTTGTCCATGTGATGATGGATGGTCGCCTCGTCAAGAGTGGCGGCAAGGAACTGGCCCTTGAACTCGAAGAGCGCGGGTATGGCTGGATCGAGGCGGAACTCGCCTCCAAGGCGTGATCGACATGAGCACGGTGACGCGTCGGTATGAATCACAGTTGGACTCGCTGACTGAGACAGCGGAGCGCATCGCTGACGACGGCCCCGAGTGGCTGCAGGAAGCTAGGAGACTCGCCCGTCGTGTCCATGCCGAGCACGGCGTTCCTTCCACCCGGGCTGAGGAGTGGAAGTACACGTCCTTGCGCCGCTTCGCTGAGACCCGTTGGAGCCTCGCGGCGAGGCATGTCGCCACCTCGTCTCTGGCCGTTCCTGGGTACGTCGAGGGCGCTGTCCGTATCGTCATGGTGAACGGGCGCTTCGATCATGGCTTGAGCTCGACGGACGGAGTTGAACACGGTGTCACGGTTCGGCCGCTCCAGGACGCCATCGCCGCAGGCGATGAACTCGTCAGATGGCATATGGGCCAGGCTGGACCCGAGGCGACACAAACCGTCGACCGAGAGATCCGGCCTGACGTGTACCCCTTGGCCGCGCTCAACACGGCGCTCTTTGAAGACGGCGTTTTCATCCATGTGGCGGCGGGTTCCGGCGGCGACGCGCTCGTGGAGATCGTCCACGTTCTGGCCGATCCCTCCGAGACGGCCATGGCCCTGCCACGCACATTGATCATCGTGGAAAAGGGTGGGCGCGCCAAGTTCGTTGAAACGTACGTGACGGAAGCTGACAGCCCGGGTGCGGTGCTGCCTGTCACCGAGGTTTTCTTAGGTGAAGGAGCGGTCGTCGAACACGTGAGGGTTCAGGATCAGGGCCCGAGTTCGACCCATATCGCCCTCTGGCAGACTCGACAGCACGCCCGGAGCGAGTACCGGAGCTACAACGTCTGCTACGGCAGTCAGTTGGCGCGGGTGGATCAGGGAATTTGGCTTGGTGGAGAGGGAACAGAGACCCGCCTCGACGGTGTCGTATGCGCCAATGGTGAGCAACATATCGACAGCCACACGCGGCTTGATCACGCCATGCCGAACGCGAACAGCTTCGAGATCTACAAGCAGATCGTGGATGACAGCGCGACGGTCGTTTTCAACGGCAAGATCTTCGTTCATCAGGATGCTCAAAAGACCGACGCTAAGCAGACAAACCAGGCCCTGTTGCTTTCGCCGAAGGCGACGATCGACTCCAAGCCCCAGTTGGAGATCTTCGCCGACGACGTGAAGTGCACACACGGGGCGACGGTCGGTCAGTTGGAGGACACACCGATGTTCTATATGCGGCAGCGCGGTGTCCCGCGGGACGCTGCCGAGGCCGTTTTGGTGTACGCGTTCGCCGCCGAAGTTTTGGAACTGATTACGGTCGACGCCGTGCGCGTGGCGCTCGAGACAAAGCTCTACGAGAAGCTGGGCGTAGACCTGAAGTAAGGCCGGACGTCCGGCCAGGCAGACATGATGGACACAAAGGTCGGATCGATCGATGTAGACGCCGTGCGGGAACAGTTCCCTGCGCTTCACCAACTGGTGAATAATCACCCTTTGGCCTATCTCGACAACGCGGCGACGACCCAAAGGCCTGAATCCGTCTTGCAGGCGATGGACAACTTCTATCGGAGAGACAACGCCAATGTCCACCGTGGTGTCCACACTTTGTCTCAAAGGGCGACCGACGAGTTCGAGCACGCGCGTGCCACCGTGGCCCGATTCGTTGGTGCCCGCCATGACCACGAGATCATTTTCACCAAAGGGTGTACCGAGGCGCTCAACCTGGTCGCTTTCAGTTGGGGGCGGTCCAACTTGGGGCCAGGCGACGTCGTGCTCGTTTCGAACCTGGAGCACCATGCCAACTTCGTGCCATGGCAGGTCGTGACTCAAGCGACCGGGGCCCGCATGGTACCGATTCCGATCCATGACGACTGTTCGCTCGACCTGACGGCCTACCGGAGCCTTCTCGAGGGCGGAGACGTGCGGATGGTCGCAGTGAAGCACGTCTGCAATGCCACAGGTACCGTCAACCCCGTGGCCGAGATGTCGCGTCTGGCCCATGAACACGGGGCTCTTGTCACTGTTGACGGGGCCCAGGCCCTTGCCCACCAAAGGGTGAATGTCGAGTCGTTTGGTGCCGACTTCTACTCGATGGCTGCCCATAAAGTGTACGGTCCAATGGGGATGGGAGCCCTCTACGGCCGCGAGGAACTGCTTGAGGCGATGCCCCCGTATCAGACAGGCGGAGGGATGATCCGGTCCGTGTCGTACGAGCGAACGACGTACGCCGGACTTCCTGACAAGTTCGAGCCTGGGACACCGTACGTCTCGGGTGCCATTGGGTTTGCGGCCGCGCTCGCATGGGTCGAAAGGGTCGGGATCGACGCCATCGCGCAGCACGAGCGGTCTTTGACCGAGGCAGCGACGCTGGCCCTTCAGACGGTTCCCGGTCTTCGCCTCGTCGGGACAGCAGCCGGAAAGGCGGGGATTCTGAGTTTCGTGATGAATCAGGTTCATCCTCACGACGTGGGAACGATACTCGACACCCAGGGAGTGGCCGTGCGGAGCGGCCACCATTGCTGTCAACCTTTGATGGCCAGGTTGGGCGTCAACGCGACGACCCGGGCCTCGCTGGCTGTCTATAGTACTGAGGAGGATCTCGAGAGGCTCCGGGTTGGTCTGCTCGAGGTCGTACGTGTTTTCGGGGGGCCCAATGGGCTTGACTAGGCCCTCAGGGAACGAATCTATACCGTGGCGGCGTGATATCCTACTAGAGGAGGTGTTGCGGAGCGGCCCGAACACCGCCACAGCCCAAATGGATCTGACAGACCTGTACCAAGAGATCGTCCTTGATCACGGGAAGAACCCGCGCAACAGAAGGGAGATGCCGGACGCCAACCGGACGGCAGAGGGCTACAACCCGCTCTGCGGCGACCAGATCAAAGTGTGGATCAAAGTCGAGGGTGGGATCGTGGTCGACGCAAGTTTCACCGGTCAAGGCTGCGCGATCAGCCAAGCTAGTGCGAGCATGATGACCCAGGCCCTCAAAGGCCAAAGCGAGGCTGAAGCCGAGCGGCTGTTCGAAGCTTTCCGAGGTGCCGTGACGGGGGGATCGATGGGCTCAGGGTGCGACCATGAGGAGGAACCGACTTGTGACGAGGCTGCGATCCAAGACGAGCTCGGAATCCTGAGCTGTCTGACCGGTGTGAGGAACTACCCCAACCGTATCAAGTGCGCCACTCTCGCTTGGCATGCCATGCACTCAGCTCTGACGGCTGGTGAGAGAGTGAGCACGGAATGAACGACCATGCCTGAAGCCGTACCGTCCCCGCAGCCAGCCGAGCTCAACCCGATCCAGCGGTCGCTCCTTGAAGGCGAGATCGCGGAGTCGATCCGCACCGTGTACGACCCGGAGATCCCCGTCAACGTTTTCGACCTAGGACTTATTTACGCGGTTGACGTCCTGCCGGATGCGAGCGTGGACATCAAGATGACGCTCACGAGCCCGGCATGCCCCGTCGCAGGAACGCTCCCTGGCGAGGTCGAGGAGGCCGTTCGGCGGACTCCCGGTGTGACGGATGTCAGGTTGGAGTTAGTGTGGGATCCCCCCTTCTCCATAGATCGGATTCCCGAACACATTCGGCTTGAACTGGGCCTGTACTGAACAAAAAAGTGGAAACGACCAAAATACAGTTGACACAACAGTCCAGTTTGCGGCGTAGGAAGATTCCGAGGCAGACGACAGAATGAAGTTCAGCGCTCAAGAAGAATATGGTTTGAGGTGCCTAGTGGCACTCGCCCGTGAGGGCGAAGGTGGTTTCCTGACGATTCCGGAAATCAGCAGGCGAGAAGGACTCACTCCTTCTCACGTAGCAAAGCTGTTGAGCATCCTGCGCAAGGCCGGATACGTCAAATCGACCCGCGGACAGCTGGGGGGCTACAGCCTCGGCAAAGAGCCGAACGACCTCTTGGTCAAGAACATCCTCCGGGCCTTGGGCGGCCGACTGTATGGAGAAGGATTCTGCGAGCGGCACTCGGGCATCTTGCCAGAATGCGTCCACGGAAGCGATTGTATGTTGAGGCCACTCTGGAGCAGTGTCCAGTCCGCCGTCGACCATGCGCTCGAAGGTCTTACTGTCGCCGATATTCTGGCAGGAACGATCGAGAACGGGAAGTTGAACGTCCAGGGCAGTCGCCAGCGCCTGGCTGTCAGCACAGCCTCATAACGTTGTTAAACCAGCCCTTTCCCATAGAGATCACTTCCGATGCCTTTGAGCAACTGAGAAAGCTGAAAGAACGGAAAGGGCTGGCGACTTCGCTCATCCGAATTGGAGTCAAAGGGGGCGGCTGTAGTGGCCTGGAGTATGTTCTCAGGCTCGACGATACGGAACGCGCCGACGACCTGGTGGGAGGCGACGCGTCTCTTCGTGTCGTTTGCGACCCCAAGTCGGCTAAGTTCCTGGCCGGCTCGAAGCTTGTTTGGACCGGCAACCTGCTGACCGGCGGATTCAAGTTTGAAAACCCGAACGCCGAGCGGTCGTGCGGCTGCGGCACCAGCTTTACTCCCAAGCGTGTCTGAAGGGGGATCCGTCTCAAAACAAGCGGGAGCCGTTGGGGACGGGTCTCTCGGGCACAGCCAGGACGACCGCGCCAGCTTCATCGGGGAAGCCGGTCACAAGGCACTCGCTGAGGAAGGGCCCTATCTGCTTCGGGGGAAAGTTGATGACAGCGACGACTTGTCGGCCGACCAGTTCTTCCGCTGGATAGTGGATCGTGATTTGGGCACTTGACCGACGGACACCGGCGTCACCGAAGTCCACCCAAAGCCTGTAGGCAGGCTTGCGGGCTTCTGGAAACGACTCGACTCTGACGATCGTGCCCACTCGGATGTCGACTCGCTCAAAGTCCTGCCAGGTTATGTCCATGTCAGACCATTGTGGACCGGGCTCAGAAGTTCATATGCTCGTCTGGTGCGGGTGGTCGGCCCTTGAGACTCCTCATCCGCTCAGCAAAACGCCGGAACAAGTGCCAATAGTCACTGTCGGGCTCAAGCCCGGTCCAAAAGTGCTGACTCTGGTCCACGAGCTCGACGTACCACCCGAACATGAGCCGTGCCACTTCCGGTTTGAGCAATCCCGAGTTCACGAGCAAGCCGACTTCCTCGAGGAATCCGACAAGATTGCGTCGGTCCTGGATCGAGATGTTGGCGAGCGTGGGGTCGTCGGTGGTGACGAGGTCGAGGATGTGGCGAAAGGTCGGAGACTCCTGGAACCGCCGGCGCATATGGACAAAGGTCTCGGCGCGTTCCTGCTTTCCACGCCTACGGTACTCCATGGTGCCCGTCACGAAGGTGATGAGTGCAATGGCACCGGCGATCACGATGGAAATGTCCTTGAGGATGTCCAGGGTCAGCAAGATGAACGATTATGGTGCCGGGCACTGGCCCAGTCGGCAGGACGCGGACATCCCGGTTAGCTCGTTACTGAAACGCACACCATGAGAACAGCGCCGCCCATTCGACGCGCTGCAGGTGCACTCCTTCGGGATCAGAGGTTCGCGCCATCTCAACGAGCCTTGAGGGGTCGAACCCGGGGATCCGGTTGATCACAGGATGCGCTCCAGCCTGTCGGTACCAATAGAGAGAGTTCGCAAATTCGCCTTCGCGCCGATGAAGGATCGCATGCCAGAAACTTCCAGTCTGTGAAGCCATCGACTGGCATATCGAATGGCTGGCGTCGAGCTCATCGACGTACAGCCAGAGACCGGCGACAAGAGCTGGTTTCATGCTGACGAGCGGATGGGCGGCGAGCCCTCGGACGATCTTCAGGACGACTTGGTCGGCACGAGCCTGGACAACAAGCTGACTCATAGCTTTGTCCAAAGGGAGGGCCTGAAAGAGGGGTTCAACAGCCTCTGACACTTGCGGAGGGATCGTCACGACGGTGAAATTACCTCGCAGCCATGCGCTTCCCGGGAGCCTGGAGTCAGCCGCCGGTCCGAGATGCGCAACAATGACGACAATGTCCCTGGTGGGAAAGGTCGGGCGAAAACGGGCGAGGGCGCGCATCGCGATGGCGATCGTGTACGCGTTGCTCGTTGTCGGCGCCATCACCACCCTCTATCCGTTCGCCTTCATGTTGACGACAGGGTTCAAGGGACCGACCGATCAGAACGACAACAAGTTGATTCCAGGGTACTGGCGCGACGACACGGAACTCCTGGCCAAATACCGCGACGACAAGTACGCCGGAGACGTCAATGTCATCGCGTCGAATGACGTGGGCCGAGATGCCACGCCCAATATACTTGCCGCATACGACGGATTCCTCCAGAACCTACCGCTTGATCAGTGGATGGCAGGGTTCCGAGTCCCCGCCAACGGGATCACGAGCCGACTATCGATCCTTTGGCAAGCCTTCCTGCGGAAGAAGTACCGTGACGTGTCAGTCCTCAACAGCGCGTACAACGACCTCAACCAAGCCTTTCAAGAAGTCACAGTCCCCTTTGAAGCGTGGGAGCGGAAGAATTGGACGCCACCGGTCGGGCGCAAGTGGGAAGACTGGATCGAGTTCAAAAAGTCGCTCCCGAACGAGTTCCGGATTCCTGTCCGCACCGAGTGGATGTGGCAGGAGTTTGTAAGAAGCAAGTACCGCAACCGGATTGAGAGCGTCCCTGAATCCGTTCGTAAAGGCGCAAGGTCATTTGCCGAACTTCGCTATTACGGCACGAGGCAACCATCGGAGCCGACCGGTGCTGGTCTGCCCGTGATACAGAGTGGGGCCTTGGTGGACGAGTTCAGGACCCATCTCCCGCAGCAGTTCAGGGCCGAGTCCGTTGAATCCGAGTGGTGGAGGCTCTCAAGAACGTCTGTCATGCCGATCGCGGGATCCGAGGCGTCGTGGGTGCGGACGCACAACGGTTCGATCAAGGCCGAGTTCACGTGGCGGAACTACTACTATGTCCTTGACTACATGGCCCTTCACGGAAGGGCGCTCTGGAACACCGCCCTCTTCTGCCTGCTTGCGATCGCGACTCAACTGATCGTGAACCCACTTGCCGCCTATGCGTTGTCGCGGTTCCCGATGAAGGCGACGGCGAGGATTCTCCTGTTCTTGCTGGCGACCATGGCTTTTCCAGCCGAAGTCGCGATGATCCCCTCATTTCTACTGCTCAAGAGTCTGGGGTTGCTCAATACATTCGCCGCTCTCGTGTTGCCAGGCGCCGCCAGCGGCTACACGATCTTTCTCTTGAAGGGCTTCTTCGACTCGCTGCCGCAAGAGGTCTTCGACTCCGGACAGGTCGACGGCGCCCCTGAATGGGTCATGATGCTCCGCTTGGCCATTCCACTCTCCAAGCCGGTCTTGGGCTACATCGCCCTGCTTGCGTTTATGGGCGCGTATGGCTCGTTCATTTACGCGTTCCTGGTTTGCCAAGACTCGAGGATGTGGACCCTGATGGTGTTCGTCTATCAACTGCAAGTCACCTCGCCGAAGGCGGTGGTAATGGCCGCCGTCACGCTGGCCGCAGTGCCGACGTTGGTGGTTTTCCTCGCATGCCAGCGGGTGATCATGCGCGGCATAGTTTTACCGGGAGAGAGATGATCGAAGGACTCGGCCAGGAGTCTCCAAGTCGCCGTCTTCAATGGCTGGAAATCTGGGTCGTCATCAGCTTGACGGTGGCGCCTTACCTCTTCCGGGCCATCTTTAGGGGACTAATAGGCAATCGCGAAGTCCTTCTCGGCTTCGAGTTCTGGGCCGCTCAGCATGTGCTGTCGTCAGCCGGGCCGATTCTGGCCACTCTCTACATCATCTTGCGTAGTAAAGAGGGTCTGGCGGGATTCAGTTTGGTGCCCCCACGGTTCGGGAGGGACTTGTTGCTGGCGATCGCCCTGCTCGCCGGGCTCTATTTGTGTTCCACCATGGGACTTGCCGTGGGACACATCCTCAATTACGTGTTCCACACGGGCACTGGCGCCGCCGATCTTCGACCCATGTTCCCGAGGCCGAGTTGGGCAGACCTTCCCACCCTGATCGTTATGTCGGCGATCAATGGAGTCGGCGAGGAGCTCACAATGAGAGGGTTCCTAGTGAACCGATTGCGTGGACTCCTCAGCCAGAAGTGGGTCGCCTATGTCGTTCCAAACGTGCTCTTCGGTTCCTACCACCTGTATCAAGGCGTCACACCGGCGATCTCGTACACCGTCTGGGGAATGCTCGTGACCATCGTGATGCTGGAATCCAAGTCACTTTGGCCCGCCGTCCTCTCTCATGCGGCAGCCGACGTGTTCGGATTGCTTCAGTTCCTCAAGGTCTGAACCTCTGATTCGCGCCGCCGAAGTCGGATTCGCCTTGTGCCATGATGTTCGCCACGTCAGAGGGCAAGCGATGAGTGAAAACGAGGAGCCGTTCGCCGCTTCCGACCGACTATCGAGTTGGGAGCTTGGCTTCTACATCTTGTACTTCGGTGCGGGTTACTTTCTGATTGCGTTGGTCGGGCTCTTCTCTGATCCTCTGGCACTACGGTCCCGCGACCTCAGTAGCTATCTCAGTCTGAGCGTCCGCGAGGCCATGAACATCCTCCTCGTGCTCTACCTCATGTGGAGGACCGGACGACCTTGGGATTCGTTCGGATTGCGTCGTTGTCCTGCCTTGACGTTCCTGTGGGCTGCCATTGCCCTGGCCCTCGCGCACTATGCAGGCGCCTTTCTGCTGAACCGGCCATTGCGGGACGGCTTGGTCTACAACGCTATGGACCGACCACCCTGGCTTGGACCCCAAACTTTCGGGGCACCGCCGCCACTCGCCTTCGGAATTCCCGTGATCTTGACCTATGTAGTCCTCAGTGCTGCGTTCCAGGAGTTCGCTTTCCGGGGTCTCCTTCTGAGCCGATTGACCGAATACCTGGAGTCACCCTCGAAAGCTGCCATCGGTTCATCGATCATCTTCACCCTCCTTCATGCCTATCAGGGTCTGGCGTCTTTGCCAGAGCACTTCTTGTTCGGTTGGGTGGCGTGTCTTCTGGTGCAGAAGACGCGTTCCGTCTGGCCACTCGTCGCGGCCCATTTCGTGGTGAACGCGCTGCTGTACCTCAGGCCGTATCTGATGATGGGGATGGCGACCAGCCGCTAAGCTGCAGTCCCCGGACAAGCTCCGGGACGAACTTTGGTCCGCCATAGACCCAACCGGTGTAGACCTGAAGGAGATCGGCTCCTAGCTCGAGCTTTCGGGCGGCATCGTCGACACTCATGATCCCTCCAACCCCGATGAGGACCGTCTTGGCGTCGCAGTGCCTTCGCAAGAAGGCAATCACTTGGTCCGAAAGCCGAGTCAACGGCGCGCCACTGAGGCCCCCTTCTTGCTGTGGGTCCGAAGACAGGTCGGGTCGCGAGAGAGTCGTGTTCGTTGCGACGATCCCAGTCAGTCCAAGCGTTTGGACGACGTCGGCGACATCGGCGAGCGCTGCTTCACTGAGGTCTGGCGCGACTTTGACGAACAGGGGCGTGTTCGTGTCGATGTCCTTGAGGGCCGAGAGAATCTTGAGCAGCGGTTCTTTGTCCTGAAGGCCCCTTAGGCCGGGTGTGTTGGGGGAGCTCACGTTGACAACCACGTAGTCGGCCCTCGGTGCCAGCAGTCTGAACGAATAGGCGTAGTCCTGATCAGCTTCCTCGATCGGGGTCACCTTGGACTTCCCAATGTTGATCCCGACGGGAATCGTCGAGTCAGAGTCGTCCAATCGCTGGGCACAGGCGTCGGCTCCCTCGTTGTTGAACCCCATGCGGTTGATCAGAGCTCGGTCATTCACCAACCGGAACAGGCGGGGAGGCAGGTTTCCAGGCTGGGGATGCCGTGTCACTGTTCCGACCTCGACAAACGAAAAACCGAGGTCTGCCCAGTGATCAAGCGCGACGCCATCTTTGTCGAAACCGGCCGCTAAGCCCACAGGGTGAGCGAACTTCACTCCGAACAGGGTCTTGCCAGCGTCCAGACTGGGCTCCGAGTCTGTCGCCTTGACCCAACCGTTCGCAACGGCCCAAAGTCCGAGTTTGTGGGCGACTTCAGGGTCAAGGCGAAAGAGGAGCGGTCGCAGAACCTGGCGGTAGAAGCTTGCCTCGCTCACCAGGCCCTCGGTCCGTCATCACGGAAAAGTGTCCGACCAGTCCGTGTCACTCGGCTCCCGGCGGGGCCGCGAACACAAAGTCGCCCAAGCCGCGGCTGACTTCGCGAGCCTTGTCCGTGTCCACACAGGTGATGGTCAACGATCTTTCGCCAGTCCGCTGGCGGATGCGCCAGTTGATGCCCTGCTCGTACATCACATGACCGCTGCCGACGCAGATGACCATCACCCGCCTCGGGTTCTTCGACTCGTTCATGAAGTCCAGGGCACTGTTGGCCATGCCTACGTCCCAAACGACCATGGCCGCGTACATGTTGTCGGCGCCCGTGGAAGGGTGTCCACCGATCATGGCGTCGAATATCGTGCGGTGGGTCTTGTTCGTCAAGTCGAGGGGAGTTGGCACCCAGTGACTTTGATCGGTCGTCAGCGCGCTGGGGCCCTTCTGCCCGACCTGCCGTACCCAGTCTCGGGGAACGTTGAGGGCAGCCATCGGCAACTTGTTGTCACGGATCACGTCGAAGACGGGCTTGTAGAGCTTGTATGGAAACCCCCACTGTTTCTTCCAGTCGGCGTTCTTTTGGAATTCCTCGTCGGTCCACCATCCCATCGAAAACGGATTCAGGTTCTTTTGGTTGTCGCGAGTAAACATCTCGAATCCGACGCAGACGTCCCGTCCCCGCTTGATCAGGGCACTGATGATATCGGCCTGCGCCCGATGGTCGTCCGGGTTGTTGTGCGACTCGCCCACGAAGACGAACCGGATCCCGTCCGCGGCGGCTGCGATATCGTCAGGGTTGACGGCCTTGCCGGACTTTGTGTCGGTGTAGCCTTTTTCAACAGTCAAATGCCCCTTTGTTCCAATGTCGAGCAACAGGGGATCCACTTGGGTCGCCTGCATGAAAGCGAACATGGCCCATTGTCGTTCGCGAGGCCATCCGAAGTCAACAGGTACGATTCAGCGCTGTGAGGAACGTCCTGGCTTGGCTCGTGTGTTCGGCCGTCGTTCTGAGCTTGTGTGGGTGTCGGGGGAGGAGCCCATCGGACGTCTACAAACCTCCGGTCGAGGGATCGAGCAAGCCCGCGCCCCAAGATCCAGACCAGGCCCTCGCCGAACAGCTCCGCTCCGGCACCGTTCAGATGGCAGCAGCCAGCGACTCGATCCAAGATGCGCTCAAGGAGGCGAAGCGCGCTGTGGCGTCCCTGAAGGGCGACCTGAAAGACGCCGCCCAGGAAGTCGTCGACTACATCGATGATGCTGGCGCGACCGTGGCCGACGCCTGTGCCGACCCTCCGGCTTTGGACGACGTCAAGAAGGACTTTGCCGCCGCCGACGACGTCAGGAAGCACCGCATTGCCGCTGGCAACGACGCCTACACGGGCCTTCAAGAAGCCGCCGGCTCTGTGAGCGACCTTCAAGATCAGGTGGAAGGGCTGAGTACTCTGAGCGACTTACTCAAGATCGCGATCTCCGACGTCAGCGACGCGATCCAAGCCTACGGTGGGACTGTCCAGAGCGATGATGACGTCCCTGTGAAGGACAAGGAAAGTGAACACTAGTTCGCTTACCTGGACTGTGGACTATGGAGCCGGGCCGCAGCCCTGTTCTGTCCCTCACGCTTGGCGCCAGGACGTCGATGTCCGGTGGGAAGGGCCGGCGGTCTACCGCACCAAACTCGCTGTCGAAACCGAAGACCAGTGGTTGGTGTTTCACGGGGTCTCCTACCGTGCCATTGTGTCCTTGAACGGCGAGGTCGCCATCGATCACAAAGGAATCTGGGACGCCTTCTCTGTCCGTCTTCCTGTTGGGTTAGTCGACGTCAGGGTCGAAGTCGTCAAGAACGGCGGCGCCACGTATCCGGTCAAGGATGTCCTGTCTGGATTCCTGCCGTATGTCTTTCACACCTTTGGAGGCATCTTCCGGGAAGTCGAAGTCGTTCACAGCGATGCTCAGCCCTTTGGCGACGGCTCAGGAAATCTGATCAAGAGCCCCAGAATCGGCGTTGCGGGAACGAAGCTCTTCATCGACGGCCAGCCTTGGTTCATGCGCGGGGTCCTCACCTGGGGCTGGTACCCGGCTGTCGGCGCGCCTCATCCGCCGATGGAACTGGTCCGAGACGAGGTGCGGCGCGTCAGGGACCTCGGCTTCAATACTGTCAAGTTTTGCCTCTGGCTCCCGCCGCACCACTATCTCCAGGTTCTCGAAGAAGAGGACATGTGGGCTTGGGTGGAACTTCCGCTCTGGATGCCTACCGGCGACGAGGAGAAGCTGGAGGCGATGTTCGCCGAGGTCGAGCGCATCGTGCGCCAGTACCGGCATCACGACCGGATCGTGTGTTGGACCTGTGGTTGCGAACTGTCGGAGTCGACGCCTCATGGGTACCGCAAGCGCCTGTTCGAGATGGTCCGCGAACTGACCGGTTGCCCACTGGTCAAGGACAATAGCGGCGGGTCCGAAATGTATGGCGGCGACTTGCGGGAATACGGAACGTTTTACGACTTCCACCCCTATTGCGACACGATGTTCTATCCGCCCGTCTTGGACTCACTCATGCCGGGGCCACGCAAGACGATGCCTGTGATGCTGGGTGAGTTCAACGACTACGACGTCTACCGGCCGCTGGCCGGGCTTCGCGAGCGACGTCCCTTCATTTCTGATCCCGAGCACCCTTGGATCAACCGTGAGGCGGCATCCATTCGGTCTTGTGAGAACTATTGGGCATCTTCCGACCCGCGTCTCAACGATCAGGGAGTCCGATGGCTGCACGACCTGCCCAGCGTACTGGCCGATCCGCAAAAGGAACTGCCGCCGGACATTGAGGAGCATTTGTCAGAAGAGTCGAGAAGCCGCTGTGGCTGGATCCGTGAGTTCGTGACAAACGAAGTGGCAGCCCGGGATGCGATTGCAGGTTACATCGTGACCGGAATCGCCGACACGCCCATCTCCAAGTCGGGGGTTCTCGGTGACCCCTTGCACTCGCCTGGAAGCCGGGACCTCAGCGGTGTCTTTGATGATCTCACCTTCTTCGTCGTGCCATTTCGCATGCCGCCTTGGGTCGATGGCGGCAATCGTCCGGGTTGGTGGGACTCGAGCCGCCGCTTCACGGGCACTCAAACGATTCAGATCGGGGCACGCTCGGTGAGAGGCTTCTCGGGCGAGATCCATCTCATCTGGGAAAACGACCTATATGAGGCGCAAAGCGTTCATGTCTCTTTGCCTCCAGACACACCAGCCGTTGTGGCGGATCTTACGATCGAGCTCCGTGAGGGACCCGCCACGTTGTGGATCAAGGCAGAGGGTCGTGACAAGCTTTTCGGCTTTCAGGGTTACGAGACTCTCGAGTGGAAGCAGCTACCACAATGGAGCGTTGAGGATCCGCTTGGACTTGTGGGCGGAAACAGAACGGGCGAAGGGGAGGGAGTGGTCACTTGCACCGGGAGTCTGCCGTCTCAGGGAGTTGCCTTGCTCTCGGTGGACGGTACCGTGGCTCTTCCTTTCTGGCGCGAGAACGTCAGTTGGAATCAGAGTGGCGAACGCTTTCTGGGATGCTGGGACGACTTGCTTCCCGTTTCCACTGACCGTGCGATCGACCCGACCTGGCTTGACTTTCGACTACCCGGCGCCGAATGGCTTCTGACACGTGTCGACACCCGCACCTACGCGCGCCACCCCTACCTGGCCCGCAAAGGCCACACCGTCGTCACCACGCTTCGGCCGTGGGGCGGGCTGGGTGCCCAACCGTACGGCCTGGCCCACAATCCAGCCGGGTGTGAACTTCTACGCATCCTGATGAGTCTGTCCGCAAGCGGCTAAAAGCCGTTGGTGGTGTCAGGCACCGCTCATCATGCGGCCAAAGTAACCCGTGTAGAACGTGACGAGAATGTAGAGGACATAGGCAGCCACGAAGAGCAAGCAGACAATCCCTATGATCTTGGCAGCCATCTGTGCCTTGGTCTGTCCTTCGTCCTCGTAGTACTCTGAGACTTTGACAAGCATCTCATCCATGTTTCCCGTCGTCTCACCGGTGCGGGTCATGTCGATAACCAGAGGCGAGAACGCCCCTGACGACGCAAAAGTGTCGGTGACTCCTCGGCCCTCTTTGAGCTGGTTTGAGATGGGAGCCACGCGTGAACGGACGGCTTCATTGCCGCTCGCGTCGGCCGCCAAGACCACTGCCCGCGGCAGGTCTACTCCGCCCTTGTAAAGGGCCCCGAACGCTCGACCAAACTTCGCCATGGCAAACCCGTGCACCATGCCACCCACGCCGGGGATGGTGAGGACCGTTTCGTCAAACCGCTGCCGGATGTGTGGCTGTGGCAACGCGAACTTGACGAAGAGCCATGCCCCAACCCCAACAACGGCGGCAACGAGCCAGATGAGCCAAGGCACGGGCAGCCCAGCGCCGCCAGGAGCCAGAACCTGAATGAGCCCGTTGCCACCGAGCACGATAATGATGGAGAACAGCACGGTGAGCTTCGGCATCGCGGTCTCGCGCCGGATCATGTTGCGAAGCTCCACATCGCGCTGGATGTATTCACTGAGTTGGTTGCACTGTTCAGCGAGGAAGCCTCCCTCTTCACCGACCCGAAGCATGCTCATCATGAGAGGATTGAAGACTTCGGGGTAGCGCTGAAACCCCGCGCTGATCGGTCTGCCCGCGATGACGTGCTCTTTCGTCTCACGCAAGATCGAGGCTAGCTTTCCATTGTTGCTCTGTCGGCTCAAGGTCTCAAGGGCGTCTGCCGGATTGATTCCCGCATTGAGCAGGGTGCCCAGCTGACGGAACATGAACTGGAGCGCCTGCAAGGGCACCGCGTTGACGACCTGACCGGCTACACGTGTCTCAAATGTGCTCCGAGCTTCGGTCGGCGGTGGCTTGGGCACTTCGAAGACGGGTTGAACGGCCGGAGGAACACTTTCAGCTCCCACTGTGCCGGGGGCCAGGCCGAGTTGTAAGACCGTCACGCCCTGCGAGCTCAAGCGCTGGGCGACAGCATCCAGGGACTCACCATGAGCGACCCCAGAAACCGCTTGCCCCTGCGCGTCTTGACCCGAGTACTGGAAGATCGGCATTGTCAGTTGTCCACCATGTTGTCGACCTGTTTCATCATCGAGTTCACATAGCCGCTAAAGAACACATCCATCGAGATGATGTAGAAGACGCCGCTGATCAGCAAAACGACTGCGAACAGTGAGTAGCCGATAAGGGATTTGGACCTTTGAACGTCCTGTGCGGCCAAATCGGCCGAGTGGTTCAGTGACTGCGGCAGGTTCCCGGCCATCTCGCCCGTGAAGAAGAGCGATTGGTGGTCGGGCGGGAACAAGCCCGAGCGTGCAGCGATTTCCGACATCTTCGTCCCCTCGTTTGTGTACAGGCCAGTCGCTGCGGCCCGCTCGGCAAAGGCTACGTTCGGAACGGCGTGGGCAGCCAACTCCCAGGCCTTGTTGGGGTGAATGCCTCCCGCAGAGAGTTTGGAGAGGTTCCATCCAAGCGAAGCGATGCACTCGCTCTGCCCATAGCGGCCCACGAGCGGCACCTTGAGCGCCAACCCGTGCCGCAATCGCCTCGCCTCGGTGCGCTTCATGGCAATGGCGAGCCAAAGATAACCAACTGTGAACGCCAGGAAAAGGATGCCTGCCGGTCCCAGAAAACCCGCGCCAATGTCGTGAAGAAGAAGACCGAAGCGAGCGCCAAGAGACGGGAGAGGCCCCGTACTTTTGGCTTCTGACGTCAAGGTGGCGTCGAGTCCGCGGGCCACAGCCATGGAGAGCGGCACTCCGAGGAAGCTGGACACGAGGAACCACCGCATGATGCGCACTTTCCAGGCCATCCGGTGATCCTCGCGGAACGCTTCGGCCAGGTGCTCACAAGCTTCGGGAAGATAGCCTCCCGTCTCGCCGGCCCGCACCTGACCCACGGCACCAGGAGGAAACACGTCTGGAAAGCGCTCCATCGCATCGGCCAGACTCCCGCCTTCGCTGGCGGAATGCGCCAGATTAGTCAGCGCCTCTTTGAGGTGCTGTTTCGTGGCCCGGCGAGAAAGCTCGGCGAAAACCTCGGCTGCACCAATCCCCGACCGGACCAGATTGCCCATGTTCACAAAGAGGAAGTGGAGGTCGATCCGACTGGCGCGCTTTGTGCGGATGACACCGCGCAGGGGTGCTGAAGCCGGACGCGTCATCGTTGGCTGCCGCTGGATAGGCGGGTTTACGCCTGAGGGAGCGGCGACGGGCGGAGCGGCGCTGAGGGGCGCACGTTGCACGGGTGCGGACGATCCTGAC
This sequence comes from Armatimonadota bacterium, assembly GCA_029781035.1. Classification (GTDB taxonomy): domain Bacteria; phylum Armatimonadota; class Fimbriimonadia; order Fimbriimonadales; family Fimbriimonadaceae; genus JAEURO01. The sequence goes on from JAKOXK010000015.1 coordinate 53,312, forward strand.
ATTTTGGGCTTTGCAGGACTGGGAAGCCTCGTTGCTGCGGGTGCCGCTACGGGCCGTTCCGGAGATCCGGGGACAGTCCGGCTAAAGCTCTGGATGCGCAAACCCTGCCCGGAGAGGCGGACGATCAGTTCGTTCTCCGTGCTGGCGTCCAGGACTCCCTGAACTTGCTTGCCGGTGCTGTCAACCGCGCTGTACGAAAACCGGGGCATCTGCGACTCGCTCCACCGCTTGAGATTGTATGTCAGGCAGCGTAAGCAGGGCGCCCACGCTGCCGTATCCATTGAGAGTCCAATTGGGTGCGATTTCGTTCAGAGGCTCGAGGACGAACCGTCGCTCCTGAGCTCGCGGGTGAGGCACGATAGGTGGCCCCGACTCGATCTGCACCCCTTCGATATCGATGATGTCGAGGTCGATCTCGCGCGGACCGTTGACGAAGCGCCGCAAGCGGCCGACTTCGCGCTCGATCCTCTTCAGCTTCCGAAGAAGGGAAACCGGATCCTCCTTCGTGATGAGGATCAGCGCTCCGTTCAGGAATTCAGGCTGGCCTTCAACGTACATCGGCGCGGTCGCGTAGATGCCGCTGACCCTTTCGACGTTGCCCAGGTCACTGATCCGACAGATGGCCTCCGCGATTAGGGCTTCCCGGTCGCCCAGGTTCGAGCCGAACGCAATGAGGGCACGGCGCGTCGTGATAACTGGGTGTTCTTTGGAAGGGCTCCGCATCATCGGCCTCTGTATTCTGGCCTCAATCGTCTTCGGAGTGGTGCACGATCTTTGCTCTGTACTAGTCTGTTGGCAGTACCTAGGAGTCTATCATCCCTCCATCGGGACGCAGTCCCCATTGTTACTGGCGGTTTGCTGGGGCATTCTGGCCACCTGGTGGTTTGGGGCCGCTTCGGGCGTGGCCCTTGCCGTGTCAATGCGGATTGGATCCATGCCCCGGTTGACTTGGAGCGAACTGACTCGCCCATTGATCATCGCCTTGGCGTGGATCCTCGGTCTCGGCTTGGCAACGTGCTGTACCGTCTACTGGGTCGCGGGAATCGGCGTGCCGCAGCCGGTAAAGGAATTTGACCGAAGGCTGGTGGCGACGGCTCTCATGCACTCTCAAAGCTACCTATTGTCGGCGGTCGCTACCATCGCCCTGAGTGTCTGGGCTTTGGTCAAACGTGTACGGATGGCGAGAAACCCTCGTGTTTCGGTGCCCTCTCCATGAGTTGCCAGACGGAGGCCCTGGGATCAAGCTCACCGTTCATCACCCCTTGGACGACGCCTGTGATCGGCAACTCGACACCTAGCTTCTTGCCAAGTTGAAGGGCCAGTGCCGTTGTCGTCACGCCTTCAGCCACTTGACCAATCCCAGCGAGGATGGCCTCGAGCCCTTTTCCCTGCCCGAGCCCGTACCCGACGCGGTAGTTACGAGAGAGTCGGCTGTTGGCCGTCGCAAAGAGGTCGCCGACACCGGCAATGCCCAAGAATGTCTCGAGCTTCGCACCCAGGGGGAGACCGATCCGCGCCATTTCGCTCAACCCTCTCGCCAAGACGGCGCCTTTTGTGTTGTCTCCAAATCCGAGACCGTCCGACATTCCCGCCGCGATCGCCATCACGTTTTTCATCGCACCCGCCACCTCGACGCCGCGCACGTCGCTGCCGGTGTAGACCCGGTAGGTGCGGCAATGAAAAGCGTCGCGGGCGAGGCAGGCAGCTTGCTCGTCGGTGCTCGCCGCCACGGCGACAGTCGGTACACCTTGGGCAAGTTCAACCGCCAGGTTGGGACCGCTGAGGACCACGATCCTCGATCCCTGGCAAGCAGCGGCGACCTGATCCGAGAGCAGTGATTCGCCTCCCGGCGCTAGGCCCTTGCTAGCGAGGACCAAGACTTCAGATCGACAGGTGTGAGGGAGAAGTTCGTTGACCGCACTGCTGGGAACCGCCACGACCGTCATGTCTGCTGATGGCAGCCCATGGGAAAGGTCGGCGACCTCGACTTCCTCGGGCAAGACGAACCCGGGCAAGTACCGTAGGTTCTCGCGGCGGGACACTAACGACTCAAGGGCTTCGGATTCGCGCCCCACGAGCCGGACTGCATTCCCGTTCCGACCGAGCACGATTGCCAGTGCCGTGCCCCAGCTTCCTGCCCCGACAACCGTCACGACCATGTGCCGGAGTTTACAGGAACCGGGGAGCAGCGCGCGTCCCCGCGCGCCCAAAGCAACGGGCAGCTGTTCACCACCTGACTGAGGCCCGAGCACCTAGACGGCTGCACCCCCACTCAGGGCGCGACTCCGATTTGCTCGACCCGCACCTTCCACTCCTTCGGAAAGCCCGGCGCATGACGATGGGGCGCGCCATCCCAGCCTGCCGCCATCATCGCCACGGCATAAAGCAAACCCCCGTTCGACGGGAAGTATGGGAACGGCCCGCCCGTCGCCAAGCCCCGAGCGTCGAAGTCGAACCCCGGGTTTTTCGTGGTCAAGAGGTCGACCGCCTTCTCGACGTGCCCCAGCCGGGCCGCCGCCATCGCCAGCATGGGGAAGTCCCAACCCCACGTGCGGTTGAACTGCCACGACTGCAGGACCCGGTCGAACGTCCTCGAGAAAGTCGCACGGTCGACCCCGTCCCCCGGCAACATCCCGAACACCCCGGTCAAGCCCGGGTGCTCGAAGTTGTACTGCGACCACATCTCCGGGATCCCTTGGTATGTCTCGTACACGCCGTCTTCGACAGGCAGGGGCGCCAGGTCTTTCAGCACCGCCAGCCACTGGGGTTTCGGGGCGAGCCCGAGCCTCCGGTACCAATCGCACGCGGCTCGAAGCCCGAACCGCCAATAGGCGAGTTCAAAGGTCGGGTTCCGGGTCACCTTCGCGGCGGTGTTTTCGGACATCAGCACCATCGGAGGTTCGAGGTTGAAACGCCCTGTGACGGGATCCTTCACTGGCAGCGAGGCGAGGAAGTCGGCGGTGTCGCCGACGATTGCTTTCCATTTCTCGAGCGTCGTGCGCGTCGGGTGGGCGCGGTAGTCCAGCTGGGCAAAGTAGATCGGATGGGGCTGCTGCCACAGCAGCAACGCATGGATCTCGTGCGGCCACTCAACGCCGTTTGGCCCAATGCACTTCGGCCATCGCGCACCGTCAAAACCCTCGTCGCTGGCGCGCTTGACGGCGATCGGCAGGAGCTTCTTGTACTGCGCCACACTTTGATCAAAGACCGGCCAACGGTTCCAGAGCGCCCAATGCGCGGCGTGCCACCAGACCATCTCCATGTGGTACTTGCCGTACCAGCCGTTGTTTACGAGCCCGCTTTCCTGCGGCCACAGGGATCCCGACTCGTTGACCTTCATGAGGTACTGCGAGAGGACTACGCGCCTTTCGAGCTCGTGGGCGCGGGGGTCTTTCGTGCCCGAGAAGTCGATGGCGCCGCCCGACTTCCAGAACTCGGGCCACGCTTTGCGTGAAGCGGCGAAGACCTCTGTGGCCCCGACCTGCGGACCCGTAGCCCCTGTGGGCGAGAACCCGCACGTGAAGACGATCTTCGAACCGAAGGCCGGCACGAGCCGCACCTCCCGCGCGGATTCGACAGCCGTCAAAGGAGTCTGCCAACCGAGCCGGTAATAGGTATCGTCGCTGTCCAAGTGGCGGACCAGCTCCAGCGCACGGTCCGACCGTTTGACGACCTTGAGCTCGCTGGGGTGGTCTTGGTCACCGACGAAGTTCGCGAACTGCAGGGGGTTGTTCCCCGGCGCTTTCAGAAACACCTCCAACCGGCCAGCCTGGACAAGCGGCGACTCGATGACGAAGGCGAGGAGGTCTTCTCGCGGGTGGCACGACGTTTTGACCGTCACCCAGTCGCCGTCGACGCGAAACCGGCTCGTGACAACGCCTGCCCAGAGGTCGAGGGTCTGGAGCGTTTCCGTGAGGTCGGCGGCGGTCGCGGTGCGGCCGTCACGGGTTCGGATCCGGAGGCCCAGACGGGCGAGGTTGACCCTGTGCGGGTTGGCGGCCAGCCACTCCGAGAGCGCCGGGTGTTCAGGGTCCGGCATGGGGTAGGTCACGTCTCGCCCGGCCGTCTTCCAGACCTGCCCTTTGAACTCGTCGGGCGTCTCGCCGGGCGGAAGCGGGCTGGTGTGCCAGCCCCAGTTCGACAGCGTGTTGAAAGGAACGAACGACTGCATGCCGGTGATGTCCATGCCGTAGGCGAACTCCCCGTTCCCCACCTGCAAGGGGTGCTCGGTGTCGAGCTGGGTCAGCCGGACGATGTGCCGCGAAACGAGCGCTCGGCGGTCGATCGGCCGGGCTTCGCAGCAGCGCATGACTGCGAAAAGGAGGACGAGCAGGAGGATCCGCGCGCCGAGCATCTTGGCTTGGTTTCTACCCGTCGGGCGGCCGTCGGCGCACAACGACCCCAGGGAGCAGCGCGCGTCCCCGCGCGCCCAAACGAACGGGCAACTGTTCACACCACTTACCGACCCGCCCCCAAGGAGCAGCGCGCGTCCCCGCGCGCCCAAACGAACGGGCTACTGTTCACACCACTTACCTACCGCCCGGACGCCCCAAGGGAGCAGCGCGCGTCCCCGCGCGCCCAAACGAACGGGCTACTGTTCATGCCACTTACCTACCGCCCGGACGCCCCAAGGGAGCAGCGCGCGTCCCCGCGCGCCGGGGCCCAAGTTCGTGCGCCCAACCCTTGACTCGGAGATAGAGTGTAACCTTTCGAAACCGACACGAAGGGCGGCCGATCACGACGATCTGGCGCGCGGGGACGCGCGCTGCTCCCTAGTGCCCCGCAAAAAGGAGCGCGGTGAGGAAGTAGTTGGCCACGTAGATGAGGACCATGCTGATGACCACCGTGTTCGTGGTAGCGCGGCCGACACCGACCGCGCCCTCCTTGGTCCGCAGGCCTTGTTGGCAGGCGACTACTGCAACGATGAGCCCGAAGGCTACCGTCTTCCACATGCCGTTGACGAAGTCACTGGGTTGGACGAACTGGCGGATGGAGGACCAGAACGCTCCCTCTGGCACGCCGCCACGGTAGACCGAGACCACGAACCCGCCCAGCACACCACCGTACACGCCGACCATGGCCAGAACCGGCAGCATCGTGACGCAGGCGATGAGCCTAGGGATGACGAGGTAGTTGGTCGGGTGGACGTTGAGCGAGCGGAGGGCGTCCACCTGCTCGGTGACGGCCATGGTGCCAATCTGCGCAGCCATCGCCGAACCCGCCCGCGCCGCGACCATGATTCCCGCCAGCACGGGCGCGATCTCGCGGGTGATGGCGAGGCCGACGGTCGCACCGGCCAGGCTCGTGGCGCCATAGCGGACGAGGAGCTCGGCGGAATACAGGCTGAGCACAGCCCCGCTGGCGAAGGTGGTGAGGGCGACGATGGGCACGCTGGCCACACCGATGAAGGCCATCTGGTTGACGGTCTCGCCGACCTCGTGCGGCTTGCGGAAGATGCGGACGAGGGCGTCGACAAGGATCAGCACGCACTCGCCGATAAAGGTGAGGCTCTCGCCGACGGCGCGCACGAGCAACCCGCCCGAGGGCCGCGCGCTCGGGGTCTTGGTGGCTGGTGCCGGCGTCGCCGCCATAGGTGCGAGGATACCGCCCACCGATCGTCCTGACCTGCATTGACCACCCCTGTGTTGAACGGCGCCAACTCGGTGGCCTATACTCCTGGCATCTCGGAAAGGCGCGGCACCACCAGCACCTGGTCGCACGGCGGCATCAAGAACTACGACTACCAGAGCCGTGCCGACGGCTCGGTGGCGAGCGCCCGGCGCTACGACGCTTTCGGCGACGGCAACACCCAGCTCAGCGGGCACCCCTGGATCGGGCCGTTCGGCTACGGCGGCCCGTTCGGCTACTACAGCACGGACTACGGCCCCCAGCCCATCGGGCTTGAGGCGGGCTACACCCCGACCGAGCCGATCAAGGAGGTCGGGCACCGGTGGTACGACCCGAGCATCGGAAGGTTCCTAAGTAGGGATCCGGCGGAGAGCGGGAGGAATTGGTACGACTACTGCGACAATAGCCCTCTGGGCTATGCAGATCCAACGGGCCTGAATCTGACGGTTCTCGGGGGGAATGCTGGAATTGAAGGCTGGGATTGGGTTGCTGAGCACGTCTTCGGTGTCGGAGGCAAAGTCATGCATAAGCCCACCAAAGCAGACCTCTTAGAGGCGATGATAGAGGAGCCGGATGGCTCTGACGTGATGATTTGGGGCCATGGTGGCGAAGGCTACACATACGTTAATGACTCAGATACCATTCATGCTGAGGATCTAGCCTACGTCGCTGCCGAACGAAAGCGGCGAGGCAAGGGTAAGCTGGGTCACCTATGGATCAGATCCTGCAACACATGCCGTAGCGCTAAGTTCGTCAATGCCGCCGTCGATTGCGCCAAAGATGTCTTCGGTTTTACAACAATCACGACCGACGGGCCGATCCAGCATTGGAGTGCGCATGTTGATTCGGATCCACCGCCTCGCTATTGGTTCCCTTGGCACATTGGGAAAAAGGTCGATAAGAAGAAGAAAAAGAAGGCTAAACTCCCACATGGATAGTGAGAATCGCGCTGAATACGAGAGACAAGGTGTAAGGGGAAACTTTCTGCGGATGTCTTGTGCGGGAGGTGCAGTTCTCCTAGGGATTATTGCACTTGCTCTTGCATCGTGCATTGCCAAGTTCCGAGCGGCAAGCCAGCAGAGCATTTGGGCCACTGCAGTCGGCGCATTCGTAAATACGCAATACATGAAGACGGGGTCGGCAAGCGGTATCCTCGACGTTCCGACGTCGCTGGAGATGTGGCGCGGCATAGATCTATCACAGTACTACGTCGAGGAAGTCAACTATATGCCGCGCGGCCGCTACTATTGGTGCGTAATCGATACGAAAGGCGCGAAATCGTTCGTGCTAGTGGATGCCAGCCTGTCGGTACGTGTGAAGGGCAAGTTGCGCCCGTAATGTTCGGGGTTGGCCAGCGTGGCCTGGCTGCAGGGATCATAGAGTCTTCAGAGTCGCCAATGGGTGCTGGGGGCCGTGGCCCAGCTTGGCAACGCGCCTTCCATCGTGTGCCGCCCGCCACAGTTCCGTTGCAAGCCGGCGGGCTGGGCGCGACCTCGCCGGTGGTGAGCGAGTGGCTGAACGGGGCTGAGTCGGTGGCCTATACTCCTGGCATCTCGGAAAGGCGCGGCACCACGAGCACCTGGTCGCACGGCGGGCTCAAGAACTTCGACTACCAGAGCCGGTCGGACGGCTCGGTCGCGAGCGCGCGGCGCTACGACGCCTTCGGCGACGGCAACACCCAATTCAGTGGCCACCCGTGGATCGGGCCGTTCGGCTACGGCGGCCCGTTCGGCTACTACGGCACGGACTACGGCCCCCAGCCCATCGGGCTTGAGGCGGGCTACACCCCGACCGAGCCGATCAAGGAGGTCGGCCACCGGTGGTACGACCCGAGCATCGGGCGGTTCCTGAGCCGGGATCCGGCGGAGAGCGGGAGGAACTGGTTCGCCTATTGTGACAACGATCCAATCAGTAATGTTGATCCCACCGGTTGCTACGATGAGAGGATCTACAGTAGACTGGCAAAATACTGGGGGAAGAAGATCGCCGACTGGTATAAGAAGGACAAAGCAAAAGCAAAGTCCGTCGACCTTAAAGTTGGCAAGCGCAAGAGACGTACCAAAACGGAGAAGAACCCTGACATATCAGACGAAGCCCTGGATGAAGTTCTGACCGAGGAATTTGGAAAATCTGAACGCGAGCCTGAGCGAGCGTCTACTGAGGACGATCCTCCGATCTTCGTAAGAAGACCAATTCGAGGAGAGCCAGAAGGTGGCTCTGTTGATCCGAGCCACGAGGGAGATGCCATGATAGCCACGCTAGCGGGTATTCTGGCTCCTCTGATTTTCGTTCTCCCAGAGTGGCTATTCGCGCCGGCCGCACGCGGCGGGCCAGTACTAGTGGGAAGCTCTGCTGCTGCGGCAGCGAAGGGAACCAACCGTCGATCTTCAAGAAAGCGAAAGTGAGGCGATGGAGTGTGCTAAAGGTATTTGCAGACACGAGTGTGCGAAGCATCGCCGATAGATACGGATACTTTCCTGCGACATTCCGAGTCGTCCTCGCGTCGAGCCGTGGAATCGAGGGCATCTGGGCCAGAGTCACGTTTGCCTCGGCCGAGGGCTACAGTTGCTCAGCACGCGCGAAGATAGGCAGCGTGCTTGTGGGTATTGAGGAAATCGGGTTCCTCGGAGAGCGCCTACTGAGAGCTCTGGAGGGGCTGGATGAAGCGGATGGAACGGATACAAACGTGAGCGGCGTCCGTATGGCAGAACCCTATGTCCTTCGAGGAGGACAGACCCACTTGTTCGACCTGTACGTGCGTAAAGAAAGTAACCCGAGGGTTAGCCCTCGGATTATCCTAAGAATCATCATCTGTAGGAGGTTCCGCGCCTTACCAAGATCCGGAAAGAACATGTGGAACTCATTTTCGGATGAGATGTGGTGTTCGGCTGACGAATTACGGTCTTTCGCGCACGACCTATGCGAAGGAGCATCGAGGATTATCCGGGAACGTGAGGAGCGCGGTGGACACTGGCCACCGTAACGCACTGCCAATCATTATCGCCTTTGTTGTCGTCGTGCTTGGATTCGGCGTCTGGGTTTGCCTTCAATCCTTCTGTCGGACTCGAAGTTCCGTTCCGGAGTCCCTCAGGGAACATCGGTTTCCTTGGGGCTAGTTCTGTATTTAGACTGGAGGACTTCGGCTGCTTCCCTCATTGACTGGTCAAGTACGTGACCGTATAGATTTGAAGTGAGGGCGATCTGAGAGTGGCCGAGGTATCGGCTGACTTGGTGGAGGTTCAGGCCAGCCATGAGCATGAAGGTCGCGGCACTGTGCCGGAGGGAGTGCATGCCGGTCATCGGGGGCCGTGGCATGGTCTGGCAGCGGGAAGCTCCACCCCTCTCGAGCCTCTTACGAACCTCGCTGCAGACCATGTCTCCAACATGGATCGACGGGTGAGCAGACTAAGGCGCTCCCCCCGGGTCGGGTGGCACGATTATGCCGTTGGTCTGGCGATGGCAGGCCAGCACTGAAGGCAAGCATAGTCGTGCGCTCCCAGCGCCCTCAGAGGCGGGCACGGTCGACTTCGAACTGTCGACGGGCCAGCCCGCCGTTCGCTCGAGGGGGTGCTGCCTCGGGGCGGGCCTTGAGGGTGCAGGGCACACGACTATGACAGGGCTGCTCTTTCGTGAGCGTCACTCTGTAGCGGCCCGGCCCTTCCATAATCGTGCCACCCACGGGAGGATGGCCTCACGCTCCGATTGAATTCAGTCACCCACCAAGGATCATCGTGCGGCCACCCGTCCGCTCGCTTCACCTATTCGGCACCCTGTGGCAAGCGTGAACTTGACCAGGTCCTCGATCCAGGAGCCTTGGAGGGCGGTCAGGAGCGCCTGGACCTGCTCCGCGTCGAAGTAGACCTTCTTGTTCCGGGTGACCTTCGGGGCGAACATCTTGGTCACCGGGTTGCCGCCGCAAAGGCCCATCTTCATGGCCACGTTGAGCGCGGCCCTCAGAGTCCTTCTGGTGGCGTTGAGCGTGTTCTTGCTCGCTCCCTGCTCCTCGAGGATCCGCATCATCTGGGTTACGTCGGTCGCCCGAAGTCGACTCACCCAGGTTCCGCAGGAACAGCCCAGGCTCGCGCCCTAGAACTCGGCCTGGCCAGGCGCGCGGTGGAAGGGGATGACGTCGCGGATGTTCTTCATCCCCGTCACGTACATGATCAGCCGCTCGAAGCCGAGCCCGAAGCCCGCGTGCGGCACAGATCCGAAGCGCCGCAGGTCGAGGTACCACCAGTACGCCGACTTGTCCAGACCTAGAGCGTCGATGCGGCCTTCGAGGGCGGCGAGGTCATCCTCCCTCTCGGAGCCGCCGATCAGTTCGCCGATGCGGGGAACCAGCACGTCCATGGCGCGCACCGTCTTCCCGTCCGCGTTCTGTTTCATATAAAACGCCTTGATCTCTTTCGGATAGTCCGTGAGGATGACGGGGCGGCCAACCTTCTTTTCAGTCAGCCAGCGTTCGTGCTCGCTCTGAAGGTCGCTGCCCCAGCCGACGGGGTACTCCCAACTCTCGCGGCTTTTCACCAAGAGGTCGACGGCTTCCGAATACGTCATCCGCTCAAAGCCTGAAT
>JAKOXK010000019.1 GCA_029781035.1 Armatimonadota bacterium
GGCAGGCTTGCACCGTGTCTTGGCCCCTGTCAAGTTGAACCGGAACACGGTGCCATTGGGGAGACCGGACCGCGGAGGGCACGAACGATTCCAGCGCTTCCTCGAGGGCGTGGTCTGACCAGACTCCGGGGTCGAACAACACAGCCACCGAGTCAAACGCGGGGACGACCTCCGTGACCCCGGGAAGGTTGACGGCTTCAAGGTTGTTGGCCAAGGCTGCCGCCTGCGCGGGAGCCTCGATAAGGACTGCGCTGTCGCCCAATGGTTCCACCTTGAAACGTCCACTGTGCATGACCTGGTAAACATTGTGGACCAATCATGCCGATCGAATTGCCTGTCGTACTGAGCGAGGGAGTTGAGCTACCGACGTACGCGACTGAAGGGTCGGCCGGGCTCGACTTACGGTCTGTTGAGGACATTGAGCTTCGTCCATTCGAGCGAAGGCTTGTCAGGACGGGCCTCAGGATCGCGGTTCCGCTGGGATTTGAGGCACAAGTCCGACCGCGTTCAGGGTTGGCCATGAAGCACGGTCTGTCGATGGTCAACGCGCCAGGAACGATCGACAGCGATTACCGGGGTGAAGTGGGTGTCCTGTTGATCAATTTGGGCTCAGAGACAGTCAAACTGACAAGAGGTGACAGGATCGCACAGTTGGTGGTGTCGCCAGTCGCCCGAGTCGAGCCCAGGGTCGTGACAGAACTCGACCCAACGGAACGGGGAAGTGGCGGGTTTGGGAGCACAGGAACAAAGTGACATGAAAGTCTGTCCACGGTGTTTTGAGTCGAACGACGCGGCAGCCGAATTCTGCAAGGACTGCGGCGCGCCGTTTCAAGGCACTGAAGGCAGTGACCAGGAAGTCTATCGTGACTTGGCCAAAGCTAATCTGCACCGTATGCGGGGAGACACCAAAGCCGCAAACGATGTCTGTCTCGGGATTCTCAGAAGGTTCCCGAACAATCCGACCGCCCACAGCCTGCTCGGCGATGTTTGGGCGGACCAAGGCGACCTGCAGCAGGCCGCTAACTGGTACGAGATGGCGATCGACCTGGCTCCCGACTCGACGGCAGACAAGAGCAAACTGGAATCGATCCGTGAGCGGATCAAACTCAAAGAGTCGGCAGAGGCCGCCCAGCAGATCGGGCTCCCCGATAATCCGAACCGGCCATGGGCGTTCCTGGCGCTTGTGGCACTTACGGTGGTCGCGGTCGGTTTCGGCGCGTACGCACTGGGTCGGTTTGGACCTGCCAAAGCCGACAAGTTGGCCAACACGATTGAGACTCCTGTAACCGTTGCCGCCCAACAAGAGGACAAGTCTGGTCAGCATCCGATCGAGAAGCAGGATCAGTCTGCGCCGAAGACTTCAGCCACCAACTTGCCCGTCGTTCCGGCGAGCGACGATGCTCTGCTGAAATCCCTTCAGGGCGCCGGCACCGAGGGAGTCGTCTATCTCGGTGTCACTGAGGACGCGAGAGACCACAGCCTGTATGTGACCGTGCGGCACAGCGAGAACGAAACCTCGAACCTGACTGCGGCCCGGGCCGCATTGGAGGTCTTCCGGGCCTTGCCAGAGACTTCGAAAGCGATCCTGCGGGTAGCAGATGCGCGGGGCATCGTCTTCATGGCCGATGCGACTGCAGAGTCATGCAAGCAAGCCGAAGAGGCTATTGCCAAGGGAGACACGCTTGAGAACCAGTCCACTTCGATACTCACGAGGGTTTGGGCGCCGCCAGCTCCCACCGACGTGGGAACTGGCGGCCAGAATCAATCTTCCTCGACAGAAGGCTAAATCCAGACCAGATCCGGTCTGAGCACGATCGTCTCAGCTCGGTCCGGACCGACACTCAGGATCGCGACCGGCGTTTCTGTCTGCTCCTCGACAAAGCGAATGTAGTTTCGGGCGGACTGGGGCAGATCCTCAAGTGACCTGGCAGACCGAATGTCGCCATCCCATCCCGGCATAGTTGTCCAAACGGGTTCGACTCCCTCCCATTCATGGACGCAGCAGGGAAAGTGGGCCAACTTCTGGCCGTCCTTGGAATAGTGGGTCGCTGCACGCACCTCGTCGAACCCGGCGAGCACGTCGATGCGCGTAAGGACGAGTCCGCTGAGCGAATTGATTCGACAGGAGTGCCTTAGCGCAGCTAGGTCGAGCCAACCGCACCGGCGGGGCCGGCCCGTCGTCGTGCCGTACTCGTGTCCCTGTCCGCGGATCCGATCGCCGACGGCATCGGTGAGCTCTGTCGGGAGCGGCCCAGATCCAACCCGGGTCGTGTAGGCCTTGCAGACGCCGAGGACTGAGTCGATGTCCCTTGGGCCGACGCCTGTCCCTAGACAAGCTCCGCCCGAGACGGGGTGGCTGCTCGTGACGTAGGGGTACGTACCGTGGTCGAGGTCGAGGAACGTTCCTTGTGCTCCTTCGAACAGCACGCGCTTGCCTTCTTTGACTGCCGTTTGAAGCAACAGCTCGCAGTCTTTGACGTACGGCCGCAGGCGTTCGGCGTACCCCAAGTATTCGGTGTAGAGGGCGTTGAAGTCGATTGGCGGATGCCCGAACATCGCCAACAACTGGTTTTTGACCTTCAGGACGTCGGAGAGTCGTTCCCGGAACACATTGGGCTCGACCAATTCGCCCATACGGATCCCAGTCCGCTGGACCTTGTCCGTGTAGCAGGGCCCGATCCCGCGCGACGTTGTCCCGATCTTGTTGGAGCCTCGTGCTTCCTCTTCGAGTTGGTCAAGGAGCTTGTGGTAGGGCAGGACGACGTGTGCAGCGGGGCTCACGACGAGAGTGCCGATCTCGGGCCTCTTGGCAAGAGTACGGTCGAGTTCCTCGACCAAGCTCCTGGGACAAACCGCCATACCGCCACCGAGGACGGCGACGACGTGGGGGTACAGGATCCCTGCGGGCAACAGGTGGAACTTGAACTCCTCGTCGCCTACGATGACAGTGTGGCCCGCGTTGTTTCCGCCGCTGTAGCGCACGACGAATTCGGCTTCCGCGCCGAGTACGTCTACGATTTTGCCCTTGGCTTCGTCGCCCCATTGGGCACCGATGATAACGAGAGTGGACATTTCATCGAACCTCCTCTGCGCGAACCCGCAAACCAAAGGCCGGCGGATCCCGCTGAATTCGAGGATCCGCCGGCCGATGCCGTTGCGCCTTATCTCGAACAAGCATCTTACACCGGTGGCGTTGCGCACCCCCGGACCGGTTTGAGCCTGGCGCGTTGCCTAGGGCAGCAAGTGGCCGAGTTTCTCCCGCTTGGTGTCGAGATAGCGCTCGCTGTACTGCGTAGGCGGTGTGACGATCGGAACGAACTCGACGATCTCAAGTCCGTGTCCCTGGAGCCCCGCACGTTTGGAAGGGTTGTTGGACATCAAGCGCATCTTGCGCACCCCGAGATCCAGCAAAACCTGGGAGCCCAGTCCATAGTCGCGCAGATCCGGCTTGAACCCGAGCGCCTCGTTCGCTTCAACCGTGTCGAGGCCGCGGTCCTGGAGTTCATAGGCGCGCAACTTGTTGGCGATGCCGATCCCTCGGCCCTCTTGCGCGATGTAAAGGACGACTCCGGTGCCTTCAGCTTCGATCATGTCGAGGGCGAGTGCCAGTTGGTCGCCGCAGTCGCACCGAAGCGAACCGAGGATGTCGCCGGTCAAACAGGACGAGTGAACCCGTACGAGGACGGGCTTGGCAGAGTCGATCGTTCCCTTGACGATGGCCAGGAAGGGATTGGCCTCCAACTCAGTCTCATATGCGTAAATCTGGAAGTGGCCATGTTTCGTCGGAAAGTCGACGGGGCCCGCAACTCGCTGGACGAGCTTTTCCGTGTGCCGCCTGTACTCGATGAGGTCGGCGATCGTGATCAGGTTCAATCCGTGCTTGTCCGAGAACTTCATGAGGTCCGGCAGGCGCATCATGGTTCCGTCTTCGTTCAGGATCTCCGTGCCGATCGCAACCGGCTTTAGCCCAGCCAAGAGGCACAAGTCTACAGAGGCTTCTGTGTGGCCAGCTCGACGGAGGACGCCGCCCTTTTCGGCCCGGAGGGGGATCACGTGCCCCGGGCGCATCAGGTCGTCCGGCCGTGCGTTAGGATCGCAGAAGACGGCGACAGTGCGCGCACGGTCATAGGCTGAGACGCCGGTGGTTGTGTCCCTCCGGGCGTCCACCGTTTCCGCCATGGCGGTTCCTAGCCTCGCCGTGTTCTGCTTCGTCATCATCGGGACGCCGAGTTGTTCGAGGCGTTCAAGGGTGGTCGGGATGAACGGTACCCCTCGGCCATGGGTGATCATGAAGTTCATGGCTTCTGGGGTGCACTTTTCACCGGCCATGATGAGGTCGCCCTCGTTTTCACGATCGGGGTCGTCCACGACGATCACCATCCGCCCTGCACGGATGTCCTCGACCGCGTCGGGGATGCTGGCAAACGGCATAATTGAGCCGATTGTACGGTGTGAAGTGGTCTCGGGGGACGGACGTGTGAGGAAGATGGACCCAAACGGTCCCCGTCGCTAGGCTGCCGACGACTCGTTCGAGCCTTCACGGGCGTGCGTGACACGGTTGCGGCCCGCCAGTTTTGACTGGTACATCGCAGCGTCAGCTGCCTTCACGATCTCGTCCCGTGTCATGGCTCCGCTAGTGGTTGCGACACCCACGCTGACAGTGACGGGGCGGAGCAGCCAGGGCCTCGCTTCAGCCTGAGCCCTGAGCTCCTCTGCGAACCTGACCGCTTGGTCGGCACCCGTGAAAGGAAGCAGCACGACGAACTCCTCGCCACCGTAGCGGGCCACCACGGATCCCGGCGGAGACACGTCCGTCAGGATCTGAGCCACCGAACGGAGGGCAGAGTCTCCCTCCATGTGGCCGAAGGAATCGTTGAACTCCTTGAACGAGTCGACATCGATGATCAAGAGCGAGTGTTCTCCTTCTTTTGCGATCACGCTGTCCAGGGCTGATTGAAAAGCCCGGTAGTTGTTGACGCCCGTCAGAGGGTCGGTCGCGGCGAGCTTTTTGAGCTGCAGGTTCGCCCGCTCCAACTCTGAGCTCTTTGTCCGCAGTTGGCACATCGTTGTCTGGACGATCTCAAACTGCTGCTGCAGTTCCGACTTCATTCGCCGTTCGTGAGTGACGTCGCGGAGGCATCCAAGGATCAATCTGACTTGACCGTTGCTGTCGCGTTCAAAGACCGAATCGTTGCTTTGCATGTGGTGCCAGGTGCCATCCCCGTGCAGAATCCGCGACTCGCACGTGACCACAGCTCCGTCGGTCAGATGGGACATCAGCCTGAAATGGGCCTCCATGGACGCCAGGTCGTCCGGGTGGATGAGGGCCCTGAGCTCGACTCCGGTGAAGTCCTCGGCCTCGTCCCGATAGCCGTAGTACGAACGAAAGGTGCGGTTTCGGTAGACGTGTCGACGCTCGACAAGATCGAAGGTGTAGACCATGTCGGGGACGGACGTCATGACTTGCCGCTGGAACTTCTCGTTCTCCGACAGGAGCCTGGCGAGGTTCCTTTCCTCGGTCACGTCAACGTCCATGAACATGATGCCGAACGGCTCGCCCCCTCGCCTTCGCATGGTCCTCGCCCGCGTCGTGATCGTCCGGGTTGACTCGTCGGGTTGGCTGACTGTGCGTTCCCAGATGGGTTCAGCCCATCCGGCCAAGACCCTGTCGCAGTAGTGGAGAACCGTAGCGTGGTCTTCGGCCGCGAAGGCCGTGTCCAGTGCCGAAGCGTCCACTGCGCCTCCGGCCGGTATTCCGTAGAGTTCAGAAGCAGCGGCGTTCCACTCCATGACCGTCAGGTCCTTGTCCACCGTGAAGCAGGAGATGGGAAGAAACTCGAAGAGGTCGGCAAACCGGAGGGCAGCCCATTCGAGGGCTTCCAACCGTCCGACCATCTGACCGTGTGCTCGCTCGCTGGGGCGATCGACGCCATACTCCATGCCGCTCACTGCCTTGCCCACCCTTGTTCTGCCGGGTTCCCCTGTGATAGATCGGTCGATTGCACTCCTTTTTCCATCCCGAAGCCCACTGGTTAATTGGGAAACCCGTATAATCGGAGAGGCCCCGTCACCCCTTCTGCCGTCTGGACGCTATGGGTGTGCCTGGAGCCACCGGAAGTGCCATGACTAAGTACATTTTCGTGACGGGCGGCGTCGTTTCATCCATTGGAAAGGGCATCACTTCCGCTTCCTTGGGCCGTCTGCTCAGGAACCGGGGCTGGGTTGTGGCACCGATGAAGCTGGATCCGTACATCAATGTTGATGCGGGCACCATGAACCCCTACCAGCATGGCGAGGTCTTCGTCACTGACGACGGGACGGAAACCGACCTCGACCTTGGGCACTATGAGCGCTTCATCGACGTTTCCTGTTCATCAGGCTCGAGTGTCACGACGGGGAAGGTCTACCAGAGCGTGATCGAGGCCGAACGCAGAGGCGACTACCTCGGGGCCACCGTCCAAGTCATCCCTCACGTGACCAACGAGATCAAGAGGGCGATTGTCGACCTTGCCAAACAGCAGGAGGCAGACATCGTTCTGGCTGAGATCGGTGGCACAGTCGGAGACATCGAGTCCTTGCCGTTTCTTGAAGCCATCAGGCAGATGCGGAAGGATTTTGGCAAGGAGAACACCCTCTATGTCCACGTCACGCTGGTTCCTCAGGTCGGGCCCTGGCACGAGATCAAGACCAAACCGACTCAGCACAGCGTCATCAAACTGCGGGAGATCGGCATCTCGCCCGACGTGCTCGTCTGTCGGAGCGATGTGGCGGTCGGACAGGACGTCAAGGAGAAGATCAGCTTGTTCTGTGACGTCCCGACCAATGCCGTGATCGAGAGCCTGAACGCGCAGACCATCTACGAGGTGCCTCTTATGTACGAAAACGCTGGACTCGGGGATCTGGTCGTCGAGCGCTTGGGCCTTGAACCGCGCGTAGCGGAACTCCAGGAGTGGCAAGCCATTGCCGAGAAGATCAAGCATCCCAAACAAGAGTGCTGCATAGCGGTCGTCGGGAAGTACACCCAGAACGGTGACGCCTACAAGTCGATTGCTGAAGCACTGGTCCACGCCGGAGGTGCCAACGAGGCGAGGGTCGACATCCGTTGGGTCGAGAGCCAGACTCTGGAGTCAACAGTCGAGCCGGAATCTGTGTTGAGTGATGTGGACGGGGTGATTGTCGCCCCCGGGTTCGGCGACCGTGGCATTGAGGGGAAGATCCGTGCCATGCGGTACGTCCGCGAAAGCGGCGTGCCGTTCCTTGGGATCTGCTTGGGCTTGCAGATGGCCGTCATCGAGTTCGCCAGAAACGTTTGCAACCTTCCCGGGGCCAACTCGACTGAGGTCGAGCCCGAGGCGCCGTATCCGGTGATCGACTTCATGCCGGATCAGACAAAGGTAAGAACCAAGGGTGCGACCATGCGATTGGGATCGTATCCCTGCAATATCACGAGCGGGACATTGGCGCACAAGCTCTACAACTCCACCCGTATCGAGGAGCGACACCGGCACCGCTACGAAGTGAACAACGACTTCCGCGAACTTCTGATCGAGAAGGGGATGGTCGTTTCCGGAGTGTCCCCCGACTATCGGCTGGTCGAGATGATCGAGCTGCCGGCACATCCCTTCTTCATCGCGACCCAGGCTCATCCCGAGTTCAAGTCGAGGCCGAACAGGCCTCATCCCTTATTCACGGGACTGGTGAAGGCGGCCTTGTTTCGGAAAGCGTCCGTCCTAGTCTGAGGTGGGCGGGCCCCGGAGAGCCCGCCCAGAGTCGAGTTGGGAGAGTAGCTACTGCCCGCCGTCCATCTCGGGGAGCCAATCGCCCATCCCAGCCGTGCACCAGGGCCGATAGAAGGGCAGTTGACTCGCTCCCTGGGCCGTCGCGGGGGCGGCTTTGTCGGGATTGGCCAAGCAGAACTCGATCTGCTTCTTCATGTCGACCAAATGAGCGGCCGTCTCGGAGTCTCTCGTCGTGCCGATCGCGCCGTTGATGACTCGGAGGTCAGCCGACAGCTCGACCATAGCGTGGGCGCGGGACTCGCTCGATGCACCGAGCTTGTTGCACAGGAGTTGAACGAACTGGCGTTGCACGGCACGCCTGTCCAAAGTGACCGCTTGACCGGAGACGAGTTCCCTGAACACGGATCCGCGCACGTCTGCGAGCAACTGGGCCACCGAGTACGCTTGTCCACCGTTGGAGGCTTCGTTTTGGAGCATCCGAGCCCAGCGCCCTTCGTTCATCAGTGAGCCCAGAGCCATGTTCTGGAGGCCACCGATGTTGCCGGCCGGGTTGTTCCCGATCCGCATCATGACGTCCTTTGGTGTCATCCATGTCGGGGTTTGAAGAATGTTGTCGCAGAGCCACTTCACCGCCGACTTTTGATACTCCTTCGAACAGGGTGAGTAGACGTCGCCACCTCGGCCGGCGTGATAGTCGGTCTGGACATAGCCGCCGATCGGTGCGGAAACGTGCATGATGTACATCATCAGTTGCTCGGTCACGGCGCCGTACATGTCCGCCAAGTCAGAGTAGTCGTCACCAAACTTCGTTGCGGCGTTCATGAGGTAGCTCATCACGCGCTTCAGATTGGCGACTCCATAGGTCGATGCTTCGACGGTGTTGTCGCCCAGCGATTCCATCTGGGCGGTCGGGTCCGAAGAGCTGAAGTTGTCGTAGAAGCGGAGCATTGGATCGGTGACCTGTCTGCTCGCCCACAAGTCCAGCGTTCTCTTCTCGTCACCTGGGTTCGCAACGCCTGGAATCGGCGAGTAACCCCACATGATGGCGAACCTGTCGTATCGACCGACTTTGGGCATCAGGTAGGCGCCGTCTCCCGGCTGAGCCACATAGTTGAACCGCGCGTAGTCCATGATGCTCGTGCAGACGCCGTTCTCGGTGGTCCACTTCGGGTCTCGCAATAGCTTGCACGGGATCATCCCGCTGCTCTTGCCGTTGTGGGGGAGGCCAAACGTGTGTCCGACCTCGTGAGCGATCACGAACCGAAGACACTGACCGACGAGGTCGTCAGGAAGTGGCAGCTTTTGCGCGCGCGGATCGTTCGGTGACGCCTGGGCGAAGTACCAGTGAGTTTGGAGCTTCAGTATGTCGTGCCATACGATGACATGTGCACTGAGAATCTCTCCTGACCTCGGATCGCTGACGTGGGGGCCCATCGCGTTCTCGACGGGAAGCGGTGCCCAACGGATGACGCTGTAGCGGACGTCTTCGGGATCCCAATTCGGATCCTCCTTTTCACTTGGAGCATCTTTGCAGACGACCGCGTTTTTGAACCCTGCTTCCTCGAACGCGGGATTCCAGTCCTCGATACCCTGTTTGATGTACGCCCGCCACTTGGCCGGCACCTCGCGACTTATGTAGTAGACGATCTGCTTTTTCGGTTCGCTTACTGCCGCCGTCGGATCCTTCTTTTCCAGCCTATACCGGTCGATGAACGCGAGGTCCTTGACTCCAAGGTTGTTAGTTCCGTAGTCCGAAAACCCGGTCGAGAAGTAACCGACCCGGGAATCGGCCAGCCGGCCCATCATCGGCTTTTCAGGCAGAAGGACGATGCTATGGAGAACGACGCCTGTCGTCGAAGGGCGTGAAGGAGGCCCTCCAAACAAGCCGCCGCCCCGCCGCCCACCTCCGGCGGAGGCACCTCCGCCACCCGTGACGGTCTGAGTGACCTCGATGTTGACGTTCCTGGGAAAGACCTTGATCGAATTGAAATACGAACGGTCGGAATCGATCATCGAGCCGCCGAGCCTTGACTTGACCGAGAACTCTGGAATGTCGCCCTTGAAGTAGCTGGCGACGTCGATCAGTGGCGAACCGTCGGGCGCGGTTGCCTTGATGGGGAAGGACTTGATGATCGGGTTGACGTTCGACTGCTCGACAGCAACCTTGATCTCGCTGCCTTCGGTCGCACGGACGCTGTAGTCGATCGACCTCAGGAACAACTTGTCTTCGTGGAGCTCGAACCGAACCACGCCGCTGCCGATGAATGTCCCGTTGTACATCCCTGTCGGCGTCTCTTTGAGCTCGGTCGTCCAGAGGAAGTCGCGACCTAGGAGTTTCTTTGGAACCTGGAAGAGGTAGCTTTCACCCTTGCTGAAGACGGTGAACACACCCTCTTTCTTGGCCATGTCTTTGATGGCGTCTTGGTAGGTGTCCTTCTTCTCTTCAGGTTTCTTCGCTTCCTGGCTGCCCGGGGGTGGTGTCTGCTGGTCACCGGCGGGCTGCCCTCCTCCACGGCGTCGTTGAGGGTCTTGAGCCTCCTGTGCGGCAGGGCTCGGAGCGATCGAGGCCGTTGGAGGCGTCAATGGGTGCCTCAACGCCATTGCGGCCAGCAAAAGACATGCGTTCATGGTCGTCTGTTTCACCGCGTCCGTGCGCGGTGAGGCCATCTTACACAGTCGATGAGCCGAGACGCACCGGTTGCAGCTTACGATGTTAGGTGGGTCGACTTGAAGTGGAGGCCGATCGGACGACAAAACGTCTTGGACGGTTGCCCACGGGCTCTTGACAGCGGGGTGTGGGCGCCCTGGCTGCCGAGTCCCCAAGCCGAAACAGGCTTAAGCCTTCATAATCGGGCCATGCCCTTCGATTCCTCCGACTCGCGACGCGCGGCTGAGTTCGACTCGTTCCGCCGCGAGTTAGTGCTGAACTCGAAGACGGTTGCGGGCGAGCGCCGAGAGGAGTGGTTCCAGCGCCTCAAAGAGCTTGTTGGCGCCATGTTCCCAGAGAACGAGTCCCATGCCCGCAAGCCGGGCCTCGCCACTCGCATGTTCTCGATCGAAGTGTCGCTACCTCGAAGCGACAAGATGCACTTGCTCGATCTGGCTCAAGAACTGGACGACAACTGGCAGGCGATGTGCAAAGGCGAAGTCAAGGCGGGGGCCAGTTGTGTCTATTTGGATCGATTGGACGCAGTGTGGGAGTGGGCTCTGAATCTCGGACCTGACTACGTGACAGGTCATGTGAAGCTGCGTAGCTTCGGGTTCGACAAACCCGGTGACGGCGAGCGACGCGGCCGGTCGGAGGGCCAGGGCAAACCGGACAGGCCTTATCGGGACAAACCGGACAGGCCACGCCGACCACGGCCTAGCGAGGACCGGCCTACTTACGGTAAGTCGCGCGGTCCATCTGACGGACCTCCACCGTCAAGCCGGCCTTACCGCTCTCCCAAGCCTGGTGACAGGCCGTACGGAGGCGGTGGTAAAGGCCGTCGGCCATCTGGGCCAACAAAGAAGGGTCCCTACCGTCCAAAACGCAAAGGGTCAGGTGAATGAAACCTTCCTTGGCGCCTGATCCCATAGCCCAGCTCTCGCAAACCCTGGCGTAAGCCTTGATCGCTCTGGACTCGACCGTGTCAAAGCCCGCCAACTCGTCGACGAGTTCATTGAGCACCCCTTCGACGTCTATCAGGGGTGCAACATTGGAGGAGAACTCAAGCTGGAGGTGTGGCATTCGCGTCAAGCATAAGCTTCTTCGGTCGCAGCTTGCTCAGCATCGAGTCTTCGGCGAGCACGCAGCACGTCCACAAGGCCGAGCAGGAGGGTCAAGACGATCGGCCCGACCATGATGCCGATCGGCCCCACAAAGACCACGCCACCCAAAAGGGCGAAGAAGATCGCCATCGGGTGGAGCTCGGAGCGGGAGCCGATAAAGATGGGACGGAGGAAATTGTCGATGACCGAGACAATTCCGAACCCAACTGCCAACAAGATGAGGGCCTGGGCAATGTGTCCGTCAATGATGAGCTTAATGGCCAGCGGGACGTAAACAACCGGAGCACCCAGCATGGGAATCGTGCAGAAGACGGTTGTGATGAGCGCCCAGAGTAGTGGGGAGGGGACTCCTAGAACATAGTAGGCCGTGCCCGCGATCAGTCCCTGGATGATCGAGACGAGCAAGACGCCAACAAAGACGGACTCGATCGTGGCCCGCATGTTCGAGAGGATTGAGACCGTCTCCTCTCTTGGCAACGGCACCAGTTCGCAGACTGGGTCGAGGAGCCTTGGACCGTCCCTCAACATGAAGAACATGGTGATCAAAGCCAAGCTCAGCGTCACGATCGTGTATCCCAGGTCGAGCACGAACTTGGTCAAGGGGCCCCTGACAGCCGACACGATGTTCGACTTGTTGTCGATGATGTAGCGCTCCACGTCCACGTCGATCCCGACTTGACTCAGTACAGGGTGCATGAGGTCGTCGGCTTTGGCGGCAATCTGCTCGATCGTGACGAACGACGAGCCGGGGGCACGCTCTTCAATCAACTGGTTGGCGAAATGGTAGACCTGAATGCCGACCACGGTACCCAGCCCGGCGAACGGCACGACGATGACGATCGCCGTTATCAGGGTCGCGACCAACGCGCTGAAGTTCTTGCTGAACCGCTTGCTGACGAACCTGTAGACAGGGTACATCAGTACTGCCAAGACCGACGCCCACAGCAAGGCGACGAAGAACGGCCTGAACACATAGACTGCGGCAAGGATGGTGCCTCCCAAGATCGTCCAGAAAAGGACTCGTCCGTGTCCTTTCTCGTGCTCACTCATCCGTGCTTTCCACCGTTTCTTCGGGTACGCCGGATTCGGTTCCAGCGTTTCGAAAGTGTTGCATAAGCAGAGTCTTCGCGCCCGCCTCGTCGCTGGGCATGAGACGTCCTTCGATCACGTCTTCGACCAAGAGCTCTTTGAGACGGCCCACATCGACTCCGGGCGATAACCCAGTCAGAGCCATGATCTTCTCCCCGCTCAAGGGGCTGACGAGGCGTTCCGCCGGTGTCTGCCGACTGACACGAGAGATATGCTCGCGGAGCGGACTGAGATCCAGATCACGGACACCAGGCTTCAGCGCGCTGGCATCGGCTTCGATCAACTTGAGCCACCGGTCGAGCGAAGGTCCAAGATCCCGCACGATCCGTCTGGCCGCGCTGTCTGAAACGACGGTCATCGAGTTCAGCCTCATGTGGTTCTTCACCAAGAGGGCCACCTCGTCTTCAACTTCGTTCCCGAACCGAAGCCGCCTGAGGATCCTTCGACTCAAGGTTTCGCCCACCGCTTCATGTCCGAAAAACCGCGTCCGGCCCTCTTCGTCCGTCGTTCGGGTCGAAGGTTTGCCGATGTCGTGCATCAGGACAGCCAGGCTCAATATGGGGTCTCCCGTGCCGGCGTTCTTCAGGGCCAAGAGGGTGTGGTTCCACACGTCGAGGTGATGGTAACCCCCCTGTTCGCAGCCGACCATCGGCCCAAACTCGGGAGCGAACTGGTCAAGCAAGCCTAGCGACATCAAGTCGCGCATGCATCCATCAGACGTCGGTAGAGCGAGCATCTTGACGAGTTCGTCCCGGATGCGCTCGTTGCTGATGACTTGGAGTCGGTTGGCTTGGTCGCGAACCGCGTCCCCCAGTCCCACTGTGAACTCGAATCCAAGTTGCCACTTGAACCGAACCGCCCTCAGCATCCTCAGGGGATCGTCATGAAATGTGGCCACGGGGTCGAGCGGGGTTCGGAGCACCCGAGCCTCCAGGTCATGGAGTCCTTGTCCAAGGGGGTCTTCCAACTTGCCTGAACGGATTTCCTGGAGAAGAGTGTTCACAGTGAAGTCCCTCCGTTGAGCGTCTTCGAGCAAGGTCGCCGGTTTAACGTGAGGCTTGCGCGAGTCGGGTTCGTACGATTCCCGTCTGGAGGTGACGAATTCGACGGTCGCACCTGCGACTCGGATCATGGCCGTGCCGAACCCGGCGTAGGTGACGGGAGTGCCTTCGGCGACCCCGCGTTCCCAAAGCCATTGGACAACGGCCAGAGCGTCTGCCTCCACGACGACATCCAGGTCGTTCCCGATCGGCCGTCCCAGAAGCTCGTCGCGGACAGCGCCCCCTACCAGATACGCCTTGCCCGCGAAGGGAGTGCCCTCCAGAGCTGCAGCGATTCGCTCGATGGCAGGGTGCACAAGGAGATTATGGAGCCATAGACGAGGTAGCGCCCTTGCTCTCGACCGGTGGACCGGCAGAGAACAAGGGCGCTGGTTGAGTGGGCCCAGCTACCCTTCGAGTGGGCCGATGCGGACGACTTCCTCGACTTTGGCCAGTCCTTCGAGCTTGGACGCGTCGACCGTGCCAAAGACCACCTTCAGTGAGCCATCCTTGTCGTCAACCTTGAGGCCGGCCCCTTCCAGAGCTTTGAGCACCTTGTCGTTGACGTCGGTGACCCAGATTTGGACTTCCAGCTTGCCCGAACGGGCCAAGAGCTTTGTGTCGACCTTGACGGTGGCTTTGAGTGTGCCGTTGCGGATCTGTTCGTTCACGTTAGCCAGGTCCGATGCTCCCCTGAGGGCTATCGTTTCCGCTTTGTCCTTGGCCACACCTTTGGTCTGTATCGGAGACCCAGCGACGACACCACCGGGCTGGTTGGCTGCATAGCCTCCACTTCTGCCGCCGCCACCTCCGCCGAAGCCGCCACTGGCAAGCCCGCTGGGGGCACCGTTGGCTATGGACTTGCCGGCGGACTCGCCGAAGATGCCCTCATAGCTGACGCCATCCGTCATCTCCACGGGGACGTTAACGGTGCGCTGCTTGCCACCCATATTGACGACCCTCTGTTCGACCGCGACGAACGACGTGTAGGCAGTCATGATCCCGTACTTGAGCCCCAAGCTGGTGATTTCCTGAACCGTCTTGTCGCGCCCATCCTGGTTGCCTCTGGTCTGGGCCATCCAGTCGAGCCGGGTCAGATCTTGGACCTTACGACGGGCCCAAAGCGAAGTGACACCTGCGCCCCCGGAGCCGTTACGGTCAAAGGTCAACGGGATCTCTCTGGCCCAGGGACCGAGTCCGGTCACCCCACGAATCGTCACGGAACCGCTTCCAGGGTTTAAATAGCGTCCGGTGATGACGACGGGACGGCCTGCGAACAGGTCTTCTGGGTTTTGTGGAGACACGTCGGCCACTTGCACGCCTTTGAAGTCGAGTGCCACGTCGGTGAGGATCGGGGTCGAAGTGCGCCTGAGGAACCGCGATACAGCGGCGTCAGCCATGTCTTGCAGGGTCACCGTCTCAGCCCCACCCCGCCCTTCTTCGCTCATGGCGTCGATCAGGAACTGGTTCACGCCGTTTCCAATGCCGAACGTGAACATTCGCGCGTTCTTGCGGTACTTCTGGATGCGGTCCAGAACTTCGAACTCGTTCCCTATGAACCCGTCGGTGTTGAACACGACGATCCGAAGTCGGCCGCCAGCAGGTGGTGTGGCCAAGGCCAAGTCGATCGCGGGCAGGAACTCTGTTCCTCCGTTGGCAAGGAGCTTGTTGACGTACTCTCTCGCCTCGTCGAGGTTGGCGGGCGTGTTCTGCCTTGGCGTGTCCCAGAGCCGCTTGGCTCCGTTGCTGAAGCTGATCACGTTGAACGTGTCAGAGGGTCGGAGTTGGTCGATGAGCTTGAGCGTGAGTTCCTTCGACTTCTCGAGCGGGAACCCGCTTTGACTGCCGCTTTGATCCATCACAAAGACCACTTCGCGCGGACGCACGGTGTCGGGTTGGACGTCCTTCGGCGGGTTCAAAACCAAGCAAAAGGTTCCGGTGCCGTCACCAAGCGAATGCGTGACCAGCTGTTCCTTGATGCCCTGGCCTTTCACCTTGTAGCGAAGGATGAAGTCCCGGTTGGGGATCTCGTCTTTATGCTTGAGGTCGATGTACGCGGCGTCAGCGCCCTCTCTGCGCACGTTCACGTCGTGAAGCACCGAGGTCACGCTATCGAGTTGCGTCCCTGCGTCCAAATGGACGCTCAGGCTGATTCCGGACCCTGTCCGCATGTCTTTGGGGATGATGGGCGGACTCACCTTCCCCGGGTCGGGCGTGCTGACTGGGAGGTAACGCGGCCCGACCACCATCGGGAAGCTGAACTCGTACTGGCCATCCTCATACTTGAGGGTTTGAACGTAGCTGATCTCGACTTCGACCTGGGCGCCGGGCAATATGTTCGCCACGTGCTGCGTAAACACGTTCGGGCGCTCTTGATCCAGCAGACTCGCCACTTGACCGTTTGCCCTGGCCGTGTCATAGATCTTGCGCGCGTCTTCGCGTTTCTTGATCTGACCGAGCACGAGCCGTCCAGCCACGTTCATGCGCATACGGTCCACGGCGGCGTCGTTCGACATGGGAAAGGTGTAGACCGCTTCGATCGGAGTCGAGCTCGGGTTCTGAAACGTCTGCACCAGCGTGACCCGCGCGCTAATGCCCGCTATGTCCACGCTCACCTGGGTTCCCTTCAAAGGAACCAAGATGCCGGGTTTACCGGACCGGTCCACCGCAGTCAACTGACCAGGGGGAGCCGTCTCCTGAAAAGGCGCGGCCAGAACCGTGGCCGCCAACAGTGTCGCCAGCATTCTCTAATCTCCACTCCTCGGACGCTCCGCGTTGGCCGCGCGTTACACCGGGGGGTCGGACTCGCCATCCTCAGCCTCCGTGTCCCTCCCACGACATCGTCAACGACAGGTTCCCCCGGGATGGTCGAGCGGCTTTCGAAACACCGTCTGGTGGGACAGGGCTCCGTGCCATGCGCTCAGGGCTCTAAAGCTTCCCGAAGGCCAGACAAGAGCCCTCCCCCAATCCCTTCGCACGGTCGAGGTCGGACAAGTGGTGTATCCCAGGTGGAGCTTCCGGCAAGCCAAGGTGCCAGAATCCAAGCATGCCATTCCTCCCCGTGCCGCAGACCATCGACTTCCACGCTCGAGCCGTCGCGCTCGTGCAGAAGATGACCCTGTCCGAGAAAGTCAGCCAAATGGTGAACGACGCCAGGGCCATTCCCAGGCTGGGGATCCCCGCTTACAACTGGTGGAGCGAAGGGCTGCACGGTGTGGCCTTTAATGGTGTCGCCACGGTCTTTCCACAGGCGATCGGGCGTGCGGCGAGCTTCGACGTGCCGCTCGAGCACACCATCGGCGGCATCATCAGCACTGAGGCGAGGGCCAAGTACGAGGTCGCTATCAGGAGCGGGTCTACGAGGATCTTCCAAGGTCTCACGTTTTGGTCGCCCAACATCAACATCTTCCGCGACCCGCGCTGGGGCCGGGGGCAGGAGACCTTCGGTGAGGATCCCCTTCTGACGAGCAGGATGGGTGTGGCGTTCGTCACTGGCATGCAAGGCGACGACCCGAACTATTTCAAGGTCGTGGCAACGCCCAAGCACTTCGCTGTTCATAGCGGTCCCGATCCCCTGCGCCACCAGTTCGACGTCTCGCCGAGCAAGCAAGACCTGTGGTCGACCTATCTGCCCGCCTTCCAGGCTTGTGTCACCGAGGGTCACGCTTACAGTGTGATGTCGGCCTACAACAGCGTCTACGGAACTCCGTGCTCAGCCAACACCCTGTTGCTGGGCGACATTCTGCGCAAGCAGTGGGGTTTTCAAGGTTATGTGGTGAGCGACTGCGGGGCGATCGACGACATCTATCAGCGCCACCACTATGTGGCGACGGCAGCGGAGGCGAGCGCGGCGGCGGTCAAGGCGGGCTGCGACGTGGAGTGTGGCGGCTCGTACGGCTCCTTACAGGAAGCGGTGGCGAAGGGGCTCATCGATGAGGCGACGATTGACAAGTCGGTCACGCGGCTGATGGAGGCCCGCTACAGGTTGGGGATCCTGGGTACGGATCCGAGGTGTCCTTACAGCAACGTCCCGACCTCGATCGTGGACAGCCCCAAGTTCCGGGCAGTGGCATTGCAGTCGGCACGGGAGTCACTGGTCCTTTTGAAGAACCAGGGCTCGATGCTGCCGTTGCATGGCAAGAAACGGATCGCGGTCATCGGCCCGAACGCGGACGACCCGAACGTGCTGCTTGGCAACTACAACGGGACGCCCTCCAAGAGCTGGACACCTTTTGCCGGCATCCGAGCCGGCGCACCGGCGGGCAGCATCGTCAGCTATGCCAAGGGTTGTGGCGTCACGGGGATTGAGGAGATGAGCACAGACGTGCCCGTCGGCAATCTCAGGGCCGAATACTTCGCCAATCCCGACCTTGGAGGCACACCAGTCATTGCGCGAAGCGAACCGAAGCTGAACCACGACTGGGGCAACGATGGGCCAAGGGCAGACATGAAAGACCACTTTTCCGCACGGTGGACGGGCGACCTGACCGCACCGGAATCAGGCGACTACAAGCTTGGTGTCCGTGCCGACGACGGGGTTCGACTGATCGTCGATGGAAAGACGTTGGTGGACGACTGGTCTGAGCACGCCGCGCGTTTGTCGTCTGGTACCATCCGTTTGGTCAAGGGACAAACGGTACACCTCAAGGTTGAGTATTACGAAAAGGAGGGGCAAGCCTCGATCCAGTTACAGTGGTCGCGGCCGACGTCACGGCCCTATGAAGAGGCTGTCGCTTTGGCCAAGAGAAGCGATGTCGTCATCGCTTGTCTCGGGATCAATGCTCAAGTCGAGAACGAGGAGAACGACCGGAAGGACATCGTGTTGCCCGCGGCTCAGGAGGGGCTGCTGAAGGCGTTGGTGGCAACGGGCAAACCCGTGGCGCTGGTGTACCTGAACGGCGGGCCCGTTTCCAGCGTCTGGGCGCAGGACCACGTTCCCGCGATCATCGAGGCCTGGTACCCGGGCGAGGAGGGCGGGACGGCCATCGCCGACGCCTTGTTTGGCCGGTACAACCCGAGTGGAAGGCTGCCCGTCACCGTCTATAGGGGCCTGTCGCAAGTTCCCGACTTTGCCGACTATGTGATGAACCACGATAGGACGTACCGGTACTTCAAGGGTCAGCCCCTCTATCCATTTGGTTATGGCCTGAGCTACACCAGATTCTCATACTCCGGCCTAAGGGTCGCGAAGAAGAGCGGCCCGCTGGAGGTGTCCGTCAGGGTGAGGAACGTGGGCAAAAGGACGGGGGACGAGGTCGTACAACTGTACTGGACCCGTTCTATGGCTGCTCCGACCGGTGGCACCGGCCTCTATCCCTTGGCAGGAGCGCCAATTCGAGAGCTTAAGGTCTTCACCCGGGTTCACCTCAAAGCAGGCGAGTCGAAGCGTGTCACGCTCGCAGTGCCCGAACGGGAGTTGGACTTCATCGACGTTTTCGGCGAACGGACTCGTCCGAAACAACACCTCGACATATGGGTGGGCGGGGGCCAGCCTGGATCGTCCACAGGAGTCAAGGCATCCATTCGACCATGACCGTGTTACACTGAGATCGAATGAGCGAAGTCTTCACGTCGTCAGCGGAGCACTGGCCCTTCATGGGCTGGCTTGTACTGTGCTCCTCGGTCGTCGGGGTACTTCCGTTTGGCAGGAGGCGGTCCTGGTGGACGTTCGCTTTAGGAGGGCTTGCCAGCGTCGCGTACCTGGCGACGAGGTTCGATGGTAGTGCCTTCCTCTTTTTGATGGGGCCCTTCCTCTTGGGAGGAATGATCGACTTGATCCTCCATCCGACCTTTAGTGGCAAACCACTCAAGTCAAAAGTGACCTTACTGGTGACCTATGTCGCTGTTCTCGGATTCCTCCTTTGGATGGGGTGTACAGAGTGGGTGCGGACGATCGTCATCAGTCGCGACAAAGTCACGATGCGGACGTCAGGCGGCTTCCGACTTGCAGTCAATCAAGTCAGTATTGCCAGGCCCGAGCTCAGATCTCTCCTTGTCCATTCGGTGTCCACACATACTGAGCAGTGGCGTTTTCGATCCGGCGAAACGCCTCCAAAAGAGATCTTCTTGGATCCGGACGACCGCTTCAAGGACAGGTCGGGCCGAGTTTGGACAGGCGACCAACTATCGCGGCACATCGTCGCGTGGGCGGAGCGCGCGTTCGAGGAGAAAACGGTTCCTAGTCTCTACCCCTGACAGAGCGGTCCAGCAATCCGGCGGCGGTTCCGCTCGACCCGGCAACAAGGCACCATTGACTGGCATCTGTCCGCACGGATGAGGTTACTAGACTTTGTCGTACACTACTGATCGAATTGCCTGGAGAGGTTTCGAATCATGATGACTTTGTCTGCAGTCTCTCTCGCCGCCGCCGTAGCATCGGCCAACTTCGGCATCGTTCCTGGGTTGAGGATCGGCCACGCGCGTCTTGGGCATGAAGTTCCCGCGGCCCTTGGCTCGCCCACGTTCTCAGACGGGGCCGCGGGCCATGTCTGGTCGACATGGAAAGGGACGACGGGCAACACTCTCGACGTCTACGGCGTCATCGGCGACATTGCCGGCCACCTGACAAAGTACGTCCGTGTCACCTCACCGGTCTTCAAGACCGCAAACGGGGTCCGCACCGGCCAGACCTGGCACCAGATCAAGGCGCACTATCCCGCGGTCTTGCTCACGACTTATGACAGTCACCAGTTCTCCCGCAAGCTTGCGATCGTGGACAACAAATCCAATGGCATCGCCTTCGAAATCACGGTGAATGCGGCCAACCACGTGACCAACGCGTCGGTCTGCAAAGCGGTGTGGATCCACAAGTGCGGCGAGCTTTTCGACCCGAGCACTTGGGTCGTATACGAACCTACGCGACCCTGAGAAGAAACTCTGCGGGCCGAAACCGCATTGGAAACGGCCCGCAAACGACCCAGGAGTCAGCTTTTCCTGCGCCTTGCCATCAGGCTGACCAAGCCGAGGCCAGACGCCAGCAGCAGAGCAGGCTCAGGCACGGTCTCGACGGTGTACGGCCCCTGCACTTGGCCGGTGCTTGTTGGCGTGAACGTGCCGTAAGCACGCGGATGCCACGACAAGACATCGTAATTGATGATCCAACTGTGGGAGTCCATATCGTAGTGGTCCGTGCCATGGAACGTGCCCAGGAAGTGACCGTTTCTGTATGCATTGAACGTTCCGCTGCTCATTGTCAGGGCGCCACCGGCGATCTCGACGTCACCGTCCACGTCGAAGGTGTTGCCTTGCCACGTGACCGTGCCGCTGATGTGCTCGGTGCCGTCTTCGGCCCATGAGAGCACGCTGTTGGATTGAAACGGGTCTGCGCCGAACTGGCCGTTGCCGGCAACCAGCCATTTTCCGGTCCCTGGCTCGAGGCCGCCATTGGACGAGAACGCAAAGGGAAGGCCACCGATTGTCTGGCCCTGCAAAGTCATGTATTGGAACGACTGCGCGACAAAATCGAAGTCGGCATAGCAATCCAACTTGTCTGTTTCGTTCCACGGCAACATCAGTTCGAGAAAGAGGGTGTCCACAGATTGGGCTGTGATGAACAACTCGCCCGTGAACGCCTCGGGAGGAACCTCGGCGTAGGCCTGGATTCCCATGGCAAGGGTCGCTGGCAGAGCCAGTGCCCTCCAGCTTGTGATGTGCATTTCACACTCCTATAAGGGGGTAAGTCCCCGGTATTTCTACGCCGACGCCGACACAAAAATGACAGTCGGACACGATGGGAGTGCGGAACAGAGGGATTGGGGACGTCAGATGTTAGCGAGTTCCCTTGTTGCACGCAAGTTGAACCCTCGTAGCGTCAAGCGCTCGTTCGTGTGCGTACAACCGGGCTCAACGTCGTCGTCGCCCGCGTGCAACTGGATGAGGACTGTCTTCCTGACTTCGTCTGACCGGTTTGGCAACGAGCCGTGGATCGTGCAGTAGTGGAAGAAAAGCACGTCGCCCGGCTCGGCTTCGAGCGGGGTCGCCTTTTCGATCGGGTAGTCGCGTAAGAGTGCCTCGGTGCCGCCCATCGTCCCTTCGAGGCGACCGAGCTTGTGCGTGCCGGGATAGACGCGCAGGCACCCCATAGCATCGGTCGCCCGAGACACGTGGACGATGCCCGCCATCATCGTGTCCTTGAGGGTCGGGAAGTAGCCCCAGTCCTGGTGCATCGGGAACGGTGCTCCCTGTTCAGCAGGCTTTTGGAAGAGCTTGGTGTGGTGGAGCACAATGTCGGGGCCCAAAATCGCCTCGGCTATGTCCAGAAAACCGGAATGCAGGCAAGCACGCATCCAAGCCGCCGAGTATTGTTGGACGTTGTGGGTGTGGATCACGACCGAGTTGGTCGCTCCCATTTTCTCCATCTCCGGTCCCTTCCAGCGGGCATTGATGTCCTGACCACTCGCCATAAGCTGGTCGACAATACGGTCAAAGTCGGTTTGGAGCTCAGCGATCTCGCTCGAGGTGAAGACACCCCGCGCGAGGTAGTAGCCGTTTTCTGAAAAGAAGGAACCTACGTCCACCGCGATAGTTTAGCTTCGTAATCGGGTCGATGCCATTCGAATGATGTGAACTGAGGGAGAAGTCACTTGTCGAGCTCCATCAGTTCGATGTCCTTGAACTCACAAGGATGGCTCTCGGATTGCAGCGAAACCCAGCCATGGTCGATCAGCAACTGAGTCCCGTGGATCAGGAGCTTGGCGTCGGGATCGGCGGGATCCAGTTGCACCTGCTCGTACCGGAGGACTTCCTTGCCGTTGATCCGATGGATCACCAGCCCACTTCCATGGACCTCGGCCTCAGCCCGAACCCATTGGTCTCCTGCAAACGTCGCCGAGTCCGAGTTGATACAGTGTTCGGTCTCGAGTTTCCCTTCCATCACAATGTTGGTGCCGGGCGTGCAGACGTTGCCGGTCGTGCGCTCGCCGAGCTCGGGCCCTCCGAGAAGTTGAAACTCAGCGGAGACCGGGAAGCTCTGATCCTTGCCCATGGTCTTCGGATCCTGGCAATGCAGCATGATCCCGCTGTTGCGCCAAGCCCAGCCTGCCCCATCCTCCAATTGGTCTCCCGTAAACCGGTATTTCAGACGCAGCCTGTAGGCCGATAGCGGTCGCTCGAAGAACAAATGGCCGAATCGATTGTCGAACTTACCGCCGTACTTGTCGTAATTGACTTGGATCACTCCGCCCACAACTCGAAAGGTGTCGGCGAAGTTGTCGCCCAGGTCGTATCCGCGAATCTTGGCCGTCCAACCTGCGAGAGTCTTGCCATCGAAGATCTTGACCCATCGAGGTGGAGTGGCGGCACAGACCAGTGCGGCGAGGGCGGTGACCATGGGGAGATTCTCTCACACATCTGCGACCCTTTGCCCGTGCGACAATAGGAGTCACACATGCCGAAGATCGAGACGCACGTCAACCAGGCCATGGATCTTGTGCCCGTGTTCGACGTCCACACCCACTTGTACGACCCGTCGTTCGGTCTCACCCTCTGGGGGATTGATGAACTGCTGACCTACCACTATCTGGTGGCTGAGACGCTGCGAGTGGTCGCCTTCAGTCCTGAGAAGTTCTTCGCGATGCCCAAGCTCGCCCAGGCAGACTTCGTTTGGGACGCTTTGTTCGTCAGGAACACGCCCTTGAGTGAGGCTGCGAACGGAGTCTTGACGGTCCTGGCGGCCTTTGGGCTTGATCCCAATGCGCGAGACCTTGCCGAGGCACGCGCCTACTTTTCATCTCAGGATCCGAGGGAACATTTCGACAAGGTGCTCAACCTGGCGGGGATCAAGGAGTTCGTTATGACCAACGATCCGTTCGATCCGAAAGAGGCGCCGCTTTGGCAGGTCCGAATGGCCCGCGATCCACGTGTTCACGCGGCTCTACGCATCGACCCGCTGTTGGGCGGTATCTCGATCGGCGCAGCCGGTGCGGCTGACTCGGTTCCGGCTGGAACAACAGACGCGCGGCGCTTTCTTGACACCTGGATCGAGAAAATGAACCCGCTTTATCTGGCGGCATCACTACCGCCGACGTTTTCGTATCCAGACGACTCGAGGCGGGGCCAAATGCTGAGCGAAGCTGTGCTGCCTGCCTGTCGCCACCACGGGATTCCCTTTGCAATGATGATTGGCGTCAACAAACGCGTCAACCCCCGACTCGGCGATGCCGGCGACAGTTTGGGGACGGCCGACCTCGGCGCCCTCGAACGCTTGGCCAACGACCACCCCGACAACCGCTTCCTTGTGACGACCCTCGCCCGCGAGAATGCTCAAGCGCTTTGCGTTGCCGCGCGAAAGTTCGCGAACATCCTGCCGTTCGGCTGTTGGTGGTTCATGAACAACCCGTCGCTCATTGAGGAAGTCACATTGTTGAGACTCGAGATGCTCGGGACGAGCTTCATACCCCAACACTCCGACGCCCGCGTTCTGGAGCAGGTCGTGTACAAGTGGCGACACTCCAAACGCGACATCGCTCGCGCTCTCACGACCCGGTACGAAGCTCTCGAAAGGGCCGGGCGTGAGGTCGCAGATGCCGAAGTCCGCCGTGATGTACGTCTCCTGCTCCATGACAACGCGGCCAGGTTCGTCGGCGCTGTTCGCTAATGACAAGAGGGCCGTCGACACAGCGCATGTGGACTGGCAGTCAACGTTCTTGGCGCGACCAGGCGTCCTTAGTCAAAAATGCACCGGCCAGCCCTCACAGAGCCCACGAGGAGCAGCGCGGAGCAAGAAGGATCTGGACGCATCCACTGACACCTGCTGCAACTCTCACCGCTCCTGGACTGCATCGCTCACCCCGCCGACAGGCTGCGGATTGAGATTGGGAATGAGCTAGTTGGTATAACCCGTCCATGTGCTGGCGAAGCGGCGTGGCTGTCCTGTTGGCCCTTTGCTGGGCTCCTTTGGCCTCCGGACAGGAGCCCGGAAACCTCGCCCTCTTGGCCCATGCTACAGCCAGCGAGTTCCAACAGGGCCTGCTGCCCGAACTCGGCAACGACGGCAAGACAGATACGCGGTGGTCGGGCATCCCCGGCCATAACAGCGGGGTCTGGTACGAACTGGACTGGCCAAAGCCGGTGACTGTAGCCGAGGTGCTCGTTCGCCAGTACCAGCGCTACACGTTCGAGTGGGACCTGCAGACTTGGGACGACGCCAAAGGCGTTTGGGTGGACGCTGGGCACTACGGCAAACCGAACGTGAGGCTCCCTGGCCTCGTACTGTGCCACATAGGACCGGCGAGATCGACGTCCAAAGTCCGTATGGCCAACATCACCAACGGTCCCAGCTTCACCGAAGTCGAGGTTTTTGGCCCCGACCACCAACACCCACCCGTCATCAGTCTCGCCAGCGACCTGCGGGGAAACTTCGTTGGCATGGTCTGTGACTCACTGGGTGCCTCGCCCTTCACCGGCCAGAAGGTGACGTTGAGCGGATCCCTGGCTGCCGGAACCTGGCGGGAAGAAGCCACGACTGACGAACACGGAATCTTCTTCGCCCCTATGCCAGTGACGATGACAGGACAGGTGACGGCCTCGGTAACGGGACACACGCAAGCGTTTGAGTCTGCCGGGTTCCAGCGGGCACTGACACCGTTGGACTTGGAGACTCCCGTGAAAGTCTTGGACAAAGGTTGGCGCTTCCTGCCCGGCTCCTTGCCCAACTCGGGATATGTCGACCGTTTATGGGCTGGCATCAAGGTGCCGGCTCACTGGGCGATGGAAGGTATCCGTAGCGATACGGGCACCTACAAGCTCGCGTTCGACGCACCTCCCGGTCTGGGTCGGATCCACCTCAGGTTCGACGGCGTGTACTCGGGAGCTGAAGTCCGCGTCAATGGACGACTCGTCGCCACACACGAAGGTGGCTTCACGCCCTTTGAAGTTGACCTGACTGGGATCTGCAGGGCCAAAGACAACGAGCTTCTGGTCGCCGTGAACGAGCACACGAACACGAGCGACAACCTGGACAAGATGAGTCAATACGCCGACTTCCCCCTCGCAGGGATCATCCGCAAGGTCACCCTTTTTCGGATACCGGACGTGCACATCGAAGGTTATGAGCACCAGACGACATTCTCATCCGACTTGATGGAGGCACGGGTAAACGGCACCTTTGGCTTGGTTCATCCTAACCTCGACGTGCTTCGAGGGGCGACAGCAGAGGTGAGCCTCGTGAACGCGGAAGGGAAGACCGTTGCCCAGACAAACCAGAACATCGGTGCCTCGCCGAGCGAAATGTCGATTACGACGGCCTTCTCGCTCACCATTCCTCGTCCCCAACCCTGGAACGCCGAACATCCGTACTTGTACACGCTCAAGTTCGTTGTGCGGCAGGGAGGACAAGTCCTCCAGACGCTCCGTCAGCGGATCGGTCTGCGACAGACCGAGGTCAAAGGCACGCAGATCCTGATCGATGGTTCGCCGGTCAAGTTCCGGGGTACGTGCCACCACGACTCACACCCTCTCCTTGGTCGCGCCGTGACACCGGCCCTTGAGCTTCAAGACGTGACCCTCATGAAGGAGGCGAACCTCAATTCGGTTCGGACATCGCACTATCCACCCATGGAGGAACTTGTCCAAGACGCCGATAGGCTTGGCCTTTACGTCGAGGACGAGGCAGACTTCTGCTGGGTCGGCGTTGCCGATGACTTGCGCAACACCCCCCGCATTCTCCAGCTCACTGCCGAGTTACTGGC
>JAKOXK010000026.1 GCA_029781035.1 Armatimonadota bacterium
ATTCGACGTGAAGTGGACTACCTGATCTCAATTGCGACTCGTCCGACACACGGCAAGGCTGCGGGCACACCTTCTTCATGGCCCATTTGGATCGAGGAAGAAACCTACCTCGGACAGGCGCACGCTCGCCTCGGGCTTTCCGAACCTGATCTCGATCCGGTCGGTCCTAACCTTGGGAAACTGCAGAATCCGGCAGTTGCCAATGGTCGTGCCCCGGGCGACCACCTGCATTTTCCCATCGGTTCGGGCAGAGACGGCAAACCCGGGGATGCTTTCGCCGAGTTGGATCGGCTCGCGTAGGCGAACCGTGTTGACTTCGACAGCTCGGCCAAACCTGAATTCGACGACGGGAATCGAGCCGCCCTTAGCTTCCCAGTAACTACGACGGTCGCCGTCGATCAGGAACTCGGCCCCGTGCCGATCTGAGTGGACGGCTTTGCCCAACTTGGCATCGATGACCGAGACAGTGGCTTTTCTTGCGATATCCTTGGCGAACGCTTGGTCAATCAATGCACGGAATCCGATGAGGGACTTTACGTCGTTCTCGTTGATCTGACCCCGCCGGTCAGGGGGAATGTTAAGCAGGAGTGTGGCGCCGCGCCCAACGCTACGAATGTAGAGATCCTTGAGCTGGCTAGGCGTTTTCACCTTGCTGTTCTCGGATTCGTGCCAGAACCAACCGGGCCTGATCGAGACGTCGCACTCGGCGGGCATCCAGTACCTGCCGTTTGGCGTACCGTTGAGTCCGTCCTCGTAGTGAGTAAAGCCAGGCGCAGGCTCTTGCCCAGCCTCTGGTCCCCTGGGAGTGTAAGTCGCCCAACAAGGATCTCCGGCAAACCCGCTTTCATTGCCAACCCACCGGACGTCCGGGCCGACGTCGCTGAACATGACTGCACCTGGTTGGAGCCGTCTCACCATGGCCCAGGTGTTCGGCCAGTCGTAGTAGGTCGTCCGGTCGATCGTCCTTGTCTCGTTCGCTCCACCGTAGTATCCGTCACCTCCGTTGGCGCCGTCGAACCACACCTCGAAGATGGGCCCGTAGTAGGTCAGGAGTTCGCGCAGTTGGCTCCTGTACAACTCGATGTATTCCGGCTTGCCATAGCTTGCGTTGTTCCGGTCCCAAGGTGAGAGGTATACGCCAAAGCGGATCCCGGCGCGGTGGCAAGCGTCGCTGACGAGCTTGACGACGTCTTTGCCGAAGGGGCTCCGCATGACGTTGTGAGTCGTGGTCTTGGTGTTCCAAAGGCAGAATCCGTCGTGGTGCTTGCATGTCAGGATGAGCCCCTTCATTCCGGCCATCTTGGCGGTCTTAACAATCTGGTCGGCGTCGAAGTCCGTTGGATTGAATACGCTCTCGGGCTCGCTCCCGAGGCCCCATTCGCGATTGGTAAAGGTGTTCACCGAGAAATGGAGGAAACCGTTGAACTCCATGTCGCTCCAGGCAAGTTGGGCTTTTGTCGGTAGCGCACCGGAAGGTTTCGGTAGGTCAAAGGAGCTCATGAGCGTGAGGGCGGCAAGAGGGGCGAGCACACAACGAATCTACCCGTCTGCTCATATGCGGAGGTTGCTGAGGAGATTGCGGAATGACCCGAAGTCCTCCAACAGTTTCGCGCCAGATCGTTCGATAGCCGACGAGTGAGACCCGGCTGCCCTCCCTCCGACGACGACGGCAACACCGGTGCCAAGCTCGAACCGCAGGCGGGCGATCCCTTCGTCAAATGTCCTTTCCTTTCGTTCGACCACGATCGAGAGACAGACGAGTCGTGCGTGCGACTGCCGGGCAGTCCGGACAAGCTCCTCAATCGGTAAGTCTGGTCCGAGATAGA
This sequence comes from Armatimonadota bacterium, assembly GCA_029781035.1. Classification (GTDB taxonomy): domain Bacteria; phylum Armatimonadota; class Fimbriimonadia; order Fimbriimonadales; family Fimbriimonadaceae; genus JAEURO01. Next base: position 1,827 of record JAKOXK010000026.1, read on the forward strand.
GGACACGCCATCCTTGGACCGCTGCCGTCACGGCGACGATCAGAGCCCCAAGCTCGTGAACCTCGCCTGCTGGGGTCGCGACGACGGCGACAGGGGAGCCTGGTGGCGCGTCGATTGCTGTTCTGGCCCGATCCAGGAATCCACGGACGACTTGGGAGGCCAAGTGCTCCTGTGAGATGCTGAGATCTCCTTGCTCCCATTTGTCTCCGACTCCCCTCATGAACGGAACGATTACCAAGTCGACCAGTGCCGATAGGCCGAGCAACGCTGCTCCTCGCGTCAAGACCGAAGACAGGCCGTCGGAGTCGTAGTCGGCAGCCGCACGTTGACAGCCGGAAAGCAGGGCTTGACCCACTTCAGCATCGCCGGCAGCAGGCAACGCGTGGGGCAGCCCGCCTTCACGAGAGAGCAGGGCCCGCAGTTGTTCGATCGTCAGAGGCGCCACTTGCGAGATCCCGTGCCCGGCTTGGACGGCTGCACGGAGCAAGGTGAGCTTCTCAACGTCGTCTTCGCCGTAGATCCTTCGGTTGGTTGGCGTCCGCGTGGGCTGGAGCGCTCCGTAGCGTCTCTCCCAAGCACGGATCGTGTGTTGCGAAAGACCAGTCTTGGACTCGACTGTGCGGATCGTGAAGACTCTGCTCAATGACAGCCATTGCACCCGCTTTGTCTAGGTTCTGTCAAGGATCGGGCCCGGCGCGGCTGCAAGGATTCCGCACAGCAGTTCGACGGTACAGCGCGACGTCGCAGGGTCAATGGGACGACGACTTGCTGCGGCAGCTTAAGCTGTGGCCTCGACACCAAGTGAAGTGGACAACGGGAAAGGGTGCGGGACGAGAACCCGCACCCTCTCAACTTCTCAGGCCATGACCGCGCTGGGCTGAGCTGCTTCGACCACGTCCAACGAGGCCGTGATCTTCTTGACGATCGCAAGCACATCGTCCTCCGTAATCGTGAGCGGAGGGGCGAAGCGGAAAGTGCGCGACCGGGTCTCCTTCGTCAGGACGCCGTTAGCGATGAAGGCCTGAGACAGCTTCTTGGTGTCGGTGCCTTCCTTCACTTCGAGACCCACCAAGAGCCCGCGTCCACGGACGTCCTCGATGCACGTGTGCTTCAGTTTTGACAGCTCTGACGCCATTAGGTCGCCCAACTTCTGCGAATTGACGGACAGATGTTTGTCGTCCATCTCCTTCATAGCAGCGATTGCGACGACTGCCGCCAGCGGGTTGCCACCAAACGTTGAACCGTGGTCGCCGGGCTTGAAGACGCTGAGGACGTCCTTGCTGCCAACGACAGCCGAGACGGGAAGGACGCCGCCGCCCAGCGCCTTGCCAAGGCACATCAGGTCGGGCTTAGCGTCTTCGTGTTCCCATGCGAACTTCTTTCCAGTCCGGCAGAAACCCGTTTGGATCTCGTCCCAGATCAGCAGGACATTGTTCTGAGTGCAGACCTGCCGTAGTTCGGCCATGAACCCAGGAGGTGGGAACAAGATGCCGCCCTCGGCTTGGATCGGTTCCATGAGTACTGCCGCCGTATGAGGGGTGATCGACTTCTTGACGGCTTCGATGTCACCGAAGGGAACGGTCAAGAAGCCTGGAGTCAGGGGGCCGAAGTTGGCTTTGTACTGCTCCTCGGTCGAGAACGAGACGATCGTGACGGTGCGGCCGTGGAAGTTGTCCGCCGCCGTGATGATCTCGGCTTGATCTTCAGGGACGCCCTTGACGGTATAGGACCATTTTCTTGCCAACTTGATGGCGGTTTCGACCGCCTCGGCTCCCGTGTTCATGGGACAAGCCATCTCCATGTTGGTGAACTGACAGACGTGCTTCAGAAACACGGCCAGTTCCGACGTGTAGACGGCGCGGCTGGTCAGCGACACTTTGTCGAGTTGGGCCTTCAAGGTGTCCACGATATACGGACTCAAGTGCCCGTTCGCAACGGCTGAATACGATCCGATGCAGTCGTAGTATTTCCTTCCGTCTCCATCCCAGGCGAAGGCGCCTTTGGCCTTGACGATGTTGACGTCGAGAGGGTGGTAGTTGTGGGCGCCGTACTGGTGCGTCATGGCGATCGCTTCGGCGTCGGTCAGTTGTTCGATTTCTTTCAAGATGTCGTTCATAGGGTTTGGTGGGGGGTCGTTCGGTCAATCCTTAACGGACTTACGAAGTGGCTGGGCGGGCGGTTCGAAGCCGGTCGCGAGCAAGCCGAATTTGGTGGTCGAGGGCTCCCGGAGAAGGGCCGCCTTCGCTGGTGCGCAAAGCGACCGATGACTCGGGCGTGGCCGCGAGAAGGGCTTCTTTCAGTTCTGGGCTGGCGCTTTCAGCCATGTCATGGAGGCTCAATCCGCTTGCGATTCCCGTCTTGACCAGCTCTCCGAGCAACTCATGGGCCGTCCGGAACGGCACTCCTTGAGCCACCAGAGCTTCGGCAACGCCGGTCGCGGTCGAGTATCCGGCGCCCGCTTGGCTCGCCATGCGGCAAGTGTCGAACGATGCGGTTCCCAGCATGCCCCCGACCAGTTCCAGCGAGTCGCGGCACAGGCTTACCGAATCGAACATCGGAGGTTTGTCCTCCTGCTGGTCTCGGTTATAGCCGAGCGGCAGACTCTTCATCATGCTCATGAATCCCACCCAGTGCCCCAATGCGCGGCCGGTCCGACCTCGAATGAGCTCAGCGAAGTCCGGGTTCCTCTTCTGAGGCATGACGCTGCTGCCCGTTGAGTACGCCTGATCCAGCTTGACAAAGCCGAACTCGGCCGTCGAGAAGAGGACGATCTCTTGCGCCATCCGGGACAGATGCTGCATTAGCGTGGCACAAGCGTGAAGCGCGTCACCGACAAAGTCTCGGTCGCTGACTCCATCGAGAGAGTTGGGCGTCGGGCTCGAGAAGCCGAGTAGCTTCGACGTGAGTGTCCTGTCGATCGGAAGGCTCGTTCCAGCTAATGCGGCCGATCCGAGTGGGCATTCGTCTGCCATTTGCGCGACGTGTCCAAACCGGATCCGATCACGGTCCAGCATCCAAAAGTACGCAAGCAAATGAAGTCCCAATGTGATGGGTTGTGCCGGTTGCTGGTGCGTGTATCCGGGCATCAACGTGCCGCGGTGGTCTTCGGCCAGTCGCAGGAGTTCTTGCTGAACACGCGTGATCACTTCTTCGAGATCGGCGCACCTGCGTTTCAACCAGAGTCGTGCGACGGTGACGATCTGATCATTCCGACTCCGACCCGCGTGGAGCCGCTTGGCCGTTTCACCGATCTTGGCTTCGAGAAGACTCTCAATCGCACCGTGAAGGTCTTCCGAATCGGGCGGGATGGAGACATTGCCGCTCGAGACGTCGAAGCGCACCGCCAAGAGTCCGTCGACCAACTCCTTGCCCTCCAGTTCGCTCACGATGCCGGTTCTCGCCAGCATCTCCGCATGAGCCAGCGAGACATCGAACTCCTCCCAAAGGAGTGTCAGATCGCTCTTGATGCTCTGGCCGAAAGCCCAAGCCAAAGCATCGGGAGACTTGTCGAAGACGCCGCCCCACAACTTGGGCCCACTCATTCCTTCAACCTTGCATAGATCAGGCTCGAGAGGCCATGAGCCTTGACCATGCCCTCCATCGCGCTTTGGGAGAACGTCGTCGAGTCGTCGAAGCTTGCGATCGCTTCACTGTAAAGGCCGTAGGGGCTCTCACGTCCCGTGACGGTCAGGGAGCCCTTGTAGAGCTGCAGCCACACTTTGCCTGTCACGCGTTTCTGGATCTGGTTCGAAAAGGCCACTAGGTCGTCGAACAGCGGGTCGCCCCAAAGACCGCAGTAAGCCAGTTCAGCCCACTGCTGGTCGACCAACGCTTTGAACTTCCGTTCGGCGCCTGTGACAACGTATCCCTCAAGCTCCTTGTGCGCCCGAATCAGAAGCGTCGCTCCCGGGCACTCGTAGTTCTCGCGCACCTTCATGCCGATCATCCTGTCTTCCATCATGTCGATGCGACCGATGCCGTTATGTCCAGCAAGCTGGTTGGCCAGGGTAATGAGCGACAGTGAATCCAGTTCCTGGCCGTTGAGGGCGACAGGCTTGCCGTGCTGGAAGTCAACGATGACTGTTTGAGGCTCGTCGGGCGCATGTAGCGGTGATGCTGTCCACTGGAAGATCTCCTCGGGTGGCGCGAAGTTGGGCTCTTCCAACCGCCCTCCCTCGATCGACCGGCCCCATAAGTTCTCGTCGATACTCCAAATCTTGTCCTTGGACTGACCAATGGGCGCTCCGACCTTCTCGGCATACTCGATCTCCTCGGACCTCGTCCAGTTGCGTTCACGAACCGGAGCCTTGATCGGGATGTGCGGGACGTGCAAACGCAGGCCAAATTCCAGCCGGAACTGGTCGTTGCCTTTGCCCGTGCAACCATGGACGACCGCATCAAACGGGCCCTTCTCAAGGGCGACTTCGGCTGCTTTCTTCGCGATCAGTGGCCGAGCGATCGACGTGGATAGAGGATAGCCAAAGTAGTCCGCGTTCATCGCCATAGCGACGGTGCAGTAGTCCTCAGCGAACTCTTTCTTCGCATCGATCGTGGTATGGACGGCGCCCAAGATGGCAGCCCTTTCAGCTGCTTGAGCGATGTCGGATGCAGGCTGGCCAACGTCGACGGTCACGGTATGGACCTCGTCGTAGCCTTCGGCTTTCAGGACGGGAATGATGACGGTGGTATCGAGGCCGCCGCTATAGACGACAAGTGCCTTTTTCATGCCAGCACCCCGTCTAGTATAAGGCTCATGAGCGCCTTCTGGGCGTGGAGCCTATTGTCCGACTGCTGGAAGATCACTGACTGGGGCCCATCGATGACGTCCTCCGTGACCTCGAGCCCGCGAACGGCCGGGAGGCAATGGAGGAAGACGGCGTTGGGTGCGGCCATCGCCATGATCTCTTCGTTGACCTGATACTTGGCGAAACGCTTCTGCCGAATCTCGGTCTCGGCTTCCTGGCCCATGCTGACCCAAACATCAGTGCTCACTACATGGGCGCCTTCGGCAGCTTTTTCCGGAACGTACTCGGTCGTCACGTTCGGGAACTCGTACACCGACGCATCGGCCTCGTATCCGGGAGGCGTGCAGACCACAACTTCGTGTCCCAACTTTGCGGCTGTGACGGCGAAGCTGTTGCAGACGTTGTTGCCGTCACCGATCCAGGCCATCTTGAGCGGCTGCTTGCCGAAGATCTCCTCGACAGTGAGGAGGTCGGCGAGGGCTTGGCATGGGTGGTCTTGATCGGTCAGGGCGTTGATGACAGGCACCGTAGCCCACCTTGCCAGTTCCACAAGGTTGTTGTGATCGTTCAGGCGGGCCACGATCATCGCCGCCCAGTTGCTGAGCACACGGGCGGTGTCGGCGATCGACTCCCTGACACCCATCTCAATGTCGTTTTTTGTGAGGTAACAACCGTGTCCGCCCAACTCGTAGATCGCGGTCTCAAAGCTCACCCTGGTGCGGAGAGACTGTTTCTCAAAGATCATCGCCAAAAGACGGTTCTCGTAGGACTCGATTTGGTTCGCACCTTTCGAGCGGAGTGCTTTCTGTAGCTTGGCCGTGTCCAGGACAAGCCTGATCTCGTCTGAACTGAGGTCAGAAGACTTCAGGACGTGTTTCGGTGTGCTTTTGTGTTGGGGCGCGTCGAACAGCGGCTTCTGGTGGCCGATGGCGTTGACGGCGGCGTGAACTGTTGTCTCGATCATGGTTGACTTCGGTGCGGAGCGCTCGGGGCCCTTCGTTGGGCGTGAAGAAAGGTGTCTCGCTTTCGGGGATTTGCGGGAACCTTAGGGAGCGTCTTCGTCCGTTCGGATCGTCCAGGGCAAATCCCCTAGATTCGTCGTCGACCTCGTCGGAATCGCACGACCTCACTGGCCCGGGACCTCGCGTCTCCGGGCTGACCATTCACCGAAAAGGTGCCAAGGTCGGCCATGTAGGTTTGCAACGATACCACTATCGGCAGGTTTTCCTCAGGACCGTAGTCCAGGCCTAGATCCAAGAATGGTTAGAGATTCAAGGCGCCGGCCAAGGCGTCTGTCATGCCGCCAATCGGCCGAGCGGCCGCCCCAGCCGTACTTCAACCCGTAGGTACACTTTCCACGTGCCCCGTCGTCCCAGGCACGCAAGTTTGATTCCCCCGAATTCGGTGACCGAAGTCACAGCGGGGGCGGTCGTCGCACCCCCGAAAGGGGTCGAGGCCCTCATCAACGAGATCAGGGGAATACCGGCACCTCAGGAGCAGACTCAACCCATGGCGCAAGAGAAGTTCGACTCAGACCTCATCGTGATCGGCGCAGGCCCAGGTGGATACGTAGCGGCGATTCGTGCCGCCCAGCTGGGTGCTTCCGTGACCGTGGTGGAGAAGGAGTTCCTGGGAGGGACCTGCCTCAACTGGGGTTGTATCCCCAGCAAGGCGATGATCGCCGGCGTGCATGCTCTGGAAAGCGTGAAACATGCGGCCGACTTTGGAGTCGTCGTGAACGGTGACATCTCGTTGGATTTCGAGAAGTACTCAGCGAGGAGGAACAAGATCGTCTCGACGCTGAGAGGCGGCGTTGGGTACCTGTTCAAGAAGCATGGGGTCAGTCATGTCGAGGGCTTTGCACGGATGGTGAACCCCAACACCGTCGAAGTCGAAAAGGACGGGAAGAAGACCTCGATGCGGGCGAAGAACGTTCTGCTGGCCATGGGCTCGAAGATCATCGTGCCTCCGATCCCTGGTCTCAAAGGCGGCCGGGATGACGGCATCTGGACAAGCGACGACGCAGTCACCGCCCCGTTTATCCCCAAGAAGATGCTGATCATCGGAGGAGGCGTCATCGGTGTCGAGTTCGGTTATGTTTTCAACGGATTGGGAACTGACGTCACGGTCGTCGAGATGCTCCCTCGAGTCATTCCGATGATGGACGAGGACCTGGGGAACGAACTTGGCAAAATCCTGAGCCGACAAGGGCTGAAGATCAAGACCGGGAGCGCGGTCGAGAAGCTCGAGAAGACAAAAAGGGGCTGGAACGTCTCTATCAAGAACGGTGGACAGTCGACTTCAGACGAGTACGACGTCGTCCTCGTCGCAGTGGGTCGGCGGGCGTTCACGGACGATCTTGGACTGGAGCAAATCGGGGTCAAACTCCATAGGCTTGGCATTGAGACAGACGAGACCCTTCGGACAAGCGTCCCCAACATCTACGCTATTGGCGACGTGACAGGCCGGATCCAACTCGCACACGTGGCCAGCTACGAAGGCCTTGTGGCAGTCGAGAACATCGTGAAGAACACGGGCCGAAAGGCCGACTACCGAGCCGTTCCTAACTGCATTTACACCGTGCCTGAGGTCGCCAGCGTCGGCCTCACTGAGGGACAGGCGAAAGAGCAAGGGTACGACGTCGCGGTCGGAAAATTCCTCTTTAGACCGCTCGGCAAAGCGATGGCCGCCAACGAACAGGATGGCTTTGTCAAGGTCGTGAGCGAGAAGAAGTACGGCGAAGTGCTCGGTGTTCACGTAGTAGGACACCATGCGACGGACCTCATCGCTCAGGCGGTCGTGGCCATCAAGCTTGAGGCGACGGTAGACGTCATGGTTGACACGATCCACGCACATCCCACGATGACCGAGGCGTTCCT
>JAKOXK010000028.1 GCA_029781035.1 Armatimonadota bacterium
GGACATTGCCGACAACTTGAAGCGGCACGGATCCTATATCCCTGGGATCCGCCCCGGCAAACAGACGAAGGACTTCCTGGACGGTGTCATATCGCGAGTGACGTTCGTGGGTGCCTTGTTCCTGGCGGGAGCGGCCCTGACCTCGTACATGTTTCCCTTGATCGCTCCGATCCCGAACCTCCAACTGATCGGTGGAACGTCCCTACTCATCATGGTCGCGGTCGCACTTGAAACCATGAGACAGATCGAAGCGAACCTGCTGATCAAGCAGTACGAATGAACCGGCGACGGGAGCCGGGGGTTGTGCCTCGGCTCCCGTCGCGGTTCCCATGGGCAATGGCTTGTCCCATCCACCTCAAGTACACTCACCCCTCATGCCAATCCGTATCATCCTCATCGGCCCCCCGGGCGTCGGGAAGGGCACGCAAGCCGCCCTTCTAGAGGAGCGTCTTGGGGTCAAGCCACTCTCCTCAGGCGTGATTTTCCGTTCTGAGATCGAGGCAGAAACGGATCTCGGGCAACTGGCCAAGAGCTACATCGACCGAGGCGAACTCGTTCCCAACGGAGTTACGATCCAGATGATGGTGAAGCGTCTTCGGTCGGACGACGTGCGACACCGAGGATTTGTCCTCGATGGATTTCCGAGGACAGTCCGCCAAGCTGAGGCGCTGTCCGAGGAGCTTGATCGTGAGGAAATCAGGCTCAATGGTGTCGTTTCCCTTGAAATCGACGACGAGGTCGTCGTCCGTCGCCTCAGTGGACGACTGGGCTGCACCAAGTGCGGAGAGATCTACCACTCCGTCAATAAGCCTCCCAAGCGAGAGGGCTTCTGTGACAAGTGCAACAGCCCTCTCTTTGTCCGCGAGGACGACAAACCCGAGACCATCCGCGAGCGGCTCAGGGTTTTCCGGGAGAACACGCAACCCGTCATCGACTACTATGACGCTCAGGGTCAGCTTCTCAGGATATGCGGTGACAGGGATCCGGAAGAGGTGTTCCGGGACGTCGCCACTGAACTGGGCGTCCTCGACCAAGCCTAAGCCCGAAACCAGAAACCGTCAATTCCGGTCTTTTAGCGAGTGAGGTTCGACGCTCTCAGCCCAACAATCCCCGTCAATGGCCCGTTGGGCTTCTTTCTTTTTCATACCCTGGCTTGCCTCGACAGCGTGGTCGTCTGACACGCTGCGATACCAGTTGATCGACCTCGGGAGGGCCACGATCGGCAACTCGATTGGTCGAAGGATCAATAGCGCGAACACGGTCGTGCTCGATGGCGAATACTATTGGACGACCCGTGACGGTTTAGTCCATATTCCAGTACCATCGGGTTTCACGAAAGCCACGGGACGTGACGTGAACGACATGGGGCAGATCGCGCTGTCCTTGACAAGCGGTTCCTCTACCAGCCCAGGCATCTTTGATCCAAGTTCTGGCGCGACCCGGCTGACAATGCCCCAAGGGCTGCGGCACCAGACGACCAGTGCCGTTAACGCGAGCAGTTGGATCGTCGGATCTGGCCTCGACTTCTTCAACCGGGCCCAAGCTTGGCTTTATCGGCCAGGCCTGGGGATCAAATCGCTCGGTCTGACTCCCCAGGGGCTCAGCACGGGTGCCTTCGATGTCAACGACTGGGGCGATGTGCTGGGTATGCACGCTGTCATGGAGGGAGGCGTGACCCATTTTCGGGGCAACGTCTGGCAAGGCGGCAGCACGTTCGTCGACTTCGCGGCACCGCCTGGCACGGACTTCTACCCTGTCGCCCTCAACAACCTAGGGCAGTCGTGCGGATCCACTGCGTCACCTTCGCGCTCACTCATCCACGAACCAGACGACAGCTACCTCGATCTCGGCGACTTGCAAGGTAAGGCGGGCACGTCAGCCCCGTGCGACATCAACGACAGCGGATGGGTCGTCGGGAGCTTCACTACGTCGGCTGGCGAGAACGCCTACCTGTGGAGGCCAGGGACGGGCATGGTGGACCTGAACACACTTGTTCAGAACAAGCCTGACACATGGAGTCTGCGCAGGGCCGTCGGTCTCAGTCCGACAGGCAGCATAACGGGGTTCGCCTCAGTCTCAAACGACGGTTTCCAACATGCGTTCCTGCTCGTGGCGATACGCCGGTCGGTGGGAGGATAGGGCAATCGTGTCCCGGGCCCGCATTGCCGCGGGCCGAACCGTATAATCCGGATTGGGCTGAATCAACTCGGTCGTCTATCGGATGGTTCGACCGCTGGCGCGGGCCCTTCTGACTCCCATGATCATCCTGAAACGTGAAAGCGATATCGCGAAGATTCGTGAATCGGGCCGCATCGTGGCCTGGGCGATGCGCCTGTGTTCGGAGTCCATCGTGCCTGGCAAGACGACTCCCAAGTTTCTTGACGAGCTCGCTGAGAAGTTGATTCGGGAGAAAGGGGGCAGGCCGAGCTTCCTGGGCTACCGAGGCTATCCGGCTGCTACGTGCATCAGCGTGAACAACGTGGTGATCCATGGAATACCCGATGAAACGCCGCTTCAGGAAGGCGACATCATTGACCTCGACTTCGGTGTGTACAAAGAGGGGTTCCATGCAGACAGTGCTTGGACGTTTCCTGTAGGCAGAATCGCTAAAAACGCAGAGCGGCTCCTCAACATCACTCAGGAGTCTCTCTGGCAAGGGATAAGTAAGGCAAAAGTTGGCAACAAAGTCGGCGACATCAGTGCGACCGTGCAAAAGTATGTCGAGGCAAACGGCTATTCGATCGTCCGCGAGCTCGTCGGACATGGAATCGGCCGCAACTTGCACGAGGAACCCAGTGTCCCGAACTTTGGGCGCGCTGGCTCGGGCCCTGTGCTCAAAGAGGGCACGACGATCTGTATCGAGCCGATGGTCAACGAAGGCACCTATGACGTGGTAACACTTGAGGATGGCTGGACCATGGTCACGAAAGACGGTAAACTGAGTGCACACTTTGAGCACACGGTTGCCGTCACGCGAGAAGGCCCCGAGGTGCTCACGGTCGAATAACCCAAGGAACGCATGGCAGGCAGAGGCAGATATCGGGGCCCCGTCAAGAAAAAGACGGTGGAAACGGACAAAGAAGAGGGAATTGAGCTCGACGGCGTCGTCGTCGAAAACTTGCCCAACGCCCAGTTCCGGGTGAAACTTGACGACACGGATGGCGAAATCCTTTGCTACGTCAGCGGCAAGATGCGCAAGCACTGGATCCGAATCTTGAACGGTGACCGGGTCAGGGTGTGCGTCTCTCCATACGACCTGACTCGCGCCCGCATCGTCTACCGCTACCGCTGATCGCCTCCGGCGCTGCCGTGAATGGTGACCCGGCTAGGGAATTCAAGCCATCAATCGTTGCTCTTAGTCAGCATTCCGGGAAGCAGCTTCCTCAATTGGCTCACGGTGTCCAAGTAGCTCTCAAACCCCCATCCGTCCTCCCTGGCCAAGGTGAGCGCATTAGGCCGAGTACCGGATGCGAACCGACGTGTCCCCGGGTGAAAGTAGCCGACCCACGCCGATCTGGCTCCCGAGGCGCGTATGCATTCAGCAAACGACTCGACATCCTTGACGGGTAGCAGAGGCGACAGACTCAGACAAACGTCGATTCCGGCTTCGGAAAGCCGTTGAACGGCAGCGAGGCGCCTCTCAATGCTGGCGCAGCCAGGCTCGTAACGTTTTCTCACGTCGTCGCTGTCCGTCGTGACCGACATGTTGAGCTTGAAGTGCGTGAAGCGCTGGAACAGATCAATGTCTCGAGTCGCGATCGGAGATCGAGTCTGAACCACGAGCCTGGGCTGGGGCCCTAGTTCGCTCATAACTTCCAGGAGGGAGCGCATCAACCGGGTCTGCTTCTCTAATGGCTGGTACGGATCCGTGACGGAGCCTACGTAGACGTGGGCACCAGCCAGCCTCCTCTCCTGACTGACCAGGGCGACAGCATTTTCCTTAACCTCGACCCAGTTCCCCCAGTCGGCTGCCTTTGCTTCGTCCGGTTGAAAAAACGCGGCATAGCAGTAGGCGCAGCCAAAGGAACATCCGATGTACGGGTTCAGCGTGAAATCAAAGCCCGAAACCATGCCCGTCGCTTTGGTCAGGATCTGCTTCACGCGTCGGGCCGTGACCCTGGAAGCGCCCACGCGCGTTGGGACGCGAAGCGACGGCTCGATTTCGAACAAAGCTGGCTGCGCCGACATGTAGACATACTAGCATATTTTTGTCTACTAAAAAGACCATCTCCCTAAATTCGTGGCGCACGACGACTCTCGACGGCCGAAGGGTATCCTGGTCAGGACTCACAAGTGCCCTGGGTCGTGCCAGGGCATTGAACGGGGGAAGCCGGTGGAATTCCGGCGCTGTGCCGCAGCGGTGAAAGCCCGAATGCCCGACTTGTGACGCCCATTCAGGCCACTCACGAGCATGGGGCCCCTGGGACAAGGACGCTGTGTCCGGTCTGGGGAAGGCAGGTGTAACTGCCGGCAGTTCTGCTCAAGGATTGGCCATCAGACAGGTCATGGAAATGAAAGCGGAACGTGCATTCACGCTCATCGAGCTTCTCGTCGTCATCGCCATCATCGCGATCCTGGCCGCGATTCTGTTCCCCGTTTTCGCACAGGCGAAAATGGCGGCCAGAAAAGCCCAATCGATCAGTAACCTCAAGCAGATTGGGCTCGCCTGGACGATGTACCTCAACGACTCAGACGACGTCGTCATGCGGGCCTGGACGGCTGGCGGCGACCGGACTTACTACTGGTGGGGATCCTGGGATGGAACGACGTTCCGTGCCAACGAAGCCCTGCTCTTTCCGTACACGAAGAGCCATGGCCTTTCGGTCGACCCCTCGTTTCCGAACAACCTGCGCACGGCCCTCGGGCTGACTGGCTACGGCTACAACTACGTGTATCTCAGCCCGAACGACTACGACGGCAACTTCAACGAGATTCCCAAGCCGGTCAGCTTCGGTTCCCTCGACGAGCCGACGGAGACCCTGGCCTTTGCCTCGAGCGCAAGGATCAACAACTGGCAGTACTCCTCCCCAACCTTGGAAGGCAGTGCACTGATCGATCCGCCCTCAAGCGACTATCCAGGGATCCACGGGCGTAACAACGGGTTCGGCGTGACGGTCTGGTGCGACTCTCACGCCAAAGCCATGAAGCCAACCCTCCGGTCCGGAGACTTTGGCTATGGGTTTCATGCCTCCGACTTTCAGCGCGAAAACCTGGGCGATTTGATCCTCGGTCGGTGTCCGATCGGTTCACCATGCCAAGACTGGCTGTACGCCACCGCGAAGCCGGAGTAGCGACCGTCCGCAGGTACTAAGCACGACCCCGGGGCGCGGTTCCGTCCGGGGATCGGTCGTCTGAACCGGAAAGAAAAGCCGGGCTGCAGCCCCATTTGAAGAGCGGGACCGGTTCCGGCCATGGTATCATTTCCCCTTGCGCCAGGCATCATCGTGCCCGGCGAGAGCCAAGGCCGCCTTACCCTAGAGACGGTGGCGGCGTGAGGAAAGCCTCAGCCGGGGTTCGGAAGCCAGTTTCGGCGCCGGGGCACCCGGGAAAGGTTCGACAGGAGCGAGAACACGCACATGAAAGTCAGAGCAAGTGTCAAGAAGATCTGCGACAAATGCAAGATCATCAAGCGCGAAGGTGTCGTGCGCGTGATCTGTGTCAACCCGAAGCACAAGCAGCGTCAAGGTTGAGGCGAGGAACCCAGGTCGAAGAAGGAAGCTAGAGAAGAGAAGCATGGCGCGCATTTCAGGTGTAGACCTACCCAGGGACAAGGCCGTCTACTACGGCATCCAGTCCATTTACGGTATCGGGCCGAAGAGGGCTCAGGAGATCATCGAAAAGACGGGTCTCGACCCTCGCAAGAAGGTTCGCGACCTCAGTGACGACGAGGTCGGAAAACTCAGGAACGTCATTGACGAGGAGTACGAGGTCGAAGGCGACCTGCGCCGCGAGGTCTACTCCAACATCCGGCGCCTGATCGAGATCGGCAGCTACCGCGGACTGCGCCATCGCCGCGGTCTCCCCACTCGTGGACAGCGAACTCGCAGCAACGCTCGTACCCGCAAGGGCAAGGCGAAGACCGTTGCCGGAAAGAAGAAGGCGAAGAAGTAAGGCATGGCACGCAAACCCACTACGCGAGGCAAGCAGAAGGAAAAGAGGCAGGTGGCCCATGGTCACGCCTTTATCCACTCGGCGTTCAACAACACGATTGTGACGATCACCGATCCCCAGGGCAACACGCTCTGCTGGGGCAGCAGCGGCAACGTCGGGTTCAAAGGGAGCCGCAAGGGCACGCCGTTCGCGGCCCAACTCAGTGCGGAGAGGGCCGCCCAGAAAGCCCGCGACCACGGCATGGAGACCTGCGACGTCTACGTCTCCGGCCCAGGCGGCGGACGGGAGACCGCGATCCGGTCGCTCAATGCCACTGGCCTGCAGGTCACGTCCATCCGCGACGTCACGAAAGTTCCCCACAACGGTTGCCGGCCGCCCAAGAAGCGCCGAGTCTAAGAGAAAAAGATGCCCCATATTCAGACTCTTGAGATCAAGTCGGAGTACGCCAAGTTCGTCTTGGAGCCGCTCGAGCGCGGTTACGGACAAACGATCGGCAACGCCCTCCGCCGGGTGTTGCTGAGCAGCATCCAAGGCGCGGCGATCTGCGCGATCAAGGTGGACAAGGTCTTCCACGAATTCGCCCCGATCCCCGGCGTCAAGGAAGACACGACCGAGCTCCTCCTCAACCTCAAGGACCTCGCGATCCGATGGGACTTCGAAGGCATGCCGCCCGATGAAGCCGTTCTCCGTATCGACGTCAAGGGCCCAGGAAGAGTGACGGGTGCCGACGTGCTTTGCCCCGAAGGGCTGAGCATCATGAACCCGGAGTGCTATCTCGCCACCATCAGCGACACCAAGGCCAGTTTGAGCGCCGAGCTCTACGTCGGCTGGGGCAGCGGATACGTGCTGCCGGAAAGGCAGGACCGCTACAAAGGCGTCATCGGCATCATTCCGACCGGCTCTCAGTTCACGCCTGTCAAGAAAGTCAACTACGTCGTCGAGGCCACCCGTGTCGGACAGCGCACTGACTATGAGCGGCTCGTGCTCGAGGTCTGGACCAACGGCTCCGTTCCCCCCAACGATGCCGTCACTCAGGCCGCGCACATCCTCGACAAGTACTTCAAGATGTTCTTCGACCTCGGTCGGGCGGGACTGGACGTGGGAATGGAAGGCGAGGAGACGCTCGCACCCGAACTCGCGAACATCCCCGACCTCAAGATCGAGGAGATGGACTTCAGCCAGCGCACCTTCAACTGTCTGCGCCGCGCCTCCATCATGACCCTGCGCCAACTCGCCGTGGTCAACGAGGCCGATCTCACCAGCATCCGAGGCTTCGGCAAAAAGTCGCTGATGGAAGTTCGCGAGAAGTTGCAGGAGCACGGCATCGAACTCAAGGCCGCCAAAGGCGGTTACGTCAGTCTCGACCTGCTCGACGACGACGACGATTTCTAAGGAGACCCCGCATGACGCACAAAATCGACCGACGAAAGCTAGGACTGCCGAGCGACCAACGACGCGCACTGCTCAACAACCTCGCGCGCCAACTCGTCCGCACCGGGTATGTCCACACGACCCTTGGCCGGGCCAAAGAGCTGCGCCGGATCGTGGAGAAGCTCATTACGACCGCCAAAGAGGACACCATTGCGGCCCGAAGAGAGACCCGCAAGATCCTGGTTGGACACAGCCGGTCGAGCGCCATGCCGTCCAAGGTTCTTGCCGGCAAGAGCGAGCTTGAGAAGATGCACATCCTGCAGCAGCGCAGCCTCATCAACGGCGAGGACCTGGTCAACCACCTGTTCAAGAACGTGGCGCCGATGTATCGTGACCGCAAGGGTGGATACACTCGGTTGACGAGAACCGGAACCCGCCGCGGAGACGGCGCCGACACCGCCGTTCTGGAGCTTGTCCGGGACTAAGAAGCGCCGGGTCAAGCTTGTCGTCGCTTACGACGGCACAGACTTCTGTGGTTTTGCGCCCCAGTTTGGGCAGCGCACTGTCCACGGCACTCTGTCCGAAGCCATCACCCAAGTCGCGGCCGAGGACGTCGAAATGCTCGGCGCCAGCCGTACCGACAGCGGTGCCCATGCACGCGGCCAAGTCGTGCACTTCGACTCGACCCGACCCATCCTGCCCAGCAAGTGGGTAAGGGCCCTCAACGACCTTCTCCCGCGCGACCTCTCTGTGGTCAGCGCCCAGTTCGTACACGCGGAGTTCCACAGCCGCTTCTGGGCAGAAGACCGCTGGTACCGCTACCGTATCCAAACCGGGCCGCAAGACCCGCTTCGTTCCCGGTTTGTGCACTGGTATGGCCGGCCGCTCGATGTAGGTCTCATGCACGAAGCTGCACAAAAGCTCGTGGGCGAGCACGACTTCCTCGCCTTCACCCAACTCATCGAGGAGTGG
The DNA here is from genome assembly GCA_029781035.1 of Armatimonadota bacterium. Taxonomy (GTDB): domain Bacteria; phylum Armatimonadota; class Fimbriimonadia; order Fimbriimonadales; family Fimbriimonadaceae; genus JAEURO01. The sequence continues at coordinate 8,455 of JAKOXK010000028.1, forward strand.
CAGAACACCGTGCGCACAGTGCGCTCCATCCAGGTGCTTCAAGTGCGCGACGAAGTGTGGATCGACGTCGTGGCCCTGGCCTATGCCCGCGGCATGATGCGCCGGATCAGTGGGGCGCTCTGGGAGATCGGCCGCGGCCGCCGTGAGCCCGACTGGCTGGATGAGCTTCTGGCCCAGCGCGTCAAGAACGAGGTGCACTGGCCCACGGTCCTGCCCGCTAGCGGCCTTTGCCTGATGAAGGTGCGCTACCCGCGCCACGCCGCCGCACCATAATCCACACGTGCCCGTCGTGATCACCCTTTTCGGGGTCTTCGTGATCTACTTGACCTTCAGAGACGCCTTCGTCTCGATCCTCCTCCCGCGCACAGTCCGCAGCGCCAGCCGCCTCTCCAATCGGCTCAACGTCGCGATGTGGAAGGTCTATTCCGGGCTTGTCAAAAGGGGCAGCCCGACCGAGGACATGCGCCTCAGCCTCTTCGGGCCCTTCAGCATCGTCGCGCTCATCGCCGCCTGGGCGTGCCTGCTCATCCTCGGCTTCGCCCTCGTCGTCATTGGCGTCGGTGTCACCATGCACGGCGCCGTGCCCACCTTTGGCCAGGCGTTCTACTACAGTGGCGTCACCTTCCTCACGCTCGGCTATGGCGACTTGACCCTGGACGGCACCCTCGGCCACGCGCTCAGCGTGATCGAGGCCGGCCTCGGCTTCGGCTTCTTGGCCGTCGTGATCAGCTACCTGCCCGTGCTCTATGGTTCGTTCAGCCGCCGCGAAGTGCTCATCACGCTCATGGACGCTCGGGCCGGCTCTCCCCCCAGCGGTGGCGAAATGCTGCTGCGCTTCACCGCAGACGACGACTGGGAAGGGCTGCACGCCTGGCTTGAACGTTGGGAGACTTGGGCTGCCGAACTCCTGGAGACTCACCTCTCCTACCCCATCCTCGTCGCCTACCGGTCCCAACACTCCGACACAAGCTGGCTGTGCGCCATGACGGCGGTGATGGACGCCTGTGTTCTGCTGCTTGCCGGGATGCCCGCTGAGCAAGAGTGCCGCATCGCCCGCCGCCAAGCTCATTTAACTTTTGCCATGTGCCGCCACGCCGCCATCGACATCAGCCAGGTCTTCAGCGTGGAGTCGGACGGCGCACCGGAAAGGCTGGACCGCGCGACCTTCGACGGCCTCGCGACGGCTCTGGAGGGCCACGGCCTCTCGCTGGGCCGGGACGACGACGCGTGGATGGAACTTGCCCGCCTGCGGGGCACCTACGAACCTGTCGTACTGGCCATGGCCCACCAGTTCCGCCTCAAAGTCCCGGCGTGGGTCAAGGATCCTGCTGAAAAGGACAACTGGGAGACGGGAATGCTCGTCAGCCATTTGTGAGCCGGGTAACACATTTGCTTTCTACTTTCTCCCGCGAGTCTTTCCTCTTATTCCGGTTTCACCATGGTCTAGCCAGCCGACCCTCTCCTTCGGTCGGTAGGTGGCCCCGCCCCACGAACCCTGTCTTGCCTACGTGGGCAGGGTCAGTGGGCTCATAACCTGGCGCAAGGCTCGGGAACGGACCCGTCCCCGCCTCAGGATCAGGTATCTTAAGCGTTCCACGAGGCGGTATCCGCGCGTTGGCGTGCTTTGGTGCCTTCGCCTCGATCCTATTTTGAGGACCAGAATGAACAGGACGTACACGGCCAAGCCGGACGAGATCGACCAGAAGTGGTTCGTGGTCGACGCCGCGGGGGTGCCCATCGGGCGGCTCGCGGGACAGGTGGCGCAGATCCTGCGCGGTAAGCACAAGCCGACCTTCACCTACAACATGGACTGTGGCGACTTCGTCGTGGTCGTCAACGCAGACAAGGTCGTGATGACCGGACGCAAGGGTGAAGAACTCATCTACTGGCACAGCGGCTGGCCTGGCGGGCTCAAGAACGTGAGCCGCGAAGACCTGCTCGCCAAAGATCCCGTCAAGCTCGTGGAGAAGGTCATTTGGGGGATGTTGCCGAAGACCAAGCTCGGCCACGCCACCTACAAGAAGCTCAAGGTTTATGCGGGCCCCGATCACCCGCACGCGGCCCAGAACCCGCAGCCGCTCTCGATCGGAAAGAACTGACATGGCTAAAGGAGCGATCAGCTACGGAACCGGGCGCCGCAAGTGCGCCATCGCGCGAGTCTGGGTCAAGCCGGGCGAGGGCAACATCACCATCAACGACAAAGAGTTCAAGGCCTATCTCTGCCGCCCCGTGCTGGAGATCCTTGTCCAGTCGCCCTTCGCGCACCTTGAGATCGAGGGCAAGTACGACGTCGTCGCCCGAGTCAAAGGCGGCGGCATCACCGGCCAAGCCGGCGCCGTGCGGCTCGGCATCTCACGGGCCCTGGTGAACCTCGACGAGTCGATGCGGTCACCCCTCCGCGCTGGCGGGTTCATGACCCGCGACGCGAGGGTCAAAGAGCGCAAGAAGTATGGACGCAAGAAAGCCCGCCGCGGCTTCCAGTTCGTCAAGCGCTGAGCTGTCCCTTCTGCATCCCTCTGGACCGGCCAAGGCACACGGCTTCGGCCGGTCTTTTTGTGACCGTCTCCTCTTGCTGAGACGTGGTCACGACGTCAGCCAAGCGTCCGACTCACGCCTTGGCCACGATCTTCGACTTGCCTGAGGGCAACTGGGCCGTGCCATCGGTGACAGCGACTTCCTTGCCGTTGATCGTCACGTGGCGCCATGGGCCAGGCGGCAGGACGAAGCGGACTTCCATGCGTGGGGAAGCCACGATGTCGGCTTTGAACGTGGCGCTCTCCCGACTCCAGCGGACCTTGATCTCGCCTCGTGGGCTCTTGAAGCTTCCCTCACAGTGGGTCAAGTCGCCGGGTACCGGCGCGAACAGGACACTGTGCCAACCGACGTCGCCGGGCGCCTGACGGACGCCCAGGACGTAGCCGTAGTACCACTCCATGACGTGGCCGAGCATGCAGTGGTTCAGCGAGTTGCTGCCGACAGTGATCGCGTCCCACGTCTCGGGCAGGGTGGTCAGCCCCTTGGCCAGGATGCCGCCGTAGCTGCCTAGCCCGGTGCGCGAGTAGACCTTGTGCAGGACGTCGGAGCGCCCCCCCTCGGCGAGGGCACGGATCAGGAACAGGTGGCCCACGTCTCCGCTGGTCTGCTGGTAGCCGCGCCTGACCAACTCAGCGACGATCTTTTGCAGGACACCCGTCCGGTCGTTCTCGGGCACCAGTTGCGCGCACAGGGCCATGGCACTACCTGTCTGCACACTTCCGTGGTTTGTGAAGGTCTTTGAGCTCGGGTCATAGAACTTCTTGAGGAACGCAGCCTTGATCTTGTCTTTTAGCTTTCCAAAGCGTTCGGCGTCGTCTTGGTGGCCCAAGGTTTCAGCACTCTTTTCGACGGCGTCGACACACATAGCCCAACAGGCCGTGGCCGTCAGATCGGTCGGCGTGAACCGGCTTGGGCCTGGCAGCTGGCCATGGCCGTAGTCGTACCAGTCTCCCAGCGACCCGGGAGCGATGCCTTCCGGCGACTCTTTGTCGATGAAGTCCACGTAGGCCCTCATCATCGCGTAGTTCTCGGTCAGGAAGCTCTTGTCGCCATACCATTCGTAGGCTTGCCACGGGAGCAACACCCCCGCTGCGCCCCATTCGACCGTGAACTCGTACATATCGTCCGGCGGGCGCATCAGGTAGCACGGGGCGACGGTCCGGATCCGACCGTCGGCCATCTGGGCGTCGCGCAGGTCGCCGCAAAGCTTTTTGAACCACTCCTTGCAGTCGTAGCGATAGGCGAACGTGCGGGTCAGCAAGTGGGCACACTCGAGCCAGCCCAGCTTCTCGCGGTGTGGGCAGTCCGTGAGCACGTAGTTCATGTTCGAGCGCATGGCCCAGTCGATGAGGCTGTGCGTTTTGTTGTAGAGGCCGCTGGAGGACTGGAACTCACCGATTTCTGGATTGTCCGTCCGCACGTGGAGTAGCTCGAGCGACTCCACCACGGGCAGGCCCTTTGGGTTGGGCATCCCTGCCGGCACACCGCCTGTAAGTTCGACGTACTGGAAGCCGTGGTAAGTGAAGAGCCACTGATGGTCTTCGGAGCCGCGGCCGCGCAGGGTGTAAGCGAACGTGCACGCCGCACCCCATAGGTTGAGTTGCTCGACCTCTCCGTTCTTCGCCATCACTTCTGATGGCTTGAGCACGATCGTCTGGCCTCTCTTGCCTTTGACCTTGAAGCGAACGATAGCCGAGGCGTTTTGAGGGAAGACATAACTGAATACGCCAGGTTTAGGCTGCAAGACCTTTACCGGTTCGAACACCTCTTTCACCCGGACTGGCGGCCAAGTCATGGGCTTGAGCCCTTTGATCGACGGTTCGGCCGCGACAGGGCTCGTCCACGACGCATCGTCAAAGCCGGGTCGGTCCCAACCGTCGGGCAACTGGGTGGCGTCGTAGTCTTCGCCGGCATAGACGTGCGAGAGCATGAGAGGTCCGGTGGTCACTTTCCAGGTCTGGTCGCTGGTGACCAACTGAGCTTGGCCGTTGGCTAGTTCGATGGTGAGGACGACCGCCAGCAGGCAAGGCAGTCCGTTGCTGAAGTCGGGCATCGCGTCCCCTTTGGTGTACCGTCCCTCGGGCGGACGGGCGACGTGCCAGAAGCTGTTTCCTATCAGCACGCCCAAGGCATTCTTGCCGGGCCTAAGGTCGTGGGTGACGTCGTAGTCTCGGTAGTAGACCGTTTGATCGTACTGTGACCATGGCTCGGAAAAAAGTGATTCGTCGACCTTCTTTCCGTTGACATGAAACTCAAACTGTCCTAGGCCGACAACACGGAGCGTCGCCTTCTTGACTTTGCCCTCGAGTGAGAACTCCTTGCGGAAGACGGGGCACGGCTGGTTCGGCTGCGACAAGTTCCACGGCGCCGTTCCCGAAGGCCCGAGCACGACCACTTCCCCATTGGGCGACTGCCAGTCAGCACCCGTGACGACCTGCAGTGGCGAGCCCCGTTCGAAATCGACCTGAAGGGAGGCGATGAGTCCCCCAGGGTTCGATCCTCCTGGAATGCCGGGCGTGTTCTCGGCTTGGATGGAAAGTGTGTTCTCACCGGGCCGCAGATCCGCAGCCACGTCCACCGACTGAAGCTGCGACCAGTCCACGCTCTTCGCAACGGGCTTGCCGTTCAAAGTCACGACGCACTGGTTGTCTGCCGTAAACTGAATGACGGCGCGCTTGACCTTGCCATCGGCCAATACGAACGTCTTGTTGAAGACGGCCCGTCCGACGGAAGCGTTTTCCGTCGTCGGCTTGGGAGACCCCGCAGGCTGCACCCAGATCCACTCCGCCTTGTTCGCCCCTTCGGCTTGCGTCCGTGTGGACAACCACTTGAAATCGGCAGCGCTCGTCACGGGGTCGATCAAGGAGACGAGGCTCACAAGAAGACCCAACATACGTCAGAGACTATACACCTCACGTAGAGGCCTTCTGCGTACGCCAAAGGAAGTACCGACCGAGAAGGACGGCCAAGACAGCGAGCACGAGCAGGACGCACGATAGCGCTATGGAGACGTTGAGGTCGGACTCAAATCCAAGATAGATGGCAAGCGGCATCGTACGGGTCAGTCCTGCGAGGCTCCCGGCAAAAAGGATCGTCGCACCAAACTCGCCCAATGCCCTGGCCCAAGCCAGGGTCGCACCCGAAAAGAGGGAACCCCTGACTTGAGGCAACACGATGTGCCACAGGACGCTGGCTGGACCAGCGCCATCCAGTACCGCGCTCTCTTCAGCGGCAGGATCCAGGTCTGCAAATGCGGCGGCGGCTTGGAGGACGTGGAAGGGAGACGCGACGAACGTCTGCGCCATGACGACGGCAATCGGAGTGAACGGCAAGCTGAGGCCCATCGCCTCGAGCCAAGGCCCGGCGATGCCTTTACGACCAAAGGCGACGAGCAGACCGATCCCTGCCGCAGCCGGTGGCAAGACGGCTGGCATCGAGACCAAGGCTCGGAGGAGTTCCCTGCCCCAGAAGTGGCCACGGGCCAGAACGATGGCGAGAGGCGTGCCAAAGAGACAGATGGCTACGAGGCTGACCAAGCTTGTTTTGAGGCTAACTACGACAGCCTGCCAGGTTTCACTGGATCCAAGCGCTTCGTGGAGCGAACCGCCAGCTCCCCGTTGGACCAAGGCCACCACCGGCAAGAGGACGAGCACCAAGAGCGGGGAGGCCAATACGACCCAGCCCCAGCCAGCCGTCAGTCCGACTGAGTGACGACCGCGTATGCGGTCACCCCCAGACTGAGTTCGAGAGAACCAGAGCCCCGAGCCTTCTGCGGCTGTGCGCGAAGGAACCCGTACTTCTCCAGAATCGACTGTCCTTTCTTGGAGACGAGAAACTCGATGAAGTCCTTGGCCTCTTGTGCTTGTCGGGTTCCGGAAACGACGGCCACGGGATACGAGACGACGAAACCGATCGTATCAGGCAGAGGGATCGAGCGCACCTTCTTGCCCGCGCTTTGAGCGTCGCTGGCATAGACGATGCCAGCGTCTGCTTCTCCGAGTTGGACTTTGGCCAAGACCGCGCGCACGTCCTGCTCCTCGCTGACGACGTGTCGGAGGACTGTGTCCTTCCATGCCTGTCCATAGTACTGGACGGCTCGGTCTAGAGCCTCGCGCGCATAGTGGCCGGCTGGAACTTTGGGGGCTGCCACCACGACCCGCTTGGCGCCTGAGAGCGATTTGAACGACTTGAGCGACGAGGAGGGGGGCACCACGAGCACGAGTCGGTTTCTGGCAAACGTCCTTGCGGTTCCCTTGTCGACGCCTGCGGAATCCAAGTTCTGTTGGTCGGCACTCGCGAACACGTCGGCGGCGGCACCGGCCTGGATCTGCGCCGAAAGCTGCTGGGAACCGGCAAAGTTGAGGCGGACCTTGCTACCTCCGGACTGCTCGTAAACTTTGGCGACCTCGGTAAAGGCGTCTTTGAGTGAAGCTGCTGCAAAGACGGTCACGTCTGCCCGGGCGAGGTTCCACGGGGCCAACGCGACGACAACGGGAAGCCACTTCACGAGCCGCATGACAATCGATTATACGGCTGTCGCCTTGCCCAAAAGTGAGGTCGGAGCCCCATGGCCTTGCTGTGCCTAGAGCCTGGGGGCACCCTCGGTAAACTCGGTTCACCATGGCAGTTAAAGTGGGAATCAATGGGTTCGGTCGAATCGGACGCCTGTCCCTCCGGACCATCATAGAAAGGCACAAGGGGAACATCGAGGTCGTTGCCGTCAACGATCTCACTGACGTGGCGACCAATGCCTACCTGTTCAAGTGGGACTCGGTCTATGGGCCCTTCAAAGGCGAAGTCTCCCACGATGAAGACAGCATCAGCGTTGCCGGATACGACATCAAGGTGTTCAAAGAGACCGATCCCGGGAAGATTCCGTGGGACACGGCCGGTGTGGACATCGTGATCGAGTCCACGGGCCGCTTCAACGACGCGGAAAAGGCGCGTGCACACCTTGACAAGGGCGTCAAAAAGGTGCTCATCTCTGCCCCAGCGAAGAACGAGGACGTTACGATCGTGATGGGTGTCAACGACGAGAAGTACGACCCTGCTGGCCACAGGATGGTCAGCAACGCGAGTTGCACGACCAATGGTTTGGCTCCTGTGGCGAAAGTGCTTCATGAGAAGTTCGGGATTCTTAAGGGCCTGCTGACCACCGTCCACGCATATACGAACAGCCAAGCGCTTGTGGACACAGTCAAAAAGGATCTCCGCGACTCCAGGGCTGGCGCCTTGAACGTGATTCCTGCTTCGACCGGTGCGGCCAAAGCCGTCGGTCTCGTCATCCCCGAGCTGAAAGGAAAGTTCACGGGAATGGCCTTCCGCGTGCCGACTCCGACTGGGAGCGTTGTGGACTTCACCGCGCACTTGAGCCGGGCTGCCAGCAAGGAAGAGATCAATGCCGCGATGAAGGAGTACGCCGACGGCCGGATGAAAGGCATTCTTCAGTACACGGAGGAGCCGCTGGTCAGCATGGACATTGTCGGCAACTCCTACAGCTCCATCTTCAGTGCCCTGGACACTATCGTTCTGGACGACATGTGCAAGGTTGTCGCCTGGTACGACAACGAATGGGGTTACGCCTGCCGCATCGCGGACATGGTGGACTTCATGGCCAAGAAAGGACTCTGACGCGCCCTGTTGCCCCATCCAATTCCCACGGGCTTCAACTGGCCCGTGGGGACTGGTGTCACACGCTCCTTTCAGCAGGCGCTAAACTCGGCCATGCCCTTTTGAACCCATCCGGACAGATGAAGAGGTTGAACGGCCCGTACACCGGAGAACCGACTTCGAGAACCAGTTGATGTCAGGTTGCATGACGATCGGCATCGTCAGCCTCATCACTTACGGTCTTGTCGTCTGGCCGTTCACGACTTTCCCGGAGTACCGAATCAGCGGGCTCTTTCAAATCGCGCTGTTTGGAGCATTGCCGGCGACGGTGTTCGGGATCGTCGCCTCTCGACGGTTCGAGTTGGCCGGGGCTTCTGGGTTCTTTGGGGGTTCGATGGCGGCAGCGGTCTTCATGTTCCTACGACTTCAGCAGACTCTGCTTGGCAAGTACACCAAGGACTTGCCGACACCCGAGTACCCTGATTCGATCGGTCTGATCATCCCGATCGCGTGGTTCGTCTGGGCGGCCATGATCGCGTTCGTGTCTTGCCGACGACAATCGCTCAACCAGTAAGCCTTTGGTCAACTGCGACCGATAATCTTGGTTGTAACCGTGGCATCGACGAACTCGCAACTCGACCAGTACAGGAAGAGCTCGATCACGGGGGCTTCCCCGCTCCGGTTGGTCATCATGCTCTATGACGGGGCGCTCCGCTTTATGGCCGCTGGCCGTAGGGCCATGACTGAAAAGAACCTCTACGAGCAGAACCGGAACATCCAGCGGGCCCAGCGGATTATCGCCGAGCTCATGTCGTGCCTCGACATGCGTCAAGGGGGCGAAGTCGCGACGAACCTCCTGGCTTTGTACACCTTTTCCTACAATCGTCTGGTCGAAAGCAACGTCTCCGACGACCCGCGAGGCATCGACGAAGTGTCGCAAGTCCTCTCTAACTTGCGTGAAGGCTGGGTCGAGCTCGAGGCGTCGCTCCGTCAAGGACTAGCTACGGATGCAGCCTGAGACGGATCTTCCCAGCCGATACCGGGCGTTGACACTGCTTGTTCTCGAATCGGCCGGTCGAGGCGCCGTGCAAGACCTTGCTCCTCTGTTGCAGAAGCGCAAGGAAGTACTCGACGAACTGGGAATCTTTCCGACGACGATCAGAAAAGACTGGTTTGTCGAGATGGAGCAGTTAGATGAGGCCGTCCTCCGGGCATTGACCGCCGCCAGAGACGACATCAAGGGAGCCCTCTCCGACCACAGGCGGATCAAGAAGGGAATCGCACAGTACCGACAGGCTGTCTAAAGTGATAGACCGCTAGTTCGCGCTCCACGAAGAGATCTCAGTCCGCCATAAGCCGTCAGGGCCGATCACCATGCCGCAACCCCAGAACTTCGACGAGTCGGAGGGGTCGATGGTAACGGAGAAGAAGTCGCCCCACCGGTTGTTCGTGAACGTCGGTGAGTGTTGGCTTGCCTTGATCAGTTTGAGCGGCCCCATGGTATTGAGGCGGTCGGTCGAGGCACGGGTAGCTGATAGGAGGTCGGCCGTCCGGGTTGGACTGCAGCGGGTAACGATGAGGGTCACAGCGCCCTTGCCGTTTCGACTGATGGCGGGCATGAACACGTAGTTGGGCGATGACAGGGCGATGTTGCCCGTTTGACGTTTGATCATCGAACCCGAGTCAGGCCAAGTGCTCGAAGCCAGTTCATACCACCGGACCATGCAACGATTGTCCGTGTTGGACACCTTGACGGTGTGGGCACAGAAGAGGTGTCCGCTCCAAAACGTCGCGTCCATCATTCGGTCAGCAACGGGATCGAGGGTCGTACCGCCGGTGCTGACAGCGTCGCTGGCATAAGGGACGAATTGGGGAACAGTGACGTCCGTCTGGGCCAGGCTTGGCGTCGAGGCTATGTTCTTCCACGCATAGACTGTGAAGGTCGATGAGTTCTTAATGCTCACACCGAACACGTTCGTCGAGATACCCTCGATGTTCCGAGTTGGCTGAATCGTAAAGTCTCCCGGGTGGTCGAAGACGTAGAAGGTTGCTAATCCCCCGCTAAGGATCGTTGTTTTCGGCAGGGCATATGACCTGGCAAAACCGTATGAGTTGTCGAACTTGAACATATTGCCGGTAATGACAACCCCGCTTTTTCCGTAACCGACGCCCGGATAATCAAACCAATAATCCGTTCCGTTCTGCGTCACTTTGGTATCAAGCCGGTACTTGTACCAAGTGCCATTGGGATTGGCATCGTCCGACACCGCGATCAAGAGGCCACTCGTGTGTGGAGTGTCAGACCATTCCAGGGCAATCACGAAGAATCGCTTAGCAATATGATCGAAGATGACTTTGGGGTCATAAACGAAGTCCGTTTGTGCAACGCCGCTGAAGAAGCCGGAGTTGTCCAGCGATTGGTTGAATTGCAGGTTGCCTTGCTTGTCGTAGAACGCGATGTCAGAGTTGACGACCTGGACGATGTTGCTGTAGCTGACCGCGATGCAAGGGTCTGCAGGTTCGTACTGTGTGTGCCCTATTCCGGGAAAACGGGCAGTAAACATGGGACTGGTGTTGGAGACTGCGCTCTCGACGACCATCGGATTGGGTGGCCCTGACTCGATCGGCTTCACGTACTCCGGGTTCAAGGGCCGAATCGGTCCAAGATGAAACGGCGCAGGCAGGGTCGGAAGGCGGTCGAACGTCGAGGACACGACTGGCGCCGAGAGGATGCCCGAGTCTACAGGCAAGCTGACCGTCGTCTGGGCCGATGACGGTCCGAGACCAACCAAAAGGGACGCTAGGGCGGACGCAGACGCTCTCACTGTCAACATTGTCAGTACCTACCTTCCTATTGTGGCCCGACTTGCGACTCACTCCAGCCTTCGCACAGGGGTATAAGGACTCTCATGCTGACTTTGGAACAGCAGGAAGCGCTGTCTGGTTCTCGCGAGAGGCTGGACGCTATCAGGGGGCATCTTTGACGTCCCCGGAATTCTGCGCCAGATAACCACGCTCGAAGAGCAGTCGTCCCAACCCAACTTCTGGGACGATCCGAAGGCCGCCCAAACGATTTTGCGACAGATGTCGCGACTAAAAGGGCGCGCCCAGCCATTGCTCGAGCTCGAAAAGCGGCGCCAAGAGATCGAGGAGTTCTACGGGCTATTGGCAGAAGAGCCCGACGATGAACTGGAACGGGAGGCCGACCAAGCTGCGCGCAAATTCATCAAAGACCTCGACAAGTACGAGCTCCAGACGCTCCTGAGCGGAGAGCACGACGACCGTAACGCCCTTGTCGAGATCAGCGCCGGAGCCGGAGGAAGCGAAGCCTGCGACTGGGCCTCTATGCTGTACCGCATGTTCACGCGATGGGCGGAAGACCACGGCTACAAGGCAGAGCTCCTCAGTGAGACTCCAGGGGATGTGACCGGCTTTCGCAACGTCAGCTTCATCGTCTCTGGGCCGAACGCTTACGGATATCTAAGGAGCGAGCACGGAGTCCACCGTCTCGTGCGCATCTCGCCATTCGACGCTGCGGCACGTCGGCACACCTCGTTCTGCAAGGTGGAGGTCATGCCCGAAATCGAGGAGACCGAGGTGGACATCAACCCGGACGATCTCAAGGTCGAGACCCTTCGGGCCGGCGGAGCTGGTGGCCAGCATGTGAATAAGACGGAGAGCGCAGTCAGGATCACCCACGTTCCGACAGGGATCGTAGTCTTCTGCCAGAACGAACGGAGCCAACACAAGAACCGGGCGAGCGCCATGAAGATTCTGGCGTCGCGTTTGGCAGAGCTCCAAAAAGAAGAAGATTCCGCCAAAAAGGCGTCAATTCGCGGAGATACAGGGCCTGCCGAGTGGGGCAGACAGATCAGGAGCTACGTTCTGCAGCCATACACTATGGTTAAGGATCACCGGACCGGCCACGAGACTGGGAACACGATCGCTGTTCTTGATGGGGATCTGGACGGATTCATGGAGGCCTATTTGAGGCGTCCACCGTCTGGGGACACTTTCATCGAGTAATCAGGCCGGTTCAGGCCCGTCCAACATTGGAGTCCAGGACATGACGTTGCTTTTGATGCTGCCACTGCTGCTATCCACCGAAGACGCGCCTTTGCTCCCGACCGGCACGTCGCCCGCGTTTCAAGCCACGGCTTACAAGGTCGAGACCCTGTTGCAAGCGAACAAGTTCGAGGAGGCCGCAAAGCTGGCCAAGATGCTTCCAAGACACTCCGTCACACTGAGTTGGGACGACTCCAAGGTCCCTTCGGAGCTTCGCGGCCGTTTTGCCGCGGCCCGTGATGAGGCGATCAAGGACTGGACGTCCAAGATTCCCAACTTCCAGATCACGATTGCGGATAAAGGTGACATCAAGTGCTCGTTCGAACTGACTTTGCCACCGCCTCCCGACAGCGTCCTTCCCTCGGGAGCGGTGTTCTTCACGTCGGACGGGCCCAACGACGCTCGGATCGAAGCCGTGATCGCCCTCAAACGAGAGACGCCACCCGTCAAGATCGACCCGATCAACGTGAAGAACGAAGTCGGATATGCGATCGGTGCCTATTTGGGCTTGGCGGGGCTACCGCGGCCCGGCGGGTACATGGGCCGCAACGATTACTCGACCACGCTTCAAATGAACGTGTTGCCTTGGGAAATCAAGCTCTCCGGGACGACTCTTGACATTGCCGACACTTTGCGCAAGGCGGCAGAGACCAAAACGTCCATGATCCCTCGCAAGCCGATCATGCGCGTGAACCCGTCGCAACTCAAGGCAGATCCTGTTGTCCAGGGCGCGCCGATGCGCTTCAGTCTCGAAGTGGTCAACCAGGGCAACGCTCCACTCATGCTGAGCACTTACACCGAGTGTGGCTGTGTGCAGATCTCGGCTCCGACTTCGGTCCAACCGGGCATGTCTGGAATCATCCAAGTCAACGTCCAAACGGCAGTCATCGAAGGCAGACTGGAAAAGTCGTTCGACATCTTCTCAAACGATCCTGACCAGACCCAGAAGACGATCATGGTCTCGTCCTTTGTGCAGCCAGTCGTCAGGTTCCTGAGGAAGGAGGGGTTCGGCCCGATCGTCATGTCCAACGACGGGCTCAAGCAGGACATCTATATGGCTATCGACCCGAGCGCCTCCTTCAACGTCAAAAAGGTGGCGATCCAAGGCATCAAAGGCGTCGCCGACTTTGAACCTTGGGAGGGTGACATGGCTGATCCTGAACTCGGCCAACCGACAAAGCACCGCAAGGGATACAAGATCAGTGTCTTGGTGAGCCCCACCGCTCAAACTGGACGAATCCCGATGACCCTGGCCGTCACCACCGATGACCCTCAGTCGCCGCTGATCTACGGCACGTTCATGGTCCAATGGGGCATCGTCGCCTTGCCGGAGCGCCTCAACTTCGGCGAGATCAACCGAAAAGACATCACAGCTTATTTCCTCGTTTCACGCCCGGGACAGCCCTTTAAGATCAAGTCGGTCAAAAGCGACAACGACTTTGTCACGGTCTCGGCCGAGCCCTTCCGGACGGATATCAGGGTGAGTGTGCTGATCAGTGGCCAGGTTCCTTATGGGAACCTGGACGCAACCATCACAGTCGAGACCGACGATCCCAAACAGCCTGAGATCAAGGTTCCACTCCGGGCGATCGTGAAATGAGAGGCTTGCTTTGGATGGCCTCGCTGACCCTGCTGGCGGCGGGTATGAAAGGGCCAGGCCGACCAGGGACGACCGAACTGGTGGTCGCCGGCGACTTTTTGGGCTACCTTTCGCCCTGCGGCTGCACAAGCCCCATGGTGGGCGGCCTCAAACGGTGGGCAAAGGCGGTTCACGACTTGGAGTCTCAAGGCGCAGTTGCGATCGTCGTCAACGGGGGACTTGTGGACGGTATTGCCCGTCAAGACGAACTCAAGGCCGAAGCGTTGGCCGAGTCGTTCCATTCGCTGAGTGTCTGTGCCGTCAACCTGACTGTTCGCGAGGCTCGGCTCGGGCTCGGAGAGTTCGGATCGGTGAATCGGCTCGCTGGTAACGCCATGACGACTCTCACCTTGCAGCCAGACGAACAGTCCGCCGTCCAACCCATGGTGGAAAAGGGTCCGTTTCTGATTGCAGGGGTCGATCCAGCGTCTGCAGAAAGTGCCCGGCAGCTGGGGTTTCCGCCCAAATCGCTGGACAGCGCTGTTTCCGAGTTCGTCACGAGCGCCTCAGAGCGCGGGCTTGCCCCTGTGTTGCTCCTGGCTGACGGAGAAGCCGCGGCCAAACGGATCGCCCAAGCACACCCCACTTTGGCCGCGATCGTCTACCGGGCCGCCTCAGTTCCACGCGGCGAACCGATCCAAGTGGGCCAGACCTGGCTCATCACCCCTGGAGAACGCTGCAAGTCCCTTGTCAGCGCGACATGGGACGGATCTCATTTCACGTCGTACAGGACGGTCGAACTTGGCCCCGAGATCGATGAAGATCCCGGTGTCTCACGGGTCTACGACCGCTATCTGCAGAGCGTGGACGAAGAAGACTTGCTCAAAGACGTTGCGAGGCCGTCCCAGGCCGAGTTCGCTGGAAGCGCGTCCTGCAAGTCATGCCATGCGAGTGAGCACGAGATCTGGACAAAGTCGGGACATAGTCGGGCCTACGAGACGCTTGAGTCTGGAAAGCACGGACGTGACCCCGACTGCGTCAGTTGTCATGTTGTCGGCTTGGAGTCTGCGAACGGGTTCCAGTCGGCCAAAGCGACGCCCGACCTCGCCGGGGTCGGGTGCGAGAGTTGTCACGGTCCAGCCAAAGAGCATGTGTCCGACCCGAAAGGCCATCCTCTTCCCCAGGCTGGCGAAGCCTCTTGCCTTTCTTGCCACAACAGCGACCACAGTCCAAAGTTCAACTTTTCAACTCATTGGCCGCGCATCAGGCACGGATCGGGTGGATAACTTGGGGATTATTCCCAAAAAACCTAGCCCGGTCCAAGGTTGGACATTAAGGGTAAGTTGTCTTTGATCCGTATAAGAAAAGGATCGTTTACATGTACTTTCCCTGTTGCTCCAGGGCCTTGACCTGGTTTGACGGTGGTTGGAAGAATGGCTAAGCGCTGGTGGCGCGCGCCCAATCGGGGGGTGGCGTGCGACGGCGAGGAAAGGATCGATGCTGCAAGCTGAACTAAGCCAGGGGCCTCAGTCCGAACGCCGACCCAAGTTGAGCGACGCGGTCTCTCAGCGAACGGGTTCGAGTTTCTCTACCTTCACGGCATTGCCGTCCAACATCGAAGCGGTCGAAGCGGTGATGCGCTTTAGTGATGCGACCCATCCGTTCGTCTTGGTGACTGGCCCTTCCGGTTGGGGCAAATCCCATCTGCTGAATGCGACCGTGGACCAGATCAACAGGCGAAAACCAGGGAGCGCCGTTCTCACTTCGGCCCTGCAACTGATCCATTCGACGCGCCGACAAGACCCTTCCGAGTGCCTCGTGGTCGACGACGTCCAAGACGTGCTCCTGCATCCGAGGGCTCGACACGCCTTCAAACAGAGACTGGATCTCCGGGTCAGGACGGGACGGCGCACTCTCCTCTCATGGTCTTTCAACGATAATGGCCTGCGGAACAGGCTTGAGTTACCGTTGTCCCGGAACTGGGTCGTTGCTGCCATTACGGAGCCGACGCCGTCCGAGCGCGAACTCGTGTCCCTTCAGATTGCCTCTCGATACGGTCTGAGGCTGTCCCGTTCCCTGGCCAAGGTGCTGGCGCGGCATGTTCACGGAAACGGCCGGTCGATTGCTGGCGCGATGCAGCGCCTTCGACTGACCAAATCGGACTGGTCACTGCCCGAAGACGTCATTCCAGCCTGCGGTGTACTCAGTCCCTACCTCTTGGGAGCGGAGGGTTGGGATCCTCGAGACCAGATCCACGATGCCGTCGGTGCGGTGGTCACGAGTTCACCGTGTTCGCTCACGTCGAACGACTTCAGCTGTTACCTCATGCTCGAGGAAATGGGTCTCAGTGAGAATGAAGTCGCTACCTTCTTGAAAGTTCCCCAAGCCAGGGCCTATAATCATGCTCGTAAAGTGAAGTCGCTTTTGGAAGAGCCAGAAGTGGCGGATTTGATTCTTGCTTGTAGAAATGCCGTACTTTACGGCTTTGAGGAGGAGTAGGGTCGTTCTTGGCGAGCTAATTGCAGGTCAGCGAACGTCGGATAAGGGCAGGGATTTCCCTGAGAGCCCTACTCATGTCCGATGGCCGGTGCTGATGAGGACTATCGGAGACCTAGCTCTCAACACGGAGCAGATTCCGCCTCTCGCCACCGTTTCGACGGCAGTGCGCCAGTTGCAGGAGCGGGCACTGAGGGTCGTGGCAGTGGTCGAGAATGGGCAATTCATCGGGGTCGTGACACGCGACCGCGCCCAGTTGGCCGCGCCCGATGCTCCCGTGAAGGAGATCGTCCAGCGTCTCGTGATCGAGATGCCGGCTTCGACGCCGGTGCGTACTGCCGCCAAACTCTTCGTGGAGAACGCCCTCGACTACGTCCCCGTCAAGGACGAAGACCAGTACGTCGGTCTCCTTTCCGCCAATCAGCTTCTTCTGGAGCTCGGGCGGTCGTGGGATCCCATGACGGGACTCTCCTGGAGCGACCGTCTCCGAGACTGGGGCGTCGACGTCCTTCAAAGCGGCCAAGAGATAACGATCGCCTTTATCGACCTCAACGACTTTGGCGCGTACAACAAGCAACACGGCCACATCGTGGGAGACAGGGTGCTCAAGGCCATAGCGTCGATGCTGGCGGGAGCTGTTCGGTCCGAGACAGACGTTCTGGTCCGGTACGGAGGCGACGAGTTCGTGATCGGGTCAATCCGGACTCGTCAGGAGATCGAAGAAGCGCTGGAAGAGATAGCGAACCGGCCCTTGATGATAGAGGGTGTGAACGAAGGTGTGACTTTCACAGTCGGATATTCGGGCGGCAAGCGGACGAGAGAGCGAGAGAGGACTCACTTCGCATCGACGCTCGACAACCTGATCAACCTGGCCAGCCGTGATAGCCTGAGCCGTAAGGTCGGAAGAAGCCATGAAGAGCCCGTGCCTTTTGAGGCCAGGGCCGCATCGGGCGCTGCGTCGCACGTGGAAGTCTCCAACGTCGACGATGAGGTCGTCGCCCTCGCTTCCGTGTCCCTGGGCCAAGAGCCGGCTCTGGGCACAGCCCGTGGGCCCAAGAACACCGCTATCGACGTCGTCGCAGCTTCTGTCTCTCAAGCCGTCGCGAAGCTCCGGCCCGGAACCACGCTGGCCCTCGAAGACGCGCTCGTCTACCGTCGTTGGGACGGTCATCCTGTCGCCGCAGTACAGGTCAGCGTGGCATGTGCTGGCAGCCGGACGAGCGTCCAAGCCAGTGTCGGATCCTCTCGAGGGCTCTACGCCGCACTGGCAGAGGCCATTGTCATGGCCGTTGAGAAGGGACTTGGCGAACTGATGCCCTGAGCCGTCCCGTCGTTCCT
>JAKOXK010000003.1 GCA_029781035.1 Armatimonadota bacterium
GCCCGAACCCATGGGGTGCCAAGGGCCTTGAATGGGAGCACACGTCTTCGCCACCTGACACGCACAACTTCACCGAGAAGATCGTCGTGAC
This sequence comes from Armatimonadota bacterium, assembly GCA_029781035.1. Taxonomy (GTDB): domain Bacteria; phylum Armatimonadota; class Fimbriimonadia; order Fimbriimonadales; family Fimbriimonadaceae; genus JAEURO01. The sequence goes on from JAKOXK010000003.1 coordinate 92, forward strand.
AGAGCCCCCGTACAATTACGACGCCATCGAAGACACCAACGAGTTCCGGAAGAAGTGGGGCGCTGATCCCGTGGTGTACGAGGAGGAAGGAGTCTGATGTCGAGCCACGCTCACGTCGCTGACCCTGACGCGCCCGTCGTTTACGAACAGTACGAGGACATCAGTCAGCAGCAGGAAACCTACATCGTAGGCATGTGGTCGTTCCTCGTGACCGAAGTCATGATGTTCGGCGCGCTGTTCCTGATCTACTCGCTGTACAGGTGGAAGTTCGGTCACGAGTTCTTCATCTATCACGAGCACCTGAGTTGGCAGTGGGCGGGCCTGAACACGTTCAACCTGCTCTTGAGTTCGTTCTGGATGGCCAAGGCCGTGCAAGCGGCTCAACTGGGCGACCACAAGAAGCAGATTCGACTCCTGTGGCAGGTGTTCGCCTGCGGGCTTGTGTTCTTGGTCATCAAGAGCATTGAGTGGATCCCGAAGTTTCAGATCCATCTCGTGCCGAACAACTCGTTCGTCTGGCCCCCTATCGACGAGCCTGGACTGGGCGGTAGCCCAGAGCACGCGCGCATTTTCTACTCGCTGTACTTTTCAATGACCGGGCTCCACGGCCTCCATGTCGTGATCGGCATGATCTGCATGGCAGTCCTTGCTACCCTAGTCAAGAGGAAGTCGAAAGTCATCACCGACTACATCCCGACGGAGATGGTGGGGCTGTACTGGCACTTCGTCGACCTCGTCTGGATCTTCCTGTACCCGCTGTTCTATCTCATTCCCAAGTAGACGACCATGGCTGAATCGCACACTGAACACGCCCACCATGTCACCTCAGACAAGGTGCTCAACAGCACTTTTCTCCAGTTGACTGGGCTGATGATCCTCACGATCGTCGCAGCTCGGGCACCGATCGACGGGCCCAAGTTACTGCCCGGATTCGCGGGAATCTTCGAAGGCTGGTCGACCCTTTGGTTCCTGACCAACGCCGTTGCGCTCGGCATCGCCATCATCAAGGCCGTCCAGGTCATCCGGTACTTTATGGGCGCCCAATACGCGTCGGGACTCATCAGGTTGTATGTCGTTGGCGGCTTCATCGGCTTCTCCTTGCTGTACATCCTGTTCTTCGACTACGTCGCCCGGCCCTGGGAGCCAGTCCGAGGATGGGAGAACGTGCCTTCAACCGCCTTTCCGCGAGACGCGAGACAAGACGGGGGCGTTCCGTACCCGCAGTTCCCAAGCGCGAAGAGCGAGTAAGCAAGGCCCTAGATTTCGGTCTCCCCTGCCAGCGCCTTGAGGCGCTTTGGGCTGCGGATAATGATCCGTCGCCCTTCAAAGGCGATGATTCCGTCGGTCCGGAACTGCTTGATAGCGCGGTTGACGTGCTCTCTAGAACAGTTGAGGGAAGCCGCCATCTCTTCTTGAGTGATCTGAGACTCGAGCAGGTGGCCCTTTCCCTCGATCTTTGTGCTCCCTTTGCGGGCCAATTCGACGAGGAGTCCGGCCAACCGACGGGACACTTTCCACTGCTCCTCCATTTTCCGGTCGATGCTTTGGTGTAGCTTTCGCGCGAGCGAACGTATGACTCCCATTGCTAGATCGGGGTCTTCTCGAATGCACTGCAACAGCAGTTCGCCTTCAATGATCGCTACCTTGCTGTCCTCCGTCGCCCGTACGTCGGCCGTCCTGGGTGCATGCTCGAAAAGTGAGATCTCACCGATCACGTCCCCTGGGTTCCGGTGAGTGATGGTGACAGTCCGATTGTCCTCGCTGAAGCGCTCGATAGCTACCTGGCCCGTACAGACGAGATACACAAGCCCGGTGGGGTCGTTCTCCCAGAACAAAGTGTCCCCGCTCTTGTACTCGCGGACACGTGCCGATTCGAGCATCCTGTCTTGGGTGACGTCTTTGGCGCCATCGAACATATCGCACAGCGACATCGCCTCGCGGATCAGAGCGTTTGTCGTAGGGTCGGCCCTCACTCTTGTCCACTCCTTGGGCTGATCTGCCCGTCAGGCATCAGGTCGCCGTGCTGGGGCGGCTTGCGCGAGAGGCTCCACAGCAGGAACCACACGGCGCCAGCAGCCAGTACGAAGGCTAGAGCCAGGAGGAAACCCTGGACAAACCCTCGTTTATACTCGTCCATGAGCTGGCGGGTGGTCTGCATGACCGGGCCGGTCACCGTCTCAAGCGCCTCAGCTTCCTCCGAGAAGTCATCCGGAGATCGGCCGACCCAACATTTGACGGTGAGGGCGACGTTTTTGACCTCTTGTCGGCCTTTGTAAGTCCGTGGAAAGTCAACAGCTTGGCTCACCATCTGATGGACGTCGTCCGAGTAACAGAACTTGCCAGGCGGGCAGATCTCTTCGAGCCGCTTGGCAACGGCAGGAACCTTGCCGAGGATCTGCTGGCCAACGATGATAACGTCCCCCACGTGAAGGCCAATCCGGTGTCGGATCCGTTGCCCGTCTTTGCCTGCGGCCGCGTTCTTCGCTATCGAATACGACTGCATCGCCACAGCGGCTTTGACCGCTTCGACAGCACTGGGAAAGACGATCTTCAAGCCGTCTCCACGGTGCGAAACGACTCGGCCGTGATGAGCCTCGCAGAACTTGGCGAACGCGTCCAAATCCGACGCCACCCTGAGTGCGACCACTTCCTCAGACACGCTGACAGCTTTGGTGAACCCATAGACGTCGGTCTGGAGAACCGCCATGAATCCGCGCTCGGGCTCAGGGCTCTCCGGTTCGGACTCGAACGCAGTAGCGCCATAAACGGCCTGGATCGTCTCGGAGACTGGGTCAGCCGAGGTGTTCAATGGATGATCTCCCGGAAGAAAGTGACAACCATCACGAGAAAAGAAGGCACGGGGACGGGATGCCCGCCAACGCTCTCAAGTATACAACGCGGGGACTGCAGGCGCCCTTAGGATGAATCGGCTCCGTCGTCATCAAGTTACGTTCGGTTGCCCCGAGAGCCGCAACAACTCAGACCGGATCCAATCCATGATCTCCTCTTGTGTGGTGGATCGGTCGAAGTTCATGACCGTGCCCCAAGTGGCTTTGATCGAAGTGAACGAGGGCTTTGGCACGACTTGAGGATCGGGCATCAGCTTGTTCGAGTCCTGGATGCCGACGCAGATGCAAGGTGCCCCAGACATCCGCACGAGCAGTGCGGAACCCGGCAAGAGCTCGATCAGCTTGCCGTCCGGACTGAGCTGGCCCTCAGGGAACACGCCGACCGCGTGTCCCGCCTTGAGATGCTCGAGGGCTGTTCTGATCGCACCCTTGTCGGCTGAGCTTTGCTTGACTGGGAAGGCTCGGAACCACTTGATGAACGGTCCGAGAAAACGCATCTCGAACAGCTCCTTGCGGGCCATGAAGTTGATCAGACGCGGGCAGGAGTACTGGACAACGATTGGATCGGTGTTGGAAAGGTGGTTCGAGAACACCAACAGGGCACCTGTTCGCGGAACATTCTTGCGTTCACGCGGTCTGATCGGTGCCGTCAGGAGACAGAACAGTAGACCAGCGATCCCCTTGAGAACAGGGAAGAAGAACCTGAGGGAAGCCGGGTGGCTGTCAGGCTGGCCCGGCATTCGACTCAATCACCCCATTCAACGCCCTCGGATAGGCCTCATGTTCCAGCTTCAAGACCCGCTCGGCCAGTGTCTCCGGCGAGTCCTCGGGAAGGACTGGGCACCGAAGCTGCAGGACGATCGGGCCCTCGTCGTACTCCTCGGTCACGATGTGTACCGTACATCCTGACTCGGTCTCGCCAGCGTGTATGACGGCTTCGTGGACGTGATGCCCGTACATCCCTTTTCCGCCGAACTTCGGAAGAAGCGCAGGATGGATGTTGAGCACCCGGGCCGGGTAGGACGCGAGTACATTTCCCGGAAGCTTCGTCATGTACCCAGCAAGGCAGATCCATTCGACCTCGCTTTGCGCCAAAACCTGGGCGAGGTCATCCGAATAGGTCTCTGACTTGGCCGACAGTACGCTCACCGCGACACCCAGCTCTTCAGCGCGGATTGCGGCCGGAGAGTCTGCCTTGGGGGAGACGACGAGGACGATTTCGGCGGGAACCTTTCGGGCATGGCAAGCTTCAATCAGCGCAGCCATGTTCGAACCCCGGCCCTTGCTTCCGACCAGGATGGCGACGCGCGCAAGTCTCACCGGCCGTTTTTACCCACGCAAGCATGCGGGAGGCGAGCCGAACGGTCCTCACTTGGCCCAGAATGTGCAGGTAACTGTCGCCGACCGAGGCCGCACCAATGATCCTCCTGAGCCCCAACACGCAGTCGCCGAACACCTTTCACATCCTTGAGGTAGACCGGCAGTCAGTCTTTGCCGGAAAACTGGGTCAAGAAGTGCGCGAGACCTGGAAAGTTGAACAAGGCGGTCATCAGTTCACAATCATCGTAAGTCCGTACCACACAAGGGTCGCAGGGACTCCTCGCCCGTTCTCCGCAGGCGACGATGTTCGAATCTCGATCGCCCCGCGTGGCGAAAGGTTTCACATCACCATCAGCCAGGCTCGTCACTAGACAAGGCCCCGACTTCCGTGTCAGGGCCCCATGGACGAACGTAATCCTCGCTAGAACCGGAATGCGTATACGAGTCCGACCGAGTGTTGGAACCCGTCATCCCGCTCGTTCGGGACGCCGACGAGCACATTGAGTGTTAGGCCGTCGATTCCAGGGACGGCCCAGAACAACCCACCCCATGCAGCCCCCAGCCGACTGCTCGTGAAGTCCGCTGCGACGCTCAGGCTCTCGGACAGCCCGTAGTCAAGTCCACACACGAACTCACTTTCGTCGTTGCGTTGCCATCCTGCGTGTAGCCGGACCGATCCGCAGTTGCATCGCCCGACCACAAACGGTGAGCTGTCGCCACCGCGAACGTACTGGAGTCCTGCGCTGAGAGCGAACCGGCCCTTCGGGTCGTCGAGGGCTTTGATCTTGAAGCCCCAGGAGTCGGTTCCAAGGAAATCCGTGGCTCCCGCAATCTCCACGCGGTCCGCTATGCCGACAAGCAGGTACGCCGAGTGGTAGTAGTGAGGATCGACATCCCGTTCATAGCCAGTGACAAACTGGCCGTACTCAGCCTCACCGGCTCCTTTTGTGTCAGCGATGGGAATTGTCACGAGACTCGTCACTTGACCCAACGCCGAAACGGTCGCCGCCAAAGCGGCTGACAAAGCCCATACCCTACGCATGTACGCACACCCGTCCTTCAGCAAAGGACACCAGGGACGTTCCGTACGCTGGCGTCAAAAGGTCAGGTCGGATTGCCGGGTTCGGGTCGGTCTGGCATTGGGGAGCCTCAATCCCAAGGCCAGGTCAGCCGTTCACAGTTCGAATTTGATGCCTTGAGCCAGTGATGGTTTCTCACTGCCGAAGTAGGTCGTGCTGGTTTGTCGCCTCATATAGGCCCTCCAAGAATCGGAGCCGGACTCCCGTCCACCGCCCGTCTCCTTTTCGCCCCCGAACGCGCCGCCTATCTCGGCGCCACTTGTCCCTATGTTGACGTTGGCGATACCGCAGTCGCTGAACCTTTTGAACGCTTCGGCTTCTCGGACGTCGGTCGTCATGATCGCAGAACTCAGTCCTTGGGGAACGTCGTTATGGATCTCCAAGGCCTCTTCGAGACTGTCATAGGGAAGTACGTAAGTCAGCGGGGCGAACGTCTCGTCGTGGACAATCTCCGTCTGCCGACGCATCTTGACGAGGGCGGGCTTGACATACCACCCACCACTCTCTGTCAGCGTGCGCGTCCCCCCGACGACCTCGATGGCGTCGCGACGTGCCTTGTCGAGGGCGGCCTGCATGTCGTCGAACGCCTGTTTGTTGATGAGCGGTCCGACCAGGGTGCCCTGAGCCAGCGGATCGCCGACTTTTGAGTCCCCAATCTGCAGATAGACCTTTTTCAAAGTCTCGAAGATCTGGTCGAAGTGGCTCCTGTGGGCGATGACCCGGCGCGTTGTCGTGCACCGTTGACCGGCAGTACCGACCGATCCGAACAAGATAGAAGGAATGGCGACTCCCAGGTCCGCACTCGGCGTGACGATAATTGCGTTGTTGCCCCCCAGTTCCAGCAATGCCCTTCCGAACCGGGCTGCGATCTTCTGCCCCACGATCCGACCCATCCGGGTGGAACCGGTCGCACTGACGAGGGGCACGCGGTGGTCTTCGACCAAGACGTTCCCTTGTTCGTGCGTTCCGATGACAACTTGGCTCAGCCCCTTGGGTGCGTCAGCAAATCCCTCCGCGACCTCCTCGAAAAGGCTTTGGACTGCCAGTGCCGTCAAAGGAGTGCTGTGGCTGGGCTTCCACAGACACGGGTCGCCACAGACAAGTGCCAGTGCGGCGTTCCAGGACCAAACCGCGACGGGGAAGTTGAAGGCCGAGATGATGGCGACTGGCCCAAGTGGCAGCCAGTTCTCCTGCATCACGTGGTTCGGCCTTTCACTGGCGATCGTCAGGCCATAGAGCTGTCGGCTGAGACCGACGGCAAAGTCGCAGATGTCGATCATCTCTTGGACTTCGCCCCGTCCTTCCTCCAGGATCTTCCCGCACTCGATGGTCACGAGCCTGGCCAAAGCTTCTTTGTTCTGCCGAAGAGCCTCACCCAGACGCCGAACAAGCTCACCCCGTCGCGGGGCGGGGACTTCACGCCAGGATCGAAATGCGACCATGGCCCGATCGATTTTCTGCGTGACGCCAACGACTGTGTCGTTACGCAAAGTGGCGAGTTCAGAACCATCGATGGGGCTGGTAACGAGCAAGTCGGACCCTCGGTACTCGTCAAGGGCGGGGATCAATCGCCTCACATCGTCTTCGAAGCGAGTCTTTGGAGTCGTGCTCATGGCTCGCAGTGTATCCCTGTCCACTATGGGAGGTCAGGAGCAATCGGGCCGAGTGGCGGGAGCGTGTAGGAATCGAACCCACCCGGCCCCTTGTGAGGGCCACAACGGTTTTGAAGACCGCGGGGCACACCAGCACCCATGCGCTCCCAAGCAGTCGGAGTACTCTTCCATGTGTACCCGAGATCGGGTTCATTAGGGAAGTTTGAATGGAAATCACGATCGATTGGAAAGGTGGCATGGAGCTGGCTGCCAGCGTTGGGTCGAAGACCGTCATGACTTTCGACGCCAAGCCTGAAGGTGGGGGCAAAGGGAACGGTCCGACACCGCTCGAGGCCTTCGTCAGCTCACTGGGAGCCTGCACTGCCATGGACGTGCTCTCAATCCTTGCCAAGAAGAGGCAGCAAGTCACTAGATACCGTGTCGTGGTCACAGGCGAAAGAGCACCTGAGGGCGAATTCCCGAGGCCGTTCGTCCAGCTCAATGTCCAGCATATCCTCGCAGGCGAGGATCTGGACCCGGCCGCAGTAGCCAGGGCCGTGGAACTCAGCGACACGAAGTACTGCACCGTCTCGGCCACGCTGAAGGGCGGACCAGAGATCGTTTCGACGTGGGTGGTCGAGTCCGGCGACTAGACTTTATCCGCCGAACAGCTTGATGCCGAACCGGTCAAGGATGAAGATCGCGTTCGAGATGTTGCCCAGGAAGTTGAAGTCCCAGTTGCCGTTGTTCGGGACGAACACCGTGTCACCTGGCTTGAGGTTGATGTTCTGGCTGAAGTCGTGCTTCTTGGAGTAGTCGACCAGGTTGCACTCCATGAACAGATACTGGTCGTCGGAGCCCTCACGCGGGCGGATCACCAGAATCTTGGTTTGTTTGGCCCGAGTCTGGATCACGCCGCCGGCCGATGTGAGGGCGGTGACCAGGTTCATGCCTTCTTCCCAGTTCACGGACTTCGGTGCATAGACCTCTCCGAAGATCCTGACGTACTGGTTCTCCTTCTGCGGAACCAATATCGAATCCCCGTCCTTGACCTCGTAGTTCTGGGAGAGGTCGTTGTTCTGGAGCATCGAATACAGGTCGATCGGGATCGACTCGGTCCATCCCTTCCGAGAAAAGGTCGCGTGCCTCAGGTCGCCACCCAGTTCGCTCGCTTCGCCCTGAATGACGAGGTCGCGCACCGTCTGGCCCGGGCGCATTTCGTAAACGCCAGGCTTTTGAACCGAGCCACCGATGTTGGCCAAAATCCGACGGATGCGGGTCAGCGAGACCGAGACTTTGGGGTTTCGGAGCTTGAGCTTCTCGGTGTAGATGGCGGCGAGTTCTGCCTCGAGTTCCGTGGTCGTTTTGCCAATCGCGCGGATGGGCCCGGCGAACGGGGGCGTGATGTTTCCGTCAGGCATGACGACGACGACTGCTTGGATCTGTTGCTCGTCAAAGACAGCGATCGTCAGCGTGTCTTCTTCTTGAAGTCTGTAGGTTCCCGACATGGACTGTGCAACCGCCCAAATCGGCAACATCAACAGGAGGATCCAAAATATCCGTTTCCGCGCCATTTCCGCTTCCCTGCGGCGGAGTGATCCGCACTCGAGCCGCATTATACACTCTCAGGTTCGACTAGGTTCTTTCTTCGGCGGTGACCTTCAACTACGAGGGTCACTTCTCCCCGCCGGGGCACTTCCTCAGGCGTCGGCGTTACCGGCAACCGAGACCGCCAGACCTGTTGGTGCGCCTTCGTCAATTCTCGGCAGACTGTGTAGCTTCGCTCACCCAAGACCTTAAAGCAACTCGTCAGAGTTTGCTCCAGACGGTGCGGTGACTCGAACATTACAAGTGTCAAAGCGGATCCAGCGAATGGGGCCAAAGTCTCCTCGGCTTGAGAAGCCTTGCGGCTCAAAAAGCCTAAAAAGGCATAACGCTGCCCGTAGAAGCCAGACAGTCCGAGCGCCAGGGTGACGGCACTGGCGCCAGGGATACCGTCGACGTACAGACCGGCGTCGTGGCAGGCTTCCACGAGTTCAGACCCTGGATCGCTCACGACAGGACTTCCAGCGTCGGAAACAAGGGCTACGCTGGACCCAGAGCGGACCAACTCGACATATTCGCGTATCTTGGCCGGGCCTGTGTGGTCGTTCAGCACCCTCATGGGGCGTTTGACCCCGATGGCCGACTGGAGCTTCCCCGTGACTCGGGTGTCTTCCACCAGCCAAAGGTCGGCCTCTTTCAACGTGCGGACAGCACGCTCAGACAGGTCTTCAAGGTTGCCGATCGGTGTGGCGACCAAGACGAGTCGACCCGACATCAGTCTCCTTACTTCTTGGTGTCGGCGCCCTGGGGTGCTTCTTTCGTGTCGCCAGCGCCCGACTTCTTGACTGCGTCGGGATCGTCGAGCTTATCGAGTTCCTTGTCCACGTCGCTCGATCCTGACTTGGCGCCAGACTTTGGCTCGTCGAGCTTCTTCAGTTCCTCGTCGACCTTGGCACTGTTGGCGTTGTTCGCCTTATCCTCGGCGGCCTTCTGGCGCTCGTCTTCGATGCGGTCTTTGTCCCACCGGTCCAGTTCTGTCTGGACATCCGCAAGGACTTCCTTGTCGATCTTGCCAGCCTTGACTGCATCGTCGTGGCGGCGCTTGATCTCACCGTGGATCGAAATGCTCGCAGGGTCGGTACCGGCGTTGTTCTTGGCGACCTCGAGAAGCTCGTCTCCAGCGTCCTCGTACTTGCCAAGGTCGACATAGGCGTCATAGAGCTGCAGGCGCACACTCGGGCTCTCTATGGTGTCGAGAACCTCCTTCATCATATCGGCCCACTCGGCCTTGGCCGTCTTCTGCTGGGCGGGAGACAGCGACTGGTAGTAAGCCGCAAAGGCATTGTATTGGGCCAGCGAGGTCAGTCGTCCGCTGTTGTCTTTGGCCTTGAGCTTGGCACCTAGGTCAGCCAGTTCCTTAGCTTGAGTGGGGAAGTCGCTGCCCGGCTTGGGGCCTTTCGTGAGCAGCTCGTAGACGTCGAAGGCGTACTTGAACTGGTCATCCTTCCACTTAAGGTTGTTGTCAAAGATCGCCTGGATGTCCTTCTGCATCTCCCCCTGGCCCTTCTGCGTCTTGAACTGCTCCTCGTAGGTGGCTTTGTTCTTGTCAAAGTCAGCGGGGACGTTCGACTTGATGTCCACCAACTGGAAAATGGCGGTCGTTCCGTTGCTCTCGATGACGTCGCTCACATCACCTGCTTTCATAGAGAGCAGGAACTTGAGTGAGTCCTGACCTTCGACAAACGAGCGCGGATAGGGCATGGGGGTGGTCGGGGTCCCTTTCGCGTACTTGGCGATCGCGTCGTCGAATTTCAGGCCACCTTTGATCTCGGCCAGTGCTTTTTCGGCTTCCTTTTTGACTTCCGCAGGATCTTGGCCTGGCTTGCCAAAGGAGATCCGCTTGACGTCAAACGTGTCGTACGACTTCTTGACTTCGTCGTCAGTCGCTTGGGCCAGGGCGACGTAACGCATTTCCACTGCCAAACGGCGAATGTCAGAGTCCACCCCTTTCTGCTGTTCAGGATCCTTCCTAGCTTGCTTGACGTTCTCGATCTGCTGCGCTTTGATCTCGTCCGGAGTCTTGCCACCGTTCTCTTTCTTGAACGCCGCAACGAAGTCGGCTTGACTGGCATCGGCCTTCAGCTTCTTTTGCTGGACGAGCTGTGCGCGAATGCTCTGGATCGAGCTGTCGAGTTGCTTGCCCATGACCTCGGTAACGACGTCGTCGGTGATCTCGACCCCCTTCTTCTTGGCCAGGGCCTGGATGGCAGCGTCGGTCACGACTTGGCTGAGGGCACGGCCAGCGTCCTGGAACTCCTGGGCTGGATCCGAAGAGGCCTGGGGCTGCTGTTGCTGCCGGTTCTGTTGGACCAACTGCTGGATGGCGTCAAAGTCTCCGACCGTGACCGTGATTCCCGACACCTCGGCGATCGGCGTCTGCTCGCCCGAGGGCTGATGTTCACGCGACCATGGGCTCATGCCCGCACAGGTTCCTGTGTAGAGGAGGCCCACGCAGGTGAGGAGGCCGATGACCCACAGCACCACTTGGCACCCCTTGTTCTCGAACGTCTTACGGATTCTGCTGATTGACAACGCTGTGGACTCCTGATGCGGCCTGGTTAGGGCCCCGATTATGGCACGAGGCCCCGCGACCATCCCGGTCCAGGGACTTGACAGGTAGACAAGGATAGGCTATAATGCGGATCGAAGGATGTAGAAATCCGGCAAGGAAGGAGCCATGGCGAAAGGACTGACGAAACGGCAGGAGAACATCCTCCAGTTTGTACTGGAGTACGTACAACAAGAGGGGTACCCGCCCTCCATCAGGGAAATCGGGCAGAAGTTCGACATTGGATCGCTCCGCGGTGTCACTGTGCACCTGGACGCACTGGAGCGCAAGGGCTACATCGAGCGGTCGAACACGCCGCGATCGATCAAGATCAAGCATCCGGCCTACCAACCCTCCAACAAGGTCGTCATGTTGCCTTTGCTCGGCCAGATCGCCGCAGGAACTCCGATCTTGGCTCAAGAGCATGTCGAACACCTTGTGCCCGTTCCGAGTGAGATGGTCCGCAACATCCAGGGTGCCTTCTTGCTGAGGGTCAAAGGAGACTCTATGTCTGGCGAAGGCATCAATCCGAGGGATCTTGTCGTCGTCCGGCCGCAGCAGAGCGCCAATCACGGCGATCTGGTGGCCGTCCTCATGGGTGACGAGGCCACGGTCAAGCGGATCCACTTCAACGGCCCCCAGGTTCGCCTGATGCCCAGCAACCCTGCCTACGACCCAATCATCATCGACCGGGAGGACGCCCGCGTCATCGGTCGCATCGTCGGCTTAATGCGGGACTACGAGGGGATGGCGTTCTAGGGAATCCTAGTGGTGCTGGGCGCTAAGGGCCGCTCAAATACTCCATGTAGCGGTCCCGGCGGTCACCTGTCCGCTGCTCCTGGTGCAACAACCCGACGCCATCGAGAAAAGTGCTCGTCAAGACGACCTTTTGTTTCCGCAATGTGAGGCTGAGAGTGGACGTCACCGCGGTGACCGGCTTTCCCGCAAACTTCTCCTTGGCTCGTGACACGCCCAACGTCGCATCACCCGGATAGGTCCTGCCCGCCGTTTCGACGGTTCCTTTCCAAGTCACAGACTTTGGCGCATAAAGCGGGATCGGAGGGTCAAACCTCTGTCCGCAGATTTCGGACGCAACCAGAGTCTGACCTGACCACGCGAGCGTCGTCGTGCCGAGGTCGCCAACGAGTTCCCAACCGCGAACGCCGCCTACGGCCACGGAGCGACCGACAGACACGTCGTCCACGCGGCTGTCAAAGGCGCCCTGAACCCGGTAAGACCATTTGTTCCCCTTTGCCATTGGCATAAGGTTCTGATCCGGGATCGAGCACCCCATGAGCAGGATCAGTGGCCAGAGCCACCAGAGCCGCTTCATACGGCCTCCAACTTCGCCAGACTTTGGACCATCTTCTTGACACCAATGGCTCCAGGAAAGGCGACTGTCACCTCTGCGTCGTTCTTGAGTGGGCCGCACGCAATCACGACGCCGATACCGAACTTACGGTGCTGGACTTTCTGCCCAACGGTGAAAGGCGGGTTCCAAGACGGCTTTGACCGAGGCTCTGGCGACCGTGCTTCGACCACGGCATAGTCCCCCGTACGCATCTGCCTGACGGTCGGCAGGCTGTGCGATGGGGTCGTGCGACCGCCGAACAAGGGCTCGGTCAATTCGTCGGGAATGTCGTCGAGGAACCGCGAACGCTTATTGAAGGACGGCTGCCCGTAAAGGGCCCTGCGGGTCGCATAGGTCAAGTGCAGCTCTTCCTTGGCGCGGGTCATGCCCACGTAGGCCAGCCTCCTTTCCTCCTCAAGCTCGGTATCGGAGCCCAGCGAGCGCGAATGAGGGAACACACCCTCTTCGAGCCCGACGAGGAAAACGGACGGGAATTCCAAGCCCTTGCTCGAGTGCAAGGTCATCAGCGTCACGGCCTCGCCACTCTCGTTCAACGTGTCGACATCAGCGATGAGGGCGACCGTTTCGAGAAACCCGCCAAGGCTTGGCTCGGCCGCGCTGGAATCGTACTCGGTGGTCACGTTGACGAACTCCTGGAGGTTTTCCAGTCGGCTGACCGACTCTTCGTCGTGTTGTGCCCGCAGCTCGTCCACATAGCCGCTTCGATCAAGAAGATGTTTGAGTACCGGAGTGACCGGGCCAGACTGAGCCAGGTGGGCCGCGTCTTCGACGACACCGATGAACCCACGGACGCCCGTAAGGGTCTTTCGAGTGAGCTCTTGTTGGACTGTAGGGTCGTTGAGTGCTTGCCAGAGGCTGGAGGTGCGGCTCGAAGCCCAGCTTTCGACCACCTTCAGGGTGGTCGCACCGATCCCCCGAGTTGGAACATTGAGAACCCTACGAACGGACACATCATCGAGCGGATTCAGTGCCAACCTGAGGTAGGCGACCATGTCTTTGATCTCCTTCCGCTCGTAGAACCTCTGACCGCCGACAAGGACGTGCGGGATCCGCATCGTGAGGAAAGCTTCCTCAAGGGCCCTGCTCTGGGCGTTCGTCCGGTAAAGAACGGCGAACTGCCCCCAGGTTCGCGCCCCTGTCCGAACCTCTCGAAGGACATGGTCAGCGACCTGCATCGCCTCGTCCATCTCGGTGCCGGCCTCACTTACCGTCACCGGAGCGCCGTGATCGTTTTCGGTCCAAAGTCGCTTTTCCGCGCGTGAGCGGTTGTGTCGGATCACATGGTAGGCGGCATCGAGGATCTTCTTTGTTGACCTATAATTTTGGGCCAACGTGACAACCTTGGCGTCCGGGTGGTCGCTGCTGAACCTCATCATCAGGCTGACGTCTGCCCCACGCCAGGCATAGATGGACTGGTCGTCGTCCCCAACGATCGTGATGTTCCTATGCTTTGCGCTCAGGATGTCGGCAAGCTGGTACTGGGCGAAGTTGACGTCCTGATACTCGTCGATTAGAACGTGGAGGAAGCGGTCTTGGTACTTCTCGCGGACAGTCGACGACTGCTCCAGAAGTCGGACGGCCCTCATCAAGATGTCGTCAAAGTCCAGGGCGTTCGCTCGACTGAGTGCATCGTTATAGGCCCGGTAGACCTGGGCTACCGCCCTCTCGAAGAAACCGGCAGCCTCGCTTTCGTAGCGTTCTGGGCCTATGAGTCGCTCCTTGGCGCGACTGATCTCATTGAGGACGCCCCGAGGCTGGATCGACTTGTCGTCGAGCCCTCGCTGCTTCAGCGTCTCTTTGACGAGGTTGATTTGATCCCCATCGTCGTAGATCACGAAGTTGGGGTCAATGCCGATCGCGTGGCCATCGATACGCAGCAATTTGGCGCAGACCGAATGGAATGTGCCCATCCAGAGCCCCGAAGCCTGCTCGCCGACCATTTCCCCAATTCGCTCCTTCATCTCGCGGGCGGCCTTGTTAGTGAACGTCACGGCCAGAATCCGGGACGGCGGGCAGCCATCAGCGATCAATCGAGCGATTCGGCAAGTGATGACGCGCGTCTTGCCAGACCCCGCTCCAGCGAACACCATCAGAGGGCCGCCCGGCCACATCACGGCCTCCCGTTGTTCCGGGTTCAGGCTCGCGACGTCAAAAGGGGCTGACATTGGTAGACGTGAGGATACCCATTTGATCGACAGAGGAACGTCCAGCATTGGGCGAAACGCCACCCCAGCGATGGCGCGTTGGGCCCGGATCAACGAGGTCGACAGCCCCTGTCCGGCGGATGTGTCAAAGAGCGGCCGGACAGGGTAACTGCGCTTACGGGAAGATGCCGCGTACCGTAGTGGCGTGGGCGACTCGATCTACAGCGATGATCATGGCCGCCGTCCGCATGTCGGTCTTGTGCTTCTGCTGCATGGCGTACACGTCAGCGAAGGCTCGTTGCATGATCCTCGCCAGCCGCTTGTTGACCTCGTCTTCTTCCCAGAAAAAGTTCTGCAGGTCTTGCACCCATTCGAAGTAGCTTGTGACGACCCCGCCCGCGTTCGCCAGGATATCGGGAACCACCATGATCCCCTTGTCTGACAGCGTGTGGTCGGCCTCGAGGGTGGTCGGGCCGTTGGCGCCTTCGACAACAAGCTTCGCCTTGACATCGGCTGCGTTCTCATCGGTGATCTGAGCCTGGATGGCGCAAGGCATCAGGATGTCGCATTTGAGGGCCAGCAAGTCAGTGTTGCTGATGTGCTCGCAGTCCTTATAGTTGCGGATGCCGCCCTCGACGCCGCTGTACCGCTGGTAAAGCTCTTTGATCGGCAGTCCCTTCTCGTTGTAGATTGCTCCCGTCGCGTCGCTCACGCCGATGACTTTCGCACCTGCTTCTTCCGCGAGCTCGGCTGCGACAGACCCGACGTTGCCGAAGCCCTGGACGACGATCTTCGACTCGCTGAAATCCATGCCGAGAACCTTGCAGGCTTCCATGGCTGAGACGATCACGCCTCGGCCCGTGGCTTCTACGCGACCTTCGGAACCGCCCAGTTCGATCGGCTTGCCGGTGACACACCCCGGTAACGTATATCCAACCTGCATCGACAGCGTGTCCATGATCCAGGCCATCGTTTGGGCGTTCGTGCCTACGTCGGGAGCTGGGATGTCGGAGCGCTCACCGACCACGATGTTGATTTCAGAGATGAACCTGCGGGTGAGCTTCTCGAGTTCACGCTTCGAGAGCAGCTTGGTGTTCACCTTGACGCCGCCCTTGGCGCCGCCGTAGGGGATATTGACGACCGCGCACTTCCAAGTCATCCACATGGCTAGGGCTGTCGCTTCGTCCAAATCGACTTCTGGATGGTATCGGAGACCGCCCTTCGTCGGCCCTCGGCTCGAGTTGTGCTGGACACGGTAGCCTTGGAAACACTGAACCTCGCCGTTGTCCATCACGACGGGGAAGTTGACGACGACTTGTCTCTTGGGTTGGGCCAAGACGGCATGGAGTCCGTCGTCTAGGTCGAGGTACTGCGCCGCCACAGCAAGTTGCTTGCGGGCCATGTCCAGAACATTGATCTCGCTCATCGGGATATCAGTCCACCTGCTTTTCAAGCGTCCGGCGCAGCAAAGCGTCCAAGAAACCTGCGACAACGCCGTTGGTGATCGCCGTGCCAATTGTAACCCCTAGGAATCGGGCTATGTCAGGAGTTGGCGCGAGGAAGAGGAAGAGGACCTGACTCACGGCAGTCCCGACCAGGACTAATGCTGCGGTCGACCATGAGGTGATTTGGATTCCGGTCAGAACGGCGAATGAAACTCCGAATGCTGCCAGTGTTCGCGAAACGAGATAAGCTGACAGGTCGGCCCCCGCCGGCCCTCCCAACAGCAGACCTCCCACGAACCCGGTGAGTGCGGCGACCCCTGGTCGAGTCCGCACCGCAGCGAGGAGCACGATCAGGGTCACGAAGTCCGGCTGCATCCCAAGGATGGCAGTACGTCCCAAGAACGACTCGTGGAGAACGGAGCCCAACCAAAGGCACAGGAGCGCAAGGGCGACTTTGGCCACCTTCATTCCAGCACCCACACGTCGAGAGTCGCCGCGATGTTCACGGCCGGAGCCACAAAGACGCGCCGGGTTCCGAAGTTCGGGTCTGCGACGACCTCGGCGACCGTCCCAATCGGTATGCCGCGTGGAAACCTCGATGAAAACCCTGAGGTCACGACTGCGTCGCCTACTTGGATCTTGCCCTCCTCTAGAACGTCCAGGATCAAACGGGTCGAGGTCTGCCCCTTCATAAGGCCCGCTACTCCGTCGTCCCTGAGGACAAGACCACCAAAACGGACGGCAGGAGACGTGACGGTGAGGGCTTGTGCCCGGTCAGGCTCAACGGTCTGGACGACAGCCAGCAGGCCGTCTGCTGAAATGACGGGCATCCCGACCTTGACGCCTTGTGCAGCCCCTGCCGAAAGGGTCACCCTGTCCTCGTAAGCGAAGTAACCGATGATCCTGGCGCTGACACGTTTGGCGCCGGGGTTAGGCAGGCCCGTTACGGTGCGGAGTTGTGCCAGCTCGCGCCGAAGGCTCTCGACCGTCTGAACGTACGTCTTCATGGACCGCTCCTCTTGCTTCAGCCGAGTCAGCTCTGACCGAAGAGAGGGACCTGCCTTGACGTTGACCCAAAAGGCATCCCATGACCGGCCGGTGTTGTCCACCGCCGTCACTGCGGGCGTCACAAGAGTCCGAGTGACGCCGCTGACTGGATCCGTTTGTCCGGCGGTTCGAAAGCGGTTCTGGATCTGCCCGAGGACAACGCCCAAGGCAATGAGCAGGAGGAGGGAAACCCAGTCGGGGCGCGACGACCCTTCTAGCCTTTCGATGCTTTCTCCAGCATGCGGCGGATCGCCGGGTCTTCGTGCAGAGCTTCCAGCATGCGTCCCGTGCCGATCGCGACGCAGTCCAGAGGATTGTCCGCGACGATCACCGGCATGGCTGTCTCGCGAGCGATCAGCGTGTCGAGCCCACGGAGCAAGGCGCCTCCTCCTGCCAGCACGATTCCGTGGTTCATACAGTCAGCCGAAAGCTCGGGTGGAGTCGCTTCGAGGGTGAGTTTGACTGCCTCGACAATGGCCGTGATGGGCTCTTGGATCGCCAAACGGATCTCCTCGCTCGTGATGACTGCGCTTCGAGGCAACCCTGTGACCAAGTCACGACCCTTGACCTCCATCTCGGCGACTTCGCTCAAGGGGTAGGCGCAACCGATTTCGATCTTGGCAAGCTCAGCCGTCCTGTCACCGATGAAAAGGTTGTGGGCCCGGCGGACGTACGCAGCAATCGCTTCGTCGATCTCGTCGCCAGCCACGCGGATCGACCGCGAGTTCACGATGCCGGCCAAGGAGATGACGGCGACCTCAGTCGTGCCACCTCCAATGTCCACGATCATGGAGCCGACAGGTTCCACGATGGGAAGGCCCGCTCCAAT
This sequence comes from Armatimonadota bacterium, assembly GCA_029781035.1. Taxonomy (GTDB): domain Bacteria; phylum Armatimonadota; class Fimbriimonadia; order Fimbriimonadales; family Fimbriimonadaceae; genus JAEURO01. The sequence continues at coordinate 17,922 of JAKOXK010000003.1, forward strand.
GGCCGCTGCCATGGGTTCCTCGATGACGTAGGCCTTGTGGGCACCGGCTTTGCGGCACGCGTCGATGACGGCGTCCCTTTCAACCTCCGTCACGCCACTGGGGATCCCGACGACGACTGTCTGGTACAGCGTGATCCCGTGACGTGCCCGTCGGATGAAAGCCTTGATCATCTTCAAGGTCATCTCGTAGTCGGCGATCACACCGTCTCTCAGGGGCCGGGTGGCGACTATGTTTCCTGGTGTCCGGCCAAGCATCCTCTTGGCCTCTTCTCCGACCTTGAGCACCTCGCCCGTGTCCTTGTTGATCGCGACGACGCTAGGTTCGCGGATGAGGATTCCTCGACCGGCCACGTGCACGAGGGTGTTGGCGGTGCCAAGGTCGATGCCGACATCGCTGGTAACACGCTTAAGCAGCGACCTCCAAAGCGGGTTGGTCTGGCCGTTCGAGTTCATTTCCGACGGATAGGATGCAGTAGCCACGGACTTACCCGCAGTCTAAAGATGGCACACTTGGCAAGTTTCAGGTGGGACGGGCGCAAAAAGACCCTTCGCGGTCTCCCTGCGAAGGGTCTTCCGAGTCTCGTGCACTCGGCACAAGGACATCTCAGCGGGTGGGGGCCTTCGCTCCGCCGCGCTTCAGTCCGCCCAAAGTCGTATTGATCGGGGCACCCGTGTTGACGCTCAACTCTTGCCCGCCACCACCGCCGCCGGTCTGTCCGCCGGCACCAGGCAGGCTGCTGGCCATCACGACGGCTCCCTCCTGGGGCTTTGCCGGTGCAATGGCGACGGGCGCTGGGTCGGCTGGCCGGGTCACGGTTCGCTTAGCGCCGAAAAACATACCGAGGCCGATGCCCAGACTGAGCACCGCGGCCACGATCATGAAGATCATATCGTTCTGGTTCTTCAATGTTCGCTCCAGTACTGTGGACGCATTGTAGCAGATGAATCGTTATAGATTCACAGATTTAATGTCGGAAGTGTCGGGCCCCTGTCAACACCATCGCGATGCCTGATTCGTCGGCCCGAGCGATGACATCGGCGTCCTTCTTGCTGCCCCCAGGTTGGATAACTGCGGTGACGCCGGCTTCGGCCGCCGTTTCAATGCTGTCTGGGAACGGGAAGAAAGCATCGCTGGCCAGGGCCGCCCCTTGGGCACCATCGCCTGCCTGGAGAAGGGCTAGTCGTACGGACTGCACCCGGTTCATTTGACCTGCCCCGACCCCGAGCATCCTGTCCTCGGAAGCAATGACGATAGCGTTGGACTTCACATGCGGCACGATCTGCCAGGCCAGTTTCAGAGCCTTCCATTCCGATTCCGTGGGCTCGCGCCGCGTGGCGACCTGCCAAGGAGAGCCTGGGTGCTCGTCGCTGGACTGGACCAGCACTCCTCCCCGGACAGACCGGAAAGTAGGGACGGGTTCGCTCGCTGGGACCCTAGTTTCGATAAGGCGAACGTCCTGACCCCATCCAGACCGGTTCTTGAACATATCCAGAGCTTCTTCCGTGAATCCCGAGGCCACGATGACTTCAAGGAAGTTGCCCTTTTCTGTCATCGCTTCGGCCGCGGCTAAGTCCACGGTGCCGTGAAGGGCGACAATCCCTCCAAATGCCGACACGGGGTCTGCTGCGCGCGCCGCCCTGTAGCTGTCTGCCAAGGAGCCCAACGACGCCGCACCGCAGGGGTTTCCGTGCTTGATCACAGCACAACTGAGCGGAGCGAGATCCGCCACGAGTTCCCAGGCGGCGTCAGCGTCGAATATGTTGACGAAGCTGAGTTCCTTGCCCCACAGCCGGTGCGTTCCTGCGATCCCAAGTGGTGCCAGAGGATCGGAATAGAGAGCCGCGGTCTGGTGTGGGTTCTCCCCGTATCGAAGGACATGGTTCCGCCGCCACCCGATGGTGAGGGTCTCTGTGAACTCCTGTTCCCCTACCGAATGGCTCAGGTATCGGGCGACCATCGAATCGTAAAAGGCTGTGTGCCGGAACGCCTTTGCCGCGAGTACGGGTCTCAAGCTGCTTGAATCTCCTGCTTCAAGCGACTTCAAAACCGTTGGATAGTCGGCCGGATCCACGACGATCGTGACGTTGGCGAAGTTCTTCGATGCAGCACGGATCATCGCTGGGCCGCCGATGTCGATCGACTCGACTGCTTCTTCAAGGGTGTGCTGACCGGTCACGGTCTTCTCAAAGGCGTAGAGATTGACGCAGACGACCTCGAACGGAAGGATGCCCGCCTCCTCCATTTGAGCTACGTGACTGTCTAGCCGGAGGTCACCGAGCAGTCCGCCATGAATGAGCGGATGGAGCGTCTTGACTCGTCCATCCAGCATCTCCGGGAAGCCGGTGACGTCGGAAACGTCGCTGACCTCAAGCCCGGCGGCACGCAGAGCCTTGGCCGTTCCCCCAGTACTGACTATCTGGAACCCCAGACCTGTCAGCCCACAGGCGAACTCGACCAGTCCGGTTTTGTCCGTGACGGAGAGGAGCGCGCGCCTCAATGTCCTCCTCCCGCTGAGCCTGGGTCGCCACCTGTGTTGCCAGGCGGTGAATTCACCTTTACCGTGATGGGGTTCGATCCGATCGGCACATTGTCCTCGTCGTAGGCGATGATCTTGAACTGGGTCTCTTCCTTGACGTTGAACTGAAGCTGGCCCGCCAGCTCACCCGTCGCCGTGCCCGGGCTGTTACTGTTGGTGATGTCGACGGTCTTGTCCGCGTAGACGAGCTCGAGCTTCACGGCGTCAAGGACGGACCAGGAAACGACCACCGTCCCGCCAGTCGCGTCCACTTGCAGCGGGTCGACGGCGAACCGGACGATCCTGGCTTTGCTCGTCTTGACGACGGTCACGACCACCGACGACTCTGTCTGCTGGTTGGCTGAGTTGTAGGCTTTCACCGTGTACTTGATCTTGCCGGGCATGTCCGCTGTCAGTTGGATCGAGTGTTCCTTGACGTCGAGATCGCGCTGCATCGGATACAGGGTGGCACGGACGACAGAGTCGCTGAACTTGTAGTTGAGGAGGAACGTCTGACCGAGCTTGAGCTGTTTTTCCTCGACGCTCAGCTGCTGTATCTCCGGCTTGGGTACAGCTGGCGGGCTCTCGACGTGAAGCACGTGGCTCGTGTCTTTGACTCGCCGATCGCCACTCGTCGCGGTCATCTCGACCACATAGTCTCCTTGAGCATCTGGAACGTACGTCAACTCACCCTCGGGAAGCTGACGGTCTTGGATCCAGTTCCCAATCTTGACGAGCACGGACGAGGCTCGGCTTGCTTTCCATTTGATCTGAACGGGCTGTCCGACGAACACTTTTCCCGAGGGTTCGACGACGAGGCTGTCGAAGCTCGGCGGTTTCGGCCAGAGCAGGATCCATACCGTAGCCAGAGCGAGCAGGACGAGTGTCATGAAGAACGCGCCGGGCGTGGCCGCGGCCCGTTGTTCGATCTGCCCCGTCGCTGCCGCAGCCGCAGCCGGGTTTTGGGCGCTGCGGGCACTGACCGTGAAGCTTTGGAGCCTGGAACTTGCGAGAAAGGCCGTCTTCGACCCCGCCGCCGAGAGCATGAGTGCCCTTTCTTGGCCCGGCCCCAAGGTCACTTGGCTCGCATCAAACTCGAATGCGAACATGTTCTCGGTGTCGGCGGCCAGCAGTTGAAGAGTCTCCTCGGCATTCCCGAGGTTCATTACTTTGACTTGGAACTGGGTCGTTTTGGCAAATGGAGACAGAGTCCCCCGTCTCGGCTGGATGTCGACACTGAAGTTCGTATAGGGGCGGACTTCAAGTGCCCCCTGAACGGTCTTGGTCTCTCCTGTTTCTAGTGACCGAACGACGACCACGTACGGATAGGTGCCAGCAAGGCTCTCCGAGTCCCGAGGCGGCTTGAGGAAGAACCTCTCAACGTGGCTTTCACCCGGATCGACCGTGAAAGTAGGGACCGGGACCGCCGTCCATGTCGGGTCGAGACCTTCGATCTCAATCTCATATCCGACCTGATTGTCCGACCGGTTGGCGACCTCGATGGCAACGGGTACGGTAGACCCCGGCTCGACCTGACAAAGGTCGTTCGCCATCTGGATCGCAAAACTCATTTGCCAGCGATTTTAGCAGACGGCCCGGACGCATCCTAGCCCAGCGTAGAATGTTGGGGTGTTCCTGTCCCTGGCCGCGTTGGCCGCGCACACGATCGCGGTCCGGACCGCTCATTTCGATGTCACGCCACCTGTGGCGCTCCCCCTCGGCGGGTACACGGAACGAAAAGGGACGTCATTCGAACCTGGAGGCTCCGAACTTTGGATCCGGATTCTCACCCTCGACGATGTGGTGATCGTGGCTTGGGACACGTTGACGATCCCGGAGGGCTTCTATCAGGCCGTGCAGGACCGCTTTCCCCAGAAGAAGATCGTCCTCATCGCCACGCACACCCACTGTGCCCCCGACAGTCAGATGTTGAACCCGCGCATGACCTTTAGTGTGCCAGGAATTGCCCACTATGAACCGAGGTGGTTCAAGTGGTACGCCGCGAAGGTGACGCAAGCCATCGAGGACACGTTGGATCTGCCGCCGGTCCACTTGGGTCAGCTCGATCTCACGATGGCGACTGTCAAACTGAACCATGGTCGCCGCGCTGGTGCGGTCCCAGACCAGACGGCATGGGTGCTCGGTGCAGGCCATCCCCTTTTGGCCGCTTATGCTGCGCATCCCACCTTCCACGACTCTGATTGGCTGAGGCTGGACGGAGATTGGCCGGGGGCATTGGCCCAAAGGCTTGGTGCCCTGGTCGTGACAGGGGCCATTGGAGACGTCGGCCCCGAGGCCCCGGGCAAGCAGGCTGTGGAAAAGTGCAGTTCATTTGTGGAAAAGTTCGTGACTGCTATCCAGGGGAAGAGAAGCCGAGCCGTCTGGAAGACTGGCAAGGCTTTTGCCTTTGAGAGGGAGCCCATCGTGCTCGACAAGGACGTGCCTCACCCGGCATTTGCTAAGACCTATGGGATCCCCGAACAGCTTGCTCAGGTTCTTGTGGACAAGTTTGCCGAGCCGAAAGCCTCTTTGACGCTCATCCGGCTGGGATCCCTGCTCGTTGTGGGCGTGCCGGGTGAGCCCAGTGCAGCACTCGGTCGGGCGATCCAAGCCGCAGCTCGGAAGGAAAGTTTTCCACACTGTCTTGTACTGAGCCATGTGAACGGGTGGATCGGTTACATTCTCTTGCCCGACGATTACGACCGAGGGGGTTACGAGGCGACGCTCTCATTCAATGGCCGTCAGACCGCGATACGGGTGTTGGAGGCGTTGAAACGGGGAGTTGCACGGCTCAGGGCCAAACCATAGCCTAACCCGATCCGATCGCTCTGTCCGCGTTTTGCCAAAGGCGATAGTTGAGGTCGAACAGGATGCGCTTGAAAACTTCGAGAGTCAATGCCGCCTTTTGGATCCCGTCGCCTCCATCTTCTGGCGCTGCTTCGAGCAGGAGCCTGTCTTGCCCCACGATCTTAGTCTGGTCTTGAATCCGGATCTCGTAGATGGCCGGGACTGCGTCAAAGAAGTCGTCGACCGCTCGAGCGGAGGCATCGGCGCGAGTGAGTGCGTCCGTTCCCCCAAACGTGTACACTTTGTTCTTCCCAAACCAGAGTTCAACGGTGCCATCGTTTCCTGGCAGGACTTGGGTCCGGAGGGATGTCGTCACTTCACTGCGCTTGATGGCGATCCCATGCTCTTTAAGGTGGGCCATGAGCGCATGCGCCCGTTCTGCGGTGGGCGGGTGAGTCTGAAGGATGCTGTAGTTCGCTGAAGGCTGGCCACGATCCTGGAACGCCAAGCGCTCCATGAATGTCAGCATACCGACGGGGTTGTACTTGCTCGATAGCAGAAACTGGAGTCCACCGTAGTCCGCGGCTTCCTCAGCCTTGACACTCCAGCCGCTGCCAACAGCACGGTTGAGGAGGTCTGCTCCAATCAAGATGTTGCCGGCATCTTGGCTCTTCGAAAAAATGGCCGCCAGGATTAAAGGAATGTTGACGACATCGAGTTTGCTCTGTTCCTTCCGCAGCGTGGCGATGTGACGGAACGCGGCATGCGCGATCTCGTGAGCCAGCACGCCAGCGAGTTCGTCGTCACTTTCGCAGAACTTTAGGGTGCCTTCATAGACATAAATGTGACCTCCTGGGAGCGAGAAAGCGTTGACGTCGTCACCCTTGAGGACGGTGAACTGGTAGTCGAATGAGCTGAGCATGGGATCGCCCCAGAGCACCTTGACGATGGTGTGGTCGGCGATCGTGGCGATCTCTCGGCCAATCCTCTCGACCCTGGCCGCATACTCCTTGTTGTCCGAGGTCGGAATCTCCTTTTTGACTTCCTCGGCGATCTCATTGCCGAGTTTGACGTCCTCGGCGACGTCTTGCTTGTGCTTCTGCTCCGCCTTTCGGTCAGCTTGGCTCACCTCGGTCTGACCCTCTTGGACTTGTCCAGAAGGCAAGACACCGGTGAGTGCCGTGAGCAAGGGCAGAAGTGCGACGAACACCATTTCTCGTTACTTTGACGCTTGAGGCGCCCAAGGGGCTCCCAAGGGTGTCGACAGGTCCCGGTCCAAATGGACGTGGAGTACAAAAGTCGTGCTCGCTTGCTTTATCGGGACCATGTGCCAAGCGCCCGCCATCGTAGATTCCACTGGTAGACTCGCCGTCACCTTCGGAAGGATCGTCCCAAGATGCCGACTGTCGAAACTACCACATGGATCGATGCGCCGCTCGACCGAGTCTACGGAATCGCCAAAAGGAACGAGGATTTTCCTCAGTTCATGAAGGACGTTCAGTCCTTGGCGATCGTGGAGGCCGAAGGTGGCCGCGTGGTGAGCGACTGGGTGGGTCTTGTGTCGGCGTTCGGGCTAAAGGTCAGATGGCGTCAAGAAGACGTTTGGGACGACAGTGAGCATGTGTGCCGGTTCCAACAAATCCAGGGCGACTACGACAAACTCCAAGGCACCTGGACTTTCAGGGACGAGAACGGAGGCACACGGTTCATCTCGGTGGTCGAATACGAGTACAACGTGCCGACGATAGGGGCTCTTGTCAAAAGGGTGATCCATGGTCTCGTGGTCAAGAACTTGGACGACACGTTGGCAGCCATCAAGAAGCGCGCCGAGTCAGCTTAAGCTGGGTCTAGATCAAAGAAAAGGGGCTGGGCGCTAAGCGCCCAGCCCGGTTGTCGGAATCAGCTGACGCTGAAAACCCTACTTGCCTTCGCCCGTCTTCGGGGCCTCGTCGGTCTTCGGAGCTTCGTCCTTCTTCTGGTCGCCGCTCGGAGCCGGGGCGCCCTCGTCCTTCTTGGCGTCGCCGCTCGGAGTTGTGGTGCCCTCGTCCTTCTTCATGTCGCCACTCGGAGTCGTCGAATTGGTCTCCGGAGTCTTGGCGGTGTCGGTCGACGGGGTCGTCGAGTCGGTGGACTTCGTCGTGTCGGTGGGAGTCGTTGAGTTGTTCTGCTCCTCAGGCTGGCTGCAGCCGACCGCAAGGAAGCCCGCGAGGGCGGCAACCATCAGGATGCTGATGAGTTTCTTCATGTTGATTTCACCACTGGATTTACGGGGCCAATTACGGCACCGTACGGCATTATAACGTCCGAAACGCCCAATACGATCCCGGGTCCCTTAGAATCCTGCCAAGCCTTGTAGTTCGTTGGCGTCCGCCTTGACCTCACTGACACGCCATTTAGGGGATGGCAGGATCAAGAAACGCGTGCCCGTCTCCTTTGACAGAGTGATCTCGACCTTTTGGAGCCTGACGGGAGTACCCACCGGTCCCAAGCCAAACGTCAGTGTAACCGGGGAGACGATCGTCGCCGTATTGCCATTGATCGTCGGCGTCGGGTTCTCGATCACGACTTGCGGGTGGCTGTTCTTGATGAAAGTGGCGACTTCGGAGCGATTTCCGACAGCTTCATCGTTGTACTTCAGCGAGTGGCTCAAGTATTCAAGGACGCCACCTGGCCGGCCCTCACGGCTCGCCGCGACCGAGTCATCCAGCGCTTGCTGGATGAGTTGCTGGTCACTCGGGCCAAAGACGAAAGGGAACGCCAAAACCCCAAGAAGGACTACGACGGCAATGCCGATCGCCCATGCTTTCATATCTGAAAGGACGTCAGTGGCGCAGTGACTCGTTCCCTACACCAGGATTTCGACAGCCTGTTGCACATCGATCCGCATCTGCTCGATCAGGGCGTTTCGGTCGGGGAACTTGACCTGACCGCGAAGACGCTCGTAGAACGACAGATCGACAACCGTTCCGTAGATCTCGGTTCCTGGGTAGTCGATCAAGTAGGCTTCGATGGTTCTTGAACTCCCTCCGACTGTGGGCCGGTTGCCAATGCTGGCTGCGGCGGCATAGGTGCCCAGTCGGGTTCGGCAGTGCCCGGCATAGACGCCATCAGACGGAACCAATTGGTGCGCAGACAGCGAGAGGTTGACCGTGGGGAACCCCAGTTGTCGACCGACCTTCGCGCCAGGAGTGACGATCCCCCTGAGCTCGAACGCCCGTCCAAGAAACCGGCTGGCGCGGGCGACTTCACCATCGGCGACAAGCTTCCTCACAGTGCTGCTGCTGACGCGGTGCTCCTCAATCTCGAAAGGTGGCACGACCGATGTCCGGATTCTCGCGGCCAACCATTCAGCGGTACCTTCGCGTCCCTTTCCCAAAGCGAAGTCATGGCCAACGACAAGGTTGGAGGCACGCAGCTGACCCTTCAGAGTGTAATCGAGGAACTCACTGGCCGACGTTGAAGCTGTGCGTTGGTCGAATGGGATCACGACCGCGACGGCCACACCCAGACTCGCGAATCCGTCCAGGTTCTGCGACAGGGTCGCAACCGCGGGTGGGATCCTGTCGGGAGCCAGCACCCAAGCGGGATGTCGATCAAAGGTGACCAAAACGCAGGGCTCTTCGCGAGATTGTGCTTGTTCCACTGCCGACCGGATCAGCTCCTGGTGTCCGAGATGAACGCCGTCGAAGACCCCGATGCAGACTGTGGCTGAGACCCACTCCGGCTTGAGCAGGTCTGTCCCGAAGTGGACGATCAACTCGGCCCCCCGTGACGTCGGCGTTGCACAAACGCCATGACGCTCAGGGTCGCTGTTTGGACTCCGAACGCACCCACAGTCACCAAGGGTGTGCCCCAGACAAGGTCAAAACGGGGAGCGTCGGCGATCAGAGCGATGGAGGGAAGGTAGACCGACATGAGGCGCGAAGAGACGGCTGCGAGGCTGGTGAAAACGGCGGGCAGCGAGAAGTTTAGCGGAAACCGAACGGTGCCGTCTCCGACCAAGCTCGGAAGCAATGTGGACAGGAAACTCGTGCCCAGTGAGGCCATCGCTAGCGGAAGACACGCTACGAACAGGGCGACCGGTTCAAGCGCACGGTTGAAGATGAGCCAACCGACCATCGGGAGGGCAGTCACCAAGAGCAGAAGCCCTGACAGGTTGGTCGCCAGGCAGAACGATCTCCAAGCCCTCTGCAAGCGGGGCTCGTGAGGATCCATCTACTCAGGGACGTCGGAAGGGTCCGTGCCAGTGGCGGCTTCGTTTTCCGCCTGGATCTGATCGAAGATCTCCTTCCGGTGGACAGTGACGTTGCGAGGAGCCCTGATGCCGAGACGCACCTGCTCACCGCGCACCTCGAGCACGACGACTTCGATCCCTTCTCCTATAACGATGCTCTGGTTGACTTTCCTGGTCAGGACCAGCATGGCGGCGCCCTCCGTGGCACCCTGACGGCGTCAGGCCGCTCGCTCCGACTCCTTTTGAAAGACGGGGAACCGAACTGGGTAGTCCTCGTCCTCCAAGACGACTTGGAGCGCCCGGCGAGTTTCCGCGTTGATGACGACTGGGCCAGCAAGGTTCAGCGTCATCGCCTTTGGATCACCGCTTGGGATGGTACAGACAGTATAGACGAGTATCGGGGTCTCGTTGGAGAGCCTGAGATTGTCGGCGACTGCGCCAGGCATTTCGGGCCGATAGTGGTCGACATAGTGACTCGGATCGACGACGAGCAGCGCCATAGAACCGTCTTCGACATTCTGAAGCCAACGGAAAGGGCTTCCTTCTTTGTGCTGGATGAGGACGAATTCCCGAAATTCGGGCATCCCCACGAGTCCATCCTCGAAGACAACCACGTCTTCCTGCTCGTACGTGATGTCTCCGAACCGAGAGGTCTTGAGCGCGGTCTTCGTCATTTCAGATAGTCCATGAGGCTGAGCCCTTGTCCGACAGCGGTCACTTGAAGAGCTGCCGAATAGGCAGTCTGAGCCGCTTGCATGTTGGTGATGGCTGCGGCCATGTCAACGTCTTGCACATCCGAGACCTGCTTTGTCAAATCGTCCATCCGTCGAGTGTTTTGATTGGTCAGGCTCTGGACTGACTGGAGCTTGGTGCCCAGGTCCCCAGATACTGCATTGATCTGGTTCAGTTGGGACCGCATCGCTTGAATATCCTGGCTGCCGACTTGGGAAACGTCGCCAGACATGAGGTCGTTCTTGAGGTTCTCCAGGTCGCCGTAGAGGTTTGTGAAGAACGTGTCGGCGCCCTGAAGGTTGACCTGCATCAACTCGCCTGGCCGGACCTCGACGTTGACCGGATTGGTGTCACCGTTGAACGTCAGGTTTGGAGGGTTTGCCGTAAACGGCTTGACATCGGTCTTCTGGCCTGCGAACAGATACTGGCTGTTCGCACCTTGGGAATTGGCGATCGACACCATGCGCTTCTGAATGTCGGCGATCTCGGAGACCATGCTGTCCCGTGCGGATTGATCGTACGTGCTGTTCGAACCGTTGACGGCGAGGACATAGGCTCGGTTGACCAACGTGCTGAGATCGTCGAACGCCGACTGTGTGTTGTTCAAGTAGTCGTTGGCGTTGCGGAGGTTGTTGTCCAGTTGCTGAACTCGGGCCTTGAGACCGTTCGCGCTGATGACGAACTGGGCTTCGCCGGGCGACTCGCTTGCAAGAGTGAACTTCTTGCCGGACATCACCTGCCTCTGGGCCGTGTCGTACCGCTCTTGAGCAGACTGAATCTGCGACAGGTAATAGCCGTACTGTAACGTCGTCGAAATCCTCATCGGTGGGCCTCTTAGCGGTTCAACATGTCGATCAAGTTTTGGGTCAACTGGTCGAGCACCGTAATCGTCTTGGCTGCGGCTTGGTAGCTGCGCTGGAACTTGACCATGTTCGTCATTTCCTCGTCCACAGAGACTCCGCTCACGGACTGAATCTGGTTTTGCACTTGCTGGTTCACGGCCTGCTCTGTGGACAGCGCTTGCTGGTAGAAGGAAGTGCTGCTGGCCAGGTTGTTGACGGTGTCCTGCATGTATCCGTCAAAGGTCTTGGTGCCGAGGGCAGTGATTGTGGAGTCTCGGACCGCTGAGAGCGAGAGTGCTAGACCTCCGTCACCGGCGTTCCCGGACGTGCCACTCATGACGTTGTTGATGTCGGACTTGACCGCAGGATCCAAGTCAAAGTCCACAGCGCCAGTCTGGGGCGGGGTGGACACGTCGTTGAAGAACTTGACATTGGTCGCTCCGTTTGTGTTGACACCCGTCGTATGTATGGCGTTAATCTCGGTTCTGAGGGTGTTGGCCAAGTTGTCGAGCCGTGACTTCTGATTCGTCAATTCGGAGCTTTGGACGAACATGCCCGCGAGCTGGCCGCCCTTCACGGTGTGCGTTATGGTCCCGTCCGTCACGGTTCCGGCCACCGGGTCGAACGAAGTCGGGAAAGCCATGGTTCCTGCGCTGTCAACAACGGTGAATCCAGAGGCGTAGACCGCCATGGTGCCGTCACTGAACCGCTCGGTCTGAACATCCACCAGGCTGCTCAACTGACTGACAGCTGCGTCTCTCTGGTCCAGAAGATCATTGGGGCTTTGCCCGGAGATCGAGCCTTGCTTGATCGACTTGTTCAGGCTGTCAATCCTGGTCGCCAAGTTGTTGATTTGCGTGATGGTGGAATTGATTTGGGACGTGACGCTCGCTTGTTGAGAGTCGAACTGCTGCCACGCGCCACGGACCCGGTCGGCCAAGACCTGTCCCGCCGTGCGCACCTGGAACTTGGCACCGGCATCGGTCGGATTGCTGCCGAGACCAGACCAAGCGTCGAAGTACCCTCCTAGGGCCGAGATGATCCCTTGGTCGCTGGGTTCGCCGTAGGTCTGCTCAATGGTGCTCAGTCCAGTTGCGGCCGCACTGAACCTGCCCAGGTTCCCGTTGCTCGCGTCGAGGTTTTGGTCGAGGTAGGCGTCTCGGATCCTGTCGATCCCGACGATCTGAGCGCCCTGGCCCAATGCCATCCACCCTGACTGGTAGTAGTAAAGGGGGTTGCTCTGAGCCAGGTTCACCCTCTGACGCGAATACCCCGGCGTGTCGACGTTCGAGACGTTGTGTCCCGCGGTCTGGAGCGCTGTCTGGAAGTTCCGCAGCGCCTGACCCATCATGCTGATGCCTGCAAACGGGCTGGACATACTGGTAATTCTCGGGTCATGCGACCTGGTTCATCACCAGGTTTGAGACGACGGCCGCGCTTTGATACGGGCCTTGCTGGTCTGTGGCGGCTTTTGCCACCAAGGCCAGGGTGCCGTTCACGTATTCCAGCTCGTTCTCCACGAGGGCCCGGTTCTTGGCGAGGACCTCCTGGACGTTGCGCCCCACGACGATCACGCGGTTGGCAACGGACTGCAAGTGCTGCGCTTCGGCCTTTTCCAGCGACTGGACCAAGCTTCGAAGGTTCGGTTCGGCACCGAGTTCTTCGGCCAGCTCTTTGGCGCAGTCCACAGCTTTATCGTCGATCGATGACATGAGCTCCAACAAGTGCTCCAGCTCAGGCTGAATCCGTTGGACCCGGTCTACCTGGCGCAAGGTCAGCGCCGCCGTCTGTTCGTGGAGGCTTCGCAGCAGCCTTTCGGCCGTGCTGAGCCAGTCCCACCAGAGTTGTTCGAGTTGCTTGGTCTTTTTTGACATTAGGTCTTCTTCTCCAGGCCCGCCGCAGGAGCGCCTGCTACCGCGGATCGGACCAGTGTCTGTGCAGTGTCGAGAAATACGATTCGGGCCAGTCCGATGCCGCCGCCGTGGGTAGACGCACTGTCGGCGACCGCTTGGTCCATCATGTCCTTGGCCATGTCGGCCATCGGCCCAGTGTCGGTCTTGCCGAAGCTTGTGCGGCGCATCTGGGACAGGAGTTGCTTCACGAATATGGCTTCGATGCCCTCGGCCGCGGACTGGAGGCGGACCAGCTGTTTCTGTGCGTCGGCCGGTAGCTTCGCCAAATCAACGGTGAGTTCGGCTCCGTCACTTGCAGATCGCGGCGCCGCTGGTTCGCGTCCAGGCGCTCCGCCAGGCTGTGGCTTCGCCTCGAGGTAGTGAGCGAGCATCTTCGTCATCTGGTCATAACGGTCGGTTCCGGGCTGCCCGATCCACCCGCTGAGACGTGTCTCGAGTTCGGCGGCAAAGTCCGGCCGCAGCCCTCGGGCATGGCCCATCGAGGTCTCCTTTGCAGCGTTCGCACTGGGAGGGAGCGGTCGGTTCAGGGTGTCGCGGTCCTTGGGAACGACGCCTGGAAGCAACGATGGAATCCTCATTGGTGCTTGATCCTCGCTTTCAGGGCGCCTTGCGACTGCAGCGCTTCGAGAATGGCGATGATGTCACGGGCACTGACCTTGAGGGTCTGAAGGATCCGTGCCAGGTCGTCCAAAGTCGTGTTGGGGGCGACCAAGCCAACTTGTGCCGTCGATTCCGTCGCATCCACTTGAGGAACCGCCACGACGACCGTCTGACCCTGGGAGAGGGGCTGGGGCTGACTGACCAAGACGTCCGTCGAGATCGTCACCTGGAGCGATCCTTGAGCGATGATTGCTGGGCCCAGTCGCACGTTTCCGCCGACAACGATCGTTCCCGTCCGTTCGTTGACCACGACGGTGGCGGGCGTGTTGGCCATCACTTCGACCCCTTCGACTTCCTCTGCGGCGAGGGTTGGCGCGACGCCATCAGGAAGGGAGATCTTGAGGGTCGCTCCGTCCTCCGCCGTGACCTGCCAAGCCGGGTTGGACAATCGGATGGCATTCGCGGCACGTTGGGCCGTCGTAAAGTCAGGATCGTCCAGATCAAAGTACATGACGTTCCCTGGGAACAGGATTTGAGTCTCGATCGACTTCTCGACCGTAGCGCCGCCAGGAATGATTCCGGTCAAGGCGTGGTTCTTCCGGACAGAGCTGCCGCCTGCGCTGGCGTTGAATCCGCCAATACTGACTGAACCATAAGCGGTACAGATTGGAGTCTGCGAGTCGGACATACCGGTCATGACCGTCGGCAGCAGCACACCGCCCTCAAGGCTCTTCGCGTCACCGCTCGAACTGATAGTCACATTGATCTTCGTGCCAGGCGCCACAAACGGCGGCATCTCAGCCGTGACGATCACAGCCGCGATGTTCTTCGACCGAACCTGGTTTTGATCCACGACCGTGCCCCATCGGGACATGTAGTTGCTGATGAGTGTCGATGTGAACGGCGTCGAAGTCGTGTCACCCGAGCCGGCCAGGCCGACGACGAGTCCGATCCCCTGCACGACATTAGTTCGAGCACCGCGGAACTTGCCGATGTCGCCCAGGCGCACTTGGATTCCGTCCGTCTCGGCGTTCCGGATTAACTCAGTCTCCTTTTTCTGCTTCTCGTCGATCAGCTTCTGGATTTCGGCGAGCTGTTCTGGAGTGAGCTTTGGGGGCTCGGAAACCTTGTTCTGGTTTTGGCCATTAGACGGGCTCGCGGGAGTCTGTCCGTAGCTGGTCGAGGTGGCCGACAATAGGACGAAGACACACGTCAAGAGGATTGCACATGCCCCCCGCGCCTGACTCATTGCAGGGCAGGCAGCTTGTCGTTTGATCAAAGGTCTTGCAATAAAGGTCTTCACTGTTTCGCTCCTAGAAGAGCCAGTCGAGCAACTGGTTGATCAGGCCCTTGCGTTGGCGGTCTTGGATCTGTCCTTTGCCGGTCATCTGGATCTGGGCATCGGCAATCTGAGTGCTCAACACTGTGTTGTCTGGCTTGACGTCGAAGGGCCGTACGACGCCAGAGAGCACCATGGTCTGCGTGTCCTTGTTGGTGGTCAACGAGCGCCTGCCCTCGATCAAGAGGCTTCCGTTCGGTAGGACTTGCTTGACGACGACGCTCATTGTCCCCGTCATGTTGCTCGTGTAAGTCGTCTTGCCATCCCCTTTAGTGGAAGCGCTAGATGACGATCCAAACGGTCTGAACAAACGACTGAAGAAATCGACGACGAAGTTAGGCGTGTAGCTGGCGCTGTCGGATTTTGATGTCTGAGTCGTCGCAGCATAGTTACTGAGAGAGGCTTCTTGCACGATGACAGTCAGAATGTCGCCTACATTTCGAGCGACTTTGTCCGTCAACGGATTGACATAACCTGACTTGAGCAGACTCCCAGGGTTTTCCTTTTCAGGCATCAACTGCCCAAAAACAGCCAGGGGGCAGAGAACGATAACGACGAGCAAACAGTTCTTCACGCTTTGATCTCCACAGTTCCGTCAGCCCGCATCGTGCCGGTCAGTTGAGCGCCCGTGTCCACGATTTGGACCGTGACTTGACTCGTGTTGGAGTCAGTCTTGATGACTTTCCCTTTGGTCTCGATGCTCACGCCACTCCGAACGACCTTGACGCTGACGACCATCCCCGCCTTGACGTTCATAACCGGAGAAGTCGACCTCAAGTGGATCATCCGGCCGTTGAAACGTTTGCCATCGACATAGATGCCGACCATGACGGTGATGTCGCCACTGGCACCGCTCGCTGACTCGCAAACGAGCTCAAGGTTTCCGAGGGGAACGACCGTGTCAGGCCCAGGTGTCGTTGGTTCAAACGCTGATCCAAAGCCCTTGTATTCAGCTCCCTTGATGGCCGCGTCGACGAACCGTTGATTGACGACGGTCTGTCCCTTTCGCGTGACCCTGATGCGAGGAGCACAGACCAGGCTGACTTCGTTTGGCTTGAGTCCCAGCGTCTGAAGTCGGGCTAGGATGCGAGACCGGTCAAGGATGCGGTCGATGCCGATCGGGGGTGTGTCGCCTAAGTCGAGGGCTTCGAGCTTCGCCCTCACCGAGGGTTCCGCCTCAACGGTGGCGATTTGTCCCAGGCAATAGGAATCGGATTCCACCTCGGACCTGTCCGGTACCTTGATCACCACCGGTCCAGGCCCATTGGCAGCCTTGGTGGGCGTCGAGTCGTGGGACGGAGCCGTGGGATTGGGCTTGGTCGAGGCTTGTTGTGCGGCCGCTCCTTGCGCCTCCGTCGTGTCTGTTCCCCTGGAGGCTTTTTGTGAGGACAAGTTGCGGCCGAACTGAGCCTGAGGTGTGCGCAGGACACCGTTCGTTCCTTCCCCTGGATTGCCGAGTTCTGGTCGAACGGCGCTCGTGCTGAATCCCTGCGCGTCGAAGCTCGTCAGGTCGGTTGGGAAGAGTGCGAGGACGAGACGACCGATCCGGCTGCCGTCGGCGCTCACGTTACCTTCCAGATCGACGGTCAAGGCCCTGGCGCCACTCGCGACTTCGATCACCGGCGCGACCTTGGGTCCCGCCGTCGAGGCGAGACGGCCACCGGACACGGTCAACACCGACTTCTTGGCGTAGACCATCCTGCCGTCCTGGACGAACCGCAGATAGCCTGGTCCGTCCACCTTGACTTCGACGGATGGAGCGCCACTGGCAACAGCCATGCCGCCAAGACTCCCGGCCAGTATCAACAGTGCGAGTGCTTTCAAGGGATTACCTCTTGAGTCCGTTCAGGATGCCGAGCATGTCGTCGGCGGTCTGGATCGCCTTTGAGTTGATCTCGTAGGCGCGTTGAGCGGTGATCATACGGACCATCTCCTCCACGACTTGCACGTTGGAGCCTTCCAGGAACCGCTGTTGGAGCGTTCCGGCGCCCTGGTCGCCAGGAGTGGCCTCGACGGCGTCGCCCGAGCCGCCGCCCGACCGAAAGAGGTTCTGTCCAACCCGGGTCAAGCCGGCGGGGTTGGGAAAGACGACCAGATTGAGGGTACCGATCGTCGTGGGATCCGTTGTGCCTGGCAAGATGGCCGTCACAGTCCCGTTCGGAGCGATGGTTACGGCGCTCGCGCCGGTCGGAACTGTCAGCTGTGGTTTGACTGGGTAACCGTCGCTGGTGACGAGCAGCCCGGTCGAGTCGGTCTTGAAGGCACCGTCTCGCGTGTAAGCCGTGCTGCCGTCCGGCATGTCGATCTGGAAGAACCCGTCCCCATTGATCGCCACGTCGTAGATGTTGCCAGTCGCTTGAATGGTTCCGTAGGAGAAGTTCGTCGTGCTGGCTGAGAACCGGGTTCCGAGGCCCACTTGTGCAGCTGCAGGCAAGGTCGCTTCGCCACCGTTGTTGGCACCCGAGGCTCGGTAGGTCTGGTACATCAAGTCTTGAAATTCAGCACGCTGTGACTTGAAGGCGTTCGAGTTCACGTTCGCCAGGTTGTTGGCGATGACGTCTAGGTTCGTCTGCTGAGCCACCATGCCGGTGCCCGCAGTTGACAATGCTCGCATCATAGGACGTTTCGATCTTCCTCTTGCCCGGAGTCTGAGCCGGGCTGGGCGTGAGCCTCTACCGATGTTCCTTCCCTGGTCTAGGGTCTAGTCGCGCTTCTCCGGACTGGAGTCGGAGTCCAGCGGTCATCATCGGTTCTGGAGGCTAGAGACGAGTCGTTCGGTGCTGTCGTCCTGGCTCTGGACGCTCTTCTGAGCCAGTTCAAAGGCACGGTTGAGTCGGATCATCGCGATCATCTCTTCGATCGCGTTGACGTTTGAGGCTTCAAGGGAGCGGGGCACCAGTTGGGGCGTGTCGATTGGCTGCGCGTTCGCACTGGTTGAAACGTTCCCTCCTTGCTTTGAAAAGGAACCGTCAAAGACGCCAATCTGGTCCACGACCTTGTCCGCCACCGTGACAGACCCGTCTTCGGCCACCGTCACCGCTCCTTGCGGAAGCGTGATCGGCTGGAGTTGACGGTTCAAGACAGGCTGTCCGGACTTGTCCACGATCCTGCGCTGGCTGTCCAATTGGAACGATCCGTCCCGTGTGAACCGCACACCACCGGCCGTCTGCATGGCAAATGCTCCATGGGGCGTGCGGATTGCCACGTCAAGTGCGTTTCCAGTTGCTGTGATCACTCCGGGGGAGTCATCGGTGTAAACATCTTTCACGACCGATCCACTGCCGATCGAACCGAGGTTCGGACCAGTGCCTCCTGCCGCCGCCATCTGCCGGACGAGCCCGTCATTGAAGGTGAGCCCATCCCGCTTGAATCCAGTGGTACTGGCATTGGCGAGGTTGTTCGCGACGACGTCGAGCCATTGCTGTGCTGTGGCCATCGCCGTTGCTGCCGAATAGACACCTCTATTCATCCCACTCAGGTTATCGGTGTAATTGCGGGGGAGTTAAGGGCGGAAAGCTTGCAATAAACTCTAGGTTTTGTGCGCTAGGGCACGGTTTCAACCGGAAACGCGACCCATTGAACCATGCCCGGCCCGTTACTTCGGCATTCCAAGACGCCAGGTCCTGAGGACTTTGTCCAGTCCACCGGTCGCCAGTTCTGTACCGTTTGGACTGAATGCCAGACAAGAGAGCGGCTGGAGCGACGCCTCGATCCTTCCATGACCGATCCCATGGACGACGTTCCAGAGTCCGAGCGTGCCGTCGCGGGCCACGCTCGCCAACAGCCAAGAGCGCGGATGGAAGGCCATGGCTTCGATAGGGCGCTGGTGTCCAAAGAACGTCTTGCCAAGGCGCATCTGGTGGAGGTTGAAGACCCGGATCGAGAAGTCCACCGCCGCCACCGCAAGCCATCGTCCGTCCGGGCTGAAAGCCAACGAAGTGACGGCCGAGCGCACTTGCATGAAGGTGTGCAGTTTCGTGCCGGTCCGTGCGTCCCAGAGCTTGACAGTGGCGTCTGCCGAACCCGTGGCCACATATCGCGAATCAGCGGACCATGCCAGGGCCGTCACTGACTCTCGGTGCCCCTCGAGAGTGAACTTCAACTCTCCTCTTCGAGTGGAAAGAACGCGCGCGACCTTGTCGTTCGATCCAATGGCAAGATTCTGACCGTCGGGAGACAACCGAACCCCGATGATCCAGTCTCGGGGCACTTGCCTCCATGCTTTGACCTCTCCTCCTTGAATCTTCCAGCAAGTGAGTTGCTGCTCGGTCGCTCCAGCCGCAACGACGTCCAAGTCGCTCAAGGCCACCACCGTGTTGACGACTCCGCCCTCGAGCTTGAGCCGACGCTCTGTAGCGTCCATCGCCTGTTCCCACCAAAACACCTCATTGTCGAACGAGCACGTCACGAGACGGCGGGTGTCTGGTGTGTAGGACATGTCGTAGACCGGAGTCTTGTGTGACCGGACACGGTGTGCCAGCGAGATCTTGACGGCTTCGGGCCTGTCCGCCTTTCCCTCGTCCAAAACTTCCGTCGAAGTTTCACCAATGGAGATGTCGTACTCCATGCGCCGCACAGGGTCGCTCAAGACCTCGAAAGCCGCGTTGATGCGCGCCATCCTCTCATGCGCTTTTGGGTCGGGATTGACGTCGGGGTGATAGGTGCGCGCGAGTGAACGGTAGGCGGACCGGACCTCGCTTGATGGGGCCTTTTGCGGCACCCCCAGAATCTCGTACAGCGTCGGCAAGGGAGGCTATGATTATGTTTCATGAGATCAGACCGAACGGGCTAAAGGTATTAGCCGCAGGCTCGACGGTTTGCCGGTGCCGTCCGATCCCTGTCTGATCCCATCTCGTCACAGGGCAAGGCCGGTCACTCGACTAAAATCGGGGTTGTGGCTACAGGCGTCGGTGTCGTTGGGTGCGGGAACATCAGCACGATATATCTTGAGAACCTTCAGAAGTTCGCTGAGACACGGGTCGTGGCCGTGGCTGATTTGGACCGCTCGAGAGCCGAATCCAAGGCGGCACAGTACGGGGTGGACCGAGTCTGTTCTACCGACGAACTCCTGAACGACCCGGCCGTTGAGATCGTCCTGGATTTGACGGTGCCAAAGGCGCACTACGATGTCGCAAAGGCGGCTCTTGCGGCTGGCAAGCACGTGTACAACGAGAAGCCCTTGACTGTGGGTTGGGACGAAGGCAAGGAAATCGTCGCTTTGGCCGCCTCCAAGGGACTTCGGATCGGGTGTGCACCTGACACTGTCCTGGGGGCTGGCATCCAGACCTGCCGAGAGTTGATCGACGACGGAGTCATCGGTGTGCCTGTCGCCGCTCAAGCCTTTATGATGTGTCGGGGCCATGAGTCTTGGCACCCCGATCCAGGCTTCTACTACGAGACAGGAGGAGGGCCACTGTTCGACATGGGGCCTTACTATTTGTCGGCTTTGGTGACTCTCCTGGGCCCGGTCAAAAGGGTGACGGGCTCGGCCCGGGCGAGCTTCGACGTGCGGACCATCACGAGCCAGCCCCACTACGGTCAGGAGGTCAGAGTCGAGACGCCGACGCACCTCTCGACAGTGCTGGATTTCCACTCAGGAGCCATCGGCCAACTCACTACGAGCTTTGACGTGGTAGCCCACACGCTCCCTTGCATCGAAGTCTATGGAAGCGAGGGCTCCCTCCGCGTCCCCGACCCGAACGGCTTTGACGGTCCGGTTCATCTCTGGAAGCGGGGCGAAGGAGACTGGACCGAGATCTCGGTCGTCCGTCCTTATTCAGCGAACTCCCGTGGCCTTGGCGTGCTCGACATGGCCTTGGCCGAAGCCCACGGCGGGCCACACCGTGCCAACGGGGACATGGCGCTACACGTTCTGGAGATCATGCATGCCGCCCATTGGGCTTCAGACCAGGGTCGGCACGTTTTGCTCGAGACGACGGTCAAACAGCCGGATCCCATGCCAGGCGTAAGACTGTGATCCGGGAACTCCCCAAGCGCTTGGGCCCCACTTGGGTCGAGATCATATTCTCCCTCGGCTGCTCACTCCTCATCGCGTCCGACGTGTTCGTCGGTCGCGCTTCCATCTTGCCGCAGTCGGCCGAGATGTACTACGGGTCGTACCCCCAAGCGAGGGCTTTCCACTCGGCTGGCGTCGGGTTGGACATCCTGTTCTTGGTGTCCACACTCGCCTGGATCCTCTTTCCCGCGACCGAGAAGGTCGTCCGGATCGTCCTCGTGTCCGTTGCAGCTCTCGGACTTGTCCTCTGCTGGTCCGAACTGAACTGGGCGCTTCGGCTCAACACGGGCGGGGTGTTCGAACTTCGTGACCTGCCGATTCGGCCCCTGTCGAACGCCGGTCTCCTCGGTGCCGAGTTCTTCGGAACCTATCTCGTGT
Source organism: Armatimonadota bacterium (assembly GCA_029781035.1). GTDB lineage: Bacteria > Armatimonadota > Fimbriimonadia > Fimbriimonadales > Fimbriimonadaceae > JAEURO01. Next base: position 39,279 of record JAKOXK010000003.1, read on the forward strand.
TCCGGATCCCCTCGGGCAAGCTCGAGGGTTGGCAGTCAGTTCTCGTGAGGCTCGGGCTCTCGGTCTGCCTCGTTACGTTCCAGACTATGATGTGGGACGGATTGTCGCGGTCCGTGCTGGGCACCCCATAATGATCCTCGCGCATGAAGCGTAAAGTCCTGTTCATCCTCACTGTCGTGTTCTTCCTGGGGTTTCCAGGCTTTGGCCTGTACTACTTCATGGTGGACGCGGGGAACAGGATCAGGCAAACGGCCGATCCCTTCGTTCGACAGACGTCGAACGACATCCTGTCTCGGTGGGACGAAAAGCTGCTCGATGACGTCGGCACCCTGGTGCTCAGACAGTCCGACGCTGAGAAGCAATTGCTACAGATGAAGGCTCGTCTCGGTGCCCTCAAGGGCCTGTCAGGCTGGACGGCGGAGCGGAACTTTGCCGGCGAGCGGGACCAAGAAGTGTGGCAGTTCGTCGCCTACCATGCCGACGCCCAGTTTGAAAAGGGGCCCGCACGCCTCAACGTGATGGTGGCTCGCCGGACGCTCAACCCCGAGTGGCGCGTCGAAAAGTTTGAAATCGTGCCGCGGTAACCTCGCGCGCATGGACGTCTTCATCTCCGCCGACATAGAGGGTGTGACCGGACTCGTCGCCTGGTCACAGGCGGGCCGGCCCAGTTCAGAGCACTATGACTGGCCGTTTGCGCGCCGGATGATGACTCACGACGTCAACGCGGCCATCCGCGGTGCCCGGGCGGCAGGAGCGGAACGGATCGTGGTCAAGGACTCTCACGGCACTTCGCGCAACCTGTTGATCGAGGACCTTGAACCGGAAGTCGAACTGATTTCGGGAATGATCCCCCATCCAAACGGCATGATGACGGGCCTCGACCAGAGCTTCGGTTGCGCCATGCTCGTCGGCTACCATGGGATGGCAGGCACGCTCGGCGGCGTCATGGAGCACACGATCACAGGCAGCGTTCACCGGTTCTGGATCAACGGCGAGCCAGCCGGAGAGATCGCCATGTCGGCGGGGACCGCCGGACAGTTCGGTGTTCCGCTCGTTTTCGTCACGTCCGACGACAAAGGATGTGCGGAGGCCGAGGCGCTTCTGAAAGGCGTCACGACTGCGGTCGTCAAGACCGGTTTGGGGCGGTACGTGGCTAGACTGAAGCACCCGAGCGTGACCGGGCCTCTGATCGAGGAGGCTGCCCGACGGGCCGTCCTTAACGCTAGGCAGGTCGTGCCGTGGAGCCCACGAACACCGGTCGCAGTCCGGATCGAGCACAACACCACCGACCAGACCGACGCAGCCGCACTACTTCCTGGATGGGAGAGGCTCGACGCGTTCACGATCGAGCATACGGCCGACTCGTGGGAAGCCGCACACCGTCAGGTGAGAAGGGCGATGGCAATGGCTCTGACCGGCGCGCAAGCCAATCAGTGATTGTCGGGCCATGAAAGGCTGAAACCAGGCGGCGTCCATGAGGTTCCTGGGTCGTGGTTGGCGACCATTAGCGCCGCCGACACCGCTGAGACCGTTTCCCCCCAACTCACCTGTCCGTCGTGGTCGCTGTCCAAGGCAGACTGTCCTTCAAAGGCGTCGGCCGCTGAGTTGGTGAAGGTCCAGCCTTCTGGGATCGACTCGTCCCCCGAAGACGAAGTGAGCACGACCGTCTCCTTTCGCGACCTCTTAGCGAGCGCGACAAGCCTCCCCGAAGCGCAAGCGTCGGCCAGCCATACGATGGCCTTGCCTCGGAACAACTTGTCGACTTGGGCAAACGCCCTGTTGAGCCGCCATCCGGGGCTCCCGACCCCTGTGTTCCAGGTGGCGAAGGTCAGCCCGGTCTTCTCGACGTAGCCATGACCGGTGTAGTAGACGATCAGAGTCTCGTCTGTTGCGACTCGTCGCAGTACCTTGCGGAACTCGTAGTCGATCCGTTGGGTTTCGGCGAGCGTCCCATCAAGGCTGACGATGTGGCCAGGGGCAACGCCCTGTTTCCGGAGCGCATCGACCAAGCGTTGGTCGGTCCGCTCTTGTGCCGGAAAACTCGGCAAGTAATGGCTCTTGTAGGCGAGACACGTGACCTTGAACAGCCAGACTTTCGGTGACGACACAGCTTGGCTTGCACAGAGAACCCCTCCGATGACGAACATCCGCTATGCAGACGCTCGAAAGACGACCGTTGTTCGGGGCCGTGGGACGAATCTGGAGCGGGTGACGGGACTCGAACCCGCAACATTCAGCTTGGGAAGCTGACGCTCTACCATTGAACTACACCCGCTAGCCTTCACTCATTGTAGTGGTTGCCCCAGCGATTGTCAAGGACCTGGCGAGGGGCAGTCCTTGACATTGAGGCGAGAGGGGGCCACAATCAACGGTGAGCGGGCGGGCGTAGCTTAATGGTAAAGCTCCAGCCTTCCAAGCTGATCACGTGGGTTCGATTCCCATCGCCCGCTCCAAAGGTCTACGACAAACGCCGTCAAAACCGGAAGTTGACCGACCAGTAGGCGTACCGACCATCGATCACTCCCAAGAAGAGCGAGGCACCAGCGTCAGCGCCCCTACGCGGGCTGTTGCCGATCTTGCCCAGGTCGAATCCAAGGCCGTAGTTCCAGTTGAACCGGTCGTATTCGCCGACGGCCTTGAGCCTTGGCGCCAGGTTCATACTGACGTTTCCGAAAGCGCCCTGGAACCGCCTGTCTCCCACTCCCATCGAAGCTGAGAACCCCCTTTCGCCAGCAAACGTCCCCACGACGTAGAATGAGCGGCTGCTGTTGCGGTCCACGCCGATGGTCTCGCCTTGCGTGCCCCCCCCGCCACTGATGTCCTGGACACCGGCACCGAACCTGACGGGGCCCTTTTGGCCCGGTGGCGTCCACGTGAAATTACCAGCATTGTCGAACCGGCGGCTCAAGATCATCAAGGTGTAGGTGCCTGTCCCGTACCGACCGAGAGGCAGCCCCACAGATATCTGCCCCGTACCGTTGCCTCCGAGGTCACCATTGGCCGTGTCCGAAAACCGCGGCTCGAGGTCGCTGCTATAGTTGCCGATCCCGACGACGAACTGCCAGGGCCTCAGTGAATAGGCGATGGGTGTGCTGATCGACCACGCGCCGGTCGGATCCACACGACCGTCCGGCGTGACGCCGTACCCGGATCCGGGAAGTCCAGACATGGAACGGAACTGCGGGTACGTGCCCGGCCCACCGATTTGCGCAAGCGCAGTCTGGGAGAGGGCGACCAAGAGAAGGGCGGTGCGGCGCATAGCGGATTATGCGCTGACGGCTGGTCGCCCTGAGGGAGTTTGAGGGCCGAGACTGGTATAAAGAGACGAGGAAAGCGCTCTGGCTTACTGGGTATGTCTCAACTACAGGTGACCGATTCGGATCTTCTTGAGTCTCTTAAGAAAAAGGTCTTTGACAAGTCCGCGCGCGTAGGCGTCGTGGGCCTGGGCTACGTCGGACTACCCTTCGCCGTAGAGAAGGCGAAGGTCGGGTTCCACGTGTTGGGGATTGAACAGAACTCGATTCGGGCCGAACGTGTCGCTCGCGGCGACAACTACATTGGGGACGTCCACGACGAGGAACTCAAGGAGGTCGTCGAAAACGGTCTGATCACAACGACCACGAGTTTCGACCGCATTCCCGAGCTCGACGTGATCGTCGTCTGTGTGCCGACGCCCCTAGACAAGAACCTGGCCCCCGACCTTCAGTACGTCAGCGGCGTTTCGGCCGAGATCGGCAAACGCTTGCGCCGAGGACAACTTGTGTCGCTTGAGTCGACGACTTACCCAGGCACGTGTGAGGAGGTCATGTTGCCGTTTCTCGAGGCGGGTGGCCTTAAGGTCGAGCAGGACTTCTACTTGGCCCATTCACCCGAACGGGTCGATCCGGGCAACAAGCGCTATTCGACCAAGAACACGCACAAGGTGGTGGGTGGGGTCGGACCCCAGTCGCTTGACGCTGCAGTCGCTTTCTACAGCCAGACGATCCAAAACGTGATCCCGGTGTCTTCGGCGCGAGCCGCTGAGCTCACCAAAGTGTTCGAGAACACGTTCAGGGCGGTGAACATCGCGCTTGTGAACGAGCTGACCCTACTTTGCGACAGGATGGGCCTCAACGTTTGGGAGGTTCTAGACGCGGCCTTCACCAAGCCCTTCGGCATCATGCCCTTCTACCCGGGACCCGGCGTAGGTGGCCACTGCATTCCCCTCGATCCCCACTATTTGGAGTGGAAAGCGCGCGAGCTCAACTTCACAACCCGCTTCATTGGACTGGCCGGCGAGATCAACCGCGCCATGCCCGAATTCACGGTGCGCAAGACGGGAAGAGTCCTGAACGAGGCTGGGATCGCGCTTTCGAAGGCCAACATTCTGGTCATCGGGGCTGCGTATAAAAAAGACATCGACGATTGGCGCGAGTCACCGTCGATCGAGGTCATGCGGCTCTTGATCAACGAGGGCGCCAAGCTCTCCTATCACGACCCCTATGTGCCTCACTTCAAGGAGCATGGTCTTGAGTTGGTGTCGACGGCACTCACACCCGATGCCTTGAGGTCCTCGGATCTCGTGTTGATCTTGACAGACCACTCTTGCATCGACTACCGCGCAGTGGCCGAGCAGTCTCCGCGGATCCTGGACACACGCAACGCGACGCGGGGCCTGTCCGGGTTTAGCAACATTACGCTTCTCTGACGCGGGCCGGGCCGGTCATTGCGAATATGGGATACTCGGTTCATGAAGATCGGGGTCGTGGGCGCGGGCGCCTGGGGAAAGAACATCGTCAAGACCCTCCACGAGCTAGGTGTCCTGGCTGGCATTGCCGAAGTCGGTGCTGAGAGGAGGCACGAGTTCCGCGAGCAGTATCCCGTGCCTGTGGTCGGAGATCCTGAAGAACTGGTCGAGCTCGATTTGGACGCTGTCTGCATTGCGGCGCCAGCGCCCGTGCACCATCCGCTGGCAAAAATGTTCCTCTTGGAAGGCATACACGTCTTCGTCGAGAAGCCGATGACGCTTTCGGTCAGCGAGGCGGAGGAGCTGGTCGATCTGGCCGAACAGGGTTCAAAGATCCTCATGGTCGGACATCTCTTGCTCTACAGCCCAGCTGTCCAATTCATCAAAGACTTCATCGAGGAGGGCAACATGGGCCAGGTCTATTCCCTGAACCACGAGAGGCTCAACCATGGTCGAGCCCGAAAAGTGGAAAACGTCCTCTGGAGCCTGGGCGTCCATGATGTCGCGGTCTGCCTCTACCTCGCGGGCCAGTCTCCCACCAAGGTTCACTCGTTTGGACAGTGCATGCTGCAGCCAACCATCGAAGACGACGTGCGGCTCGTCATTGAGTTTCCCAACGGAACGACCGGAAACGTGCACAGCTCGTGGCTTTGGCCCTCGATGCAGCGGCGACTGACCGTTGTCGGCGAGAAGGGCATGTTGGTGTACGACGAGGTGGCGCAGACCGTCGTCTTCCATCGAAAGGGCATCAGCAGTGATCTCGCGAATTGGAACGATGGAGAAGAGACCGTCTTCGAAGGCACAGCACCTCCGTTGACCCTGGAGATGGAGCACTTCATCGAATGCTGCCAAACAGGCCAGACTCCGATCTCGGACGGTCGGAGCGGCTTGGACGTGATCAAGGTTCTTGAAATGGCGTGTGCCAGCGATTCGCCTCGGATGGAGGGAATAGCTGTTGGCTGAAGGCGTGGTTGCGGGCACCAGCTTCACCGTTCATCCGTCGGCGATCGTTGACGAAGGTGCCGTGATCGGCGAAGGCACCAAGGTTTGGCACTTCAGTCACGTACTGGGCAAGGCACGGATCGGGAAGAAGTGCGTCCTGGGACAGAACGTTGTCGTGATGGACAACGTCACAATCGGCGACTATTGCAAGATTCAGAACAACGTCTCACTGTACGAAGGTGTCGTCCTTGAGGACTACGTCTTCTGCGGTCCCAGTATGGTCTTCACCAATGTTCTTACGCCACGGTGTGAGTTCCCGCGCGCATCTTCCGAGCACTACCTGCGCACACTCGTCAAGCGGGGTGCGAGCATCGGTGCCAACGCGACCGTCGTCTGTGGCGTCACACTTGGCGAACGGTGCTTGATCGGCGCCGGCGCGGTCGTCACGAAGGACGTGCCAGCCTACGCCTTGATGGTTGGAGTTCCTGCCCGGCAAGTGGGCTGGGCATGTCGGGACGGGTCACCTGTCTTCTTCCATGAGTTGGACACCGCTGAGGGCGTGGCTGCAATGTTGGAGCGCTGCGGCGAGCACGGAGAGGATCTGCTCCAGGCTATAGGGTTCGACAACCGGATCGCCTAGACGGTGTATTCGACGAACCGACGACTCCGTTCGTCGAGCGTGTCCACAAGGATCTCGTATTTGTTGCCGTCCACATCGCTCAAGACCAGCAGGTTCGCCGACATCCAGTTGGCGTTTTCCTGAAGACTCTGAGTGACGAGTTCGCGTGGTCCCCGATCGGTGTCCACTGTCCAATAAGTGATTCCAAACTCGGTCTTGACCATCTCGATTCGTGTCACGCGCGCGTTCAAATATCGGTGGTGAAGCTCGTTCTCGACCAGTGTTCGGTTTTCAGCGTCGAGGGAATCGAGACTGTCCAACATGACGACCTCGTGCCCCAACCCATCAAGGAGGGCCAGATAACGGCCCGGGTGTGACAGCGGAGACGCCCACGCGGGCTTGACGTCCAAGACGCTTCGGTCCGCAAGGGTCATTCGCAGACGCCCTTCTGGCTGATAGAACAGAGTCAAACTGTGCGCATTGTCAAGCATCGAGAGGCCTCCTGAGAGCCTTGGTCATGAGCAGCCAACCGGGCCTGCCGACAAACCCGAGCTTTCGGTTGATCCCCAGCATGGCTTCATTGGTCGAATCGTTGTGGGTCACTATCCTGTGGCGACCCAGTGACCGAGCGTAGCGGACTCCAAGGCACTTGAGCGCAATAGCCAGGCCCTGCCCCCGGTAAGGGCGCAAAACACCCGTAAAGTCCGTTGTCATGTCCGCCACGTGGCTGCCATTAAGCGGGCCCAAAGAGTGGACGCCCGCCCACTTGCCATTCACGAGCGCGACGAGGATTCCCTCTGGGCGGAACCAGTCCGCGTTCGCGACTTGGCGTTGAAAGTCCTCCCAGCTCACTTCGCCAATGGCGGACGTCGAAGGTTCGTCCTTGTCACACTCGTGGCTCACCTCATAGAACCGGCGAAGGTTTTCTCCGGTGTGTCCCAAAGTAGAGAGCGACTCAAAGCGGGCCCCCAGACGCTTCACGCACCGGCCAACGGCCTCATCGATGAAGTCGTCGTCGACGGCCGTCACATCGAGGGTTGATTCGAACAGCGTCCTCGTGTGAGCATAACCGTGTCGTACCGCGAACTCCTGGCCACTGCCTTTCCCTTCGGGCACGAAGGCGATGATGCGGTCTCCTCCGTTCGCGAGGGCGAATGTCTCCGCTTGCTCCAGGAGAAGACCACCGACGCCATGCCCGGTATGACCGTGACGGACACAGAGGTTCAGCAAGAAGAGACCGGGGAGCGTAGACGCCCGTCGCCGACTGTGCACCGTGCCCACTATCTTGCCAGAGGAGTCAGTCGCGACCAAGCGGGCCCTGGGGTCGCGAGGATCCCACGATTCGTACAGCCGCTCGAATTCCGAAACCGACAACGGCTCTGAGTCATAGGAATTGCAGATCGTGACTATCGCCTCGGAATCCTCTGGAACACGCGCCGCGCGGACGTCACAAGTCGTGAGACGATGCGGAGTCACAGTTTTCACCCGGTCACTCCAACCACTTGGTTAATGGCAGCTTGCTTCTGTACGAGCTGGTAGAACGTGCCTTGTCGCTCCATCAGTTCCTCGTGAGTCCCCGTTTCGCTGATCTCGCCCCGCTCGAGCACGATGAGCCGGTCTGCGTTCCTCAGAGTGGACAGACGATGGGCGATCGCAAAGGTCGTCCGGCCCGCTACCAAGCGTTGAATCGCTTCTTGGATCTGCTGTTCGGTTTCAACGTCAACGCTCGACGTGGCTTCGTCCAGAATGAGGATCCTCGGGTCGTGAAGGATGGCTCGAGCGATGCTGATCCGTTGGCGCTCGCCCCCGCTGAGCCGGGCCCCACGTTCGCCGACCATCGTGTCGTAACCATCGGGCTTTGACAGGATGAAGTCGTGGGCGTTCGCAGCCTTGGCAGCGGTCATGATCTCTTCAAACGATGCGCCGGGCTTGCCGTAGGAGATGTTGTCAGCGATTGTTCCTCCAAAGAGGAAAGGCTCCTGGAGTACGATTCCGATCTGTCGCCGGTAGTCGTGCAAGTCGAGGTCCCGGTAGTCCAGACCATCGATCCTGATGGCACCGGTGTCTGGCTCGTAGAAGCGTGCTATCAGATTGATCGTCGTCGACTTGCCTGCACCCGAGTGACCAACGAGTCCGATCATCTCGCCAGGTTTCGCCGTGAAGGTCAAACCCTTGATCACGGGGTTGGACTTGTCGTATCCAAACCGAACGTTTTCGAACGTGACTTCGCCTTCGATTGCGATCTGGCTTCCCGAACCGGGTTGAGTCTCTGGCGACATGTCAAGCACTTCGAAGACCCGCTCGGCGCCGGCCATGGCTCGGCTGAACCAGTTGTTGACCTGAGCGAACCACTGCAGGGGACCGTAGACGAGGCTCAGGTACGAGTTCAGCATGATGAACTGCCCGAGAGTCAACTTGCGCTGCATGACAAGCCAGCCGCCGAAGCACCAGTGGATCAGGGTTCCGAGTAAGACGCAGAAGACCATAAGGCCAAACTGGGTTTGCCAGGTCTGCTCAGCCTTCATCGCTGCGTCCCTCCATTCGTGGTTGCGGGTCACAAACCTCTTGAACTCGTCGTCTTCTTTGACGAAGGCCTTGACCACCCGGATACCACTGAGAGACTCGTTCAGGTGCATGTGCAACCGGGCCATCTTCTGGCTGACCCTGTGGAACATGTTGCCGAGTGGCTTCCAGATCCTCATGCTGGCGAAGATGAGGAGAGGGATCGGGGACAGGATGGCAATGGAGAGCATCCAGTTCGTGCTGAACAGGAACCAGAGCACCCCAAGGATCGAGAGCGCGTTCACCCAGAAGAACGGAAGGCCGTCGACAAGGAAACCCCAGAGGCGGTCCGTGTCGTTCGTAACGCGGCTTGCGATGGCACCGACCGGCCTTCGGTCGAAGTATTTGACGCCCAGCAACTCAATGGCCCGGTAGACCTTACTTCTCAGATCGGCGCTGATGCTGGCGGCCAGAAATGCGTTGGTCCGGCCGGTCAAGATCTGGAGCAAGGCGCTGCCGAAAGCGATGGAGAGCCAAAGAGCGATCCATCCCAACAGGTTGGGCACCGTCAATGTCCTTGACGTGAGGCTGTCGATCACTTGTTTGTGGATCAAGGGCGGCGTCAAGTTGAGCACCGTGCTCGACAGGGCGCAGACTCCCAGAAGGACGGCCTGTTTTCGATAAGGTCCAAGATAGCGGGCAACCCTGAGAAGGGTCTTGCCGCGGTTGATGCACGAGGGGCAGACGCCGTCCTTGTCTGGCAGCAGGCGGCCACACTTGGGGCACCGCAGAAGCTCGACACTCAAGTCGATAGCCAGGTCCTTCCCTTCGGCAAGTTGTTCGATGCCCCGTGCCGCCTCGCTGAACTGGTGGGCCGAACTGAGCGAGTACGTGACTGCCGAGATCTCCTCGCCGGACTTCAGTCGAAGCAATAAGCGTCCACCGCTTGGCAAGGGTTCGTGGCGCGACGAAGCAATGTCCGTGAACGGGACTCGGAGCAGGGTGGCGCCACCTGCATCGAGCACGGAGACGGAATCCGCACCGACGATGAGTCGGCGGGTTCCATAGAGCGCATCCTCTGTCAGGTCAGCCGTCAGTTCTATGAGCGGGACCGATGCCAAGGACGCCTCTGACGAGGGTTCTTTCGCAAGCATGTGACGGAATGGTGTCGACGTCTGGCCCATACGAAGGATGGGCGTTGGGTCGTGGGGCCCGTTTGGACGGACGAGACAATCGTCCGGGGCACCGTTTGCCGAATTGTGTTGGGCGGCTCCTGGGCGGCTACAGGAGGCCTTTACATTGGCACAGGCGCATTGCTGGGCCTAGGACGGCGCAGTCCGGTCAGTCGTGGGTGGGTTTGCGTTCACACGAGCGGCCTCGGACTCAGCTTCTTCTTCGGTCCATGCGACCACTGATCCGATCGGAAGCATCGTCTTGCCCCAGGCCAGTTCCATGAGGAACGTGCGAACTGCTTGCCCGTCGCCTGCCTGGCACAACCGCTCTAACTCATCGAGTTGAGGCTTGAGCCACTCCCACGAGATGGCGCTGTCGTTGCGGACCGTGCTGATCTTCTCATAGGCGCTTGGGACAAGGTCTTCTGCCTTGTGCGAAAGCTCTTCGTGGATTTTTTCACCGGGACGGATACCGATGAACTGGATCTCGATGTCCTCTCCTGGTACCAGGCCGTGGAGCCGGATCAAGTCTTTGGCGAGTTCAACGATGGGCACGGGATCACCCATGTCGAGGATGAAGATCTCGCCCTTTTCGCCCAAGGCCCCGGCTTGTACGATGAGCTGAACTGCTTCGGGGATCGTCATGAAGAAACGAGTCATCTCGGGATGGGTGAGCGTGACCGGTCCGCCTGCCGCGATCTGTTTCTTGAGGATCGGGATCAGCGAGCCCCGGCTCCCCAGCACGTTGCCGAACCGGACGGCCGAGAAACTGACCTCGCACTTGTTCGCCAGGGCCGAAACGATCATCTCGGCTACTCGCTTCGTCGCTCCCATCACGTTTGAGGGATTGACGGCCTTGTCTGTCGAAACCAAGATGAACTTCTGGCTGCCGTACTTCATGGCCGCTTCGGCGACCCGGAGTGTTCCGAAAACATTGTTCCTGACCGCCTCGATTGGAACCGTCTCCATGAGGGGGACGTGCTTGTGGGCCGCGGCGTGGAACACGACTGTTGGACGGTGCGTCCGGAACAGCCGGTCCAACCCATCATCGTCTCTGATGTCGCAGACCACTGGCGTCGAATGGAAGAGCTTCGCATGCCTGAGTTCCTGGTCGATTTCGAAAATGCTGTTCTCGCCTTTGCCGGCCAGCACCAGGCTCGCAGGAGACATGGCCGATACCTGCCTGGCGAGTTCAGAGCCTATAGAACCCCCGCCGCCGGTGATGAGCACACGTTCACCATTTAGGTAACGAGCCACCGGATGCAGCTCCGGATCGAGGCTTGCACGCTTCAATAGCTCGTCTGGATTCAGATCGCGCAGGAGGGGAGCCACGTGCGACCCGCCTTGGACGAAACGTGAGAGCGGGGGCAGTGCCCGAACCCGAGCCTCGGTTGAGACACAGGTACGGAACACGCGGCGGAGCTCTTCCTCGGAGGCTCCTGGCAACGCGATCAGGATCTCGTTGATCCGGTGGATGTTCACCAGTTGCCGAATCTGGTCCAGGCTGCCCAAGACCGGGACACCGTTCAGGGTGGTTCCGTGGAACCGGGGATCGTCGTCGACAAAGCCGATGACGACAGTGTCTGACGAGTCGTTCCTGGCCAACTCTCTGAAGAGCGCCTCACCCAAGTCTCCAGCCCCCACGATCAGCCGACGGATCCGCGAACGGCTGGTGCGGCTCACGAGGCTGGCGCGCACTGCGACGATCCGCTGATAGAGCCGACACATCGCGAGCAGGGCTGTCGAAGTCATAGAGAACAGGACCGGGGCCGTCCAGATGTTCGAGACCTTCGGGTCAGAGCCGGTCAGGAAGGTCACGATCCTGAGGACGAGTCCGAGCAGGACACCCACAGCCAGAATGTTCGTGAGGTCTACCGTTCCCAGGAACCGGGAATTGATTCGATAGAGCCGACGCCAGACAAGCAGCACCGAGGCGACGGCGGTAATAGGTAGCGCAAAGTGGACACCAAAGCCGACTGGGCCAAAGGGAAAGCGGAAGTTTCGTGCGAGCCCGACACTGACGAGGAGGGCTACGTTGACAAGGAACAAATCCGCCAAAAGTATCCCAACGACTGTGGCCCATCGGGCCGGTGCGCGCCTAGCATTTCCCTGAGCAGACATAGTTCAACCTGGCCAGACGCCCATCGACGCCTGATCCTTCCTCCCCGATCCTACCGACCGCATTACCCCTTCCGAGGTTCCCGTCATTTTACTGTGATAAGCCGAACACTAGAAGAGACGATCTACAAGGACGATGGATGGCAATATTCTCAGAAGATCCTGAACCGTCGTTCCAGATGTTTGGTCAAAGAAGACGATGTCTCCAGGTTTTAGTACGGGGTTTTGTGCCTCTTCGCCGTTCTTCATGTATCGGTCGAAATCGTACCTGGTGGGAATGAACTTGCCGTCTTTGCCTGGACGCAAGACAACAGCCCTGCGATAGGTGCCGTTCTGCTTGAGGCCCTCAGAAGCTGCGAGGGCATCGGAGAGTCTCGTCATCCTGGAATCGGGCATCAGCTTCCGACCGGGCCTGTTGACGAACCCAAAGACTTGATAATCCCGCTTGTTCTCAGGAACATAAATGAAATCTCCATCTTGAAGACTGATTCCGGCGTTCGTGCCGCCTTGTGCCAATGATCGGGCATCGAATTCCAAGACTTCGCCGTGTCGGAACAGCAGCGTTCTCTCAAGGGTTCCGTTGTCGTTCACCCCTCCAGCGCCCTGGATTCCTGCCAAAAGCGCGCTGTCGTCACGCACGCTCACGTCCCCTGGTTTCACCACATACCCGCCAACCGTGACTTTGATCGTGCGAGGCAGTTGGACCGTGATGGTGTCTCCTGCCTGCAAGCCCCATGCGTTACCTTTCTCGACTTCCGAGAGTGTCTTCTGCACGGATTTGTCCCCACGACGCAGGATCACCGTCACTTGACTGGACGACACCGTCGTTGTGGAGAGCCCACCCGCCAACGCGATGGCAGCGCTGACACCTCCGTCTTGTTCCAACTGGACTTCGCCAGGGCGCATGACCGCCCCCACGACCCAGACGGGTTTGTCTGCAGACGGCAACATGGCGAAGACGTCTCCCGGTTGAAGCAAGAGGTTCTGACTCGAGTCGTCAGACCGGAGAAGTCTGACGACGTCGACGTTTTTAGGCGGGCTCCCAGCCCGGTAGAGCCTCGCAATGTAGGTGTCGAGTGGTTGCAGCGTGGGGTTCTTTGCGACGAGTTGACGCAGGTCGAGTCCGGGAACCCATGGGACAGCGCCGTCGGGAGCCATGTTGGTCACGAGGTACACGAACCGGTCCGCCTGCTGCTTCATCACGACCGAGACGACCGCGTCGCGGACATACTCGCGCGCTTTGGCCTGGATCATGTCTTGCGCCGACTGGAGCGTCTTGCCCGAAAGGTCGAAGCGGCCGAACACAGGCATGTTCACCGAACCATCGGAAGTCACCCGGAAGTCACCTGAGTACTGCGGCTGGTTGGCAGTTACGATCGTGAGCGTGTCGAACGGCTCAATCGTCGTCGCGGTCTGACCGTGGGACCAACCCGCACACAAAAGACCCAAGAGAACGATGCACCGTCTCAGCACGAGAAGAGTCTACCAGTGTCTTCTTGACGCCCCTGACCGTCCTTGACGACGTGGGGCTGTTGCGCGGATAATCGGGCCAGCCCTCGTGGCAGGCACCCCATGACCCTTGGAAAGCAGATCTCAACAGCCCTTGCGGTGACGGTGGTGTCGTCCGCTGTCGTCTATTTGATCTGTCTGATTGTTCCCAAGACTTACGAGAGCCAGGAAGCGCTTCTGTTCCCAGCTTCTCAGAATCAAGGATCATCGATCATTCCAGGCATCCTGACCGGAAACAACCAAACGAGCGACATTTCAGCCTATGCCGCTCCGAACAGCATGGCTTGGCCGATCGTGGCGAGCCAGACGAGTGCGGCGATGGGGCTCCTCGAGAGCCGCCGGTGTGGCGACCAGGTCATCGAGAAACTGGGCCTCGAGAAGAAGTGGCACACCACTCGGTCTCGAGCACTGGATCGCCTCCAGAAGCAGACGAAAGTCAAGGTTGACGAGAATGGTTTGCTCGTGGTCTCGGCCCAAGCCGACAACCCTCAGCTCGCCAAAGGGATCGTGGACGCGATGCACGCATTCCTCAATTCAGACTCTGTGCGGCTGACTCTCAGCATTGCTGAGAGGAACCTCGACGCGCTCAATCAAAAGTCCGTCGCAGCCGAGAAGGCCGTTGAGAAGGCCCGAAAGCAACTTGTCAGCGTGGCGACCCGACACCCGTACGTAAGCCAAGACCCGATCCAACAACTGCTTGCCGACGGACTGAAGAGGCTTGGCGACATCCGAACCGAGCTTGCAGCCGACAACGCCAAGATAACACATTATGAAAATCTTGTAGCGTCGGCACTGAAGGACGACAACGACGTCAACCAGATCGAAGTGATCAAGGGGAATTCACTCAGCACGGCACTGGACGGCCTAGCCCAGGACTTGCAGAAGCGCCGCGAAGAGTTTGAAGACGCCCAGCGGACATTCACTCAGCGCGACCCGACCTACAGACTGGCCTTCGACCGGGTTCAAGCGAGCAAGAAGACTCTGCAGGCCAACGTTGACAAGACGAGCAGAAGCTTGAAAAACGGCACCTATGCTCCCCTGATCCAATTGAGGGCTGAGTACGAATCGATCAAGCAAAGCGAGAAGACGTACCAGCAAGTGCTTGACGAGTATCGGAAGATCGCCCTCAAGACGCCGGAGGACATGTCGCAGGTGCGCTTGGCCCAGTCAGCGTTCGACACGGCGCTCAAGAACGCTGAGATGCTTCGCTACCAAGTGGAGCAAGCCTCCATCGCGGTTGATCGCGATCCAGCACGCTTTGAGGTTGTTGACGACCCCATCGCCGATCCGGAACCGGTGGCGCCGCGCAAAGGTCTGATCACGGGCGCATGGGCCTGCTGTGTGCTGGCAGTCGCGTCCTGGGTGATCATCAGGCAAAGGATCAGGTTCGTCGACTGACGACTTACCGGATTGCTTTGGACCGCACGAGCCGTCGGCATACATCAAGGATGGCCGGGTAGTCGAGGCCATAGACTTGGCGTAGGTACTTCTGGCTACCCACCGTACTGCTAAATCCCGCCCTCAACCCGATGCGCGCAAACCGCTTGGGCACGGAACCCTCGTCAAGGCAGACCTCTGCTACGGCGCTCCCAAGTCCGCCGTCCACCGTGTGTTCTTCGACGGTGACTATTCCACCTGTATTGTTCGCGGCATCGACGATGGCTGCCCGGTCGATCGGCTTCACCGTGTGCATGGAGAGAACACGGGTCAGGATGCCTTCTGACTTCAAGGTCTCGTGCACGGCAAGAACCTCCTCCATGATGCCGCCGCACGCCACCAAGGTGAGATCCGCCCCTTGACGAAGGACACGGGCCTTTCCGAGTTCAAAGGGGACGTCCTCTGTCGGCTCGGCTTTGGATTTGTCGAGCCGAAGGTAGGCGGTTCCCGGTGATCTCGCCAACGCCGTTGTCGCTTCTTGAGTCTCAAAGAGATCGCATGGAACGACCACGGTCATGTTCGGCAAGGAGCGCAAGATCGAGATGTCTTCGGTCGCATGGTGGCTGATACCCAGAGCCCCGTAGCTGAAGCCGCCACCAATCCCAACGACCTTGACGTCCGCGTCATGGTAACAGGCGTCGTTCCGGATCATCTCGAGAGGCCGTAGGATCGGAAAATTGGCGATCGAGTAGGTGAAGACTGTCCGACCGCCAAGGGCAAGGCCAGTTGCGAGCAAAGTCATGTTTTGCTCGGAGACGCCTGCGTTCAGGAACTGCTGCGGAAACTCCTTGGCGAAGTTTGTCAACACGCCGAACCCTAGATCGCCCGTGACCAGCATCAGCCTCCGGTCTTTGCGCGCCAGTTCAGTCAAGCGTGCGACGAAAGCGTCTCTCAACCCAACTCCTCCATGGCCGCGTCGAACTCGTCGCCCTGAGGAGAACGGTAGTGCCAAAGGACGGTGTCTTCCATGAACGAGACGCCCTTTCCTTTCACCGTGTGGGCGATGACGACGCGCGGTCTATCGGGAGATCGGCCGTCCCAACACAGACCGCGCTTGAGATCGGTGTGATCGTG
Source organism: Armatimonadota bacterium (assembly GCA_029781035.1). Taxonomy (GTDB): domain Bacteria; phylum Armatimonadota; class Fimbriimonadia; order Fimbriimonadales; family Fimbriimonadaceae; genus JAEURO01. Next base: position 55,378 of record JAKOXK010000003.1, read on the forward strand.
GCCGTCTACCTCGACCACGTCCCATCCAAAGCTGGACCACTTGTCCGCAAACGGTTCGAGCCGGATCGTATCATCGACCCGGGCGAGGGATTGAATCTTGTTGTAGTCCACGATCGCAGTCAAGTTTCCAAGCCCGTGGTGTGCGGCGAACAAGGCGGCTTCCCAGACGCTGCCTTCATCGCATTCGCCGTCACTCATCAACACATATGTACGCCATTCATGGCCGTCCAGGGCTGCGCCGTAGGCAAGGCCCGTCCCAATCCCTAGTCCATGACCCAGAGAGCCGGTCGAGACTTCGACACCAGGGATGCCCTTGTGGGAGACGTGCCCGCTCAGGTCACTTCCGTCTTGGTAATGGGTTTTGAGCTTGCTCAGCGGGAAAAAGCCGGATTCGGCCAAGGCGGCGTAGACACAGGCCCCGGCATGGCCTTTACTGAGGACGAAGCGGTCCCGGTCTTCCCACTCGGGGTTGTCGGGATCCACCCGCAACACGTGACCATAGAGGACAGCGGCCGCGTCCGCCATGCTCAGACACGATCCGACATGGGACGAGTTGCCGTCGTGCGTCATTTGCACGACGTCTCGGCGGATCCTCGCGGCCAACTCTTCGGTGTTCCAGTGCGCAGGCAGTTCTCCTTGCCCGTTCAGTTCAGCTCGAAACCGTGACATGTCGTCGTCCACTTATCGTTCAACCCGTCTGTATTTCGGTCAGTTGACCAGCCTACTCAATGCTACTGCGTGTTGGAGTGCCTGTTCGAACCGGTCACCCAGTCGAGCGAAGTCATGGTGTTCTTCCACGTAGGCTCTGGCCCTGTCACCCATGCGTTGACGCTCGTCCCGAGGCGTGTCCATCAAACGTACGACACCGGCCGCAAGGTCATCTGGATCCTCGGCGCGGACGGTGACACCGGCCCCTGCCTCTTCCACTGGGTTGTTCGAGGACTCTACCGCGTAGATCACGGGCCGGCCGGCCCCCAGATAGTCGAACAGCTTGTTCGGACTGACACCCCACCGGAACACGGGGGACTTCTTGAGGATCAGCAGGCCCGCGTCAGCTTGAGCGAGCATCTCTGGAACTTGGCCCTTGGGTACCGCGTCCAGGAACTCGACGTTGGTAAGTCCCATGTCGAGGGCCCGTTGGACGAGCCTGGGTTTCTCTCCTCCGTCGCCGAGGAAACGGAACAGCACTTTGTCGCCGACTCCCGCCTCACTCAAGACCTGGGCAGCCTCCAACACGGTGTCGAGGCCGTTCGCAATGCCGTGGATTCCAGCGAAAAGGACTGTGAACCGTTCGTTGTGCGGAATCGGTTTTGGGTGGGGAAGGTCAGGCAAGTAAACGCCGTTTGGCACCCAGAAGTAGCCTTGCACCTGAGCTCCTTTTTCCACGTAGTAGTCGGCGTTCGTTGGTAGAAGGGAAACAATCGACCCGGCGTTGCGGACGAGGTGATTCTCCATCCATCCCATCAGTTTGACTACGGGGTGCCTCGGCGACATACGGCCGACGTCCACGAGGCTTTGCGGCCAGATGTCACGGACTTCAAAGACGAACGCCGCGCCGAGGTCGTTTGCCAGGCGTTCGGCTCCATAGGCGGCGATCAGGTTGGGGCTGGAACCGACGATGACGTCAGGAGGTCCGAGGGCCCTCAGCGCTCTCGATGAGAACAAGTTCGTCGCATAGCTGAGCATGCTTACGAATCGCATGGCACCCGAGCCAGGGTAGGCAGGGGCTCGCAACCACAAGAACTGGACGCCGTCAACGACCTCGCTCCTGCTGTCTTCCCCTGCCTGCAGGCGCATCTCGGTGCGAGTCCAGTGGTTGAAGCTGCTGGCAGGGATCACGACCTCATGACCACGGGACACCAGTTCCTTGGCCAAGGCAAAGGGGCGCACGCTTCCCGGGAGACTGGGTGGCACGGCATGTTGATGGACGATCCAGACCTTCATGAATGGGACCGCCAGCCGCTCATCAGCCCAGTTTAGCCCCTAACGAACCTAAGCGGGCGGATTCAGTCCGGATCGCTGACTCTGTGATCCCTCCGGTCCTTCCTCTGTCTTGGCAGCATCGAGCCAATGCGCCCGACCGCCAGGTTTGACGCCGGCAAGGGTAACCTCGTTCAGCCAATGCCCGCTTGGACCGTGCGCAAGAACGACGTCGACCGGCCCTTGGTCGTGCTTGGATGCGCGCTGTTCGTCGCGGCTCTCCAGTTCAGCTACGTCTTCATGGACGTCAAGCTCTTCCCATTCTTTGGGCTTCGTCTGACGCGACTGGACCCCTTATGGCTCGTCCTCGGCTTCCTCATGGCCTTGGTTCCATCTTTGTGGCTTCCAGCACGCCTGTCTCGTCCGAGCCAGGTCGCCTATTGGGTCCTCTACTTGACGGTGATTGTCCCAGCGATGTGGATTCCTTACCAGACTCTGGATGTCCCCCCTCATCTGTATCTGGCTTATAGCGGTGTCTTGCTTGGCTGCTTCTACGGGCTTGGCTTTTCCCATCTCGCACCCCGCTGGCATGTCAAGCGACCGGTTGTGCACCCGGACTACTTCTTTTTCGCCTTGACGGCCATTGCCATCGTATTCACTCTGGCCGTCTGGTCCACGAACGGCTTCCATATCGAGATCGGGCTCCAAGACATGTACAACCGCCGCAAAGAGGCGAAGTCGGAGATCAGCGCAGGTTCGATCATGTCGTATCTCAAAGGAAACTTGACCAGTGCGCTGCAGCCTTACACCTTTGCCCTCGGCATTACGCGAGGTTCGCTGATCCTTGTCTGCATCTCGGTCTGGATCGGACTCGTCGGATTCTCGGTCGAAGGGAGCAAGACTTCGGCTGCCATACCGTTCCTCTTGCTCGCCATGTACCCCTTCTTGACTCGGTTTCGGGCCAAATTCGGTATCGCGATCTCCATCGCTGCTGGCATCGCCGTTCTCGTTGTAATCGCTGCCTACAGCGCGACCCACATCATCGGGATCCCGGTCGTGACGACGTGGCGTCTCTTTGAGGCCAAAGGACTCCTCAGCGGCTTCTACTGGGACTTTTTCACCACACATCCCAAGGCACTTATGGCAGACGGTTTCCTCCGTGGTTTGATCCATTATCCGTATCCCTATCCCGTTTCGCAGCAGATCGGCCTGACTTACTTCGGCAGCGCGGACACCAATGCGAACGCCAATCTGTGGGCATCAGCGTTTGGCGACTTCGGCTACTTAGGGATGATCGCGGAGACTGTCCTCCTAGCCATGCTCTTCCGACTCATCGACTCCATCTCGCTGAACCGTGGCTTTCTGATCCCGGCCTTCCTTTGCGCCTTCCTGGGAATGAAACTCAGCGACGTGGCCCTGGACACGTCCATCCTCTCTCATGGAACGCTGGCAATCTTGGTCTTTCTCTACATCCTCCCTCCGATGACCAAGGCTCCTCTCGAGAGCCCGGTTCTCCAGGAGCCGACAGGGGCAACGGCTTGAGCAAGCGGGTCTGTCACCTCACAACCGTCCACCAACCCTTCGACGTGCGCATCTTCCTCAAGGAGTGCCGTGCCCTCGCGTCGGCAGGATACGAGACTCACTTGGTCGCGACTCATGACAGTGACGTGGAACGGGATGGTGTCAAGATCCATGGCCTCCCCAGGGCCAGCGGTCGAGTGCAGCGCATGTTCTTGGCGTCACGATGGTGTCTCAAGAAGGCCGTTTCTTTGGACGCCGACCTCTACCATTTTCACGACCCCGAGCTGATCCCGGTCGGACGAGAACTGAAGAAGCTCGGCAAGACTGTCGTGTACGACGTCCATGAGTCGTATGCCGAGTCCGTCCTCGATCGAGAGTACATCCCCCTTCCCTTGCGCCAAGTCGTATCAGACCGAGTTGCTCGGGCAGAAGCTCGTGCAGACCGCGAACTGGACGCCATCGTCGCAGCGACCCCAAGAATCGCCCGGTCGTTCGCTAACCAGAGGACGGTATTGGTGCAGAACTTTCCGATCCTCGGTGAACTCGCTTCTGCCACTGGGAGGCCCTTTGCCCAACGTGAGGCGGCAGTCTGCTTTGTCGGCAACGTGTCACGGATCCGGGGCGCGCGCGAGATGGTAGAGGCGATCAGGCTCACGGCGAACACACGTCTTGTCGTGGCCGGAGACTTCACTCCTGCTCATTTGTCGGATGAGCTGGGCGTGCTCGCCGGTTGGGGCCGGGTGGATCGGCTGGGGTTTGTGGACCGCTCGCGCCTCTCTGAGGTCATGGGGCGGTGCATCGCTGGTTTGGTCCCGTTCCATCCGCTGCGCAACCATATCGAGGCTCAGCCGAACAAACTGTTCGAATACATGTCGGCGGGCCTACCTGTGATCGTGTCCGACTTTCCGTATTGGCGTGAGACTATCGAGCGAGAAGGCTGCGGGCTCCTCGTAGACCCGATGAGTCCCGAAGCGATCGCTGGGGCCATCGAGAGTCTCGTCAACGACCGTCAGGGAGCTCAGGAAATGGGTGCAAGAGGGGCTGTGGCCGTGAAAGAGCGCTACAACTGGGAAGCTCAGGAGAGGATCTTGCTGGACCTGTACGGGGCCCTGATCGGGTCACCCTAGTTCGGAGTCGGGTCTGTCCAGGAAAACGATTCGGACTTCACGCGTGTCAGCATGGTCTCTCAGAGCCGTCATCACCGATGCTGCGCAGGGATCCTTCATCGCTTCGTCAAGCACGACGAGCTCCGGATGGTGCCGCTGGCACAATTGGACGCACCTGTCGCCGTCCTCGGCCCGCCAAACGTGAAAGCCCTCGCTTTTGAGACTCGAAGCGACGCATCCCAACAGATTGGAGTCTGGAGAGCAAACAACGGCTGTCATGGGCCTTGTTATTCATTTCGGCTGTCGGGCGCATTGTGCTGCATGGCCAGGACGATTGACCTTCGACAGAGCCAGAACATGACGGAGTACATGGCGATAATGGCTCCGGAATAGAGTGCTACCACCGTCCGAAGGTTCCAACCCAATGCATGGCACGCGACAAAGGACAGCGTCATCAAGGCCACTCCGAGCGCATCGGCCCACAACATCCATGCTTGGCGCTGGAGGATGTTCAGCGTGTTCAATACAGGCCCGACCACGAACATGAACCACCAGGAAACGGCTTGAATCTGGGCCAAGACGCCGGCTTCGTAGTAGGGGGCGCCGTAAACGAACGATGTGACGGGTCCACCTGCCAGAGCGAGGAGGCCAAAGGGAACAAGGCCGATCCACGCGAGCTTCTTGGTGATCGAGTCAAAAGACCGCAACATCAAACCGGCGTCAGTCCGCGCCCACCGACTCGCCTCGCCAAGATAGACCTGGGCCAGAGCCTGACCGATGAGCGACACAGGAGCCCAGATCTTCGTGTAGCCAAAGTAGTAGTGACCGTAAGCGATCGAGCCGAACAGCGGCGCGATCAGAAGGGTGAAGTTCGTGGTGGCGGTGTGCAAGACGGCCGCAGGCCCTGAAACGAGTGGAAAGGCCCTATAC
>JAKOXK010000078.1 GCA_029781035.1 Armatimonadota bacterium
TGGGGCGGGACGCGCAAAGGATCAGGCACCTTCTACACGCGTCCTGGGCTCTGCTACCCGTTGACCAACCGGACACTTCAACCCCTGACCCACGACCCCGAGGGCCATCCAAAGGAGCCTGAGCAGATCCTCGCGATCAAGCTCTGCGACCCGGCCATGGGCTCCGGCTCCTTTCTTGTCGCAGCGTTGCGTCATATGACGCAAGCTCTCGGCGACAGCTTGTTCACCCACCATTGGTTGATGAAGGAAGGCGACCGTCTCCTCGCGCCCGGTTGGGAAGACCGGCCGAAGTGGTTTGCGGACGCGGTTACAAACCTCGATCTCAGCGCCGACGAGGCAGAAGAACGACTTCGGGCCCGATTGCGGCGTGTGGTCGTTGAGCGGTGCATCTATGGTGTCGACCTGGACCCACTCGCCGTCGAACTCGCCAAGATGTCTCTGTGGGTCGAGACCATGGATCGCGACCTCCCGTTCGGCTTCCTGGACCATAAGCTCAAATGCGGAAACGGCCTGATCGGCGCGTGGTTCGACCAGTTCCTCGAATACCCTGCCTTGGCCTTCGAACGGGAGTCGGGCGACAAAGACCACAAGGGTGTCCACTTCGCTCAGGGAGCTGGCGACCGGGCGATCAAGGGGGCTAAGGAACGACTCAAAACTGAGTTGCCGGAAACTGTCCTGAAGAACCTCTTCGGCGATGCAGACCCGGCTAAACGAGCGAGGCAAGCAGCGGCCAACGTGCGCTTAGGACTCGAGGCTTTGCATGACCTCGCACATGACCCTCAGCGCCAGGCGCGGCAGTATGCGGCCATCCGTGAGAACAAGGAATTCAGGTGGGTCAAGCACAACATGGACGCTTGGTGCGCCGTTTGGTTCTGGCCCGCAGGGGAGCTTGAGACCTTGCCGCCCGCCACCCACCTTTGGCTGCCCTTCAATGACCAGGCCGAGGCTGTCCTCGATTCCGTTGTCTCCCGCTATCGGTTCTTCCACTGGGAGCTCGAGTTCCCAGACGTGTTCAACGAGCAGCGGGCCGGATTCGACGCGGTGTTGGGGAATCCCCCGTGGGAGATCCAAAAACCAAATTCCAAGGAGTATTTTTCAAACGTCGACCCCCTGTACAGGGGCTACGGTAAGCAGGAGGCGCTCAATGAGCAAAAAAGGCTATTTGAGCATGCCGAAATCGAAGGGGCCTGGCTTTCCTATGTCGCTGGGTTCAAGGCTCAGAGCAACTTCTACGGACATTCGGCTCTTCCCTTTGGTGACCCGTGGAGCGAGGGCAAAGCGAACTTCAACCCGTTCAGCGGCAAGGGGAGCAAGGCCAAGAATGCGCACCTCCATGACGCTTGGCGACACCGCCGCCGGAAACACAAGGGCTTCGTCGACAGCATGCACCCCTATCGACATCAAGGTGGCGCAGACATCAACACGTACAAGCTCTTCTTGGAACGGACACACGCTCTGCTCCGGACGGGTGGTCGACTTGGATTCTTGGTGCCGAGTGGGGTTTACAGCGACCAAGGCTGCACAGGCCTTCGGCAGTTGCTCTTAGACGAATGCAACTGGGAGTGGCTCTTCGGATTCGAGAATCGGGAAAAGATATTCGCGATCGACGGTCGATTCAAATTTGCCGCACTTATCATTGTCAAAGGAGGAAGCACGCGAGCGATTAGGACGGCATTCATGCGACGGTCCCTCGGTGACTGGGAGCGGCCCGATCCGCCGACCCTGATGTACGACCGGGAGTTAGTGAGTCGTTTCAGTCCCAAGAGCCTTGCACTTCTGGAGGTCATCCAGCCCCGCGACCTGGAGATCCTTGAGAAGATGTACGCCAACGGCGTGCTTCTGGGTGACGCCGGGCCCGATGGGTGGGGGATCAAGTATGCGACCGAGTTTCACATGACCAACGATTCTGCGCTGTTTCCTCCTAGGGATAGGTGGGAGGCCAAGGATTATGAGCCGGACGAGTACGGTCGCTGGATCGGCCCAGACGGCGACGTGGCCCTGCCCCTCTATGAAGGCAGGATGATCGGTCAGTTTGATTTCAGCCAGAAGGGCTGGG
>JAKOXK010000090.1 GCA_029781035.1 Armatimonadota bacterium
CGGTCATGAGGTACCCAATGCCGAGGATCGTGGCCCCAGACGTCGAGAGGACGTTGTAGAGCTGCCACTCGGGCTCAAAGTAGTAGTAGTGGTACCGGCGCGGCATGCCGAGGTAACCGAGGATGAACTGCGGGAAGAACGTGAAGTTGAATCCGATGAAGATCACCAAGGCCGAAAGCTTGCCCCAGAATTCGGAGTACATCTTGCCGAACATCTTCGGCCACCAGAAGTGGAGTCCTCCAAAGAGGCCCATGATCGCGCCGCCGACCATGATGTAGTGGAAGTGAGCCACGACGAAGTACGTGCCGGTCAGATGCACGTCGCAGGCGACCGCGCCGAGGTACGGACCTGTCAGGCCGCCGACCAAGAACAGCCCCAGAAAACCGAAGACATAGATCATCGGCGTCGTGAAAGCGACCGAGCCCTTGTACATGGTCAGCGTCCAGTTGTACGTCTTGATCGCGGACGGGACGGCAACAATCAGAGTCAGGAGCGAGAACACGATGTTCTGAAGCAGGGCCTGGCTCGACAGGTACATGTGGTGTCCCCAGATGAGGAAGCCGATCGCAGCGATGGCCACACTCGAGAACGCGACGAACTCGTACCCGAACAACCTTCGGCGCGAGAAGCAAGACACGAGTTCGCTGATGACGCCCATCGCCGGCAGGATCATGATGTACACCGCCGGGTGGGAATAGAACCAGAAGAGGTGCTGGAACAGGACAGGGTCACCGCCCAGCTCCGGACTGAAGATGCCGAACTTGAGCGTGCGTTCAACGACGACCAGCACGAGGGTGATCGCGACGACGGGCGTTCCAAGGAGCATGATCAAGGCGGTCGAATACTGCGCCCAGACGAAGTGCGGCATCCGGAACCAAGTCATGCCTGGTGCCCGCATCTTGTGGACGGTCGCCACGAAGTTGAGGCCCGTGAAGATCGAAGAGAACCCAGCAAGGAAGATGCCGATCAGACAGAGCGCGATCGGTGTGTTGGAATACAGGGAGGACAGCGGCGTGTAGAACGTCCAACCAGCATCGACGCCTCCCATCACGAAAACGCTGAGGACGATGATGGCCCCAACGACGTACAGGTACCAACTAAGAAGGTTCAACCTGGGGAACGCCAAGTCTCTCGCCCCTATCATCATGGGCAGTACGAAGTTGCCGAGGATCGCCGGTACACCTGGGACAATGACAAAGAAGACCATCACGATCCCGTGTGACGAGAACAGCTTGTTGTACTGCTCCGAGGTGAAGAGCTGACCGTGGGGAGACGTGAGTTCCAGTCGCACCAGTCCGGCAGCAATGCTGCCAATGAAGAACATGAACGCGATCGAGATGAGATAGAGCACCGCGATCCGCTTGTGGTCCTTTGTCAGGAGCCATGAAGCGACCGTGTGGTCTGCGTTCAGGTAGTTCCGCTTTGTCCCACTGAGTGGGATTCTTCCTGCAGTGATTTCGCTCATTGCCTTCGGTCTCCCAGTTCGGACTGGGTCATCGGTCCAGAATCGTTTTCGTTAGCCCGCTCCGTCGCGTTCTGTGGCCCAGTCGTGTCCTTCTTGAGGTCAGTCGGCGGTGGGACGGTATAGGGGGCCAATTTGCCGGGCTCGCTGAGGTTGGTCGCCGTCTTGAGGTACTCGATCAAGTCAAGGACCTCCTCTTCGGTCATCTGCCCCTCATAGGCCGGCATCGTCGCGTCATAACCTCGCGTGATTCTCTTCCAGGGCGTCAGGATCGATTCGCGCAAGTACTCTGTGTCGGCTTTTGCCGTTCCAACGTTCAGGGGACGCACGGTTCCGTAAATGCCGAGGAGGGAGGGACCACGCTCTGTGTCCGCGTTGCCGTGGCAGTTCCCGCAGTTCTTGGCGTCCCAAACCTTCTTCCCTGCTGCGACCATGGTCGTGGGCTGATCCCTGAAGGAGTTGCCACCGTTAGCCATCCACTCGGCATAGTCTTTCTTGGACATCACGTAGACCCAGCCACCCATTTCGGAGTGTCCAGTACCGCAGTGCATCGCACAGAGCATCTTGAACCGACCGGTCTTGGTCGGGTGGATGTACAACTGCGTGTACCGGCCAGGAACGACATGGTATTGAGCCCGGAACTCCGGCAAGTAGAAAGCGTGGATGACGTCTTGTGAGATCATCGTGAACTTGACGTTGGTGTCCACGGGGATGTGGAGTTCATTGTTCTCTCGGACCCCGTTCATGTGCTGGAGATGCCACATCCACTGCTTGCCGATCACGAAGATCTCGATCCCGTCCTTCGGCATTGTCCGATAGCGGATGTACTCGTTCATGCTCCACCAGAACGTGAAGAGCGCCAAGACCGTCGGCACAGCAATAAAGATCGTCTCCAGTGGTTTGCTGTGGTCGACCGGGTTGCGGCGGTCAGCCTTGGATCCGCGACGGTACTTGATGCCGAGATAGAGCATCAAGACGACTACGGTGACGGCAAAAAAGACGGCCAAGCCAGTGATGAACCAGAACAGATGGTCGTAAGAGACCGCCTCGTCAGAGGCCTGGTCGGGCATCAAGGGGAAGTACTTCAGGATGTTCAGGTTCATTCAACGGCTCCGTTCGCGGCCTTGTACTTCCGGTTCCAAACCATGATGGAGCCCAGGATGGCAAGGATCGTCACGACACCCATCGTCTTCAGGGTGTTCAGGATGTTCAAAGTCATCGTTCCCGTCAGCGGGTTGATCTGGACGCAGGCTAAGAAGAAGGGGCGATCGTCGCGGACACCGACCACATCCTTGTTCGCGTCTCGAATCGAGTTCAGCAGGATTTGCTGGGGATACTCCGTCGAGAGGAAGTAACGGCAGATCTTCCCCGTCGGTGAGACCACCATGATTCCGGCCGGGTGGACGATGTTGCCGCTCTTCCCATCGTACGTGTACCGAAAGCCCAAAGCATCGGTCACACGCCGGATCTGCTTCATGTCGCCGGTCAGAAAGTGCCAGCCCGCTTCCGCCATGAGGCGGCGGTCTCGGTGTGTGTCGTTGCCCATGTACGACGCGATGATCTCGTCCTTTTTCGTGGCGGCGAGGCGCGGGCCTTCACCGGGATCGATCCCGAGGACGATGACCTCGAAGTCTTTGCCCACGAAATCCCGCTTGAAACCACGCAGGCTCTCGGTCAGAGCGTTGAACTCCGTCTCGCAGACGCCTGGGCACTTATAGAAGATGGGAAGAATGACCGCAGCCTTGCCGTCGAGACAGTCTCCGATCGTCACCTTGTCGCCACGAGAGTCCTTGAAGCTCGCGTCAAGTGGAATCGATTCGTCCAGTCGCTGGTCGATCCGCACCTCGTTGCCGGCGCTCCGCTGCGCGACCCGCGTTTGGCCAGGCGGTGCAACGTCGTTGTAACCGTAGAACTGCGCCGAACTGCCAAGCGAGGCACCCAACACTAGAAGGGTCAGCAGGAACCTCACCTTCCGCTACCCTCCAAGCGGGCAGCGCGCGGCGGTGGTGCGGCCGTCGTCATCGGCTCGGTCTGGACGGTTCCCATGGGCGGCACATTCGTCGCACCGGTCTGGGCCGACCTCGAAGGAAGTCCTTCTGCCATCACCTTCTTCATCGCGTCCTCGATAGGAATCCGGACGAACCCGTTCTTCCTGTCGGTCCACTCGTAGGAGGTCATGTCCTTTCGTTCCGCCTTCATGAAACTGACGTAGTCCGAATGAGCGGTCGCGTTGCTTTGGATCAGAGGCGCGGGCGGTTCCGGCTTCGCCCGACGCTCCAGCGTCGTGCCCTGCGGAGTCTTGAAGTAGCTATTGGGGATGACCAGCCACACGCACAGCACACCGACCGCCATGATGATCGTGGTCGCGATAAGGAAGACGCCAATGCTGACACTGAGCTTGTGGACGTTGACGTCCTGTGGCTCGTAGCCCATCTCCTCCAACAAGTTGGCGTCTAACGGTTCTTGATCATGGTCATGCATGGTCTACGGCCTCCTTGAGCCTCGGAGTCATGGTGGTGATGAGAGGCGCTTGCGCCAGTCGCCATCCGAACAACAGCATCCAAACGCCGCCAAAGAAGAGGAACATCCCGATGTCCACGGCGTTGATGCCGATCGATGTCTTCCATGTCGGGGTGACGACGAACCACACGTCGATCAACCGCACGAAGAGGATCCAAGCCCCAACGAGCGCGAGCCTCCAAGGCTGTCGCTTGACCGTTGGTGAAAGCAAGGAGATGAAGGGGACGAAGAAGTGGATGACGATGAGCGACCACCCCACGTAGATCCATCCGTTGAGCGACCGGTCAATAAAGTACTTCGTGAACTCGGGCAAGTTGCCTGACCAGATGATCAGATACTGACTGAGGCTGAAGTAAGCCCAGACCATCGTGAACGTCAGCATCCAGTTGCCGATGTCCTTGGTCAACCAGGGAACGACGACTCCTTTGTAGGGAACCTTGTCGTACTGGGTCCCGAGCACAATGCCGGTGAAGGCGAACGCGAGCAAGGCGCTGCCGACCATGATCCAGACGCCATAGATCGTCGAGTACCAGTGGTCGTACATGCTCATCATCCAGTCCGTCCACATGAAGTTGGTGAGGATCACGTAGACGACTAGGAACAAGCCACCCCAGTACTGCCGCTTCTTCCACCAGCGATCGTCGCCTGTCCTCTCCTCCTGCCTAAGCCAGTTCTGGTTCAGAAGAGATAGCAGGATGAAGACTCCGGCATAGATGACATACCGGATGGCAAAGAAGCCGCCAAAGTAAGGTGCCCGGTGTTGAAGTACCGGATCCACGGCGACCCGAGCTGCGTCAGCCCACGGGTAGAAGATCTCCCTCCAGCCGAAGATCACCGGAATCAGGGCGGCGAAGAAGACGGCCAGTGTGATCGGGCCACCGCCCGCTTCAAAGATCCGGACGACAGGGAAGCCCCAGTGTCCTCGAGCGGCGTGGTGAAGAAGGGAGACTCCAAAACAGCCGAAGGCCATGCAGGCCCAGTACGTCCAGCCAAAGAAGTAGCCGTGCTGGAACGCGTGCGGATCGCCGCCGCCCGACATTGCCCCTACCAAAGCGAGAATGATCCCTGCGACCAGGGCAACTCCGCCCAGAGTCATGCAGGTCTTGTTGATTCGGGTCGTCTGCACAGTGGTCTCGCTCATCAGTGCCTCCCTCCGTTCGTTGCCGCGGGAATCGTCGTCATTCCGCTAGCAACCCTGTTGCCCGCTTGTCCCCCGGGCGCATTGAGTTCCCTGGCGGGAGGAGGTCCGATCGGAAGTTCTTTCGGCGCGTCTTGATCCGGCGTGTACTTCATGGCGTTGAGTTCGGCCTGCTTGTCCGCTGGGATCTCACTGACCGGCGTGTGTGCGCTGACTTGGAGCACTCGGATGTATGACGCGATGGCCCAACGGTCGTAAGGGACAATCCGGGAACGGTAGGGGAACATCGTCCCGTAGCCGTTCGTGATCACGTCGAAGAAGTGGCCTATCGGCATGTTGCGCAGCCGCTCAGTCAGGTAGTTCCCGACCGGCCGGGCCTGTGTGAACCCTCGCTTCGCGATGAAGCCCTGACCGTCACCAAGTTCACCGTGACACGGCGTGCAGAAGATCCGGAACCGGTCTTGCCCACGCTTGACCAAGTCGGGCGTGACCGGCATCGGGAACTCCTTGACGAGGTGACCGTTCCTGTCATAGCCCGTCTCGAATTCGTGGTCGAGGTCAGCCTTACCATAGGCGACGGTGCCAGGGACTGTCGGCCGGCTGTTCGAGCTGTCGGCGAAGACCATGTCGTTCTTGCTCTGCGCCTTGGCTTTGGGTTGACTCCACATGTCTTGGTGGCACCCGCCGACCAAAGCTGCCGTCACAATTGCGGCGGCCAGGGCCTTGGCCGCCCTCACTGCACCGCGCCGGGAGTCCAGCCACACCGCCATCAGTACCCCTCCGTCGTCATGACTGACTCGACTTCTTCGGCGCCCAGGTCTTTCATGAACTCGGAAATCTTCTTCTCGTCATAGTTCGGATCGTCAGCCTCGATGCAAAGGATGAACCGGTCCTGCGAGGCCCGTGCCATGGCTTCGGCATTGAAGACAGGTTGGTGCGGCCTGGGCAATCCGCACAGCGCGATCATTCCGAAGGTCGCTCCGAACGCAGCGAAGAGGATCGTGGCTTCGTACATGACGGGGAAGAACATGGGCCAACTCATAAGCGGCTTGCCACCGGAGTTATGGGCGTACGCCGATGTCGAGGTCCACCACTCGAGCCACAGGCCAATCGAACCTCCTGTGATGCCGCCTAGGAACGTGATCCATCCGAGCCTTGAGTCCTTGAACTTGAGGTAGTCAGTGAGCCCTTCCACCGGGATCGGCGTATAGGCGTCCATTCTGCGGTAGCCAGCCTCGGACGCGCGCCGGGTGGCCTCGAGCAACAACTCGGGGTTGGCGAACGACGCCACGACGCCGAACGGTTTGGGAGACGTGTCTCGACCGCTGCTCATCAGTGGGCCTCTCCCGTCGCGACCACATCATGCCCGTGCTCCTTGTGGTGGGACATGTGGTGCCACAGTTCTTTGATCTCGAACATATTGATCATGGGCAGGAAGCGTATGAACAGGAACATCATGAAGACGAAGAACCCGATCGTCCCGAAGAACATGCCGAAGTCCACGATCGTCGGCGTGTAGTAGCCGAAGCTCGACGGCAGGTAGTCACGAGACAAGGAGATCGGGATGATCACGTACCGCTCGAACCACATGCCGATGTTCACGGAAAGGCTGATCCAGAACAGCGCGGTCAAGTTCTGCCTGACCTTCGGGATCCACAGGAAGTTAGGGATCACGACGTTGAACAAGATGAGCGAGTAGAACGCCCACGAGTACGGGGTGTTCGCCAAGTTGCCACGGTTGTAGAGGAGGGCCATCTCCGCCGACTGGCCGCTGTACCATCCGTAGAAGGTCTCCATCATGTACCCATAGGCGACTATGAGCCCGGTAGCCAGCATGACTTTGGCCATCCAATCAAAGTGCTTCATCGTGATGAAGTCCTCAAGCCGATACCACTTGCGGATCGGTATCGAGAACATGATGACCATCGCAAAGCCAGCAAACACGGCGCCAGCCACGAAGTACGGCGGGAAGATCGTCGTGTTCCACCCAGGAACGATGGCCATGGCAAAGTCGAAGGACACGATCGAGTGCACGGACAGGACGAGCGGTGCGGACAAGCCAGCCAACATGATCGATGCGTGCATGTAGCGGTGCCAGGCCTTGGCGCTACCCGTCCACCCCAGCGCCAACATGCCGAACACGTGGCGGGGAATCGCGCTCGTCGCACGATCACGGAGAGTGGCAAAGTCGGGGATCATTCCGACGTACCAGAACAACAGGGAGACCGTGAAGTACGTGCTGACGGCAAAGACGTCCCAGATGAGAGGCGACCGGAACTGGGGCCAGAGCGCCATCACGTTCGGATAGGGGAACAGCCAATAGGCGACCCAGGGCCGGCCCGTGTGCAACAGCGGGTACATGCCTGCGCACATGACAGCGAAGATCGTCATCGCTTCGGCAAACCGGTTGATCGAGTTGCGCCATTGGTTACGCAGCAGGAGCAGGATCGCGGAGATCAGAGTCCCGGCGTGGCCGATACCGATCCACCAGACGAAGTTGATGATGTCGAACCCCCAGCCGACTGGCTGGTTGTTGCCCCAGACACCAATGCCCGTGAGGACGAGGATCGTCACACAGAGCAACAGGATGTTCACGAACACAAAGCCGATCCCAGCCATCACGAACCAGGGGCTCCGCATGTTCTGTGGGAGCAGCTTCCCCAGCAGCCCAGGCAGCTTCGCCTCTAAGTGTCGGTTGGGGTCGAGGACGATGTCGCCGATCCGACCGTCGATCGAGCGGTTGTCCCACTCTCCCGTGATCATCTCGTGCTTGTTCATGTCGATGAGACTCATGACTTAGGCCTCCAGCTCCGGGTTGGGATTGCGGACTTTGCCCAGGTAAGTCGTCCGGGGTCTTGTGTTCACGTTTTCGAGCAGCACGTAGTTCCTCTTCGAGGCTCGCGACTTGGAGACAGCATTGGCCGGCCGCCTCATGTCGCCAAAGATGATGGCCTTGGACGGGCAGACCTGCTGGCAAGCTGTGACGACTTCGCCGTCCTTGATCTCGCGACCTGCCTTCTTGGCCTCGATCCGAGCACGGTTGATGCGCTGGACGCAATAGGTGCATTTCTCCATCACGCCCCGACCGCGCACGGTAACGTCAGGGTTCTGCAAGAGCTTCAAGACAGGGACATCCTCGACCCGCTTGGTGTACAGCAGGAAGTTGAAGCGTCGGACCTTGTAAGGGCAGTTGTTGCTGCAGTATCGCGTTCCGACGCACCGGTTGTAGACCATTTGGTTCAAGCCCTCGTGGCTGTGGGTCGTCGCAGCGACCGGGCAGACTGGCTCGCAGGGAGCCTTTTCGCACTGCATGCACGTGACAGGCTGGAAAGTGATGACGGGGTTGTTCTCGTCGAACGCCCGGTCGCTGGACTCCGCACGGTAGTACCGGTCGATGCGGATCCAGTGCATCTCGCGGTGGCGCAAAACCTGCTCTTTACCGACCGTCGGAATGTTGTTTTCTGACTGGCAAGCGAGCACACAGGCGTTGCACCCGGTGCACAGGTTTAGGTCGATGGTCATCGCCCACTGGTACTCGTCCGGGCTGTTGAAGCCATCTGGACCCTTCCAGATGCTGGTCTTCTCTCGCTCCTCGCCTTTGACCTCCATTGTGGGCTCGGTCGGGTGTTCCAAGACGTCTCGGTTCTTCAAGAACGTCGCCAAGGTGGTCTCACGGATCACATCTCGGCCACTGTCTGTCTCGTCGTGATCGAGCAGGTTGTGGAACTGAGTGTTGGCGATCTTGTAGTTTCGTCCCGTCTTGGCGACTTGGACGCCGTTGATGAGCCATGGGCTCGCCACCGTGCGCAGAGGATAGGCGTCGAATCCGCCTCCCTGATGGATCATGTCGCCCACGTTGCCAACCATCCCCGCTTGTTGGCGGCCATAACCGGTGTGGACGACGATTAGATCGTCCGCCATCCCGAAATGGATGTAGACCGGCCCTTCTACCGTTGCCCCGTTGGCCGTGACGCGGATCACGTCCCAGTTACCGTAGTAGGGGATGCCCAGCATCCGGTCTTGTTGCCCGACACCCAGTTTCTTGGCCGTTGCTGGGCTCATCTGGAACGTGTTGTCCCACGTGATGTTCGTCAGCGGCTTGGGGAGCTCTTGGAGCCACCCGATGTTGGAGAAGCGTCCGTCATAGACCGTCGGGTCATGAAGCACGAGCAGTTCCATGTCACCGGACTCCTGTGCAGAGAGACCCGCCGCCATGTTCGGCGTCGGTGACAGCTGAAGAACCTTGGCAGCCGTGGCTGGGATGACTCCGGTCGACAGGATGACTTGCCACGCGTCGTCAAACGTCTGGCTCGAGGTCAAGTTCTTCTTCCAAGTGTCCTTGACGATCTCAAGCCCGGTCCGCCCTTTGTTCAGCAGCGATTCGAACATCTCGATCGCAGACTTCGAGTCATACATCGGCTCGATTAGCGGCTGGACCACACACGCTGTTCCATCGTGCCCTCTCGCATCGCCCCACGATTCGAGGAAGTGTGACTCGGGAAGCTGCCACAAACACTTCTGGGTGGTCTCGTTTTGCGCGAGCGACAAGTGGGCGGAGAACGGAACCTGTGCCAAGGCATCGGCAAATCTCAGGTCGGCCGGCGCGTCGAGAACGGGATTACCCCCGACCATTAGCAGCAGCGACACCTGCCCTGACCGCATCGCCGTCGTCAACGCCTGAATGTCGCTGACGTTGCTGGTCGGCTTGGCGAGCACTGGTTCGAGGTGCAGTACAGTGGCACCGCTGTTGTCCAGGGCCGCATTGATCGCATGGACGAGCGCGTGGACGGCAGCCGGCTGATGGGCGCCGGCGATCACTATTCCCTTGCCCTTACTCGACATCAGGTCGTTGGCAACGGATGTGAGTGCCTTGTCGTCGATTCCGTGCGGAAGGGAGCCAGCAGCGCCTGTGATGCCGAGCTTGGCCGCGAGTGCCTTGGCAACGTCAAGGATCTTGCTCGACCGAACCGGCCACCGATGGTCGGCCATGGCTCCGACCAGAGTCGGCACACCCTCGACCGCGTAGATTCTGCTCAGGTTCGGCGCGCTGTCGTCCACGCTTCTCCGGGACGCTAAGTCGCCTTGATAGCGAACGTTGCCCGGACCATCGAGGATGAAGTCACAATCAAGCGAGAGGACGACTTCGGCCAGGTCGAACCGGTACACCGTGTCGACGTACTGGCCAAAGGCTAACATCGAGCCTTCGTTCAGGTTGTCCCGATTGACAGGCTCGTACTGGAACCACTTGGCAGCCGGGTTGGCCTTCAAGAACGCTGAGATCTGTCCGGCAAGCGATGGCGATCCCACGTTCTGAGTCAAGATGGCGACGCCGGCACCGTCGTGCGACTTTGACATGGCCGCACGGGCGTTCTTGAAGAACTCATCCCATGTGCCGTAGTCGCCCACGACCTGAGGGTTTTTGAGTCGGTCCGGGTCGTACATGACGGCCAGTTCGGCCTGAGTCCTGGCATCGGTCGAACCGTTGCTCGAGGGGTGCCCAGGGTTCCCGTCTATCTTGATCGGGCGACCTTCGTACGATCGGACAATGAGGCCGGTGCCGTAACCACCGAGCGACGCTGCCGTCGCATAGCGCGACTCTTCCCCAGGCAACCGGTCTTCTGGTGCCTGGACGAATGGCACGATCTTCTGTTGCGGTAGGAACCGACAGCCGGAGGCCAACCCGGCCATGGCCAGGCTTCCTCCCATGAACTTGAGGAGGTCGCGCCGGTTGATGTCGAGGAGGGAAGACCGGTGGGGAAACTCGTCTTGCTTGAGCCCCGAAAACGCCTCAGGGTCTTGAAGGACTTCCTGGCCTTTCACGTAGAGGGGAGTCTTGTCTTTCGCCATAGTTTCCTCAGTGGTGGCAGATGTAGCAGTCCTTCAGCTGCTTCACGTTGATCCCCCGCTCCTTCATTAGAGCCACGCCCTCATGCGTCTTGTCTGGAGGAACGAGCTGGGGCAATCCATCGGCCAGTTCCTGTTCCTCAGGAGTCAGGGGGTCTCCAGCAGCCAGCTTCTTATAGAAGTTGAAGACCTGCTGTTTCGGTGTGAGTTCGGGGTGCGCGTCGTCTTTGTAGAGGTACTTGCTCGGATCCTTGTGGCACTCAAGGCACCACATCATCCTGAAGTCCTCGCCCTTCCACGTCATCGGCATCTTGTTCACCGGCCCATGGCAGTTGTTGCAGACAATGCCCCTTGCGACATGGATGGAGTGGTTGAAGTAGACAAAGTCAGGAACCGTGTTGACCTTGTTCCACTGGATCGGAGTGTTGGACTCCCAACTCTTGCGGATGGCCTCCAGGTTGGGGCTGTTCGTCCAGATCTGGCTGTGGCAAGTCATACAGACTTCTGTCGCTGGCAGGCCGGCCTGGGCATTGTCCTCGACCCCGGTGTGACAGAACCGGCAGTCCAAGCCCAGTTCGTAAGCGTGGTGCTTGTGGCTGAACGGAGCTGGCTGGTCGAGCGGGTTTTCCACCTTCGTGTTGAGGGGGCCACGCGTGATCCGCGAACCCGTGAACAGGATCGCAAAGGGGACGACGGCCCCCACGAAGATGCTCACGGTGCACACCGTGTTCATTGCCGGCTTGAATATCTGAGCCATCCTAGATTGCTTCCTCCGACCGATTCCTCACCATCACACGAACCTCACTTGGTCGATCGCGACGATAATGAAGAACAAGGCCAAGTAGACCATTGAAAACTTGAACAGGGCCCGTGCTTGCGGGCGTTCGGCCTTCTGCCAGAGCCTCAGGCTTTGCGCGATGAGCCCCAGATTGAGCAAGACCGAACCGACGAGATAGACCGGGCCGACTTCTCCTTGGAAGAACGGCATCACGGAAACCAATGCCGTCAACACTGTGTAAAGTCCGATCTGGTTCACCGTCACGCGATCTCCCTTGACGACCGGCAACATCGGCACGCCTGCCCTGGCGTAGTCGTCCTTGATCAGCAGCGCCAAGGCCCAGAAGTGGACGGGCGTCCAGACGAAGATCACGGCGAACAAGTACCAAGCGAGCGGGGACAACTGGTTGGAGACTGCGGCATAGCCGACGAGGGGCGGAAACGCTCCGGCCGCTCCTCCAATGACGATGTTGTGCCACGTTCGGCGCTTGAGCCAAAGCGTGTAGACGAAGACGTAACACAGCAGGCCAGCGAGGGCCATCAACGCTGCCAAGAGGTTTGCTGAAGCCCACAAGAGGGCAAACGAGCCGACGGTCAAGACCCACGCGAAGGTCAGGGCCTGGCGGTTGGTCACCGAGTGCCGAACGGTCGGACGGTGCGAGGTCCTTTGCATCGCTTCGTCAAGGTCACGTTCGGCGACCATGTTGAACGTGTTCGCCGCTCCGGCAGCCATATAGCCTCCCAGGCTCACGCACAGAATCAGCCACAACGGAGGCACGCCGCGTTGAGCCACAAACATGGCCGCGACCGTAGTGAAAAGCAGCAGACTGATCACGCGCGGCTTGGTCAACGCGATGTAGTCTTTGAATCCCGGATGGAGGGTCTCTTTCGTCGCGAGAGCTGTGCCGGACGGTGGCTTGGGGGCAGCACCCGCTTCCTGAGAGTCTTCTTGTCGCCGTTCAGACCCGAGTGCGGTGACAGCGAGCATGAGGACGGCGATCCAGTTGGCGATGGCTACGGCCAGGTGCAGGATTTGGACGGCGATCGGGGCGCTGGCCAGCAGGTTCCCGACGCCAATCGCCATCTGCCCGATGTAGAGCCCCACGGTCCAACGCGCCCAGAACTTGACCTCACGCGTCGGTCGCTCGTGCGAAACGAGCCCGCAGACCCAGACGACCAGAAGACCGACCGACGTGGCGATCAACGGGTGCAAGACACCGCCACGGAGCAGCGGGTCGGCGTTCGGCCCGATGTGCAGCCACATCCTCTCGGCGAAGTCCTTGGCAAAGGAAAGCTCATGCTCGAAAGCGGTCTTGCCTAGTGCCGAGAATGCGCCCGTCGCACCGAGGACAAACATGGCCCCAAACAGCCAGCGAATGCCCGCTCCGACTCCTCCTTGGCTGCTTCGTTCCGGACGGCGTCCTCCTCCTGCCCAGTAGGCGGTGGCCAACAGGGCCGCCATCAGGAGATAGTTGTTCATGAGGTGGACCGGCATCGTTACGGCACGGCCGAACGACTTGTCGCTTGTCACCCACTGAAAATGAACCAGGAGCGCGCCGATGATGGCGGAGAAGGCGCACGACAGCACGCTCAGCCCTGCCGCCTTCCTGACAAGGTCGCGCTTCGGGAACCGTTGCGTCGTCCAAATGTACAGGCCGAGGCACAGGAGGAGCAACAGCCCGCTCGTCAGACGGTGCGTAAGCTCGATGGCCCGTTGTGCGCTGTTGATGACCGGGACGAAAGTCTCACCACAGATCGGCCAGGAAGCGCCGCAGCCATCCCCGGAGTAGGAAGCTCTGACAAAAGCGCCAAACAGGAGGACGAGCGCGCTGTAGATCAGCACGCCCCAGGCAAATCGAGACAAGTCCCGTAGAGTCAAGGTAGTAACCGCAAAAGACAGCGGCCGCCGCGCCAGCTTCTCCGCAAACTTGCGGGAAGAGCGTCGGTGCGGGAGCCGTTGTCCGCCATCGACGGGGAAGAGGATAGCTAGAGAGGCCTAGTTGTGTCAACAAGGGGACTCTGAATGCGCCTTCTTGATCAGACCAAACACCCACTGGCAGGTTCAAAGCTGGTAGTCCCTGCAATCTTGACATCGTCGTGAGCAAAATGAAGCGCGCCACGTGTCGCCCCTCATCCAACGAACCGCCCGGCTCGGGTATGAAGGGAGGATGAGGAACGTCGCCACACTGGTCGGTGCCCTGATCACCGCCTTGGCGACGGCCTCGCCGATCCAATACGCCTCCTTCTATCAAGGTGGGGCGCTCTACCACATGGTCGTGGCGGAGGTGGATGGCGATCAGGTCAGCGCCGAAACTCGGTGCTCACAGGGGCTCGTACCCATGAGGTCGCTGTTCAGTGGCGACGAGCCGGTGGCGGCACTGACTGGGACGTTCTTTGGACCGGACACCCAAAAGCCGATCGCTGACGTGGTCGTCGACGGCACTCTCGTCTGTCAAGGAGAGCGCGGCTCCGTCTTGGCGGTCGACTGGTTCGGCAAGGTGCACATCTTCCATCCCGGGTTCCACCAGGAACTCGACTGGTTTCCCTATCGGTTTGCTTTGCGCGGGCTCGTCCGTCTGATCGAAGATGGTCGCATCGTGCCTGACCCTCGGTCGCAGCACTTTCACGACAGCGCGATTTGGGGGCGCGCACAGAGGACGGCCGTCGGTCTGACTCAGGACGGCAAGGTGGTTCTGTTCGCAACGCGCAGCGCCGTCACGCTCTCCCAACTTGGGTATGCGATGAAGGGGCAGGGGGTGCAGGACGCTGTCAGTCTCGATGGTGGCGGATCCACGGCCTTGTTCTATCGAGGGCAGATGGTCGTGTCCAGTGCCAGACGGCTCTGCAACATCTTCGTCCTGTACGAAAGGTCGCCGTTCGACAATGCGTACTCGGCCCATCTGAGTCGGGTCGCACACCTGCAGGCGGAAGGAGTCCTGAAGTCCATTGGTCAGAAGCGAGGCCATTGAACGACTGGTAGACTCGCCTCTGCTTGAGTGCCCCTTATCTCGCCCTGATCGTGCCCGCCTATAACGAGGAAGAGCGGATCGGCCCCACCTTGGCGCGTATCAATGAATACCTCGGTTCTCAGACGTACACCTGGAGCGTGACGGTGGTCAGCGACGGGAGCCGGGACAAGACCTGTGAAGTCGTCCGTGGATTCAACGAAGACCGACCGAACTTCGCCCTCATCGACTCGCAGCCCAATCGTGGCAAGGGTTTCGTGGTCCGCAAGGGGATGCTGTCCACGGACGCGGAGTTCCTCGCGTTCTCAGACGCCGACCTGGCAACGCCGATCGAGGAGATCGAGAAGCTGTTCGCGGCAATCGAATCCAGTGGCGCCGACATAGCGATCGGAAGTCGTCCCCTGAAAGAAAGCAACCTTGAGATTCGGCAGCCCTGGCATCGAGAGCTCCTGGGCCGCGTGTTCAACCTCGCTGTCCAGACCCTCGGGATCCGGGGCATCCACGATACACAGTGTGGGTTCAAGCTTTTCCGATCCGAAGTCGCCCGGGACGTCTTCGAGCGCTGCAAGCTCGACGGCTTTGGGTTCGATTTCGAGGCCCTCATGGTTGCCCGCGACCTCGGCTACCAGATCGCCGAGGTGCCCGTCCGCTGGAGGCACCAAGAAGGCTCGAAGGTGGTCTTGCTCCGGGACGGACCGCGCATGCTCAGGGACTTGGTCAAGTTGCGCGTCATGGGCAAGTCAAAACGAATCCTCAAGCAGGGCGGGACCGGACGTGCAGACTGAAGAGTACGCCAAGATGCGTGCGCTTGAAGACCACTACTGGTGGTTTGTATCCCGGCGTAGGCTAGCCCGTTCGCTGACGGAGAAGTACGGCACTCTCGAGGGGCGCACGCTTGACCTTGGTTGCGGGACGGGTGCGTTCCTGGACGAGCTTCCCAACCGTCAGACGTCCGTCGGCCTAGACTTCAGCGTTCATGCGGTGGAGTTCTGCCGAGACCGTGGGCTAATGCAGATCGTCAATGCCGACGCACAGCAGACGCCGTTTGCCAGCAACAGCTTCGACGCCGTGATCTCACTGGACACGATCGAACACGTTGCCGACGATGTTTCGGCCGTCAATGAAGTGACGCGGACGCTCCGACCTGGCGGCACCCTGGTGCTCAACGTTCCAGCTTACGACTGGCTGTGGGGCCCGCACGATGTCGCTCTCATGCACCATCGGCGGTACACAAAAAAGCAAGTCCGAGCCCTCTTGACCGGATCTGGGCTCAAGATCGAAAAGCTCTCTTACAGTGTCTTCTTCCTCTTCCCCCTCGTGGTTCTGATCCGTGTGATCGAGAAGCGGCGAAAGGGCATTCCCGAAGTCCGGCTGCCCAAGGTGCCCGGGGCCGTGAACCGGGCCCTCGTCATACTTCAAGACATAGAGACGCGCTTCTTGATGGCGCTTGACCTTCCCTGGGGGAGCAGCGTGGTGGCTGTGGCGCGCAAGGCGGAATGACATGCCAATGACGGTCGCGAGTGTCCCGTATCTGAATGCCAAACCCTTGGTCTGGGCCCTAGAGCGGCTCGGCCTAGAGTCGCCCGTGAACGTCGTGTTCGACGTCCCATCGCGATTGCCTCGACTTCTTGAGACCAAGGCCGCTGACGCCATCTTGGTCTCGTCCATCGATGCCTTGACGGTGCCGGGCCGCCGCGTCGCATCGGGGTGCTCCATCTCCTCGCTGAACAAGGTCATGAGCGTCCGCGTTTTCTCGCGAGTCCCATTCTCGATGATTGAGTCGCTGGCCCTGGATGCCAGTTCGATGACGAGCAACGCCTTGGCGAAAATCGTCTTGAAGAGGATGTTCGGTGCTGTTCCTGACTGCACTCTTCGGCCGCCAGACGGATCAGCGATGCTCCAGGATAACGACGCCTGTGTGCTCATTGGAGACAAGGGACTGATGTTTGACGGCACGGGCCTCCACTGCCTCGATCTGGGTGAAGCGTGGCACCAACTGACGGGCCTGCCGTTCGTTTGGGCCTGCTGGGTCGGCGGTAGCGGGCTGTCCGAAGAACTCTCCAGCTATTTGAATTGGGCCAGGTTTGAGGGACAACAGAACCTAGCGGCAGCGGCGGCGGATGCCGACCCCAGCATCCCGTCCCATATCGCCCACGAATACTTGACCACAGTCTTCGACTATGGGCTCGATGGGCCCCAGCTCGAAGGACTACGGACTTTTGCCCAAGCCATCGCCGAAGACGAGATCGCCCCCAAGGTCTACGAACCCGCGCTCGTCGAGCCCAACATCGCTTGGGCACCCTTGACTCCAGTCATGGCCTGAAGGATCGGCGCCAAACCGGACCAACGGCTTTCTGCCCCCTCCCGACCGCGTGCGGTATAATTCCTCCCTGGCCTGGGGATGTAGCTCAGCTGGGAGAGCGCTGCAATCGCACTGCAGAGGTCGTGGGTTCGAATCCCATCATCTCCACCAATTGTTCTGCTCGAACGCAGGGTTCAGTCTGTGAACAGACTTCACAACCTGCGGCTACAGGTTCACGAGACTTCGAAAAGCGTCCTGTGATTTCCGCCAATCCTCGTTTCCTTGTTCGCGCGGGCAAGAAGCGTCTCGCCCTCCATTAGCTCCGCCCCATTGGCTCCTTCCGTAGAAGCCGGACGGGCCCCAACAGGCCCGAAGGCAATAGGGCCGTGTCGGGCCGGTAAGGGTTCCATATGGTCTGGGCCACGCGCTGGTCCGCAGGCAAGCCTGCGTCGCCGATCAAACGGATCACCCAAAGGTTAGCGACCGTGATTTCGAGCGAGTTGCCCTTCGGTTTCAAGAGCCCGACAGGGATCGCCATCCAGAATAGGCCCGTGGCATGGTCTGGCAATGCGCCGTCTCCGATGCCTCGACCGTCGCGGCCACGTTGCAGACCATGAAGCATCAGAGCCGCCCATGGGACGGCTCACCATCGGTCGCGGGCAGCGTCCGTCGCGAAGTAAGGGACGCGGCAGAAGGTCGAGAACGTCACGAGCCTCGCTTCGCGGGTTGCCTCGATTCGCTCCCTTCTCACGGTTCCATTGTGGACTTGCGCGATCCTGGCCCGCAACTGGGCCCGCGTCGGCTGAGGGCTGGGGGGAGGGCCCGTTGCCAGACCAAGCCACGGCCCCCAGACAACGAACCTTGTGCCCGCACGCGGCAAGCCCCGCGAGGAGCCTCCCGCCCACACGTCCCGAGGCAACTGTCAACGGAATCATGAGCCCGCCCTGCTCGAGCCGAATGCGCGAACTCGATTGAGCCACTCGCGCAAGGAACCCATGTCCGGGCAAATCTTTGCCCCGATAGCCTTCAAGGCGTCGGCATAGCTAGCAGCAGCTTCGCCGCCTACAAGCAGTTCGCTGCGCTTGCCCAAAAAGGCACCGGTGCGGCGCAACTCCGCTTCCGTCGTCGGATCCCCGAGAGGATGCACCAGGCTGAGGGCGACCACCGAGGCGCGCATTCTCGTAGCCGCTTCGGCAATCT
>JAKOXK010000007.1 GCA_029781035.1 Armatimonadota bacterium
CTCTAGTAGTGACCTTTTGGTTGCAGTCAGAGGTTTTGAGGGTGCGCTTAGGCGGGAATGAAGTCTCTCGTCGCGAGTCGATGATAATGCAGTCGGCGGCCGAGGGCCGGACCGACAAACAGATCGCGATCGAGCTTGGACTGAGCTTGGGAACGGTCCGCACTTACTGGGGGCGGATACGAACGAAGCTCGGTGCCTCGACGCGCGCCCAAGCAGTCGGAATATATATCCGAAGCCGGAGCACCCTGGTGCAACCATCGACCCTCACGGAAGAGCAGGGCCGGGCCACATTGCTTTTTGCCCAGACCTTCTCACTCCCAGCGTGGAGCTCTCGGGCCGACGGGAGCGTCGCACAAGTCCTGACTCCCGACGCCGGAATGCTTCACGGCCGATTCAGCATCGATCCTGAACGCTATCCGTTGGGCTGGATGTCGAGCCTGTCGTCTCAATGCCGCGACGAGGTTCTGGAAGCGCTGAACCACACGGGCACTCGCGTTAGGTCTTGGCCTCGGGTCGTGCGTCTCGACTGCTCGGATCCGGAACTCGCGGGCCACGCTGTGTTCATCCGTACCGAGGGAGACGCCGAGCGCTGCCACGTCCTCCTCTTCACCGACTCTCGGTCATCGAAGCGAAGCCGATAGCCAATTCAGAACTTGGTCTTCTTCACTGCGGCGAATGGTCAGGGCGAATCGTGCTTCGTCTCTATCCACGGGGACAAACGAAACGAGTTCGCCGGCACACCATTGAGCCAGGGCGTCCAAGTCGGCTGTGGCCACGACTCCGAGGGTGTGGTAACCGCCGACAGTAGGCCCGTCCGGACCGTGCACGATCACATCGTCCCCGGGTGTCAGTTGAATGGTGCCCGCAACGACTGGACGGCTCTCACCCTCTTCAGTCGGCAGAGCGAACGCATCAGTCTTGAGCCTTATGCCCACACGATTGAGGTGGGGAGTGACGGTAGCCTGAAACGGTTTCTCGAGCCCAACCACACGAATGGATTTGCACTCGACGGGCCACGGCGTCTGTGCGAGTCGGCAGTCAGCGTGGAACGAGACGACATGGCCCGATTCAAGGGCTTCGGAAGCGAGCGGCACCCCGCCTTCGCGTGCGGTCAGCCCGCCCAGCACGGCCAGGTAGGCCCGACAACCCGGCCCACCGGGCCTGACTCGGACCTCGGATCCGGAAGCGACCGCCACTCGGACGCGGGGAGGCTGGTTCACGCCGTTGACTTCGATGAAGTGTCCGCCTCCAACCAAGGACACGACTCCCGGGCCCTCGGCAAGCAAGGTCAAAGTCGAATGGGCGATCTCAATGGCGACGTCGCCAGATCCACCTCCGACAAGACCGACCGCGAGTCGGTAGGAGAATGTGTCAAAAGGGCCGCCTGTCGGCACACCGAACTTGCGGTAGCCGGTCAGACCCTGTCCGACGAACCGGCAGCCATAGGCCGACAAGACCCTTAGTCGCAAGCTGCGACCTCATACCCCGAAGCAAGGACACTCGCTCTGACCGTCGACAACATCAGGACACAGTTGGGTGAATCACCATGGACACACAGCGAGTCCACGTTGGGCGCCAGTCGCAGAGCTTGCTCCGCTGCTTCCTCGGGGGACTCGAGCACGGCACCTGACTCTGACCTCGGGACGAGTGTGCCTTCGCTTGTGTATCGTCTGTCGGCAAACGCCTCTCGGTAGAAGCGAACACCGGCCCTGCCTGCAATCTTAGTGTGGAGGGTCTCGGGTAACCCAAGGAGCGGTAGCCCAAACTCGGTGAGAACCAGGGTCAACACTTCAGCAACGTCTTGCCGTTTGGCGGCTGCGTTGTACAACTCACCATGCGGCTTGAGATACGTCGCGCCGAGTCCGACGACAAAGTTGGTTTGTTCACGGAGGCTGTCGAGGAGGGAAGCTCTCGTCGTAGGCGTCAGCGGTTCCAAGGGACGTCGGCCCATGCCGGCCCTGTCCGGCACCCCGGGGTGTGCTCCGATCCGGACTCCATGTTCCCGACAGAGGGCGATGGTCGTATGGGTCAGCTCGAGAGAGCCGGCGTGGGCACCGCAGCACACGTTTGCGCTCGAAGCCAGTTGGAGAAGTGCCCTGTCGTGAGGTTGCCCTTCTCCCAGGTCGCAGTTGAGGTCGATGCGCTTCAAAGTCTTTCTCCCAGCAAACACTCGAACTCACTGTCACCGATGGGTGTGAATTGCACTCGGTCGCCCACTGCGATGGGGAAGTAGCGGTCTTCAACGTCCACAAGCGTCAACGGTGTCTGTCCGATCAGCCACCAACCTCCCGGCCTCAGTTGAGTGTAGATGCCGGCCATTCTCCCAACAATGGCGACACTCCCCACCGGCACTCTGACGAGCGGGCTCGCCTTTCTGGTTAGGCCCGACAGTCGTTCAGGGAGCCATCCAAGGTAGGGAAACCCTGGACAGAACCCAACGGCGCGGC
>JAKOXK010000001.1 GCA_029781035.1 Armatimonadota bacterium
GAACATCCCGTACCGGTGCGGGATCACTGTGGCGTAGTAATCGGTGACACCTTCAAGCCACCAGAGCGCGCCCGTGCGCGGCAGTTGCGTGTAGTCGAACGGTCCAAGGACGCTCGAACGGATTCGCTTGACGTTCCAGGCGTGGAAGTGTTCATGGGCCAACACGGACTTGGTCAGGTTGCCCAACCCGGTGGCGATGCCGATCTCAGTGCTCGACAGGTGCTCAAGCCCCCATCCACCATCGGGCCTGTCCACCACGATGAAGTGCCAAACATACTTCTTGTAAGGGAGGCCGCCAAAGAAATCGCCTTCAGAGTCGCTCACGAACTGACACGCGGCGGCCACTTTCTTCCGGTCGATCTTCTTGGGATTGCCTCCTGAGTAAACGATCGTGCACGGGACGCCGTGAGACGTATAGCTGTCCGTTTCCAAGAGACCGATACTGACTGGGTTGTCAGCGAGGACATCGTAGTTGGGCGCTGTGTACTTGTCGGGGCCAGCAGCATCGAGTCCACAGTACGACTTCCAGTTGGCAGGCAGAACGAGTTCGAGGTTGCACTTCTCCTCCTTACGGTCGGTCACGTACACATAGGTGGAGGGACCGCTGAAGTGAACCCTTTCGTCTGTGACCGGTGTATCCAGCGTGTAGCTGACGGTGACTCGCTTGGCACCCCCGTTTGGAAACGACCAGTTCGAGGAGCCGTTGTGCGAGACCGGCCCAGGTGCCCCCGTCACGGTCAAGTCTCTGATCCGGACTCCACCTTCGTTGATCCCGTAGGATCCTGGCGCCCACCTTGGCATGTAGAGAGAAGTCTCTGTTCCCTTTGGGGCGAACGAGACCTCGACCTTGAGCTTAGCGTTCGCCCGGTCCATCGTCACCTTGTAGTCGATCTGGGCGACGGCACAGGAAGCCAAGCACACCAACGGCAAGACGTGAAGTCCACGCATGCCTACGTATACCTGCTGACCAGACCGTCGTTGTTCCGAACACGCCGATAGACTGTCAAGAGGAGCCGGGTATCACTTGGAACTGCGCTTGATCGAGGAGCGTCCGAGCAGCCATCTTCATGCCGTCGAGATCGCCCTTGGACAAAGCTTGCACGACAGTGGCCGGGTCGATCGAGGCACCCGTCATCATGAGCGTCAATCCGGCCCAGGAACACCGGTCTTCCACCGAATAAGAGTAGGGGCCAGTCGAACCTGTCCAAAAGGGGCAGAGCGGGTTGTCACCGCTCAGAGACGAGGCGGCCATCGCCTTGGCCCGAGTCAGCGTGCCTTCGTCCCAAGTGTCGACGTCTTTCAGAAGTGCGTCTTTGGCGGTCACAGCCAGTCCGAGTTCCTGATCGCTTGCCTTTCGGGCGAACACAAACCGAGGCAGCCACCCGGTGGTAGTCGGCCAGAGGACAGCCTCTTGACGGTACGTCAGACCCATCGCTTCGCGCAGCACGCGGTGCATCGCCCCCGACTTGCCGACTCCGAGAGCGAAGACAGCGAGCAACCGGTCGGCGTCTGTCGCCTGTGTCAGCGTCAACGGAGACGCACGGAGTTCGAAAGTCGTGACTGGTGCCAGATGGCGCAAGCGGGACCGCGGAGCGAAGTCCCAACGTGTCCGACGTGGTGGCTTCGATGACGGTTCTGCAAACCGTTCCTTGACTTGAGCGGTACCTTCTCCGGACTCTATCTGGCCGCCGAAGACGAGCGTCAGGTTCTCGGTGCGAAAAGCCTGCGCATAATCGTTGCGAACCTGCTCGAAGGTCACTTTGTCGTACGCCAAGTTAAGATCGTCCAGAGCCTCATTCCAGACTCCGGGGTTGCGGCTCGTCAGCGCATGGACGGCTTCGGTGATGGCTTCATCGGTGAGGGTTGCACGCAGGCACAGCGACTCGACAATCTGGGAGGCGACCTTAAGTCCGCCCTTGGGTTCTACGACCTGGATCTTGATGAAGTCCGTGAAGGCTTGGATCGACAAAGGGACGCCAGCTTGGCTTCCGTACTGGATCAACCGATCGCGCGAAAACTCCTCTGATCCGTCGTAGAGAGCTTCGGCCAAGACGCGCCAGGCAGCGGCCTCCTTGTCCGACATGTTGGGTGGCGCCGGCACAAAGGCTTCGACCACCACCGTGTGGGCCCTGGGGTCGGGAACTTCCACCACTCGTGGCCCCGAAGCCAAGGCCAAGAAGGCGACCCAACTGATCACTGGGATCCTCCCGATGCCAGGGTGCAGACCGCGCGGATTTCGCCGAGGATCTGCTCCTCGGAGACATCGTCTGCCATGTGGCTGACACGGCTCGGATCAAAACCAGGTCGCAACGGCAAGATCGTGGCCGACAGTTCAGACAGACGGACCGGGTCGGACGCCGTCTCCGTCAGCCACTCTTTCAGCTGCTGCATTCCAGTGCGGGCGACCAGGGCTTCCCTACCTTTGAGCCGGTCAGCAGCCTGCTTCCAACTCCTGCCAGTGCGCAACGAGACGGTCACAAGTCCGGGACGGGCGGTCGGCGTGTACACCATGAACGAACCGGTCAGCCATCCTTGAAGTCCAAAGCCGGCACCGATCGAAGCCAACGTGGCTGACTCTGAAAAACCTGAAACGGGAATACAGGCGGCTTCGCCGTCGCTCGAGCCGACGAGAGCGGGGTCGGTCGCTTCGGGCCGTGACCATGGAGTCACGTCGGTCGCGGTAAGTCCACCCAGAACCTCTCGGGCCTGCTGGACGACAGATTCCGGGTCAATGTCACCTGCGACACACAAGCAGAGCTTCTTGGGGTTGGCCAACGACTGAAACCCTGCTTTGACCGCTTCGGTGGTGAAGTTCGTCATCTTCGCCGGATCGCCAAATGGATCGAGGGCGTCAGCTCCATACACCTTCCGCCACCCGTCCGCGACAAGGAGGAGGTTCCAGCTCCTCAGCACCATCTCCTGGTCAAGGATCCCAACCTCTTTCCTGAGTTCGGACTCATTGACGTCAAATCGAGACACCAGTTGGCCGAGGACCGTGACGGCCATCGATGCCGTGTCTTTGGGACCATGGAGCGAGAACGTGACGGAGTCGCGTGTCGTCTCTGCGAGCAAAACCATCCCTCTGCCCTCGACCCCCTTGTCAACGTCCTTGTCTGGCCCTTTGGCGACGAGGTGCTCGAGAAGGTGCCGCATTCCATGGGAGTCCGCCGTTTCAGGCTGATCCTTGGAGACGGACGCGAGCGTCGCGGCCATCTGGGTCGTGCCTTCGATGCGCTGCGCATAGACGATGACCCCGTTCGGCAGTGTTTCCTTGATGGCTACACGTGACTGATGTCCAAGACAGGCGCCGAGAAAAATGGCTGCGCTGATCACCTGAGGTAGCTCGCTCCATTGATGTCGATGACGGTCCCGCTCAGATAAGCGGCTTCGTCGCGGAGGAGGAAGGCGACGGCGGCGGCGCAGTCCTCCGGCTTCGCCATCCTTCCCAACGGTATGTCGCGCAGAATCTCTGGCAACCTGGTCTCCATTCCTTCACGAGCCATCGACGTCTCGACCCAACCCGGCGCAATCGCGAAGTGTTGAATGTTCAGCCCGGCATGTTCGACCGCTAAGGCTCTCGTCAGGTTTAAGAGGGCCGCTTTGCTCGCGCTGTAAGCGCTAGCTCCCGCTTCACCGCGATGGCCGACGCGACTGGCCACGTTGACGACCTTCCCCCCGCCTTGACGTACATATTCGGTACATGCGGCTCGAACCAGTCGTGCAGGCGAGTAGAAGTTCACAGCCATCGTTCTTGTGAAGGTAGAGGTGAACTCGGCAGCCGTCGATTCGATGAAATCCAACTTCGTGTAGATGCCAGCGTTGTTCACGAGCGCGTGGACCGGGCCATCGGCCAAGGCCTGTTCAAACAAACGTTCCGCTTTGTCGGGTTCGTGCAAGAGGGCCTTGTAGACGCCTGCGCACGACGCTCCGAGCTTCTTCGCCGTTTCCTCGGCCTCGCTTCTGGCGGCAGCGTAGTGAAGGGCTACCTTCCATCCGTCGGCAGCGAGCCTGAACGCGATAGACCGGCCGATTCCCCGGGAGGATCCCGTGATCAAGACCCGTTTTGTGGACATTGACCAAACTGTGGCACACTCAGGCGCGTATCTTCCTGTACCTTGGGTTCGAGGCCTTATGAAAGCAGCGACGTTCTTCTTTGGATTCCTGACTATGAGCGGGGCTCTCGTGGCCTTCAAGGCGACGTCGCCAGGCGCCGCTCAGCGCGCGACCGTCGTGTTCTACATGGGCACCGAGTGCACCGTCACGGCGTCGTACACGTCTCGGATTCAGAGCCTCGTCAAGCAGTATGAGCCTCGCGGGATCTCGTTTGAAGGCCTCTTTCCTCAAGCCAGCGACGACGAGCAGAAGGTGATTGAGTTCGCCAAGGAGCGAGGCTTTGCGTTTCCGTGCCGGCTTGACCACTCCGGAGTACAAGCCAAGAAGGACCACATCGAGACCGTCCCGACCGTGGTCGTCCGGGACACCTCAGGCAAGGAGCTTTATCGCGGAGCAATCGACGACAACGCGACGACCGACCTCGTCAAGAAAAAGTATCTGTCGGACGCGCTCCAAGCGATCGTGTCGGGGCGACCAGTCACAGTCACGAAGACTGACGCTTTCGGATGCGTCTTCACTCCCGGCCACGAGGTGCGGCCCGTCATCCAGCCGACCTATGCCGACCAGGTCGCATCAATCCTCAACCAACATTGCGTCAGTTGCCATAGGCCGGGCCAAGTCGCGCCCTTCTCATTGATCGGCTATGAGAACGCCAAGAACTGGGCCCCGACGATCGCGAAGTTCACTCGTGAAGGGCGCATGCCTCCCTGGAAGGCCATTGCCGGAGTCGGCGACTTCAAGAACGACAACAGACTGTCCTCTGAAGAGTTGGAAGTCCTTCAACTGTGGGCGAAAACTGGCGCCCCGCGTGGCGACGCTGCGAACGAGCCGAAGCCACCCACTTTCCCGACGGGTTGGGCTCTCGGCGAACCCGACGAGGTTCTTCAGATCCCCAAGCCTTTCGCCATTGCCGCCGATGGACGCGACGAGTATTGGCACTTCGTCTTGACTCCCCAGATCACCGAGCCGGTCTATGTCCAGGCCATCGACGTGCATCCCGGCAACCGGAAGATCGTTCACCACGTCATCCTCTGGCTCGATGAGAAGGGTCAGTCTGACAAGATCCTTGCACGAGAGGGCAAGAACGGCGCCTACTTGAGCTTCGGGTCTCCTGGCTTTATGCCTGACAATTCGCTAGGCGGCTGGGCACCGGGGCTCCAACCTGCGCGGCTGCCGGATGACGCCGGCATCCTCCTCAAGCCCGGCACGCGTGTTGTTCTGGAAGTCCACTATCACAAAGACGGCAAGCCCGAGACCGATCAGACCAAGGTCGCGCTGTACTATGCCAAGGACACCCGGTCCGTCAAGAACCCAGTCCGAATCGCGTGGCTTGCCAACCTGGGGATCGACATCAAACCGGGCCTGCCCGATCAAAAGTTCGTCCAGACGGTGCCGATACCGGTGGACGTGAAGCTGTACGGACTGCTTCCGCACATGCATCTTCTCGGCCGCAAAATGAAGGCCACCTGGGTGAAACCTGACGGGACAGAGCAGCCGTTGATCCAGGTCGATGACTGGGACTTCAATTGGCAGTTCATGTACTCGCTCAAGCAACCCCTTCTCCTGACGCGGGGCTCCAAGGTTCGGATCGAGGCGGTTTACGACAACTCGTCGAACAACCCGAACAATCCGAACGACCCTCCGAAGGAAGTCCGCTGGGGCGAGCAGACCACTGATGAAATGATGCTGCTCGTGGCGGCGATTTCGATACCTGGCAGGCCACAGGCCCGTTGGGGTGGGTTCTAGGCTTCGAACTCGGCTGCGCGCACGGAATCGGCCATCGCCAGCGTTTTCACGACGATCGGCTCCACATCAAGGTCCGGACGGTGGATCGGCCAGCGACCTGCAGACCTGATGTTGGCCGCCGTCGACTCATTGAATTGAGACCTCTCTGTTTCGGTGAGCTCTCGAAAACTCCAACTCAGTCGCGCCGCATCGTCGAGCCCGATGACGACGTAGTCGCGGCCCAGTCGCGACAAGAACGTGGCCACATTTGCTAGGCTTTTCGCGTAGACGTCGTCAGGCAGCCGTTCGACGAACTCCGGTTCTGTCGGCGTCCGTCCTCCCGAGTAGGACTTGTCCCAGAACTCACAGTGTCGAAACTTCGTCGGGTGGCCGATGAAGACTCCAAGCCAAGGTCGCCTCGACGCGTTGATACCGTTGAACACACCTTCCGCCGCACTTTGGGCTCGGCAGTCATCGGCCCAGTCGAGTTCTGATATGGCAAAGTCCTGCGGAAAGCACAAGACACCACCGAACTGGTGCACTCCGCTGGCGACTTCGGTCAGGGCATACACCGTTGCAGCGATGCCCAGCGTTTGCACGGCATAAGCAATCTCGGGCGACCACGTGTTCCCCGCTCCGCCCCAGAAAGATGGGTTTCTCCCGAAACACTGCGTGAACGCCTCGAACCCTCGCCTTTCCGCCTCGAGGGCTGCGCGACAACCCGTCTCGTAATCCAGGCTAGCCAGGAGTTCCATGGTCGTCGGGTGCTGGGAGTGCTTGTCGGTGTGGAGGCCCAGGCAGTGGACTGACAGCGCGTCAACGACGTCGTAGCGCCGCCTTGCGACAAGGCTTCTGCACTTCTCACCCGTCACGCAGAAGCTGCCTCGGACCCCTCTCTCCGAGACGAGACGGGCGAGTTCGAGCGCCGCCTGGTCGGCCTCGAGATTGATCGGATCCTCCACGTCGAAGAACACGGAGACGGCCTTCACGGTCGCTCCTTGCCGTTTGACCAAGCCGAGACGCCCGCGAGCAACTTCGACAACCGGTACCTGGGCAATACAAGTTGGATGTCCCTGGGCTCTGTCCAGCTGGGTCCATACCAGCCTTCAAACGGTGGACGATTGGCGCGCTGCAACTCGGTCTGGAGTTCGTCGAGATAGACAAGCGCACGGCGGCAACGCTCCATCGTCTCCGCCTTGTCCTTAGCCGATAGCGCCTCGACCAACTGCACAGCCGCCAACGTCGGCAGACGGTCCATGGCAGCGGCGAGGCTGAGGTTTTCGAACAGGAATCGACGCTCTACAGCATTCCTGACCATCGTCTCCGCCTGGTAACAAACTCGTTGGACGCTGGCCTGCATCTCGGTCCTTTCAATCAAAGTCGGCAGAGTCTCCGGCATGGCCGGCGTGAACGGCTCGTTCCTGAGTTTCTTCTCCAGAGACGAAAGGGCGCCCAAACACTTTGCTGCCCCATATCCGAAGTCAGGCGTGTTCGGTACTGAGGCGAAATACGACTTATAGGCTTGAGCCACAGTGGCCGCCGCGCCAGCGCCAAAGTACTCGGTGCACCAGAAGTTCAGAAACCGGTCCGCAGCGTCGGGTCGGGAGAAGCCTTGTTCGCCATTCCAGCAGATATCGGCAAGGAACCGTGCTCCCATGACGTATTCACGCAGTTCAGAGACATTCACAAGCATGAACTCGGTGGCTCGGGCACGAAACACCTTCCGAAATTCTGATTCGATCCGGTTGAGCGGGACGACCTGGTGGCTCTGCTTCGAGATGTTTCCACCCAAGTAGGCGAGGTGATAGTAGACACCGTGTCTGTGCGTGTCATCTGGGGAGGGCAGTCCTCGCATGTGGCCGTCGTTATCGTCAGGCCAAACGATGATCACGTCGTCAGGCACATGAAGACGTCCCGTTTGATAGTACGGGAGCATCTCCGTGTACATCGTAAAGTGGAACAGCCGGGGCCGATCCGGCCCAACCTGCGACTTGACGAGTTGAGTCTGCGTCCTAATGGCGTCTTCGTACTCACGTAGAATCTGGTCCTGAGTGAAATTGATGGGCCACTTGTACGAATAGTCGTTCGTGCCGCGCAGTCCAACGGGCCAAATGCAGTCGAGAGAGTGGTTCTCATCCACCCCTCCTTTCCAGAACCGGATCATTCCGTCGCGGTTCTTGACGAAGTCCCATTCTGGTCGCACCTGGCGCAGCGTGGATAGAGCAGGCTTCGCCGGCGTCAGGGGTGTCTTGGGTTGAGGGCGTGTGAAGTGGTAGGGATCGGAAAGCAGGGTGTCGTAGTGGTGCGACGTCACGAACAGCCCCCACTCGCTGGCCGTCTTTTGAACCTCAAAGTACCTGTTGGTCCGAACCCAAGGGGCCACCATGTTCAATTTGAGGCGGAGCGCCGTCTCAAAGTAGCGCTTATAGTCGGCAAGAGACACGGTTCCGTTGATGGCAGGTGCCATGAGCCCGTCAGCGGCGGCAGTGCGTTCTAACGGTCTCGGAAGCACGTCTTCGTCGTCATGAAAGAACCCCCGGAAGCGGACTGCAGGGGGAGGCTGGTGGAAGTGGACTTCCTTGAGGATCAATGGCGTGTGCCGCTGGGGAACGACGCCCGTGTACCGATACAGGGGGTCTATGCCGAGCCGTTCGGATAGTTCGTAGACGCCAAACGCGGTGCCCCTTGGATTGGATCCCGTGATCTTGATGTGGCCAGCAGCGGCGTCGACCGAGTATGACTCCCACTCGGAACTCCGTGTTGCGGGAAGGGTCCGGAGCTCGATGGTCGAACCTGAAAAAGGTCGTTTCCGGACGATCAACGGGCGGGCACCCGTCAAAGTCTGGATGTCTGCGGCCAGAAACCGGGCCGCTTGCATAACATTGGAGGGTTCAGTGCGGCCAACCACAATGTTGACCCTGGAACCTCGACTCCGAACCAGCGTGAAGTCACCTTCATGTCGGCCCTTGGTCTCGACCCACGAACCCCGTCTCGGAGCGATCCACGGGTCGCCGGAAGTTCTGAGGGCGGCCAGACAGCACACGAGCCCTGTCATCAAACGAGGTTACCCAGGCCTCGACTAGAGTCCGATCGGGTGCCACACGGTCTTGGTCTCCTGGAACGTCGAGATAGCTGCCAGGCTGTCCCTTGCCTCACCGACCGGCCAGAAGGAGACGCGTTTGAGGTTCTCAGCGGCCTCTGCCAGGAGTCCGTTTGACCGGGCGTCCTCTGAGTGGACGGCCAGGGCGTTGACGTCCATGTGCTGAGCAAGGTGAGGCAGAGTTTCGCCCTGTATGCCGGTCAGGATGTTCAAGACCCCGGCCGGAACATCGCTTGTTGAAACGACCTCGGCGAAGACACACGCCATCACGGGAGTCTGGTCTGAGGCCAGCATGACGCAAGTGTTCCCTCCTGTCAGGACGGGCGCCACCGCCCCAACCATGGACGTGAGCGTCGTTCCTCCACAAGCGACACCCACCACTCCCATCGGCTCAGCAAAACTGAAATTGAAGTACGGAGCGGCGACCGGGTTCACAGTCGCTAGGCACTGCTGGTACTTGTCCGCCCACCCTGCGTAGTGGACAAGAAGGTCGATGGAGTTTTCGACGTCCTGAAGCGCCGTCACGTCGCTGAAGTCTTGACTCCTTGCCTCGAGCATCTCGGCCATCCGATAGAGGATCTGGCCGCGATTCATGGCCGTTTTGGCCGACCAACCGCTGCACGCTGCTCGGGCAGCTTTGACCGCGTCCCGCACGTCCTTTCGCGATGCATGGCAGACGTTGACGCCTCCAACCTCCAGCGACCGCCCGCTCTCTGACCGGACGAACTGCCCGCCGATCAGCATTTTGTACGTCTTCCTCACCACCGTGCGCACGGCTCAACTCACCTCCAGGTAGCTTGCGAGCCCTTGCAGGCCACCTTCCCTTCCGTAACCGCTCTCCTTGTACCCACCAAAGGGTGACGAAGGGTCGAACTTGTTGAAAGTGTTCGCCCAAACGACTCCAGACTTCAGTTTGGACAGCACCTTGTACGTCTTCGACCCCTTGTCGGTCCAGACTCCAGCGCTGAGGCCATAGGGGGTGTTGTTGGCTTTCTCGATGGCTTCTTCCGGTGTCCGAAAACTCATGGCTGCGAGTACCGGGCCGAAGATCTCTTCCTGAGCGATCCTATTCGTCTGGGCGACCCCCTTGAACACGGACGGCCGGAACCAAAATCCCCGCTCAGGTAGACCACAGCGTGTCTGAATGAGGTCGCATCCGTCGTCAAGGCCGCTCTGGACGAGTTCCTCGATCTTTCTGAGCTGCGCGGCCGAGTTGATGGCACCGATGTCGGTGTTCTTGTCGAGCGGATCACCGACCACCAACGTCTGCATCCGGTCCTCGAGCTTCTGCATGACCGTCCCGAAAACGCTCTCCTGCACGAGCAAGCGCGAACCGGCACAGCACACGTGCCCCTGGTTGAAGAAAATGCCGTTGACGATGCCTTCGACGGCCTGGTCGATGGAAGCGTCCTCAAAGACGATGTTGGCCGCCTTGCCACCGAGTTCGAGGGTCAAGTGTTTGGCTCTGGCTGTCCGCTGGATGAGCTTCCCGACTTCAGTGCTGCCCGTGAACGCGATCTTGTCGACTCCTTCGTGGGCGACCAACGCAGCTCCGGTCTCGCCCGCGCCCGTCACGATATTGACGACCCCAGGTGGAAGTTCTGCTTGCACTAGGACATCGGCCAACAAAAGCGCGGTGAGGGGTGTGGTTTCGGCCGGCTTGAGGACGCAGGTGTTGCCTGTCGCTAAGGCCGGCGCCAGCTTCCAAGCGGCCATCAGCAGGGGGAAATTCCACGGGATGATTTGGCCGGCGACGCCCAGGGGTCGTACCGATCGTCCCGGGAACGCATAGGGAAGTTTGTCCGCCCAGCCGGCATAGTAGAAGAAATGGGCTGCGGCCAAAGGTACGTCGACGTCCCGGCTCTCTCGTATCGGCTTGCCGCCGTCCAAGCTCTCGAGGACAGCGAACTCTCGAGCCCGCTCTTGCAGGATCCGCGCGATCCGGAACACGTACTTCGCCCTGTCGGAAGCGGGCATCCCAGACCAACCCGGCAGGGCCGAGCGCGCGGCCCGGACGGCTTGATCTACGTCTTCCTGGCTGCCGACTGCGACTTCACCTAAGACTTCTTCCGTAGCGGGATTGATCGTCGCGAAGTACTGGCCCGAGCGCGGCTCGACGAACCTGCCGCCGATAAAGTGACCCTGGCGGCTTGGCACTGAGACGATCTCCTTCGACTCTGGTGCCGGGGAGTAGGGCCACTTGCCTCCAAACTTCAGAGTCGGCCGTTGGCCCGCTGTCGGCACGACCTCAGCGCCACTCGGGTCGAGCCCGTTTTCGACGAGTGCTGTGAGTGTCTTTCTCGACGCCTTTGTGCTGCTCATGCGGTGATCCCCGTACCGGTGCCTGGCCTGGAATTTACCTCTGGGACGACTCTGGACCCGTCGACGCTTGCGTACCGGCCCTTATGCCTGACTTTGGACACAACCGGCTCGGGAATGACGGGAGTCATCTTTGAAACCGGATAGAACCATCCAGACTCGTTCTCATGGGCCCGCAGCCCGAACCCTGAACAGCGCTGAGGGAATCCCAGGAAGGAGACAATGTCCGCAACCGCCTTGTTGATCGCATCCACCGTCCTCGGACAGATTTCGGGGCAACCGAACCTGCGCCCAAAGCCGCCAATACAGTCGGTCACAGAACACGAGCGGGGACTTTACGAACGGCTTGTCTATCCCCTGCTGAGAAACCCCGAGTGGAAGGAGGGGTTCGCCTATCCTGCAGGCCACTTCCTGATGGTGCCCCTTCATGCAGCTTACTGGTTGCACCAGCCGGATTGGCAAGCCGCCTTTCGTGACCAGTTCACTCGCATGTTGGCGGCACCGCCCGAGGATTTCACCACCAATCCCCTGGCCCGCAGCCAATACTTCTACTTGGCCAGTGAGTTCCTAGTCCTCGAACTTGAGACCAACGGCCGCAGTCAGCTGACCCGCCGGCTGGAAACGTTCCTGACGCGTGAAATCTCCAACCGCTGGACTCGACAAGACGCCATCGCGTTCGACCACAAGCCGTTTACCGGGGTGAAGGCGCGTCTCGACCACAAGCTGTCCCTGTCAAGGTCTGCTGTCTCGTACTACAGAGCGATCACGGACGAAGAGATGTTCCTCTTCGCCATAGCATCGGACTTGGCTCATGCAGCACGGATTCAGGGAACGCTCTCGTCCCTCAACAAGAACGTCGATGAAATGGGGGACTACCTGCAGGCAGTGATCGCCGACCGGGGTTCAGACACATCGGGCGGAGGTTGGTCTTTCGACACAGGCGTTTGGGCAGACCACCCGGACGACGCCTATGCCCAACACCTCGCTGCTTACTCCGGGATGAAACCGCTCAAGCGTCCTCAGGTCGCTTGGGACAGCTCGCACTTCCACCGCTTCGGGCTGT
Source organism: Armatimonadota bacterium (assembly GCA_029781035.1). Classification (GTDB taxonomy): domain Bacteria; phylum Armatimonadota; class Fimbriimonadia; order Fimbriimonadales; family Fimbriimonadaceae; genus JAEURO01. Next base: position 12,321 of record JAKOXK010000001.1, read on the forward strand.
TCGTTGTCTCCTATCGAGACGCCTTCGCGATCGGATCGGCTCCGTACAAGCGGTTCGAGTCCATTCGACTTCAGTTGGCGACTCAGTTCAAGTCCCAAGTCTTGCTGCCGCCTTCAGACGGGTTCCCCAACTTCAGGACGAAGAACTACATGGACGGTTGGAACGGCCTTTATCGCTATGGAAGTGACCCGCAACTAGGCGCGCACAAGGGTTACGGCGGATACCAGCTATCCGGAACCTTCTTTTTGGGATGGTGGGCCTTTCTCAACGACCCCGGCATCCTCGGAGCCTACCAGCGTGCGAGCCGTCTCTTCCCTCTCTCCGAAACGGTGTTGCGGACCTATCTCGGACCGCTGTATACGGTCAACCGCTCGAAGAAGACATGGTACGAGACGGGCATGGCAGAGCTGCTCACGAGTCTCAGCTCCAAATTCAGCCGAGATTGAGCCGGACGCGCGAAAAAGTCAGCCTTTCGCCACTAAATGTGACATTGTTCACGTCGAAATCGCAGGAAGTCGGTTTATCCTGTGTTGGTGACGGGAGCGAAGCGCCTATAACCGGAACCATGCGACGATTTGAGCCTCACCCATTGGAGAGGAGGCGTTTGGGGAGCCAGCGGCCCCACCGGTTTTAGCTCAGTCCTTCTCGGCTCAACAGATGGCTGGGCACGGCGGTCGGGCAGGTTTCGACCGCCGCTTTTCTTTAACCGCCACGTCGTCGCCGTCAATCCAGGCTGAAGTAGTCCGCGCTTTGATAGCGGCCAGACACTTGCTTGGCGAGCTGCATGAGGAGGTCGTTGACCAGCCCGCTGGCGCCGAACCGAAAGAGGTCAGGGGTCAGCCAGTCGTCCCCCAGCGTCTCCGCCAGCATGACCAGGTAGTGCAGCGCCTCCTTTGCCGTTCGGATCCCCCCCGCCGGCTTCATCCCGACCTTGACCCCCGTCTCGTAGTAGTGGTCTCGGATCGCTTCGAGCATCACCAAGGTGACGGGCATCGTCGCAGCGGGCTGTATCTTGCCGGTCGAGGTCTTGATAAAGTCGGCGCCGGCGTCCATCGCCAGCCTACTAGCCCTTCTGACCGCGTCGTAGTTGCCGATCTCACCTGTCTCCAAAATGACTTTGAGGTGTGCGGTGCCACAGGCAGCCTTGAAGGCCGCGATCTCCTCGAACACTGTGTCGTAGTCGCCCTGCAAAAGTGCCCCACGGTTGACCACCATATCGATCTCGTCGGCACCGCTCGACCGGGCCTCACGAACGTCTTGGAGGCGGATTTCGAGGGGGTACTGGCCACTGGGGAACCCAGTCGCAACGGAGGCGACCTTCACTCCAGTTCCCCGTAGCTCGTCGACAGCGGTCGAAACGAGGTTGGGGTAGACGCAGACAGCAGCGACGCTCAGCGGGGCCATCTGATAACGATCCGTCAGGATCCGTTGGAGGTCGTTGGGCACAGGTTGCCTCGCCTTCCGGCACATCTGACGAACCTTTCCCTCAGTGTCCTTGCCCTCCAGTGTCGTCAAATCGCACATGGCCAGAGCCATGCACAGACCCTGTATCTTCGATTCGTTCTTGATGGAACGCTTCGTGAACCGAGCAGCACGCTCCTCGACGTTGACTTGGTCGACCGTCCGGTCGAGGGAGCCGTATTCACGGGACGATGCTGACGGCGACATCGCCTGCATTCTACTGGCTAGTCAGGCCTCCGCCACCAAGGTGACCGGACCATCGTTCAGCAGTTCGACTCCCATGTGCTCCCCGAAGGCGCCAGTTGCGACTCGTGCCCCCAGTCGCCCGAGTTCGGCGACAAATGTCTCGAACAGGGCCTTGCCGGTCTCGTACCCCGCAGCGGCGGTGAAGCTCGGCCGCCGCTGGGTGGCATCGCCGTAGACTGTGAAATTGGAGACGGCCAACACATTGGCAGCGTTCAGTCCTCCCTTATCGGCCTCAAAGTCCCTCAGATTGAGGTTCATCTTTCCTTCGGCATCAGGGAAGACGCGCATGCCCACGACACGGTCGGCCAGTTTGCGCGCTTCCGACTCGGTGTCCTCTCTGCCTGCTGCGACGAGCACGAGAAACCCCGGACCACACGAGCCGACCACCCGGCCCTCGACCGTCACCCGGGCCCACGAGACCCTCTGAACGACTGCGCGCATCGTCTTGGATTGTGCCTCAGGCTCCCATGACCCTCAGGATCGAGATCACGTCGGTCAGGTTGCCAATTTTGTTCATGACGACTTGAAGGTGGGCAACGTCCCGGACCTCAACCGTCACGTCGATCTCAGCCGTATGGTTCGGCAAGACCTTGACATTCATTCCGGAGATGTTGGTCTTGCTCTCGCCCAGGATCACCGAGATGTCCATCAGGAGGCCCTGGCGGTTCAACGTGATGATCTTGAGCTCGACGGGGTGCGCCGTCCCGTCGGGCGGCCACTCGAGCGGGATCAAGCGCTCGCTCTCCGTCTCCATGAGCCTGAGTGCGTTCGGGCAGGCCCTCCCGTGGATGATGATCCCGCGCCCCCTGGTCACGTAGCCGGATACGTCCTCGCCGGGAATCGGCTTGCAGCATTTGGCCCGGCGGAACATGACGTTGTCCACTCCGCCCGCCACGATCGTGGCTTCCTTCTGAGGGCCTCGGATCTTGACGAAGGCGTCCGGCTGCTGCTCTCGGACGATTCCTTTGATCCTCTCGACCGCGGCCTGGACACTGAGGATGCCCTCACCGATGCGGGCGAACACGTCTTGGGCGTTCTCGCAATGTTTGAACTCCTTGGCGAGTTCATTCATCTTATCCTCACCGATGTACTGCTTGGGGTCGACCCCGGCTGCCCGCAGACCTCGTTCCAAGGCCTCCTTGCCACGGGCGGAACTCTCGTTGCGGTTCCTTCGGCGGAAGTAAGTCCGTAGTTTCGACTTGGCATGCGCGCTAGATACGAACTCGAGCCAGTCGAGGCTTGGCTGCGCGTTGGATCTCGTGATCAGTTCGACGACGTCTCCGTTCTGGAGCTTGGTCGCCAGGGGGACCATGACCCCGTTAACACGGGCCCCGAAAGTCTTCAGACCAAGGTCGGTGTGGACCCGGAAAGCAAAGTCGATGGTGGTGGAGTCCTTGGGCAGATCGAGAACGTCGCCTTTGGGAGTGAAGACGAAAACCTGTTCGCTGAAGAGGTCGGTCGAGACCGTCCGCAGAAAGTCGCTCGAAGTCGTGTTGTCACTCGTCCAGTCGAAGAGCTGCCGCCGGAGCATGTCGATGCCACCGGCTTCGTGCTTGGCCCGACCCTCTTTGTAGCTGAAGTGAGCGGCCACGCCAAACTCGGCCACTTCGTGCATCGCCTTGGTCCGGATTTGGATCTCGAGGGGGTCGCCGCCTGGCCCAATGACCTTCGTGTGGAGCGACTGGTAGCCGTTTGGCTTGGGCATGGCGATGTAGTCGTAGAAGAGGCCCGGCATGGGTAGCCAAAGCTCGTGGACGATACCGAGCACCAAGTAGCACTCGAACGTTTCCTCCACGATGACCCGCATCGCCTGCAGATCGTAGATCTCTTCAAACGGGATGCCCTGTTTGACGACCTTGTTGAAGATGCTGTAAAGGTGTTTCGGACGGCTCGTGATGCTGGCAGACTCGAGTCCCCGCTCGTCGAGCCGTTTGCGAAGGATCCGCGTCGCCTGGTGGAGTTCATCTTCACGCTGGTGGCGTGTCTTAGAGACTTTCTCGCTGATCTCCTGGAACTCGTGAGGGTGCAGCGTTTTGAAAGCGAGGTCCTCCAACTGCCACTTGACCTGCCAGATGCCGAGCCTTGCCGCGAGCGGCGCATAGACGTCCAGTGTCTCGTTGGCGATGCGCGTCTGCTTGTCCGGCGGGAGGGCGTCGAGCGTCCGCATGTTGTGCAGCCTGTCGGCCAACTTGATCACCATGACCCGGACATCTTGGGCCATGGCCAGCAGCATCTTGCGCAGGCTCTCGGCGGCCCGCGTCGTTTCCGCCGCGATCCGTTGACGGTCGCTCGCGTCGGCCTTGACGTTGAGGCTCAACTTGGTCACTCCACCGACCAGGTGGGCGACATCGTCGCCGAACTGGGCGGCGACATCCTCGATCTTGACGGCGGTGTCCTCGACCACGTCGTGCAACAGCGAGGCGATGATGGAGTCCTCGTCGGTCCGCAAAGCGGCCACGATCTTGGCGACCTCGACCGGATGCGTGACGTACGCCTCTCCCGACCGGCGGAACTGCCCTTCGTGGGCCTTGGCGGCCACGTTGTAGGCTGCGGTCACGCGCAACTCGTCCACGTCAGGCAGGTTCGCTTTGACGACGTCGAGCAGGCCGGACAAGCCGTCAGGCGTTCCGGTCGGGCCAGACTGGTCTGAAACGACGGCCATAGTTGACGTGCCCACAACCTCGGCTCAGGCCTCGGTTCGGGTGGAGGCGCTAGTTTATCTGACTCCGGTGTCAGGTAGGGAGAGCGCTGGCCCGCGAAGCCAGGATCTCACGCACGGTCGCCGCCTGTTCGGGCGTGTCGACGGCGAGCGCGGTTCCCTGAGCGGGCGACATCTTGATGCGGACTCCATGTTCCATGAACCGGAGTTGCTCGAGGCTCTCCGCCAGTTCGAGTGGGCTGGGGCCCCAACCGGAATAGGCCGTGAGGGCGTTTCGGGCGATTGCGTAGAGTCCGATGTGCTTCTTGACGGGGACGGTCCGCCGGGCGCGCGGATAGGGCACCGGGTAGCGGGAGAAGTACAGGGCGAAGTCTTCCGCGTCGGTGACGACTTTGACCACGGCGGGATTGTCCCACTCGTCGTCGGGGCATTCGCAATACACGCTGGCCATGGCAATGCCCGGATCCTGCTGGACAGGACCGACACAGGCCACGATCGACGACGGATCCATCAAGGGCTCGTCGCCCTGGACGTTCACATAGAGGTCGGCTTGTATGAGTCCTGCGACTTCAGCCATCCGGTCGGTCCCGGTCGCATGGTCCGGCGAGGTCAGGACGCCTTCGGCGCCAAAACTGGCGCAGGCCCGGACAATCTCGGGGTCGGGCGTCGCGACGACGACCCTTTCGGCCACTCCCGAAGCAAGGCTCGCCTCGAAAACCCACTGGACCATGGGCTTGCCACACAGGTCGGCGAGGGGCTTGCCGGGAAACCGCGTGCTGCCCATGCGCGCGGGAATGACGATCACGGTCCGCACGTCCAAAATCGTACCCTTTCGACGAGCCTAGCAAATGTGCTTGAACTCGACGTTTTTTTGCCAAGTTTTTAAGTCTGCACAGGCCCATCCGCGCCCTTTCCCCTCCGTTCGTGATAGCATGAAGGGTGCTATGAGACATAGCTTGAAGATTCTTATCGCATGCGCGATGATAGCGAGCTCGGTCGCTGCCATGGCGCAGAAGAGTGCAAAGCTCATTCATGGAGGGATCGGCGTCCAACCAATCCAGATAGCCAAGGCTGTCGTGCACGTTGGCACAGACGGAAAGCTCCACTATGAGAGGGTCGGCAACTGGATCCCTTACAGCAAGGGCAACGTTGGCATCCAAGAGTCCATGAACGTGGCTCACGACACATTTGAGGGCGTGGACGATGGATCGGGCGGACTAATGCCCGGCGAGATCGCGGCCTACGGCGCACCCTGCAACACAGGAGTGGGTCAAACGCCGGACTCCCGGTGGTTCTTCGGCCCGACGTGGACGCAGGGCTGGTCCTACGACGATATGCCTTACACCGCTGCCTCCAAAGGCAAGCAGTCCGACCATGTCGCTGTCGCTTGGTACCAGGCCAACAGCGCTGTTTACGACCTGCAGGTCGCCGTCTTCACGACGGAGGACTTCCCGCAGGACACGGCCGGTGCGAACGCTGAGCTCAACGGTGGCGCCTATCCTGGCATCGTCTTCAGCTTTGGCCCCCTGGCCGCTGGCGGCTACTACTACAGCGACATCGACCTTTCCGGCCAGGGACTGACTTTCCAGATCCCGAACGGCGGACAGGGCGGCGTGCTGCAGAGCGTCGGTGACGTGGACTCCAACACCAACACCCTCTACATCGTGGGTCAGCCCATGCTTTGGGGCATGAAGTCTGGCAACCCGACTCCGCAACAGATCGGCGCGATCTGGACGGACTACAACCCGTCCGACCTGATCTTTGAGGACGGCGAGCTTCTGGACTACACCTACGGCGTCTGCCCGGATCCGCTCGGCCTCATGATCGGCTTCTACTATCCGGACAGCGGTACGACGACTGAGACCTTGGCTCCGACGACCAACACGATCAACCTCGGCAAACTGACCGCGGGCGACGTGACCAGCTTGAAGGCCGATGACGGCAACGTCATGACGGTCTGCAAGTTCATCGTCCCGAGCCAGACGTCCCCGATCATCCGCATGACCCAGGCCTACACCACGACCAAGTCGAACCCGACCAACATCGAGCTCGACGTTCGTGCGAAGCTGGTCAACGCTGGTGCGTTCAAGATCCGTGGGTTCCTCCACAACTACACGAGCTTGAGCGACGTCCAGGTGATCGTCGACACGACGCTCACGCTGAGCTACGCCACCTACACCGGCACGGCCTCTGGCACGCTGACCGACTACGTCGGCGCGAGCAACGCCATGCAGACCAAGATCGAAGTCCAGCAGACCGGACCGTCCACGGTCACGGCCCCGTGCGTGAACTTCGAGCTGGTCAACTTGATGGTCACCGGCTAACTGAGCTGGCAATGCCATACAACCGAGCCCCGCGGATATTTCCGCGGGGCTTTTTCTATCCGATCGGTGTCCATCAATCCGGTCGGCACAAATACCGGATGAGCCCGTTGCTTACACGGGAGTTGAAAAACGGGTGTACCGGAGCCTGACCGCCCCCCGTCCAAAAGTGATAGCATGTACTTTCGGATGTGGCAGAGGCTGGCGTGCCTCTTCTGCCTTGCTGTACTTTCAACCTCTCCAGCATGCGCACAGAAGAGCCAGGAAATCGCGCAGGGTCCCGTTCGGGTCGTCCCGATCAGGATGGCGAAAGCCGTCGTGTCTCTTGGTCTCGATGGAAGGCTCCACGCCGACCGGATCAGCGACTGGATCCCGTACCGTGACCGGGCGGTCCACAACATGGAGTCCATGTCCGTGGCGCACGACACGTTCGAAGGGGTGGACGACGGCACGGGCCATCTGATGCCGGGCGAGCGGTCTGACTACATCGACAACTGTGGAGTCGGCAGTGGACGCTGGTACCTCGGCGACGGCTATGAGCCCGGGTGGCGCTATAACGACATGCCGTACACGCAGGATGCGCGTGGCAAGACAGCCAACCATGTCGCCTTCTCGTTCTACTGCGAGTTCGGATCCCAGCACGACTTTCGTAACTGCATATTCACGACCGAGGACTTCCCTCTGGACGCTGCGGGTGCGAACGCGGAGATCAATGGCGGTTCGTATCCTGGAATCGTGTTCAGCTACGGCCAGCTCGCTGCCAGCAAGCCCCACTATTACTACTCGGACATCGATCTGACGGGATCAGGGCTGAGCTTCCAAATGCCAAACGGCGGTCAGGGCGGGGTGCTCGAACTCATGGGTGACGCTGACGACGTCGCCGGGGCCTTCACCCTTGTCGGACAGCACATGCTGTGGGGGATCAAGTCCGGGAACCCGACGCCGCAACAATCCGCGTACCAGTGGGACGACGACAACCCGCCGGACTTTGAATTCACCGACGACATTTCGTTCGGATCGGAGTTGTACAGCTACGAATACGGCCTATGCCCGGATCCGTGGAGCATCTCCATCGGCTTCTACTACTCTGGCAGTGGCAACCAGACCGAGACACTCTGCCCACAGACGGTGTCCGTGAACCTCGGAAAGGTTACTCGGGGCGACGTCACCAGCTTGGCATCAGACGATGGAAACGTGATGACGGTCTGCAAGTTCATCGTTCCCAGCCAGACGTCGCCGTTCGTCCGCATGACCGAATCCTATACGACGACCAAGAGTTATCCGACCGCAATCGAGCTCGAGGTGAAGGCCAAGATGGCCAACGCCGGAAGCTTTAAGATACGAGGGTTTCTCCACGACTATTCGAACCAGAGCGACACGAAGGTGATGGGAGATTCTTCGATCAATCAGAGCTTCTCCCGGTTCTCAGGAATGGCACCAGGGCAGCTCAGCCACTACGTCGGCTATGGGGGCGCCATGCAGAGTCGGGTCGAAATCCAGCAAGTCGGGCCCTCGACCGTGACCTCTCCTTGCGCCACGTTCGAGCTCATCAATCTCGAAGTCACGGGCTGAGACAGGTACATGCCTTGACGAGTGTCCCCGTGTTCCTCCTAGGGAAAACGGTCACTGCACCCTCGTAAAAGTGCCTGAAAACAGTACTTTTAGCAGGAATCTCTAAGCCTGGACTGGCTTCCTCTTGGCATCGTGCAAATACGGTGATAGGATAAGTATTGCTATGAAAGGTAGCTCTAGAATAGTGATCTCGTTGGCCCTGCTTGCTACTAGCATGGCGGCGCTTGCCCAGGCGCCGCTCAAGCCGGTCTCAACGGCGATCCAAAAAGATCCCATTGCAATGGCTGCGGCCAAAATCATTCGTGGAGCGGACGGGAAACTGCACCCTGTGCGGGTCGGGAACTGGATCCCGTACGTCAGGAACGTCCACATCGCAGCCTCTACTGGCGTCGCCTACGACGCGTACGAGTCTGATTTCAGCGGAACAAACGGCGAAGCTGTTCCAGCCGAAGTCTACACACCCTACTGCAACTCCGCCGGCTCTAGCAACCGGTGGTGGACGTACGGCGGTGGCTACTACCCTGGATGGCGCTATAACGACCTCCCGGTGACTGCAGGAGCTGTCGGCGCCCTGAGCGACCGCGTCGCCTTTGCATTCTCGGTCGGCCCGTTGGCGCCCGTCACGAACTTTGAGGTCTTCATTTACACGACCGAGAACTACGTGAAGACTGCAGGGACGTCCACGACGGGGGCGAACGACTCCGTGGCACGCGGCGACTACACAGGCGTCGTGTTCAACTACGGCCTCATTCCTATCTCGAGTGGCGGCTACTACTACACCGACGCTGACCTGAGCACGGGCGGGCTCTCGCTGCAGATGCCGATGGACGGCAACGGCGGCATCCTCGCCATCATGGGCGACGTCGATGCTAACAACAACATCACGCTGTGTGGCGACTTCGTCTACTGGGGCATCAAGGGCAACAACCCGACGCCACAGCAAGACGGCACGCAGTGGGACGACGACGCTCCAGCCGACTTGGTCTTCACCGATGGCACAGGAGGCACGAACAACGAGCTCTACGACTACACCAACTGGGTGACTTGTCCGCAGATCTCGGGAATCATGATGGCCTTCTACTATCCCGGCAGTGGCACGACCACCGAGACGCTGGCCCCGACCTCGAACACGGTCAACCTCGGCAAGCTGTCAAGTGGCAACTTGGCCAGCCTAGCCGCCGACGACAACAACGCGATGACCGTCTGCAAGTTCATCGTGCCGAGCCAGACGTCGCCGATCATTCGTATGACCCAAGGCTACACGACGACCAAGGCGAACCCGACCAACATCGAGCTCGACGTGAAAGCCAAGCTGGTGAACGCGGGCGCGTTCAAGATCCGTGGGTTCGTCCACAACTACTCGATCTTGTCCGACGTCCAGGTCATCGCCGACACAACGTTGACGCTGAGCTATGCGACCTACACAGGCACGGCGACGGGAACGCTCACCGACTACATCGGTGCCAGCAACGCCATGCAGACCAAGGTCGAGATTCAGCAGACTGGTCCGTCGACCGTGACGGCCCCCTGCGTGAACTTTGAGTTCATCAACCTAAAAGTGACCGGCTGACGTCTGTCGGCAGGTTATGTCTCATAGCCCCCTCCGGCAGCGCCGTGGGGGCTTTGAGGTGTTAAGCGGCATCCACCGGGCCGTTAAACGGGGCAGCCCCCTTTTCAGGGGGCCGCCTATAATCCAGGGAGACCTTGGTTCATGACGAACCTGAGTCTCAGTCATGGATCGCTAAAACCCAGGACCTCCCTGGCGTCTTTGGTTAGTAATCATTCCCTGGCACCACCTCCTGATTTGGATGAAGTACGCGGCTCTGGGAATTGTGAGCCGCGCCTGATTAAGGAACGTACCGCAAACCTGGAAAGTTTCTCAAGCCCTACGATTCCGCCGGCTCGATGACCTGGATCTCGTATTTTTGCAGTCCACCCGGCGCCTCGACTTCGACGAGGTCCCCGATCGCCTTGCCCAGCAGAGCCTCGCCCAAAGGTGATGTGATGGAGATCAGGTCGTTGGCAGGGTCGGCCTCAAAGGCGCCGACCAGCGTGAAGACGAGTTGATCGCCCCATTCGACGTCTTTGACCGTCACCCGGTTGCCTAGGTGGGCCACATCGGCCGGATGTTCGCCACGGTCCACGATCTGTGCCACTTGAAGCACCTTCTCCAGATCGGCGATACGGCCCTCGAGGCGCTTCTGATTCAGCTTCGCCTCGTGGTACATGGCGTTCTCCCGAAGGTCTCCATGGGATTTCGCCTCACGAATCGCGTCAGCGACCTTCTGGCGGTCCACTGCTTTCAGCTGCTCCAACTCCTTCTTCAGCTTCTCGTATCCTTCGGGCGAAAGCAACATAGGGCTCGTATTTTGGCACGACTTCGGGTTTACTGGACTGACTTGAGCCTAAGCATCATCGTCGTCAGCTTCAACACCCGAGACCTGTTGCGACGGTGTCTCGCCTCGCTGGGACGGAACCACGAGGTGATTGTCGTGGACAACGCTTCGAGCGACGGATCTGCCGAGATGGTGAAGTCCGAGTTCCCCCAGGTCCGATTGATCGCCAACGACGGCAACTTGGGGTTCGGAGCGGCGAACAACGTTGGCCTGGATGCGATGACGGGCGACATGGCGCTGCTGCTGAACAGCGACGCTTTCGCGACTGAAGGCGCGGTCGAGACGCTACTCGCTGCCATGGAAGACGAGACCATCGTCGCGTGCGGGGGGAGGTTGCTCGATCCGGGCCGCACGAAGGTGCTTGATTACAGCGACTACGTGCAGGAGCTTTCAATGGGACGCGGCTTGATCGGCACAGAGGATTGCGTCCGAAAGCGCTGGCGAGAGGCGATCGACCTCTCCACGCAAAACTCTTGCTCCAACAGGCTCTCGGTCTGGGCCGTCTTTTGTGAGCAGACCGGACTTGAGAAGCTCCTCCCTGGCAGCCCTGTGTTCTCACCTTATTGGTGCACCCAGCGCATCCTCCAAGCGGTCTCTGCACGAGGTAACGCCAATGACCCTCGCTCGTCACCTTCATTTGACGTCGCGCAAGTCATGGGTGCCTGCCTCATGATGCGGCCGGTCGAACGGTTCGACGAGCGCTTCTTCCTGTACTGCGAAGACACCGAGCTGTGCAGACGCCTCAGCCAGCACGGACGCATCGTCTACGTGCCTGACGCGGTCTTTGGCCATGAGCTGGGCGCCTCGAGCGCTTCAGCCCGTTGGGAGTCCGTCGCGCGCTACAACCGGGGAAAGGAGCTGTACTTCGCGATCCACCACGGTCGGTTTCAGTCAGGGCTTTGCTGGATCTTGAACCGAATGGGAGCCATTCTCCGGTTTGTCGGGGGAGGCGTGGCAACCCTGCTGACACTCGGCAGGGTGCACAGTTACCGATACAAGGCCGCCACCTTCTGGCGCGTCCTGACCGCACCCGTCTCTGGCCCACCTGACCCACGACACGCGACATAATCCAGCCAGAAGGGCATCCATGTTCACTAGCGCCATGTTCGCGTGCGTGGCCCTTCAAGCCACGCTTCCCGACTTCAAAGTCACCAAGGAGTTCCTGAACGACGGTCGCATCACCCAGGGCCAGTACGGACAGTTCATCGAATATCTGGCCAACCTCGTGCCCGGGATGTGGGCGGAAAAGCTGTGTGACGGCAGCTTCGAGGGCCTCAGCTCCTACGCAGTCGAGTTCATTCGCACGACCGATGACAAAGAGCATCCCTGGTTGCCTTGGGGACAGGTCGACAAGGCTTCCTTTGACTCAGATCCCTGGACCTTCGTCAGCGGCGAACAGTCTAAGAGGATCGACGCCCCTGGGCCCGCTCCGTCCGCCGTCGGCATCTACCAAGGAGGAATCGCGGTCCAGAAGGAGGTCGCCTGTGACTTCTCGTGCTACATGCGCCAAAACGGCCTCATGGGCGCGGTGTCGGTCCGGCTCGTGGACCAGGGGAGTGTCCTGGCCGAGACGGCGTTTCGGCCGGGCACCGAGTGGAGCAAGGTCAAGGGCCGCCTCGAAGCCAAAGCCACCTGCAACGATGCTCAGATCGTCGTGTCGTACACGGGACCCGGAACGCTTTGGCTCGACAACGCATCGCTCATGCCTGTCGACAACGTCGGTGGCTGGCGCAAAGACGTTGTCGAGGCCCTGAAAGCCTTGAAGCCAGGAGTCATCCGCAATGGAGGCAGCGCAGTCGACTCCAAGGGCCTGGGGCCGTTCGAATGGGAGACCACGGTCGGCGATCCCGACCACCGAACGCCCTTCCGTGCCTGGGGTGGGCTACAACCAATGGGCGCTGGTTTGGCGGAAATCGTCGATCTGTGCCGAGCCGTGGGGGCCGAGCCGTTGTTGTGCGTCCGCTTCCGCGACAAGACGCCCGAGGACGCCACCAAAGAGGTGCAGTACTTCAACGGCAGCGTGGACACGCCCATGGGGGCCCTGAGAGCGAGGAACGGCCATCCAGAGCCTTACCGGATGAAGTACTGGCAAGTGGGCAACGAGCAGTGGGGAGACGACTATGAGAAGCGCCTGCCCGCCTTCTGTAAGGCAATGAAGGACATGGATCCCACAATCAAGCTGTTCTCCAGCATGCCGACACCAGAGATCCTCTCTCGATCAGGCCAGTACCTGGACTACGTCTGCCCGCACCAGTACGACTGCGCGAACATTGGTGGCGAAGAGCAGGAACTCAAGGACGTAACGGCCATGATCCGGCAGTACGCACCGGGGCGCCCGATCAAGATCGCGGTGACAGAGTGGAACACGACAGCGGGCGAGTGGGGACCGGGCCGGGCATCACTTTGGACACTGGAGAACGCCCTGCACGTGGCTCAGTACCAAAACTTGCTGCACAGGTACTGCGAAACGGTCGAGATCGCCAACCGCTCCAATCTGACGAACAGCTTCTGCAGTGGCATCATTCAGACAGACAACTGCCGACTCTTCAAGACCCCGGCGTACTACACTCAGTGGCTTTACGCGAACTTGGGAGGTGACAGACCCCTCAGAGTGGAAGGCGGCGGACCAGGACTGGACGTGAGCGCGACACTCGAGACAAAGTCCGGATCGGCGGTCGTGTTCGTCGTCAATCTCGGCCTGCAGGACGTGAAGACGACTTTGGATGTGTCCTCTTTTGGAACCACAAACGGCCAGGCCACGCTCTGGACTCTCAGTGACACTCGCCACGCCGGGCAGCCTGGTGTCTTCAACAGCTTCGAGGATCCAGAACGGGTCTCACCGACGAAATCGACGGTCATGACGCAGGCGGGAAGGGTCGAACACACCTTCCCCGCCCTTTCACTGACGGTCGTCAAGGTTGGCTGACGCCGCTGAAGCCAGCCATCACTGGCCGTGTGGACCGATGGAGATCGGGAACACGGGCTTCGCCAGAAACCCGTGTGTGGCGCCATGGATCGTTCCATATCCAACGATCCAGCCCTTGTTGTTGATCTGGCAGGCTGTCAACTGGCTCCAGCCAGACCCTGCCCAGCCCAGAAGGTCGCTGAGGTTCTTGAGTCTTCCATTCGAGTACAGGAAAACGCCGACTTGGCCGCCTACATAGGTCTCGATGTTCCCGAGGACCTGGCCCTGGTCGTTGATCGAAACTCCGTACGTGTCGTAGGGAGGGATCGTGCCGAGGTCAGTCATGACCCCGCTGTCGTACAGGAACGCGTGGATGGCACCCGTGGCCGTCGTCGAGTAACCGGTCACTTGACGGAAACCGTTGACACCGAACGCCTCAGTGTTCGACCTGACGCCTCCACCGATCGAGCCCAGGTCGACGGTCGTACCGCCTGCGCACAGGAACCCATGCTCCACGACGTGCACGTACCCGTTCTGGATCCACGAGTAATCCAGTGAGCCCACGTAGTCGTCGGAATCGTTGATTCCCCGGGCGATCGTCACGGCGAGCGCAGAGAAGTGCCCGCCAATGTAGGTGAAACCTTGACTTCCCATGTCCCCGTTTATGGCTCGACCGACAATGTCACCCGAGCTATTGATTCCAAGCCCTTCACTGGAGCCTCCATCGATGCTGCCGAGTTTTTTGACCGTGCCGTTCCAATAACGGAGGGCGTTGTAACCCGGGCCGTAGCCTGTCGCTGAGACCTGGCCATTGTCGTTGATCCTCAAGCCGTCCGCACCGTACGGATATCCAAGGTCGCCCAGATCCTGAAAGACGCCGTTGTTGTCGATGAAGGCGTGCAACTCGCCGGTCAAGATATCGGTGCCCACGCCTGTAACGAGCCCACTCGGACTCACGCCGTAGGCCAACGCGTCGGGAAACGGACTCCCTATCGTGATATCCCGAATAGTGTACGGCTGGGCCAAGGACCAGGCAGAGAATGTGAGTGCGAGCGACAAGGCTACCGATCTTCCGGCGACTCTCATAGGGTTCTTCCTTGAGTGCAACCGGTTTCCTGGATCAAGGCCATCCCGTGCACTTTGCTCACGATTCTATCGCGGTTCCTGATGCTTTCGTATAGATTCCTCTAATGTCCACATCAGGTTCCGATCCGTCTTGGGTGATGTTCGCCGTCGACGTCTAGCCGTAAAGCGGTCCGTAGGCCGCACACGCCCGGAAGTCTGCGCCCTGAGGATCGAGGGTGCCAAAACGAGACCAAGATGCCGGCCGGAACAAGGTGTCACAGTTGTGCATATCGACGGGAATTCGGAGCATCGAAGCGAGCGCGACAAGGTCGTGACCGTTGTGGCCGTACGAGATCGCTCCGTGGTTGGCACCCCAGGCCGCCATCACGTCGTACACGCTCGTGAACGGCCCGACCCCGGTCAGTCTGGGCACGAACCAGGTTGTCGGCCAAGTTGGGTTCGTCCGCTCGTCCAAAGCGTTGTGCACATCGACCGGAAGGTCTACTGTCCAACCTTCCGCAATCTGCAGCACCGGGCCCAAGCCTTGCACCACGTTGACGCGGCACATCGTCACCGGCATGTCGCCCTTGGTCAGGAAGTCCGAAGACCAACCACCTCCCGGGAAATACTCGGTCATTGAGGGGCACCAGACCGTAGCCCCGAGGCAGGCTTGGACGTCGGTCTCGGTCAAATCCCACCACGGCTTGACGCAAGGCTGACCTCCGTGGTTCCGGGCTTCCCCCGTCCAGTCCACCGCGCTTGGGCCCGAGTTGATCAAGTGAATAAATCCATCCGCTGTTCTCCCGGTCGGGGTCCAACCTGTGACTCTCTGGACCGCAGGAGCACTCCAGTAGGTCCGCACATCGGAAAATAATTGTGCTGCCCCTGTCATCAGGTGTCCAAATAACATGGATACCGCATTGAGGGAGTCGTTCTCCGTGGCAAAAACGAATGGTTGCCGAATGCCGTTCCAGTCAAAACTCGACGTGAGGATCGCCTCCATGAAGTCACCGTTCGGACGATGATCGGTCCACTGCCTCTGGCCCTGGAACCCTCCCGCTATCGCATTGTGTCCATGAGCGGCTTCAGGGTGACCCATCTTCGAGAGATTTGGATTCCCAATCATCAGGTCTCTCGCAATAAGGGCCATCTTGACCGATGTCTCCCAATCTTCGTCCAGACGCATGCGGGAGCGCTTCTTGTCGGGAGCATTCCAATCCTTGCCTTCAGGGCAGTTCGCCCGAGTCCACAAGACAGCTCTTTCGTACTCGTCGACGTCAAAGATGCCATTGTCCAACCTTCGCTGGACTTCGCTCATGTCGACCGATTCGACCCGGACTCCCAAGTATCGCTCGAAGAAAGGTTGATCGACGATAGAGCCGGCGATGCCCATGCTGACGCCACCGATCGCCAAATAGCTGGTGCCGCGAAGAGTCGCGACGGCGACTCCTGCCCTCACGAACCGAAGCAGCTTCTCCTCGACATCGAGGGGGATCGCGTCATCTCCGGAGTCCTGGACGTCGTGCCCATAGATGGCGAAGCAAGGCAGGCCTTTCTGAGCGTGGCCGGCGAGTGCGGCAGCCAGGTAGACCGCTCCGGGCCGCTCGGCACCATTGAATCCCCAGATCGCCTTGGGCCGCGTCGGATGCATGTCGATCGTTTCACTGCCATAGCACCAGCAAGGAGTGACAGTGATGCTGAGGCCAACGTCTTCCCGGCTGAACTTGTCCTCGCAGGAAGCGGCTTCAGCGGCTCCACCAATACAAGTGTCGGCAACGACACACTCGACGGGCAGGCCACAAGCGTGGCGGCAGTTCTCCGAGACCAACTTCGCCGTCCGTTGGGCCATGCCCATCACCTGACCTTCAAGCGATTCACGGATGCCGCCGTACCGTCCGTCCACGACCGGACGGATCCCGATTTTGGGTAGGTGGCCACGCAGGCGGTTGACTGGGTTCATGCTGACCGAGTTTTACCGCCGGACGGTGAGATGCTCAGGCCTTGGACAGGGCGCTGTCGAGGTCTGCGATCAGATCCTCCACATCCTCAATGCCCACAGAGACCCGGATCAGTCCGTCACCGATTCCCACCGCGTGCCGGACTTCCTTCGGCACGGAGGCGTGGGTCATCGAAGCGGGGTGGTTCACGAGGCTCATGACGCATCCCAGTGACTCGGCCAAAGTGAAGAGCTCAAAGGACGAGAGGACGCGGCGCGCTCCCTCTTCCCCGCTATCGACCTCGAACGACAACATGGCTCCGAAATCCTTCATCTGCCTCTTGGCCACAGCGTGACCGGGGTGTGTCGCAAGTCCGGGGTAGTAGACCTGGGTCACCCGGGGATGTCCTGAGAGCCATTCCGCGATCCGACGCGCATTCGCGCAGTGCCGCTCCATTCGCAGGCCCAAAGTCTTCAGACCCCGCAGTATCAGGTAGCAGTCCTGCGGTCCCGGCACGAGCCCACACGCGTTCTGAACATACTTGAGCTTGTCCCAGAGCTCCTTCTTGTCAGTCAAGAGCGACCCGTTCACAACGTCGCCATGGCCATTCAAATACTTCGTGGTCGAGTGGAGGACGATGTCGGCTCCCAGTTTAAGGGGTTGCTGAAGGACGGGAGTCGCAAACGTGTTGTCCACTAAAGCTAGTGCTCCCGCTTGGTGTGCCAGTTTACAGGCACCCTCGATGTCGGTCACATTGAGCAAGGGGTTCGACGGCGTCTCCAACCACAGTACGGTCGTGGGTTTCTCAAGGGCCGTGGCGACACACGAGAGGTTGGTCGTATCGACGAACTCAAACTCGATGCCGAGCTTCGCGTACACCTGCGTGAAGAGCCGGTAGGCACCGCCATAAAGATCGTTGCAGGCCACGACCCGGTCTCCCGCCTGGAGCGTGTTCACGACGGCGGTGATAGCGGCCAAGCCCGTCGCAAAGGTCAGACCGTACTTCGCCTCTTCGATGTCCGCCAATGTCTCTTCCAGGACGGTGCGCGTGGGGTTCTCGGTCCTGCCATAACTGAGTTTGCGGCCAAGATACTCGGTAGGATCGCCCGGCGTCTCCTGGCCAAAGGTCGACGTTTGGTAAATCGGGAACGCCACAGCTTTGGAGGCTTGATCCTTGTGTCCGGCTTGGTGGACCGCCCTCGTCGTGAAGCCCTTGCGCATGACCCAAGAGTTTAGCTTGACGGGATTGGGTGGATAAGTCCCCGCTGCCCCGTCCGACCTAGGAACGGCCTAGTCCGGCTGCTTCGGCCCTTTGTCGGCCCTGTCGGCGTAGAGCGACGGGTTCTCCTTGAATTTGGGAGGGCACATGTCGCAGCAGAAGTAGTAGCGCACCCCGTTGTAGTCCTGGTATCCCACGGCTTTGTCGGGGCTCTCGATCAGAGTACCCATGACGGGACAAGCCACTTTCCCTTCCTTGTTCTTGTGGATCTTGATGTTTGTCGGCCAAGCTGCCGCCACTGCCTTGGTATCGTCTTTCTTTGCCGATGAGGCCATCTCTTGGGGCGTCTTCAGGTCGTCGCTCGTGCTCGACTGGCTGTTCGTGCCGCAGCCGACTACGAGGAGGCCCACGAAAGCGAGAAGGGGCAGTCGTCGCATGAAGGGATTCTAACACGGGCCCGCGGATTGGAAGCGGCTCTTGGGGCCAACACTAGTGAATTCGAACAATCGGCCGTCAGACTGCGGGATCGTCGTCAGCGTCACCCGCCGTTCATTCGTCGGCTAGGAGCTGCAAGGCACATCGGCTGACCCTCGGCCCTGTCTGACTCGTTGAGTATCCTCAAACCACCATGCCAGGACTTTCTCAGCGCGCCAAAGCGATGCCGGCGTCACCCATTCGGCGTCTCATGCCATTTGCGGAAGCTGCCGCCGCCCGTGGCGTGCGCATCTACCACCTCAATATTGGTCAGCCTGACGTTGCGAGCCCGGCCGAGTTCTGGCAGGCGATCCACAGCACCGAACTCAAGGTGCTCGAATACACCCACTCCGCCGGCCTGGCCGAGTTGAGGAAGAAAGTCGCCCAGAAGTACTGCGAGATGGGGATCGAAGTGACCTGGGACCAGGTCTTGGTCTGCACGGCCGGATCAGAAGCCCTGTGGGTCTCGATGATGACGTGCCTGAATCCAGGCGACGAGATCGTCGTGCCTGAGCCCCTGTACGCGAATTACCTGGGGTTTGCTAGGGCCGCTGACATCTCGGTCGTGCCGCTCAAGACCCACATCGAAGACAGTTTCATGCTTCCACCAGTGGCCGAGTTCTCCAAAAAGATCGGGCCGAAGACGAAAGCGATTCTGATCAACAACCCGGGCAATCCAACGGGAACCATCTACACGGACGAACAGCTCGAAGGACTGCGTCAGCTGGCGCTGGACCACGATATATTTGTCATAGCCGACGAGGTGTACCGCGAATTCAACTACACCGACCGGCCCGTGCGCTCGATCCTCCAGCTCTCCGGTATGGAGAAGAACGCGGTCATGGTCGACTCGGTCTCGAAGCGCTTCTCCTTGTGCGGCGCACGCATCGGGTTCCTGGTCTCTCGGAACGCCGACTTCAACGCGGCCGCCCTCAAGTTCGCCCAGGCGAGGCTGGCCCCCCCAATGCTCGAACAGCTCGGCGTCATTGGCGCCCTCGACGCACCGCAGAGCTACTTTGACGGCGTCCGCAAAGAGTACATGGCCAGGCGCGACCTTCTCGTTTCCCGGTTGCGGGCCATGTCGGGAGTCGTTTGCCCGAACATCGATGGTGCCTTTTATGCCACCGTCCAGTTGCCTGTGGACGATGCGGACCGGTTCTGCCAGTGGTTACTTGAGTCGTTCGACCACAACGGCGAGACCGTGATGTTCGCCCCGGCTTCAGGGTTCTACTCCGATCCCGCCGACGGCAAGCACCAGGTTCGGATCGCCTACGTCCTGGAGTGTCCCAAGCTTGACCGGGCCATGGATTGCCTCGAAGCGGCGTTGGCCGCATATCCCGGTCGCCTGACGCCTGTGGCCTAAAACTCGAAGAGCCGCGACATCGTTGTCACAGCTCTTCTCTATACGATCCCTATCGCAGTGTCAAATCCCGTAATCGACCTTGCGGAGCCAAGCCTTGGGCACGGGCTTGAGGCCGCAAAGGACTGAGGCGAAATCGGGGCTCTTAAGGACGTCGGTCGCCACCGTCAACCTCACTTTGCCGTTGGGCGTGTTGATCGTCACGCGCTGTAAATTGGCTGCCTGGGTGCGGTTCTTCTTCGGGGCTCTGAATTTCCACTGACCTGAGTGGCGGTGACGGATGTGCTTGGCGTTGTTCGCCTTCTTACCGCTGACTTGACAGACTCTTGCCATAGAAAACTCCTCCCTGGGATGACCCGGGCGAACGGAGATGATACCCGATCGTCTCGTCGCGGTGGGTCTAGAAGAACTCCATGCAGACGACCGGACTGGGGCTCAAAAGTGCCGATGCTCTGACCACATGCTGCGAGTCGATCGGGTCTAGGCATCCGTGACCGGCCAGTTCGGTGAAAGATGGCTGACCCATCAAGGCTTGGCTGAGCGTCGCTGCGTCGCACTCGAAACCAGCGTTTCCGCCCGGCGCCACCTCCACGTGGTCCGGGTCGAACGTCACTGTCCAGACGCCGTCGTTCCACGGGCACGCCTCGTCGTGGAGGCGGAAGCAGAACTGGCCCTCAGAGTCCGACCGCATCGATGTCATGGCTGACTTCACGTCCAGGACACGGAACATGGTCTGGCGGTTGAGGGTGGCGGTCACACCTTGATCTAAATGGCGGGCGATGAAGGGGCTGTCCGGCGGCTCGCACCACACCAGGTTCGCCTGGTTGGAACAACACTCACGCATCAAGGCCATGGCACTGTCGTAGCCGCGGCGGGTGGACCACGCCAATTCACCGACCTGGACGTCGCCCCAGAATTTCTCCAGGGAAATCCAGAAGTAGGCTTCAGCGGGATCGCCCAACGCATAGACCTGGGGGCTCGTCTTGCCCAACCTCTGTCCCCACATGCGAGGATCTCTCCTGGGAGAACCCGACCGTTGGCGGATGAAGGAGGTGTAGACGGGATCGAGGCTGGCGACCTCATCGCTCGGCACAAGCCGGCCGGGAAGGTCTTGCTTTACCGCGGGGAGCCTGTTCTGCGGACACCGGAGCTGCCACCTCCAACCGCATACAGCGTATCCGAACCGTGCGTAGTAAGACTCTCGGTAAGCATAGAGGGCGGCGATCGCGAATCCGGTCTCCCTCATGTCCTGGAGGGTGCGCCGCATCAGCGCTCCTGCTGCCCCTTGACCCCTTGCTTCGGGAACGGTCGCGACGGCGGCCACGCCCCCACACCGCAGGTCGCTTTCGCCGCGGGCGACCGAATAGTCGATCACGACGCAAGCCGCGGTCGGTCTCCCGTCCGACCGTAAGAGATACCCTGTCTCTCCTGTCTGCGGCGGATCGATGAGGTCGTCCGGATTGTGGGCACGGTATACGCGCCCCAGCACATTTTGCCACTCCGAGAAGGACTCGGGGCCAACACGGACGATCTCGTGGTTCATACAGGCAGAGCCGTCGTGTCCTTGTTCACCGCAAGGACAAAACTGCTCTGTATCTTACCGACACCTTGGATCGTGCTCAAGCTCTCCCGGACTAACCGCTCGTAGGCGGCCATGTCCTTGACGACGATCTTCAGGAGGAAGTCGAAGTCCCCACTGACGTGAAGGCATTCGAGCACCTCAGGAATGTCGGCCACGGCTTTGCGAAAGCCTTCGATCGGCTGCTCTTGGTGCAGGGCCAGACTCACCATGGCCACGACCAGCAACTGATAGCCCATCAGTTGGCTGTCGAGAACCGCTGTGTACGCCGAAATAATCCCGCTCTGTTCAAGCTTGCGCACCCTCTGGAGCACAGAGGGAGGCGACAGTTTGACGTGCCTGGCTAAGTCTGCGTTGGTGATCCTTCCGTCCCGCTGGAGCAAGCGGAGTATCTCAAGATCCACCTCGTCGAGGCGGTCTCTTGTCTTGGTTATCGGGTTTTTCATGACGAGACAAGAACCTGGAATCGCATTCGCCATCCATGATCGGATAGCACTCTTATATTTTGTCTCATAGAGCGGTCACGTGTCATGATTTTGGATAGCAATGACATCAATTTCCGAGACCAGTGCGAACCATTTGCCCCGCTGGAACGTCCAATCCTTCTTTCCGGGACTTGATTCAGCTGATTATTCAAACTTTCGCACGTCTTTTGAGGGAAAACTCAATGATTTCGAAGGCTCTCTGGAGAATGTTGCACTTCGTCCAGGTTCGGACGCTGGCTTTGGATCTTCCTTAGGCGCGGCTCTGGAGCGTTCAGTCCTAGGACTAAACGCAGCTATGGCCGACGCCCGATTGCTCCGGACTTACGTGGCTGCGTTCACTCGGGTGGACTCCCGCGACGCGTTGGCCCTCGCCCGCCAAAGTGAGCTCGCCGCTCCCCTAACGAGGCTGAGCAAGCTGACGACTCGGTTTACGGCCCTGCTCGGGGCCCTGGATCTCGATGTGGCTCTGTCGGCGTCAGCAGTCTGCCGCGAGCACGAGTTCCCCCTTCGCCAGTTGCAGGAATCGGCACGCCATCTCATGCCCCCGGACCAGGAAGCGCTCATCGCCGACCTTCATGACTCTGGAACCGGCGCCTGGGGCCGGTTGCACATGGCTGTCACCAGCCAGATCGAAGTTCCCTTCGACGGACAGGCCCGGAGTATGAGCGCAGTCCGTACCTTGGCCTATGACCCCGATTCCTCGACAAGGCGCAGGGCATACGAGGCTGAACTCGACACCTGGGGCCTTCACGAGGTGCCCCTGGCAGCGAGCCTCAACTCGATTAAGTGCCAGACTTCCCTTCTCGCCAAGAAGCGGGGATGGGGCGCGCTCTTGAACGAGTCTCTGTTCGACGCTCACATCGACCGTCTCACCTTGGACGCCATGATGTCGGCAGCGCACGCGGCCTTTCCCGTGTTCCGCCGATACTTGAGGGCCAAAGCCAAAGTTCTGGGGCACCAGGGCGGACTGCCTTGGTACGACATCTTTGCTCCGATTGGGAGCCAAGACACCTGGAGCTACTCCGATGCCGCCGACGTCGTCTCCAGGCGGTTTACAGCCTTTTCCAAGCGCTTGGGCACCATGGCCGACCGAGCATTCCGAGAGGACTGGATCGACGCCGCACCGATGCCTGGCAAGGTCGATGGAGCTTTCTGCATGGGTGTGCGCAAGGACGAATCACGGATACTCATGAACTTCAAGCCCTCCTTCGGTTCCGTGTCCACGTTGGCGCACGAACTGGGGCACGCCTATCACAACGTTTGCCTGGCCGATCGATCGGAGTTGCTCAAACAGACGCCGATGACACTGGCCGAGACCGCCAGCATCTTCTGTGAGACCATCATCAAGCGTGCGGCCATTGCCGAATCCTCTGGCGACGCCCGACTGGCCATGCTGGATGCGTCGCTCCAAGGGAGCTGCCAGACCGTTGTCGACATAACGTCGAGGTTTCTGTTCGAGAACGAAGTCGTCGAACGTCGAGCCGACCGAGAGCTGAATCCCGACGAACTTTGCGACGCCATGCTGCGGGCTCAAGAGGCCACTTACGGGGACGGGCTCTGTGAGTCGGCACGACACCCATACATGTGGGCGGTTAAGAGCCACTACTACTCGCCAAGGCCTTTCTACAACTATCCCTATATGTTCGGGCTGCTCTTCGGACTCGGATTGTACGCCGTCTTTCAGAAGGAGCCCGATGGATTCCAGGCACGGTACGACCAACTGCTTTCCGAGACGGGCATGGACACTGCGGCGAACCTAGCCTCGCGGTTCGGCATCGACATCCGATCTCGCTCGTTCTGGGAGGGATCGCTGCTCGTCATTTCCGAGGACGTCGACGACTTCGTCCGGCTGGTCGGTTAATCCGGTTTCGCGTACCACGCTCTGACGTCAGGATGGAACCACGCGATCAGCAGCGGGACGGCCAAGGGCGTCAGGAAGCACGTCCCGATCCCGACGGCGATGTTGGACATATGGACTTGCCAGGCGTTCTTGATGTTCTTGGCCGTTCCCAGCCACGCGTTGAGAAAGGCCATGGCCAAAGCCAGCGGCGCGCAGACGAGACCGGCTATCAAGACGACCTGTGCCGTCAAGAACTCGTTGGCCAACTCGTCATGTTTCACGATGAACCAGAGGGACAGCCCGAACAGGGCGAGGTTCATCGCCGCTGCCGAGCCACAGAACACGCCATACCAAAGGACCGCCTTCGGTCGCTGTGGCACCTGCAGTCCGGAATACTGATCCATGACGGTGAAGATTCCCTTTGACAGTTTGACTCTCGCAGCGGTTGTGGCGGAAGCCCAGGGCCTCATCGGAGCGCGCCTCGAGAGGATCATCGGGATCAACGAACTCAGCGTGGTCTTTGGTTTCTACAGTGGGAAGGAACAGTGGCTGCTCATCTCAGCCGACCCTCTTTACTCGCGGGCGCACCTCGTATTCCGGCGCCCCGAAGGCGTCAAGCCGCCGCCGTCCTTCGTCGTCGACCTCAAGCGTCACCTTCAAGAGTCACACGTCGCGTTCGTGAGGCAACGGGGTCTCGACCGGATTCTGGAGATGGGGCTGGTCGCCAACACGGGGACGTACCAACTTGTCGCCGAACTCATGGGCAAGCATGCGAACATCATCCTTGTCCGAGAGGACACGACGGTCGTCGCGTCAGCCAAGAGAGTGGGACCAAGCCAAAGCAAGCGTCCAGTTCTTCCCGGACGGCCCTATGAACCGCCGCCCTTCGAACCCATGCCCAGTCTGCTCTCAGCCCGGGCCGACGACGACTTGGCCGGGTTTGAGGGCGCGTCTCCGTTTCTGAGAAAGCTCATTGAAGCGGGCTGTCCCTTGACCGAGGTTCAAGAAGCTGTCCGCTATGGACGCTATCATCCCGTGTACTCGCCAGGGAACGGTGCCTACCCCTTGTCTCTGGAACCGCTCGGCATCCCCACGGTCCGGAGGGAGACCCTGAGCGTCGGTCTGGAGCAGCACTTTGAGGACCGGATCGCTGAAGACCGGCTGTACCAGTCGAGGCGCGCCCTCGAATCCCAACTACAGCGCGTTCTTCTGGCCCGTGAAGTTGCCCTTCAAGACGTGGACGAAGCGCTCGACGCCGCCAAGAACGCGCGATCGATCCAACAACGTGCCGAGCTCGTCTTGGCATATCAGGGACTCATCAAACCGGGAGACACCGCACTCGAGGCTTGGGACTACGAAGGAAGCCCCGTCAGCATCCCTCTCAACCCCGAGCTCAATGCGTCTCAGAACGCAGACAAACTGTTCGCCAAAGCGAAGAGGGCCAAGGCCCGTGCTCAGGAGATGGCTGAGCAGCACCATCGACTCTTGGCCGATCACCAGGACCTTCTCACCGCGCTGGCATCCTTGGCGAAAGCTACAGCACTAGCAGAGGTTCAAGAGGTCCAAGCTCTGGCCGACTCTCGCAAGTGGTCGATGAAGCATGGCCAGGCCCTCCCCAAGGAGGAACGCCCCTTCCAGGGTTTTGCCATCCGCGAGCTTCTGTCACCCGCGGGATGGCGCGTGCTTTACGGTGAGAACGCTACGTCGAACGACCATCTGACCACGAAACTGGCCAGGCCAAGCGATCTTTGGTTCCACGTCCGAGGCGCGCCGTCGGCTCATGTCGTACTGTGTACGAACAACCAGCCACTGCGCGTCCAACGAACTGACCTCGAGTTCGCCGCAAAGCTCGCAGTCCGGCACTCTCCATCGAAACACTCGGGTTATGTGTCGGTGGACTACACACAAAAGCGCTATGTCCGTAAGCCCCGGGGAGCGGCGCCAGGCTTTGCGCTGTACACGCACGAGAAGACCCTCCATGTGTCGGAGCCATGAGGGGTGTGGGTGCCAAGGCACCAGAGTCCTGAATCCGTCACAATCATAACGTGCTGCCGCTCTGGAGACTGGACCAGGAAGCTTTTCGCGCCATTCACGTGGGCCTGCACCGAGACTGGCTGGATCCGTTGATGTTGGCTTTGAGTGCGTCGGGACTTGGGTACGGTCAGGTCAGCGGCCTCGTGGCAGGTGGCCTGCGGAGCCGGTTCGGACGGGCTCCGGTGTGGGTTGCGGCCATTCTGCTGGGAGGGCTGACCGCCGCACTGTCCGAAAGATCCGTCGCTGCCACTCTCGTGGCCGTCATAGTGGCTCTATGCCTGGCTTGGATGCCTCGGACCATCGCCTGGTGCTCTCTCGCTTCGCTTGTGGTCGCCGGCCTCGCCCGCCTTGCGGTCGTCCCTTGGGTTGGTCGAGACCGTCCAAGCAACCTCGGCTTTGCGCACCCGCTTGAACCACCCATGGGCAGCACGAGCTTTCCGAGCGGACATGCCACGACCACGTTCGCCATTGCAGCGGTCTTAGTCTGGGCGTACTGCCGCATGGAAGACCACTGGATCGCCTGGACGGGCCTTGGCTGGGCGGTGTTCGTAGGATTGGCTCGTGTCTACGTCGGCGTCCACTACCCGTTGGACGTCGTCGGTGGTGCGGCCCTGGGCACAGCCTCGGGCAGCGTCTTCTACTGGATCTGGTTGAAACGGGGTTGGCTCGATCAGGCCAGGAACGCACCCATTGAGCGGAACCTCGAGTAGCGGTGGGCTTTGACCTCTTGGGGACTCAGCCTGTCCAGTTCGGACAGCGCCTCCAGGATGCCGTCCTTGACAGTCTCTGCAGCTTCCAGTGGATTCCGGTACGCGCTGCCTCTTGGTTCGGGGAGCACCTGATCGACAAGGCCGAGTTCGAGCGCTGACTTCGAAGTCAACCTCAGGGCGGCTGCCGCCTTGTCCTTCTTTGCCGGATCGCGCCAGAGGATCGCCGCACAACCCTCCGGAGGGATCACAGAGTACACGGCGTGCTCCTGCATCAAAACCTTGTTCGAAGCGGCTATGCCGATCGCTCCTCCACTGCCGCCCTCTCCAATGATCACGCTAACAGTCGGGACCGTGAGTTTGAACATGGCGAGCATGCTGGCCGCAATGGCTTCGCTGATGCCACGGCTCTCGCTCTCGACGCCGGGGTCTGCCGCTGGAGTGTCCACAAACGTGACAACGGGCAGACGGAACCGCTCCGCCATCTCGAACAACCGGATGGCCTTGCGGTAGCCCTCCGGTTTGGCCATGGCGAAGTTTCGGAACGTCCTCTCCGTGAGGTTTCTTCCCTTCTGGTGACCGAGCAGCATCACCGGCCGGTCCTCGAGCATCGCCGGCCCAGCCACGATCGCATGGTCGGCCCCTGCCCTCCGGTCTCCGTCAAGTTCGATGAAGTCGGTGAAGATGGCCGAAACGTAGTCGAGCGTGTAAGGTCGAGGGTCGGCACGGGCGAGAAGCACCTCTTCCCACGGTCCCAACCGGCTGAACATGATGTCCAGCACGTTGTCTCGCCGCTTCTCGTATCCCTCGATCCGGCCCTGATACTCCTCCTGCTTGCCGGGCTCGGTCTCGCGAACGATCGCCGACTTGAGCTGTGCGATCGCCTCTTCCAGATCAAGGAGCGGCTTCATCCATTCCCGCCACGAGTTGTAGGCTATGGCGCACCTCCCGCAGTGTCCGGTTCTGAGACGTTAGGCAAGTTTCTCCTCCAAGCCCCTCAGGTGGGCACCCAGCATACGGACCAATGATCCCAGGGTCGCCCGCATGTCCCGCCGCTCCACGATCCGGTCGAGCATGCCCGACCGCAAAACCCATTCGGCTTGCTGGAAGTCGTCTGGCGCCTTCACGACTTGGGCTTGTTTGCTGACCCTCGCACCCGCGAACCCAACGAGAGCCTTTGGTTCGCTCAGGATCACGTCGGCCACGCTGGCGTAGCTCGCCAAGACGCCAGCCATAGTGGGATCGGTGAAGACGGCGATATACGGTACACCCTCGCGTTGACAGCGTTCCACCGCCGCTGTCGATTTGGCCATCTGCATCAGGCTCAGAAGACCTTCCTGCATACGGGCACCACCGCTTGCGCAGAAGATCACGACTGGAATCCGCTCGTCGCAGCCACGCTCCAGGGCCCTGGTGACCTTTTCGCCGGCGACCGATCCCATCGAGCCGCCCATGAAATGGAAATCGGAGATCGCGATGCTAACGGGGACGCCCTGGATGGTCGCTCGCCCCGTCACCACGCTGTCGGCCATGCCCGTCTTCTCCTGAGCGGCCAAGTGCTTGGGTTGATAGTCCGGAAACTGCAACGGATCTCCGGAAACGAGCTCCGTGTCGGTCTCGACGAAGCTGCCCTCGTCGAACGTCCAGTCAATCCTTTCTCGCCATGTGAGCCGGTGGTGGTGACCGCAATAGGCGCAGACTTTGAGGTTGCTCGCGAAGTCGGTGGCGAACAAGGTCTTCTTGCAGTTCTGGCACTGCACGAATCGGCTTGCTGAGGCGTCCCCGGTCCGCATCGGGCACCCAGGATACCAGGGCCCAGGGACGAAAAGAAGGCTCGGCGGGACAACGCGCCGACCAGCTATTCGGGAACGGGACGGGACCTGAAGAGGCGACTCGCTATCATTCGCTCAGAGGGCGGATCTGGCTTTCCGCTGACTCGATATGAAGACCCACACGGCCTACCTTTGGTTTGAGACGCGTCAGCGCGAGGAGTTCCTCCGCATCACCGACGAAGTCGAATCGATCGTCGAAGAGTCGGGGATTCAGGAGGGCATGGTGCTGGTCAGCGCCATGCACATTACGGCCGCCGTCTACGTGAACGACTGGGAGAACGGCCTCATCGAGGACATCAAGGAGTGGCTTCACGGCCTTGCTCCACGAAAGGACTACCGCCATCACCGGACGGGCGAGGACAACGGCGAGGCCCACCTCAAGAACCTCCTGTTACACCACCAAGTCCTGTTGCCCATAACGGACGGCTCTCTCGACCTTGGACCCTGGCAGCAGGTCTTCTACGCCGAGTTTGACGGTCGACGCCGCAAGAGGGTGGTCGTCAAGGTGATGGGAGCATAGTCTGGTTCAAGGAAAGGACGCCCGCCCTCGGGTGAGAGCGAGCGTCCGGACAGCCTCGAAAGTCGACGGTTTATTTGCGACGACGTCGGGCCAAGGCGACGAGCCCGACACCGAGAGCGATCATGCTCACAGGCTCAGGAACCGTCTTGAACGCCAGACCATCGAACGAACCAGGAGCGGTGCCCCAGTTGGTCATGGCCCAGCCATTGGCGACGTCGAACCGGAGGATCTGTCCGCTCCAATCGATCGTGTACGCCATGTTGCTCCCCGCGTCCCAAGCGATGCCACCATTGTTGATGAAGCCACTGCCACCGATCGGGGTGACGCTCCCGTCGGTCGTGCTGACACTGTAGATCGTGCCCGGCCCCGCCTCGAAACCGACCATCTGCTTGGTGGAGCCGACAAATGTCAGTCCGTCCAGGGAGTGACCCGGGTCTCCGACGGCTGAAGCGGCGCCGGTAGAGCGATCGATCTTATAGAAACCGGAACTGAGCGTCGACGAGCTTGCATAGAGGGTGTCCGTGGCCACATCGTAGCCAAGTCCGAACAAGCTGCTCGCGCCCGTGCTACCGATCAACGAGGCGGCGCCGGTGTTCAGATTCACGGAGTACAAGTTGTTGACGGCGCCGAAACCGTCGCCCCAACCGTTGACCATGTACATCACACCGTGAGCCGAGTCGTAGGCGAGGTCGCCAAAATCGTAGCTGACGCCCAATGCCCCGACGGCGTTGAACGTGTTGGTGCTCAGATCGACCGTGTACAACTGGCCCGTGCCAGGTTGGACGGTGTAGGCGACCTGTGCCATGGACGCCGCCGAGAGGACGGTCATTGCAGACAGGATGGCAATACGCATTCTCATTGACTTCAATCTCCTGTACCTAGAGAGAACTTCAGAGCCCGGAACCCACGCGAACACGGATTGGGACTTGAAAGAATAGTATCACTCCAGAAATCCATGACAGACGCTGGCAAATGTGCTGGCTTCGGCATGCCTAAGACAAGTCTATCGAGTCCAGACTCCGGACGACACGGTGTGCCGCCGACACGTTCCCTCGGTCGTGGCGGTCGATCCCGAGCACCGTGCAACCAGCGGCCAGTCCCGCGAGGATGCCGTTGGGAGCGTCCTCGACGACCCAGCAGTCTTGTGGTGGGAAACCGAGCCTCTTGGCGGCGAGCACGTACGGCTCTGGCTCAGGCTTGCCCCGAACGACGTCCGCCTCGCACACGACGCCCTGGACCGCCCTCCTGATCTCGGGAAACCGCTCAAGCACGGCTTCGACGTACCAGTCCATCGAGGACGTGACCAGCATGGCAGGCGTCCCGTTCAGGCGCCCCAGCAGTCGGGCGGCATCCTCGAACAACGGCACGTCGTTGGCGACATGCGCGATCATCTGGGGCTTGTAGTCGCTCAGGAACTCCTCGACTGTCAACGACTTGCCGAATCGTTCGTCGATCTTCTCCAACCAGACCGGTAGTGTCAGACCGGTGAACTCTTCCATCTGCTCCAGGGTGATCGGCACACCGAAGTCGTTCAGGGCGGCCACCTCGGTCTTCTTGTACCAAGGCTCGGAATCGATCAACGTGCCGTCGAGGTCCAAGAGAAGTGGCGTGGGCACGACGGGTGATTATTCCCCGCCGACTGGTGCCACCGGCTTGTAAGACCTATGCTGACCCTTGCTCGGATCTCAGTCCTTGGCCCAGAACATCGCTCCCGCGGGCTCCTGGATGACGGCTTGCTTGAGGACATCGATAGCCTTCCTCAGGCCCTCCATCGGCGACATCAGACCGTCTTCGTGCTCGATGCTGAGCACCTTGTCATAGCCGACCACACGGAGGTTGCTGACGAAGTCCTTCCACCACTCGACGCCGTGGCCGTAGCCCACGCTCCGGAACACCCACGAGCGCTTGGCGATGTCACCGTAGCTCTTGGTGTCCAAGTTGCCGTTCCTGCCCGAATTTGCAGTGTCAATGCGCGTGTCCTTGGCGTGGACATGAAAAACCGCGCCCTCCTCTCCCAACTCTCTGACAGCGGCGATCGGGTCGATGCCCTGCCACCACAAGTGGCTTGGATCGAAGTTCGCACCGATCCATTCCCCGTCTCGCCCCACACCTTTCCGAAGCTTGAGGAGCGTGTCGTTGCTATAGCAAACGAATCCAGGGTGCATCTCGATGCCGAATCTGACCTGGTGCTCTTTGAGCAACTTGGCTTGTGCGCGCCAGTAAGGGAGGACGCTGCGCTTCCACTGCCACTCAAGGATCTCTCGGAACTCGTCGGGCCAAGCACAGGTGACCCAGTTCGGATTCTTGGCGCGTGGCCCGTCGCCAGGGCAACCGCTGAACCCGTTCACGCACTCCACACCCAACGCGCTCGCCAGTTTCACGGCGTTCACGAAGACCTCGTGGTGCTCCTGGGCAATGACTTTGTTGGGGTGGAGCGGGTTGCCATGGACGCTCAGCGCCGTGAGCACCAGCCCGCGCCGCTCAATCGCCTTCATGAGTCGATCCCGCTCGGCCTTGCTCTCCAGCAACTTCGGCACGTCGATGTGCGGCGAACCAGGGTAGGCGCCGGCCCCGATTTCGACCGCTTGGATCCCTTCCGCGACCGCAGCATCGAGCGCGTCTTCCAGTTTCTTGTCCCCAAACAGGGCGATGAATAGTCCGATTCGCATGGACGAAGTTTGCCATAGGGCCGACTCGGAGTGAAAGGCAGAACCCGGCCTCAAGACCATTCGGCCTCCAACCGCACCCACGGTGTCCATCTGGCGACGGCGTCCCCGGCGTCACCAGTCCGCCGAACATTGCTCCGAACCACAATCGTAAGACTAATGCAATGTACAAATCAACGGTTGCACACATCCAACCGTCGTGCAGCCCTTGACGGTTAGCCTGCCATGGTCTGTCGCGGCGATTTACCCCCGTATTTATGCCTGTTATCAATAAGTACATTTTATATATAGATAGTCTTGCAATAGAATTTCCTATAGATCAGTGACTGGCGCCTGGTGTCTTCCGGAGCGTCTCTGGACTGGTCGGAGAGGGCTATCTCACATGACCAAAAAGGTTCTCATCATCCTGGGACTGGCGGCCGTCGTCGGCGCCAACGCGCAGTCCCTCTACAACAACGCGACCCCTGCCGGACTGACGCTTGAAGGCTTGCGGACCGGTCCTCGAACGGGTGGAGGCGACTACAGCGAAGTCCAGCTCGGCAACACCACAGCTGGTTCGACCGTCATCGACTCGCTCTATCGAATGGGTGACGACTTCACCTTCAGTGGCAACAACTGGCAAGTGAACAAGATCACGATCTTCGCCTATCACACGGGCGCGACCGTCGCTGACTTCAACGGCGGCACGATGGAGATCCGAGCTGGTTCAGCGACGGGCAGCGTCGTTGGCACGGGCACGTTTGGATCCTCGGTGTTCACGGACATCTACCGGATCTTCAACGGCACTCCCGGCGATACCCGACGCGTCCAGCAGGTGACCTTCAACTTCAACACGCAGTTGACGGCAGGAACGTATTGGATCACCTATGGCCTGACGAACTCGGCCAGCAGTGGGTTCAACCCGTTCCTCACCAAGGTCGGCAGTCTCACGACCCCGGGAGCGAACGCCATGCAGTACACAGTGAGCTCGGGAACTTGGGCAGCCGTCGTCGATACGGGATCACTACAGCCTCAGGATCTGCCGTTCTGGATCGACGGTCAAGTCGTTCCTGAGCCGGCCACGTTGGTCGCGCTCACGCTCGGCCTTGCCGCGTTCGCCCGCAAGCGACGCAGGTAGCGATTCGATCTGAGCCGTCGTAAACGAGTCTGAACTACCGCCGGACGCCCCTCGCTAACCATGCCGAGGGGCGTCCGCTTCTTTCTGGACGGTCGATCTTAGCCGTGGGGCCCAATCTGACCTGGGATCGTCATAACGGGTGTCCCGGTCAGGTTGCCCGTGATGTTCTTGTTGGCCTGATCTCCGCTATAGACGGCGGTCGCGTACCCATTGAGCGTGGCGGGAAGGCCGACGAACGTGGGGTGTCCCAGTACGCACGCCCTGCGCGCCGTGAACTTCAGTGTCGTCAGGATGTTGCCCTGAGACGTTGCCACGAATGGGGTCAGAAACTGACCGAGCCCAGTCCACATCGCGTCCCCGTCGGACAAACTGTCGTTCAAGTGGGCCGGATTGATGAATCCGGACGAAAACCACGCGTAGCCGCCGTTGGCGTCATGAGCCCTGGAGTCGTAGGAGCTGATGGGATTGATGACGGCGGGATCCCACTGAATGATGACGTCGAGGGCACCGATGGTCTCCGTGGGATTGTCGGAAACGGCGACGATGTCCACGTTGACGACCTCACCGACCTTGTAACTGTTCTTGAGTGGCCTCAGCTCCAGATTCACATTGGCCTTGGCCGCTCCGGTCAGAAGGAGGGCTGGCAACACTACGCACACATACTTTATCATGTTCATCTCCAGATCCACGGCACGGTGTCGCCACCGGCATCAATTCAGCATTCACCCATTGTATTAGCCACGAGAGCCAGGAGAGGCTCTACCAGACAAAGTCAGGCAATAAACTCACTTATTGCCAGGTTCAAAGGGCCCCGTCCCGAAGGACGGAGCCCGATGTTTCCCTGCTTTTCTTATCCGCGGGCACCCGGCTTGATGTGGAGTTTTGCGTCCAGCCACCGGGTGACCTCGTTGACGGTAATCCAACCGTCCTTGTCCGCATCCATGGCACGGGCCACGCTCTCCGCAACCCCTGCCTTGACCATGTCCTTGACCGTGCACTTGACTTGCGGCGTCCTGCCCGGGCCAGCGAAGTTGCCCGGCTCAGAATCGCCGACGCTGAGGAACCCATTTTGAAGGAAAGTGAAGTCCTCGGTACCGACACCATGATCGCAACTGAAGTCGGCATTGGTGTCCGACTCCCCTATATAAGAGTTGGGAGAGCCTGCGGGATTGGTGCCGTACTGGTAGGCGAAGACGCCAAAGTCCAAGATGTCGATCACATTGTCCCTGTTGGCATCGCCGCCCTTCAGCGAGAGCAAGCCGCTTCCTGTGTACTGGTTGCCCACATGGTTCATTGCAACGTTCGCACGAAGCGTGTGGAGCGGATCGACAGCACTTACCTCGTCAAACGAGGCTGGTCCGTTGGCGGGCAACGTTTCGGGCCCATCGTACGCGTTTAGCACCACAGTCTGCGGGTTAGCAGTGAACGTCACGAGTTTGTCGATGTGGACTGGTGAGTTCGCGCCGGAACCGTCGCCACCCAAGACGAAGTGGACCCACCTCGTGGGAGAGGCGCCCACCGATGCCAGTTCCACGCTGAGGGTCACGGTCGTCGTGTTCACACCACCCGTCGATTCGGTCTGAGACACACTGTTGCCCGCATCATCGATCGCACTGACGATGATCTCGGCAGGACCACTCGGTGCACTGGCCGTCACGTTGTACTCGGCGCGGAACTTGTTCCCCGTCCAGGAATACGTGTCCAGCACCACATCTTCCGGCCCTGTCCCGTTGTTGCTGGTCGGCGAGAAGTTCAAGACAATCTTCGGCCGTTCCGCAAGTCCTGAGCCCTCATTGCTTCCTCCCTGACCGAAGTCCCGGGCATTGACCTCAACGAGCAAGTTCCCCAGCACGATCGGATGAGTCGTCGCATCCACGGCCCCTTGAGTCGCCGAGAACTGCGTGAGAACCGGAAGTGTGTCGTCAACGACGACGATGTTGGAGTCCAACCGCGCTGGAGTCACCGGTTGAGCCAGCGAGTCGCTAAAGCGGGTCGGGATTCCCGAACCGTTGTCCGCGTTGACGCCGACCCAGGCGGTGCCTTCGCCAGTCGGCGTGAACCGCAAGTCAGCAAGTTTGGCGATCTCTGAGGCGGGAGCGGCGGGTTGTCCTGTCGCGACACCTGCAGACAGTTGCAGGCTCGAGTTCATCGGGAGCAGGATTGTCGGGAACAGGCCCTGATCGGCATAGGTGTACACGCTCGTGCTGTCATAGGTCTGGACACCGTGGCTCTGCAGAAACGCCTGGTAACCCAACACGCTCTGCTGCAAGCCGGTCATCGTGAAGCGATAGTCGGCTCGGCCGGAAGACTTGATGTACGGGTTGTCGGCCGTGACGTAGAGATTGTTGGCGACCGCGTTCGTCTCGAAATTACGGACACGCACAGCCCCGTTGGGCTTGGTCACACCAACCTCGGACGTGAACCCTGCCGTGAACACGACTGGCCCGGAGATCGAACCAATCGTCGGCGCATAAGTTCCTAGATCGTGTTCAGTGCCCGCTTGGGCTCCATTCAGCGGCCAGACCTTCCCTGACAGCTGTCCCAGCGAATCGACGGACACCTGGACACGAAACGCTGTTTCATCAGACGCCGCCGTGTACGCCGTGCCTCCCGACTCGATAGTGTAGGGAGGACCGGCCATTCGGCCAGTCAACCCGACGACATACGACGATCCTGACTTCGTGAGCCTCACACCAGCGCTCAGGGTCGAGTTGCTGACGGCGACACCGAAGGCTTCATCGTTCGCAACCCAGGTCCCTGTGGCATCGATGTCGGCGACAAAGGTGGTCCCGCTCGATGACACGCTCATGGCACGTGGTGGCTTCACAGCGTCTGAGAAGGGCGTGTACGTCCCTTCGACCGCATTGGGATCCCAAGCGTTGATCGACCCGTCGCGGCTGCGTTCGATCACTTGACCGTAGGTGGGGTCGGCTCCGGTAGCAGCGATCGACAGACCCGGATAAGTCTGGGCTGCCGCCGCGAAGTACCGTCCATTCAGATCGACGGGAGTCCATCCGTTCCCATGAACGATGTCATGACTGAAGTAGTAATTGCCAGCAGGCAGAGTGACCGGGTTCTTGAGCTTGAACGTCACCTTCCAGATCGGATCGGGCACCCCAGAAGGAGGGATCCGGTTGATGCCCGTCGGTTCGACTGTGACTGTGCTGTCCACGGTATCGCTGGAGAGCACGTCGCCTGTGAACTTGCCTGTCGCAGTCGGCAACAACGAGCCGTCTTCAGTCCAGATGTTGAACCGGTACCGCACGTTCCGCGAAAGGGGCTGGAACCGCTCGATGCCGTCGCCGTCGAAGTAGCCGACGATCGTGTCGAACGTGGTCGGACCAACGACCGGAAAGTATCCCGCATAGATCCAGTCCCAATCGTTCGACATCGCAAAGCCGCGATAGCAGCCGGCGTCGCTAGGAGGACCTCCGAGGGACGTGTTCCAGTAGTACTTCCCCGAGTAGGGAATTGTGTTGTCGGGGATCCCGGTGTCGTCGAACACCAGGGTCGACCCGTTCAACAGGCTGAGGCCAAAACTGAAGTTGTAGGTGAACCAGTCGTCCTTCTGCCAGACGTCGACTGGATAGTAAAGATAGGCGGGCGAGTCCGTCACGAACCGGAACGTGCCTCCCGACGCATTGTCGCCATTCCGCGTTCCGCCGTAGCCGAGGGGCGTCTTGCCGCCCGTGATGATGTAGTACCAGCCGAACGCGTTGGTTCCGTTGTCTTCCACGCCGTTGTAGAGGGGCGATATCCCCGGCAACGAGGTGACCCCGACTCCCTGGCCGTTGTGTGTCACGGGCCCGCCCTTCAAGGGAAACGCAAACGGGTCGTGGGACGAGTGCTGAGCGAACGCAGAGCTACCGACGAGGCTCATGCCTACTGCGAGAGCGGCTCCTGCCATGCGCGAATGCTTCATGTCTTTCTCCTGATCCAATGCCCAGTCCTGGCGATCGCCAAGACTGGGTCTTGTCCGTGGGGCCCTGAAACGTCACAGTTCAGGGCCCCGAATGTCTTGTCTTCGGGATCAGCCCCTCGCGGAAGTTGCCTTCCGCTTGATGTCCAACCAGCGAGAGACCTCGTTGACTGTGATCCATCCGTCCTTGTCGATGTCCATGGCTTGGGCTACGCCCTCGGGGACGCCGGTCGCAGTCATCTCCTTGACCGTGCACTTCTCCTTCGGGCCGTTCTTGGGTTGGTTGTAGCCACCGGGATCGGCCGCGTCCGAACTCAAGAAGCCCGTCGATATGTACGAGAAGTCCTCGGTGCCAACGGTTCCATTGCACGAGAAGTCGGCATTGCCGTTCGGCTCGCCGATCGCGCTGTTCGCCGAAGGGTGAGAGCCCCACTGGAAAGCGAAGACGCCATAGTCGAGGATGTCGATCACGTTGTCTTCGTTGGCGTTGCCCCCGTACAGCGTAACCGTGCACGAGTACTGGTGGTTGGCGTCCATCGAGAGGCCGACCTTGTTGCCCAACGTGTGGACCGGATCCTTGGCCCACAGTTGTGTCAGAGTGTGGGTGCAGTCCGGGACACCGTCCGTTGCATCCAGCACGACCGATCCGGATCCGGCGGTAAAGGCGACCTGCTTGTCGACTTCGATCACCGGGTTGCTGCCTCCTCCGCCACCGAGCTTGATGTGGACCCAACGATTGACATTGGACGACACCCCATCGAGCACGATCGTCGCCGAAACCTGCACCTTGTTGATGGTGAGCGTGGCGCTGGTCGTCGCCGTGTTGCCCGCGTCGTCTGCCGCTCCGATCGTGATGTGGGCCGTGCCACAAGGGCTCGCTGCTGAAACGACCGCGTCATAGCTGAACGTGTTCCCCGTGTCGGCTGACATCAGGGCGCCAGAGACACCCAGTTCTGGGATGTCGATCGTCGGGAAGCCAGCCAGTCCAGCTTCGAGGTCGCGAGCGTCCACCGTGATGTGGACCGTGCCCTGAACCGTGACGTGGGCTCCGTTCAGCACGTCCGTCGCCCCCTGAGTCGCTGAGAGCGACGAGAGGACCGGCGCGGTGTTGTCGACCACGGTCGTGTTGGAGTCGAGCCTCGTCGCCGTTACGGCCGAGCCGAACTCATCCGAGAATCGAGTGACCAGACTTCCGTTACTGGCGTCAATTCCCAGAGCTGCCACCCCTTGCACTGGCGGGGCGGCGAAGGTCAAGTCACTCAGAGTGGCCCAAGTCTGGAGCCCCGAGTACAGGTTAATGTACGTGACGCCACCGTCGAGCAACAGACCGAACCCGAGGAAGTGAGACGTGAACGGCGAAACCGTATAAGTGCGTCCGTCGAGGTTCCCTTGCACGGCCGGAACCATGTTGTTCAAGGCAGCCTGGAAGCCAGCCAATGGCCGGTCCACGTTCGCCATGCCCAGTCGGTAGTCAAGAGCGCCCGAGGACTTTGCGAACGGGCTGTCGCAGAAGGCGTACATGACGTTCAGAGGCCCACCGGTCGTGACGAAGCCTGAC
Organism: Armatimonadota bacterium; assembly: GCA_029781035.1. Lineage (GTDB taxonomy): Bacteria > Armatimonadota > Fimbriimonadia > Fimbriimonadales > Fimbriimonadaceae > JAEURO01. The sequence goes on from JAKOXK010000001.1 coordinate 50,193, forward strand.
ACTGTCATCGAGGCCGTCGAGGATCCGGCAACCCCGCCACCGTCGGCTTCAACGATGAACCCGGCGTTCGTGTCGATGGTCGTACTGATGTTGCCGAGCGCGTAGGTCGTACCGGGGTGCGAGCCATTTAATGTCTGTGCCGTCGCCGAGGCAGCGCCCAGAGAGTCGACGTCCATGTGGAGGAGGAACCGGCTGGCCCCTGTCGTTTCGGTGACCGGGCTTGTCGTCAGCGTGCCGTCTGTGCTTCTCAGCGAGAGCACCAGGCTCGCGCCGGACTTAGCGATCGAGACGAGCGCGCCCTTCGTGCCCGTGTCACCCACTGCCGTGCATCCAATCTTGTAGGCGCTTCCAGAGACCTGGCCGCCACTGAGCCCGACGATGCATGACCAAGAAGCATCGGTGAGCATGACCTCTTGGATCTTGGGCAGCTTGCCAAATGCCGAGTCAAAGGGAGTGTACGTGCCGTTGAGCGCAGATCCGCCGTTGCTGGACTCGGACACTTGGGTCGCACCGGTCGTTGCGGCGGAAGCCATATCCTTTTCCGGCATCATGTACGTTCCGTCGAGATCGACTGGGATTCCCTGTTCACCGACAGCCGCAACGAGGACCGGAGACGTCGTGACCAGGCCGTAGACCCCGTCCCCTCCGGAAGGGCCTGATGACGAGCCAAAGAAGTTGTCAGCAGCGTCGGTGGGCACCGTTGACGACTCGTTGTCGATCGCTACGCCCAAGACGCCCGTCGAATGACCCGGCCAGTCGTAGTATCCGTTGCCGGCAAAAGTGTTGTAGCGCAGGGTTGCTGTCGTTGTGTCGTTCGTCAGATAGCCGATGGCGACGCCAACTGTGCAACCCGTGAAGGTGTTGTACTGGGCCGTCAGGCCGGTGCCACCCAAAAAGTACGTGGTGGCCAAGATCCCCGCCGAGCTCGATCCGTCTGAATAAGCTACACCACGGCAATCACTGAACACGTTGTGGTCCACTTCGACCTGCGCTCCGCCCTCAAGCTCGACGCCATAGTCCAGGGAATCAACGTCTCCCTTTCCCATGAAGCGACACCCGATAACGAGCGAACCGACGGTGTTGCCGTAGAAGTACGAATGAATGCGTCCTATGTTCTTGAACGTGCAGTTGTTGACCGTTCCGACCGCATCGATCGTGACGACTCCCCTACCGTCGTAGCCGGGGTAGGCGACGTTCTGGAACGTGCACCCGAAGTACAGGCCCTTGCCGTACGATCGGATGACTTGGCCGATCTGGAAGCCAGACCCGTCGAAAGTCAAGTTCTTGACGATGATGTCGACGCCCGCGTCCACGAGGATCCATCCTCGAGCATCTCCTGATCCGCCGGTGTTGGCGGTCGGCACGATCGTGCTTGATGGATCATCGCCGATGATAGACAAGTCTTTTGTGACTTCGACTTGGTACGTGGCCGGATGCGAGCCAGCCCCGACTCGAATGACATTGCTCGCATCAGAGTTGGTGTTGGCCATCGCCACAGCGTCTTTCAAGTCGGAAAAGTCTCCAGGCACGTGGTACGTGGCAGACCATCCGAAGACGGACAACGCGGCCATGACCGCTACGCCCGTCGCTTTGGCCAGTTTGAACCTGGCCATCAGTTGTTTCCTCATCTCATTTCTCCTCGTCCTGCCGCCAAACCGGCGTTACAGTCCTGCTGTCTTTTCGATCCCTGGCCCGAGAGCAGTGCTCTCGAACACTCTTCTGCCCGTCCCGTTTCCGTGACGGCGGCCCGCGATCCTTCGAATGGCACCTTTCCCCGCGACAATCGTTGCCCCGGTCTGGTTGTCGTGTTCAGGGAGCCAGGGAACCCCGCCCTCATGAAACGGGGTTCCTGTATTCCCTGATCTGTATTAGCCGCGGCTTCCTGACTTGATCCGTCTCTTGGCGTCGAGCCAGCGAGCCACCTCGTCTGTCGTGATCCAACCGTCCTTGTCGGCGTCCATGGATTGGGCGACCGTCTCCGGCACGCCGGTACCGACCATCTCCTTCACTGTGCATCTCTGCTTCGGTGTGGGCGAAGGTCCGGAGTAGTTGCCGGGCAGCGCGTCGTCGGACTGCAGGAAGTAGCTGCCAAAGAACGTGTAGTCCTCGATTCCGACCGACCCGTTGACTGAGAAATCAGCGTTGCCGCTCGGTTGGTTGATCACGCTGTTCAGCAGTTGGCTCGAGCCCCATTGGTAAGCGAAGACACCAAAGTCGAGGATGTCGACGACTGAGTCTTCATTGGCATTGCCACCCCTCAGGACTACGGTCGGACCGGTGTACTGAGCGTTGCTGTCTTTGGCGAGAGTCACCTTCGTTCCCAAGGTGTGGACGGGATCCTTGGCCCACAGTTGCGTGACCGTGTGGGAGCAGTCCGGGACGCCGTCGAGCCCGTTCAACGTAACGGTTGCTGAGCCGCTGCTGAATGTGACGACCTTGTCGATCGAGACCGCGGTATTACCACCGCCACCACCGCCGATGACAAAGTGGATCCAGCGGTTGGCATTCGCCGACGTGCCCGCTAGTTGCAGCGTCACCGTGATCTGCGCTTTGTTCAGGGTGCCGGTCTGCTGTGAGGCATGGCCGACATTCAGGGCTCGGTCACTGGCCTGAGCGTCGAACTTCACCGTCCCGCAGGGAACGTTGACAGGCACGTTGTAGACGGCCTGGAACGTGTTCCCGCTGCCGGACGTCGTTGTCAGGGTCGTGGTCGAATTGTCGGCCCAAGTGATGGTGATGGTCGGACGGCCAAGCAGTCCTGTATGGTAGTCGCCTGCGTCGTCTGCCGAGACCGTGATAGTCATGGGCCCAGGAACGATGGTTCCGCTCCCGAGCAGGTTCCCTGCGCCTTGGGTTGCCGAGACGACAGACACCGCCGGGGCGGTGTTGTCAAGCAACACGACGTTCGAGGTCTGACGGATGCTCGGAATCACGTCACCGGACCCCGATGTGAAACGAGTCTTGATGCTCGAGTTTCCGTTGTCGGGATTGATCACGAGGTACGAGCTGCCCTGGCCGCTCGGTACGTAGGATCCGTTCGAATTGTCATAGGGCAGCACGGCCAATGTGGCGTTGCCCGAAGTTGGTGTCGGGTACGTGCCTGACGCCAAACCCTGCGTCAACGGGTTCAGAATGTGCTGATCGAACGGCAAGCCCGTGTAGTACGCGCCCACGACGGTGTTGTTGCTCGAGTCCTTCAGCGGATCCAGGATCTGGTAGCTGGTCGAAGTCAGGCCGCCGAAGGCCTGGAAGCCGTAGACCGGCTGAGTGAGGTTCGCCATGCCGATCCTCATCCCATAGGAACTCGGGTAGGTGACCGCGTTGTACACGTAGGAGGGCGTGAGATAGGGCATGTCGCAGTAGGCATAGACCGCGTTGACGTATGCAGACGTGGTGAAGTTGCTGACCTGGATGTTGCCCGCAGCGTTCGGCACGCCAGCCGCCGTGTACCCGGCGACAAATCCCTCACCGCCAGCGAGGGCGCTGCCAACGGTCATCGAGCCGAGGCTGACCGGTGAATAGTCGAGGGTCGCACCGTTCAACTTCACAACGCTCCCCGACAGGTTGCCGGAGCCATCGACGTGCACCCTCACTCGCACCTTGTTCACGTCCGCGGGAACGGCGAACGCGGTTCCTCCGTCCGTGATGGTGTTTGTATTCATGTCGTCGGTCGAAAGTGAGACCTTGTAGCCGGTTCCGTCCCAATAGACGCGGGCTCCGCGGAAGAACGTCGACCCGACGCCCAGTCCGAAGGTCTCCGTGTTCGTCGCCCAAGTACCACCGACATTCAAGTCGGCTTCGAAGTCAAAGCCAGAACTGATGTCGCCCGCACTCAGGGTGAGCGGAGTCGGCTTCTTGTATGCATCGGAGAACGGTGTGTACGTTCCCTCGTCGGTGCTGGCGACGTCTTGGCTCCGCTCGATCACTTGGTCGGAACCGTCCAACGGGAACGTCGCAGCGACGGCAGCGCCGCTGGTGCTCGATCCCGAGGAGGCCGACGTGTAACCGCCGTTGAGGTCGACAGGCAGGCCATTGAGCGGCTGTGGCTCGCTGGCTGTCTCCAAGTCGTCAAAGTAGACCGAATAGGGGTCCGTCTGGCTAAAGAGGTACGACTCGAGCATGACGTCCCGGAAGCGCAGTGCCGGACCAAAGTAGTTCGGCGAGTTACCGACATAGCCGGTGCTGACTGTCTTCGTGTAGACGATGCTGCCGTCGATCGAGAACTCGATCATGCTGTTGGCCAAGCGCATCTGCACTGTGTGCCACGTGCCAGGAGTCGCTGGCACAGACAGGTCGATCCACCCTCCGTTCCAGTCGTCCCAGACTCGGAAGCGAGGCACAAGGCCTGAGGACGAGAAGCTGAAGATCGGATAGGCGGAGATATCGATCTCCGTGCCCGGATTGTTGTTCTTGCCGTCGTCGGCCGTCACCCAGATCGACGAGACGCGCTGCTTGGTGGCGGCGTCGGCAGGGATGTACATCTTGGCCCGGACGATCGTCGCTTCGGGATTTTCGAGCAAGAGCGTGCGCCCTTGCCAGGAGTAAAAGCTGTTGACCGGCCCGCTTGGATCGAGAGCCAGCTCTAGCCGGTTGTCGCCGTCGAAATACGTCTTCTGGAACTTCAATGGCGCATACCGGTCTGGTGACCAGTTCGTGTATGTCGCTGACCCGTTCGTCAAGCTCGGATCGGCGTCAAAGTGATTGACGAAGTAGTTGCTCGCCAAGGCGCCTTGGGCCAGCGCACCGGCAGCAAGTGCGCCGAACAGGGCGCGCTTGGTGTCCTTTCCTGTCCAATGTTGCATGTGGTTACTCTCTTCTCTCGAACTCCAGTGTTCTTTGCACGGGCTGGGGACGGACACAGCCCGTCCCCAGCGGACTGGCTCTAGGGTTTGCCTCCTAGAGACAGGTGCTGCTTAATGACAAGCCATTGGGCCACTTCTTTGACCGTGATCCAACCGTCCTTGTCAGCGTCCATGGCTTGTGCGATCCCCTCGGGTACACCACCCAAGACCATCTCCTTGACTGTGCACTTGTCCTTCGGCTTCTGTTGCGGGCCATCGTAATTGCCCGGAAGCGGATCGTCGGCCGAAAGGAAGTGACCGACGCCAAAGAAGGTGTAGTCCACTGTCCCGACGTGACCGGAGCAGTCAAAGTCCGCGTTGCCGGGGTCGTTGACTGCACTGTTGACCGGCTCTGGCGAGCCCCACTGAACCGCGAACACGCCAAAGTCAAGGATGTCGATGACCGAGTCGCTGTTCGCGTTGCCTCCAAGGAGATGGAGATCCGCATGGCCGGTGTACTGACCGTCCCCACTCGTGTCGAGGCTCACGAGCCTCCCCAGAGTGTGCACAGGATCCTTGGCCCACAACTGAGTGAGCGTGTGCGTACAGTCAGGGACACCATCGAGACCATTGAGGACCAAGTTCAACGCCTGTCCGCTCGTGAAGGTCACGAGCTTGTTGATCGTCACAGGTGTGTGGTTCGTGCCTCCACCGCCGACAACGAACTGGATCCAGCGGGTCGCGTTCGCCGACGTGCTGTCCAGGTAGAGGTTGCACGAGATGGTCGCGATATTGACGTTGAAGTTCGCAACCGCTGTGTTCGTGTTGCCGGAATCGTCCACGGCCGTGGCTGTGATCGTTGCCGGTCCGCAAGGGACTGTCGAGTCCAGGTTGAATGTAGCCGTATAGTCGTCGCCTTGATTCGCGCTCATCGCCAGGTTGGTGACGGAGCTGTCTGCCCACGTGATCTTCAGGGTCGGGAATCCGCTCAATCCTGAGGGCTTGGAACCCAAGTCCATGGCGCTCACGTGGATCGTCATGGGCCCCTGCACTGCCAGTCCGCCAATGACGTTGCCTTGCGACTGGTTCGCGCTCGTGATGGAGACCGTCGGAGGCGTGAAGTCCGCGACCACTGTGTTCGATGTCTGCAGCAGGCTCGGCAGGAGTTGTCCGCCACCGTACAGGCTGAAGCGGGTCACAAACCCATGGCCGTTGTCGGCGGCGATGCCCAACGTGTTGGTGCACTCGCCCGAGACGCTGTAGGGCAGCCAAGCGAGCGCCGCACCCGTCTGAGTCCCCGAGGCACCGTAGGGCGACTGCCCTGAGGAAAGCCCGTTCGTACGCGGATCCAGGAAGTGCGTGGCAAACGGTGAGGCCGTGTAATAGGCGTTAGCGCTACCAAGGTCGACCAAGGATTGCGCCAGCGTCGAGGTGCCGAACGCCTGGAAGCCGACGACAGGGCTGGACACGTTGGCCATGCCAACGCGATAGACCGCCTGGTCACCCGACTTCAAATAAGGGTCGTCGGCAAACGCGTATAGGACGTTGTTCGTCGCCGAGGTTGTGAAGTGGCTCACTGTCGCCGTCGCTTGACCGCCTGTGAAAGCACTGTAGTCACGATCGAACGCCGTGTAGAAGTGCGCTGTCGCCATTCCCGACCCAGCTGTACAGTTGACCGACTGCGTCGTTCCTGGGGCCGTGCCGTCGAGTGTCGTCACGGTCATGACCGCTGCGCCACCGCCATCGATGTCGAAGCGCACGAGGAACTTCGTCGCCCCGGTCGTATCGGCAGGGATCAACTGATCGTCCGTGCGCGTCGAAGCGTCGAAGCGGAATCCCGTTCCGGGGAACGGCAGGTCCACGACCGCCTCGCACAAGTCTCCGCTCGACGGATAGTTGGCGTTGCTGTCGTGGGCACCAACGATGAAGCTGGATCCGTCCCTCCAATTAGGATAGTAGTAGCCGTGCGTCAGGCTCCAGGTGCCCCCCAGGTCGACTTCAAACTGGAAGCTACGCCCTAGCAGGTTGACTTGGAGAGGGGTTGGTGGTTTCGTGGCGTGTGAGAACGGTGTGAAGCTGCCTTGGGTGGCGGGAACGTTGTTGCTCGACTCAGTCACGTCGACGAAAGTCTCTCCGCTGTTTCCGGTCGTCGCGGCCGCGCCATCGACTTGTTGGGTCGGACAAGAAGGCTCGTAGTAGTTACCGTTGAGGTCTACGGGCAGTCCCCACGGATCGCCGCTAGGCATTGCCGAAATGTTGTCCCAGTAGACGTCGTAGTCGGCGTTGTAGTTCTTCGAGTTCATGATGACCCCGCTGAACTTGACCGAACCGTACGTGCAGTTGTCCGTATAGACCAACTGTCCGTCGATGTAGGCTTCATACGCTGTCGGCGTCAGACGGATCTCGAAGTGGTGCCACTTGTCGACGTCGGCGTTGGTCAAAGCCTTGATGTTGACCCAGCCGGCAGTCGCATGGGCGCCATCGCCGGGGATCTGCCTTGTATCGTTGGTCCAGAACCGGAAATCACCTGTCGTATCAGTCGTCTGCCCCACTGTCGAGTGATCGTTCGCTACATCCAAGATGGGATAACCCTGGATTGCGTTGGACCCGTCTACGGCGACGCCCCAGATACCAGTCCTCCGTTCGTTGCTCAAGAAGCTCGAGTCGACATAGACGTCGCCCGAAATCATCGTGTAGGTGCCGTTGTCCAAGACGAGCCAACGGCCTTGAGTGTTGTAAAACCCGTCGCTCTGGTGGTCGGCTGCGGCGATCCCGATGTGAAGCCGGTTGCCACTCAGCGCGTTTACACTTTCAAACGCAGCTGGCTTGTAACGATCGATACCCCAGATCGTGGTCGTCGCCGTGTTGCCAACGGGAACACTGCTGTCGAACGGATTTACAAAGTAGTTCGAGGCTCCTGCGGCCGCGGCCAGGCTCAGCGCCAAACCTGTGGCCAGCAATCCCCTCCTTGTCTTGCTGAATGAACGTACTGTCATCCCCAATTCCTCCAAGGCCGGCCGAAAGGACGAACGGCGTGCTATGAGGCCCCTGCCCCTTGTGACCACCTCCTAGCAATAAAAAACGTCGCTCATTTGAGCGGAGAACCAGCTCCAACGCCCTTACCGGACCTGAGTCTTCCACCAGCGTGTCGGACTCTGCGTTACTCCGGATCGACCCCGAACCTTAGTCTCCGGCCAATCGGACCGGATGCATTATCCATCGTTTTCGAGCGTTTTTGCCATCCCACTTTTGCTGTCCTCTTTTTGGCGTACACGAAACGACGACACAGGCTCAAATTGGAGCGGCCACCCTAGAAGGCTCTCCAAAAAACCCCTCACCATACAGATAAGATCGCTATAATGTATGCCCCAATTGGCGGGCTCAATACGCTATAACCATTGGCGACAGGGCGGCGATGCAAGGCGAAAACCTCGAATTCCTATCTGAGCGTGAAGCCGAGATCCTCCGGCTGGCCTCGGAAGGCTACACGGACAGCCAGATCGCGACCAGGATGGGAATCGGAACAGGAACAGTCAAGACTTATTGGTCAAGGCTCCGCGGCAAACTCTCGGCCAACAATCGGACAGAGGCCGTGGCCAAGGCAGCAAGATTGCTGGGTATTCGGGAGGCGCGCGCTGAGTCGAGGACCGACCCGCGAGTCGGTTGGTGGGAAGCCCTGGTCAATGTAGCGCCGCTATGCTTCGCCGTCGTTGACTCCGAAGGACTCGTCATTTCGTACAGCCAAGGTTGTCTGAAGATACGCGAGGAGTTTGTAGTGGGACGGCGGCTTACCGACCAGGTGCCACAATGGCTTGTATCCCCGTTACGCAAAGCACTTGCTAACAATGTCGCTTCTAACTCACTTTTTCGTGCATTTTCGCAGGAATCGGATGGCAAGGAAAGTGTAGTTCAAGGCATCGTTTCGTCTGTCCTGGAAAACGGCGTTACTGTCGCAAGGGTGATCGTCTTCCTCGTCCAATCGCCCCGACATTCGCAGTTCCAAGCCTCGGTGTACGGTGCTCCAGAACCCGAAGCCGACGGCGTCTCATGACAGTCCGTTCTTCCATGGTCTGCGGACCGTACCGTTGACCTCGTGAAGGCGCGTACGACTGCGCCATATCGCCGAGGCTCGCCCGTTGGCGACGGACGGTAGGCCCTGAGCTTCTCTCAGGAAACGAGTGTGGTCAGCCCCCCCCCGTGGCGAACCGGGGCGCCAGTACACTGGCCCGTTCGGGATATCCTTAGAACGAGCTGGCAAAGAACGATGATCAGGTTCTCTCTCTCAGGATTTGGCGACGAGATCTCGGCTGACCTAGACGCCCAACTCGATGCCCTCAAAGCCCTCCGCATTTCTGCCTTGGACTTGCGGACTGCTTTCGGAAAGAACGTCTTAGCACTCACGAACGCGGAAGTGGATGAGATTGGTGCTCGTGTCCGCGGGCACGGGATGCGCGTCCAGTCGATCGGATCACCTGTCAACAAAGTGAAGTTCACACCTGAGGGAAGGAGCGATGAGCTTTCCAGGCTCCACAGGGCCAGTGAGATCGCCAAGCGTCTGGGAACGCAGAGAATCCGTGTGTTCACTCCCGAGACGGATCCCAATGGTGGACAAGAGGCGTGGCCCGAGATCAAGATCTGGATGGCTCCACAGGTTCGCTATGCGCACGACAACTCTCTGGTGCTGCTTCACGAGAACGATGGTCGATTTTTCGGTGCGTTTCCAGGCAACGCCCGCCTTCTGTTCCACGAGTTCGGCGGCCCACACTTCAAGGCCGTCTACGATCCCGGCAATGCGGTCCTGATCGGCACGAGGACAATGCGCGACTGGTTCCCTTGGATCCAGATCCACCTGGATACGATCCATGTCAAGGACGGCAAGCAGGCCGAAAACCGCTTTGTGAACCCTGGAACCGGGGACGGCGAGCTGAAGGAGATGTTCAGCTTTCTTGTCATGAACGGCTGGCATGGGCAACTCACGATGGAGCCGCATGCACAGATTGCCGGCGAGAATGGCGGATTCAGCGGTGAAGAGGCTTTTCGCACTGCCGTTGCTGCGCTCCGTGGCGTTCTCGACGCCGCCGGGGCCGAAGCATGACCGTCCGTTTTGGCGTCGTTGGTTGCGGCGTCATCCACGGCACGCACGCTGATGCCTTGTGTTCGATCGAGGGCGCAAAGCTGACTGCCTTTACCGACGTCGTTCCCGAGCGGGCCAAAGCGGCCGCCGAAAGGTACGGAGCGCTCGCAGCAAGCACACTGGACGAGATGCTCGACCACGTGGACGCGGTCTGTGTCTGCGTCCCCAGTGGCTCCCATTCGGGTATCGCAGTCCAAGCGGCTCGTGCCGGAAAGCACGTCTTGTCGGAAAAGCCCATCGATGTGAACATGCAAGCCGCATGGGCGATGGTGCAAGAGTGCGAGCGGTCAGGCGTGAAGCTCGGCGTCGTCTCGCAGCACCGGTTCGCCAAGGACATACGGAGCCTGAGGGATGCGGCCCAAGCCGGCGCGCTGGGCCCCCTCGTCGCCGGTGACTGCTACAACAAGTGGTACCGAACACAGGCCTATTACGACTCGGGCGACTGGCGTGGCACCTGGAAGTTGGACGGCGGCGGGTGTTTGATGAACCAAGGTGTCCACTACGTAGACATGATCCAGTGGATCATGGGTGGCGTGCGCTCCGTCCAGGCCACTGTCAGGACAGTGGCCCACGAACGGATCGAGGTCGAAGACATGGCGAACGCGCTGGTCGAGTACAGGAACGGGGCGATCGGCGTCATTCAAGGCTCGACCGCGACCTATCCCGGTCTTGCCGAACGGCTCGAGGTCCACGGGAAGTGGGGGACTGCCGTCATCGAGGCCGACCGATTCAAAGTGTGGGACGTCGACCCGGCCGCCGCTCAGGCAGGATTTTACGGACACGGAGTGCTCAAGCAGCCCGCTCCTAACCTTGCGGTCGTTTCCGCCCCATCGGGCGCCACCAGCAGCGACCCTAGTGCGGTCTGGGCCGAGCAACACCGCCTTCAGATCGAGGACTTCACGAAAGCAATCCTGGACGACCGTGACCCGGCGATCACGGGGCGGGACGCACTCAAGCCGCTCGAAGTGATCCTCGCCATCTACGAGAGCGCCCGGCAAGGAGGCAGACGGGTCGAACTGGCGGCGGATCGGTTTCCCTGATCCTCGCTTGTCGGCGGATCAGCGGGGCGATGCGCCGCTTGCCGTTTCAGCGGTGGAGTCCAGGCCCTCGCCGCGTCCCCCTGACGTGTACGAACTCACGTTACCGTTGGCAATTGGCCACGCTGCCATGGCCGTCTCGGAGAGTCCCAAACCCTCCGTACCCTCAGCTTCATTGAGACGCGTCCATTCGTGGTGTTCCTGGAGTTGACCCTGTGGATGTGCCCTGGCCCCCGCGATCTGGGGCGATCGACTGCCCTTAAGCCTCTAAGATCTTTCTGTTTTCAAGTTTGAACCTTTGCGGCAGTCTTCGGCGCGCCAATCTTCACGACTCTGCCTACGTTCAGCCTCAACTCATCCAAAGATCACGACGCTTGCCAGACTCCCTTGACAGCAGTCAAATCAGGGTACTTACCCACGTTCGGCGCGCGGTGAGCCGAGTCTTCATGAAACCTAATGGAACTCCGCAACCCGACGGCTTGTCGAAAGCACTTGGGGCCCCAATCCTGACTCGACTGTAAACGAGGAGGACATCAGAAGATGACTCGGAAACTGTCGCATGGCCTCGCAAATGTTCTTGCTGGCCTCACTTTCGTCATCGTGCCGTCACTTGCCTCCGCGGCCAATCTCACGGTGAGCCCGTCCGGGCTGACTGTCAGGCTCGGCCAGGTCGTGACCGGCAACGTGAAAAGCCTCATTGGCAATGACGACAACGCCTTGGTGGTGCGTCGGTTCATCGTTCCCAGCCTGCGGAGCGATGCTATCGACATCAGAGTCTCCGGGAAGTCCACCGCTTCCCGCCTCCTTACCCCTCGGTTCACCGTCAAATCCGAATCGCTGGACAACGGTGTCTGGCAACAGTCTATCGACCTCTATGACTTCACTCGCGGAGTTTGGGTGACCTGTAGCACCAAGCAACTCGGCATTGAATACTCTATCCAGACTGCGGTCGCTCCGAAGTCCACGGACTCGTTCGTCAGTCCGACAGGAATGCTCGCGGCAAGAGTGCGGATCAGAATGGCATCAGACCCCTTGAACGCACTGCCGGCATTTGCATTCGAGTACGCCGACTGGGCCTTGATCGACTGACACTGACGCGGGGGCCGTCGGCCCCCTAAAAACCGGGCACCTGCGCGCGCTGAAGCGCTCAGGTGCCCCCCACTTCTCAGCGCAACAGGCAACCCAAGAAGCCGCGGTCTCTCCTTCTCCCGAAACCCTTTCAAGACAATCCAGGTATAATACTCACACAGTCTAATCTGGGCAAAGCCCAGAGCGGGGGAACCAACCCTGGGGTGAATCCCGATTCCATCGGGAGGAGTAACTTTCGGCTCTAACCCGGCAGCTAACCTCGCCGACGCATCGAAAGAGTGCGCGATTCCGCGCCCTCACCGACCTGCGCAAAGGAGGTGCATTCTTGCGCGAAGCTTATCGCAACCCTGTTGCGATCTTGGGGCTGGTCTTTGGGCAAGCCTCTCATGAACACGCCTTTCAGGAGGCCCTATGAATCAGAACAAACGTTTTGCTGTTTTGGGGGCAGGAAATGGAGGCCAGGCCATGGCCGCCCACCTGTCGCTCAAGGGTTTCCCCGTCAGTTTGTGGAACCGAAGCCCGGGAAGGCTGGCTTCCGTGTTGAAGACTCATTCGATCCAACTCGTGACCGAGGTCGACGGCCTCGAAGGTGGCCGAGCGCAGTTGGAACTGGTCACAGAGGACATTGGCAAAGCCGTCCGCATGGCCGAGATCGTGATGGTCGTCGTCCCGGCGACCGGACACAATGACGTCGCACGGCAAGCCGCGCCCTACCTGACGGATGGTCAGTTGATCGTCCTGAATCCGGGACGGACGGGGGGCGCCCTTGAGTTCCTTAAAACCGTGCGCTCCTCTGGGAACAAAGCCGAGATCCTCGTTGCCGAAGCCCAGACATTGATCTACGCCTGCAGGGCTCTCAATCCAGGGCAAGTCAAGGTGTTCGGGATCAAGAACAGCGTTCCCGTCGCTGCGATCCCTGCCCATCGGACCCCCGAGGTCGTCACAGCCCTCTCTGCCGCGTACGCCGAGTTCGTGCCAGGTGACAACGTGATGAAGACGAGCCTGGACAACATCGGCGCGATCTTCCACCCCGCGGTCACGATCCTGAACACAGCCAGGATCGAGAGCACTCGCGGTGATTTCGAGTACTACATCGAGGGTATCTCCCGGTCTGTCGCACAACTGCTTGAGAGGATGGACTCTGAGCGCGTCCAAGTTGGAGCCGCGCTTGGGTTCAACTGCATTTCGGCACGGGAATGGCTGTACTTGGCCTACGGAGCCTCGGGAAAGACGCTCTTCGACGCGATCCGTGCCAATGAGGGGTACTACGGGATCAAAGCGCCTCACACCGTGGACACGCGGTACATCACTGAGGACGTACCTGCCAGCCTGGTGCCGATTGCCTCGATCGGCGAGCAACTCGGTGTTCCCTGCCCGACGATCCGGGCGATCATCCACTTGGCCAATCTGATCCATGGCTGCGATTACTGGCAGACCGGCCGGACTGTGCGGTCGATGGGACTTGAAGGGCTCAGCCTCCGTGAGATCCAGCACCTCGTACTCATGGGATCTTCCGAGGTCAAAGAACAGGAGGTGAAAGTTGCCGAGACCGCTTGACCATAACGACGTAGTGGGACTGGTCCACCCCTATCTCGATGCCCACACGCTGGGCATCAGTTCGGTCAGCCAGTTGCTGGTAGAAGCCGGATTCCGTGTCGCCGTTGCCGGGGAAAGCGCCTGTATCGCGGCACAGAACCCTCGGTCAGAAAACCTTTTTCAGCCGCTCGTCGATTGGATTCGACGCGAGCGTGTCACGGCCCTGGGCTTCAGCGACAGGCTCGATCCAGACCAGGCGGTCGACCTCTTCGGGAGGCTCGTCTGGAGGCTCGGTGAATCGAAGGTCCTCAGCGAACGCGGCGGCCCGGTCCATTCGTTGTATTTCGCCGGATTGCCTCTGGCCGCCGACAGGATTAGGCGGATGTTTGGCGACTGGGTCTCGGTGTTCATGGGAGACGAGACACCGGTCGAGACTCTCCGTGCCTTTGGCGTGCCTGACTCGATGATTTCCCGCGAAATTCGAGAGGACGCAGCCTATGACACAGCCAGGATGGACTTGGCACGAGATGTGGTTAGCCGTGACTTGGCTCAGGCTGAAGTTCCGTTTGGGCGCCTTGCCTATCCCGAATTCGGCACACGAGACGACTCTCTTCTGCACCGCCTTGGCATGGTGTCCCAGCGCGGCGGCCTCCCACTCATGCGGGCGCATGTCGGCCCTTATGGGAGTGACCGCAAGGAAGCGGTCGCCCAATTCCTTGACTGGTGTCACCATCTGGGGCGGACCGGATACCTGGATGTTCTATCGATCGGCACATCACAGCTGAGCCAATCGCGGTTCGGTGAGGATTGGAACGGCTTCCAGGACGGCGGAGGAGTTCCGATCAACTCGAAAGAGGAGTTCAGGCAGGTTTACGAAGCCAGCCAACCGATGTTGGTGCGCACATACGCCGGAACTAGGAACGTTGCGGCCATGGCCCGCCTGTACGACGAGACTCTCAACACCGCGTGGCACGCCCTCTCGCTTTGGTGGTTCTGCCGGACGGACGGACGGGGACCATTGAGTGTTCGCGAGAACCTGGCAGAGCACATTGAGACACTGCGGTACATCGCCACGGTAGGCAAGCCGTTCGAGCCGAACATTCCCCACCACTTCTCGTTCCGTGGCGGTGACGATGTGACCTACGTCGTGTCGGCCGTTCTTGCCGCCAGGGTCGCCAAGAAGATCGGTGTGCCGGTCTTGATCCTTCAAAACATGTTGAACACGCCACGGTCGACATGGGGCGTTCAAGATGTGGCAAAGGCGAGAGTCCTGCTCCGCCAAGTTCGGGCTCTTGAGGATGCGACCTTTCGGGTTGTCTATCAACCCAGGGCTGGACTCGACTATTTCTCTCATGACTTGGAGAAGGCCAAACTCCAGTTGGTGTCAGCGTCCTTCTTGATGGACGACGTCGAACCCCAGAACAACCAATCGCCTGACATTGTCCACGTCGTCAGCTATTCAGAAGGTGCCTTTCTGGCCACGCCGCCGGTGATCGACGAGAGCATTCGACTGACGCGAGCAGCCTTTCGTGCCTATCGCAGGATTCGCCAGAGGACAGGGACTCCATTGCCCGAAACAGAAGTCAACGATAGGGCGACAGTTCTGGCCCACGAGGTGAACCACGTACTGTCCAGCCTGGAGCGCTCAATCCCCGACCTCTATTCGGCCCAAGGGCTGTACGAAGCGTTTCGGGCCGGATTCCTTGTGGCACCCTACCTCTGGGAGTGTCGCGACGAGTTCCACGAGGCCGTCCGTTGGCAGACGCGGACCTTCAGAGGTTCTGTCGTCACCGTCGACGGAAGAGGCGATCCCCAACCGGTCTCCTACCGACTCAAAGCGGCTGAGCAATCGGCCATGTCCCGTACTGTGGAGGTCAGTGCATCATGTGTGCGATCGTAGGAATGAGTTCAAAGCGGGCAGGGCCCCAAGTCTCACAAATGCTTCGTCGAGTCTCATATCGTGGCCCGGATTCGAGCAACATAGCGACAAACGACACCTGGACGCTCGGGCACGCCCGACTGTCGATCCTGGACGTCGCCAAGGGCAATCAACCGATGTACGACAAGGCTTCGAACGCCCACATCGTCCACAACGGTGAGATCTACAACTTCCGTAAGCTCCGCGACGGTCTGTCCGGCAAATTCAAGACAGATTCGGACACGGAGGTCATTCTCCGCTTGCACGCCACGCACGACAGGCCCGAAGACTGGCTGCCGCGCCTAGATGGGATGTTCGCGTTCGCCATAGTTGACGAACGGGGCCTCCTGGTAGCGCGCGATCCGCTCGGGATCAAACCCCTATACTTGGGAGTCAAGAACGACACGGTCGTTTTCGGCTCGGAGATCAAAGCGGTCCTCGCTGTGACGGACAAGGTCGTCGAGTTCCCTCCAGGTCACGTCTATACGCAGACCGATGGAGAGCGGCCATTCCGTGAACTGACGCCCTGTCCTGACCGGTGTTATGACCCGGCTGTGATCGCGGAGGAGTTGCGCCAGCGTGTGACGCGTTCCGTCCAGTCCCGGTTGATCGCCGACGTGCCTCTCGGCGTCTTCTTGAGCGGCGGACTGGACTCGAGCATCGTGGCAGCAGTCGCACGTCAGACCATGCCGGGCTTGAAGACCTTCGCAGTCGGTATGGAAGGAAGCACCGACCTCGAGGCAGCACGATGCGTCGCGGAATACTTGGACACCGATCACTACGAGAGGGTCTTTTCGATCGAGGAGGCCACCCAGGCGCTCCGCAAGGTGATCTACCACTTGGAGTCGTTCGACGCAGCCCTCGTGCGTAGCGCGATCCCTAACTACTTCCTTGCCCAACTGGCGTCGCAACATGTCAAGGTCGCCCTTTCCGGCGAGGGCGCGGACGAGCTGTTCGCCGGTTACAGTTACCTGCGGGGAATGCACGGGGTGCGGCTCGAGCGCGAACTCAGCGAGATCACGTCCGAACTGCACTTCACCAACCTCCAGCGTTGCGACAGGATGAGCATGGCGCACGGGCTGGAAGTCCGCGTGCCGTTCCTCGGAGACGTCGACCTCGTTGAATATGCGATGTCGATCCCAGTCCAATTCAAGCTGGAACCCAAGAAGAACATCGAGAAGTGGATCTTGCGCAAAGCGTTCGAGGACATTCTCCCCCGTGAAATCGTCTGGAGGAAGAAGCTGAAATTCGCCCATGGAACTGGCATCGGCGGTCAGCTCGCGGAACACGCAGAGCGGAAGCTACAGGACTCTCGTCTTGAACGGGCCTTGCGGAGGTTTCCTCAGCTTGAAATACGCGACAAGGAGGAACTGCTCTACTTCTCCCTCTTTCGCGAACTCTTCCCCGTCGAGTGTTTGGCGTCGCTCATTGGCAGGAGTCGGAGTCTCTAGGCTGCAAGGCATGTCCACAGGCCGAGTCGGATTCTTTCCAAAAAAGATCCGATTCGGCCCGGACTTTTCCGATCGCGCCTGAGTCCCTGCCTCAGTTAGACTGCAAGGTAGCCTCGCCGGAGATCACCCATGCGAACCGTCGGAATCGTCTCGATCGCCACATTGGCCTCTGTCGCCTTTATGGTCGCAGTCAGTTGCGGAGGAGGCGGAGGCGGGAGTGACAACGGAGGCTATATTCCTCCGGCTCCGGACCCGACTTGTGGCACGGCTCCCACGGCCCAGAACCAGGCGAAGGCGTTGCCGACTGGCTACTTTGGTCGTGACGTGGTCGTCCCGACCGGCACCATGATTCCGGCGAATGACGATGGCACCCGCGCCCACACGACTTGCCTGATCGACGCATCCAGTATGAGGGCACCAACGCCCGGGCCTGTCGGCTACACGCCAGCACAGATTCGAGCCGCTTACGGCATCCCCGACAACCAGGGCGGCGGAGCCGTGGCGATCATCGACGCTTACGACTACGCGACAGCCCTGAATGACTTCAACGTGTTCTCGACGCAGTTTGGACTGCCCACCGAGATCTCTGGAGACGTTACGTCTTCGTCGAACACGTTCTTGCAGGTCGTCTACGCCTCGGGCACGAAGCCGAAGCAAGACCCGACTGGCGGATCTTGGCACCAGGAAGCCGCTATCGACATCGAGTGGGTCCATGCGATAGCACCCTTGGCTAAGATCTATCTGGTCGAAGCCGACTCGAACAAGATGGTCGACCTCTTCAAAGCAGTGGCTGTTGCCAAGACCCTACCGGGCGTCGAGCAGATCTCGATGAGCTTCGTCATCAAGGAAAATCCGTGCCACTTTGTCCACTACGACAGTCTCTTCGTCCAAAACGGGATCACGTTCTTTGCGTCGTCAGGCGATACGGGTGACGTCTACCAGTACATCCCCAGCCTCTCGAAGAACGTGGTGTCGGTGGGCGGCACGAGCCTGACCCTCAAACCGGATGGCACGCGGTCGAATGAAACGGCCTGGTCGTTAAGTGGTTGCGGACCTAGCCTGTTCGAGCCTCGCCCCCCGTTTCAGGACGGGGTGATGAGCCTCGTCAGGGGCTACCGTGGAGCTTCCGACATCTCCGCCGTCGCCAATCCTGCGACCGGTGTCGCCGTTTACGACAGCACCATGGACGACCGCGGCAATGTCGGCTGGATCAAGTTTGGTGGCACGAGCGTCTCCGCTCCTCTCGTTGCAGCGATGGTCAATGCCTCACGGTCGCAACCGGCCAGTTCCCAAGATCTCAACACCCTGCTCTACAGCCAAGTGGGCGGGGCTAACATCTTCGACGTCACCTCTGGTGCAGCGGGCTCATTCGCCGCCAGCCCAGGATGGGACATGCCGACCGGTGTTGGCTCGCCCAAAGGTCTCGGCGGATTCTAGCCATCGTAGGTCGTCCTCAAGGGCAGTCCACATGAGTGGGACTGGATTGGGCCGTCCCGAATCCTGCCCGGGTCACTGAGACTCTCGCAGGATGTGAACACAACGTCCAGCTCTGTCATCACAGTGACGAAAGAGAACTTTGAATCGGAAGTGCTGAACTCCGAGATTCCCGTATTCCTCGACTTCTGGGCGGGGTGGTGTATGCCGTGCAACATGGCCAAACCGGAAGTCGAAAAACTAGCGAACACACTCCAAGGCACACTCAAGGTCGGATCGGTCGATGTGGACGAGCAACTTGAAATAGCGAGCGCGTTCGGCGTCCGTGGTATCCCCATGTTCGCTCTGATGAAGGGCGGGAAGGTGCTCGACGTGTTCTCCGGTTTTGCACCCGCCATCCAGCTGCAAAAACGTATCGAAGACAAGCTCGCCAACGCCTGATCCAGCCAATTCACGATCCACCTGGTGACGGCCGAATCGCCTGCGTCGCCAGGTGTCGACTTTCCTCAAACGCAACCAAGCACAGGGCCGCGTTGAGGCGGGGTGGCACAAGGCCCTGACCGGGATCGGATTCCCCTGACCCGAGCCGCATGGGGAAGGTCTCGGTCTCTGCTCGTGCCAAAGACCACGCCGACCGTGCTCTCCGGCTGAGACGGGGCAACGATTCCCATGCCGTCCTCAACGCGACGATCGAAGACGAGGACCGACCAGGAACGTATCCTGGTAAAGTGGACATGTGTCGACATTTTCCTTGACAGTCGCAGATGCGCGGCGTGCTCTTGTGGCCTATCAGATGCGTCAAGGGAGTCTCTCAAAAGTGTTCGACAACTTACGGAGCGTCCAATACGATCCGCTCAGTCCAGCAGGATGCAACCACGATTTGGTGCTGCAGTCCCGGGTGCCGGGATACAAGGTCGGCGATTGGCAGAACCTGGCCTATCGGGATCGGCAGGTCTATGACGGTTGGGACAAACAGGCGTGCTTAGTCCCCTTTGCGGGGTGGCCGCCTCGCCGGGCCTTTCACCGGTGGCACGAGCCCCAGTTCCGCAAAATCCTCGAGAGTCATTCTGATGCCGTAGACACCGTGCTGGCTGAGCTCACGGCGGGTGGTCCGATGTCGCCGAAGGACTTTGAGTTCCAGGAACACAAGCCTGAGTGGCGAGGTACTTGGTTTGGACCGAATCTGACGAAGCAGGTCTTGAGGGCCCTCTGGTACACCGGACGTGTCATGACACACAGCCGCAGGAGCGGCCAGCACGTCTACGATGTGACGGAGCGGGTGGCGCCACCGCAGTTCATGTCAGAACCCATCGCCTCGGAACACGAGGCTGCAAAGGCCATCATCCTTGACCGGCACAAAGGGATCGGCATTTTGCGGCCGACGGCGCCGTACGAGGTCTGGGCGATTTGGCCACAGTACTACGATCGCAAGACGATCCTCAAGGAACTCACCGCTGAGGGCAGTATCGTGCCGTTAGAGATCGAGGGGATCAGGGCGCACGCGCACCGTGAACTGCTCCAAGATCTCGACCGGCGTGAATCCCTTCGGCAAGTCAAGTTCATAGCTCCCCTCGACCAGCTTGTTTGGGACAGGAAGCTGGTTTCCAAGCTGTTTGGGTTTGACTACTTGTGGGAAGTCTACGTTCCTGGGGCCAAGCGCAAATGGGGATATTACGTGTTACCCGTACTCTTTGGCGACACGTTCGTCGCCCGGTTCGACGTTTGGTGCCGAGAGGCAACCATTGAGATCCGTGCGTGGCACTGGGAACCTGGTCAGCCGGTGGAGGCTGAGTTCTGGGACGCCTTCGAGGAGGCATGGAAGTTGTTCAAGACCTATCTCGGGGCTCATTCGACCGTGGGTGCGGAGCAAGTCGATCGGCGCGTCCTGTCCGCTGCGC
Source organism: Armatimonadota bacterium (assembly GCA_029781035.1). Classification (GTDB taxonomy): domain Bacteria; phylum Armatimonadota; class Fimbriimonadia; order Fimbriimonadales; family Fimbriimonadaceae; genus JAEURO01. Next base: position 70,471 of record JAKOXK010000001.1, read on the forward strand.
AACGGTCCTGACTCGGTACGGACTGAGTCGATCCGTTTACCAGTGACCGATTATCGGGGCATAATCCTGACGGTCGGCGGTCGGCTTATGAATCGTTGGGGCATTGATCTCGGCGGAACCAAGGTGGAAGGTGTCGTCTTGGATCCGGACGGCAACATCCTCGTCCGGAACCGCATTGCCACCGAGGCAGACCAAGGCTACTCCCACATTCTCGGGCGCATATCGAGTCTGGTGGAGAAGTTGGAGAGAGACGTGGGCCCGAGAGCCGCTCGGATCGGCATCGGGACACCCGGCGCGGTCGAACCCGTGAGCGGGCACATGAAAAACTGCAACACGACTTGTCTCAACGGTCGTCCCCTCGCCTCCGACCTCGCTTCGTTATTGGGAGTTCAGGTCGAGATCGCGAACGATGCCGACTGCTTTGCCTTGGCAGAAGCGACCTGGGGAGCCGGTAAAGGGTTCAAGACGGTTTTTGGCGTGATTATGGGCACGGGCGTGGGCGGCGGAATCGTCGTGCAGGGAGAGCTTCTGGAAGGACCGAACGGGATCTGTGGCGAATGGGGTCACATGACGCTCTATCCAGACGGCAATCCCTGTTATTGTGGCCGTCGCGGATGTGTCGAGACCTACATCAGCGGTCCGGCCGTTGAACGCCACCACCGTGCACAGACCGGGGCATCACTGTCGCTGGCTCAGATATCAGCTCGAGCAGAGACCGACGAGTCTTGTGACAAGACTATCCGCTGGATGTGTGGCAATTTTGGCCGAGCGGTCGCGCAAGTCATCAACATCGTGGATCCGCAGGCGGTCATCCTCGGAGGGGGCGCCGGTCAAGTGCCTTACCTCCGTACGTGGGGGATTCAAGCCGTCGAGAACCATGTCTTCAACGACTCACTCAACACCGTGTTCCTTCCTCCGGCCCTGGGCGACAGCGCCGGAGTCATCGGAGCTGCCCGTCTCGCTGGCTAGATCGCACTGAAGGAACGCTTGAACACTGCTGCCTACAGAACGAGTCTCCGAAGCACAGGACACCGGCCACGCGTCGACGAGAGCAAATGAAAAAGCCCCTCTGATGGAGGGGCTCTTCAAATCTTCTATCCGCGCAACGTGCCTATCTTGCGGGAGGTCACCCTCCAACTACTTCCGCCGCTGAGGAGCTTAACTTCCGTGTTCGGGATGGGAACGGGTGTTTCCTCCTCGCCATGGTCACGCGAATAGAAACTGTATTGTGCTGTCCGCCTGGTTCGGCTGGAAAGCACTTTGATAACCGCACTTTGATCTGTTGACTGTCCGTTAAAGGTCACCGAGTGGAGAGCTTTTGTAAGCCCTCGGCCAATTAGTACCGCTCAGCTTTGACATTACTGCCTTTACACCTGCGGCCTATCACCACGTAGTCTTCGTGGGGCCTTACCATTAAGTGGGAGATCTCATCTTGAAGTGGGCTTGGCGCTTAGATGCTTTCAGCGCTTATCCCTTCCAGACTTGGCTACCCAGCGTGTGCCCCTGGCGGGACAACTGGTACACCATAGGTCTGTTCACCCCGGTCCTCTCGTACTAAGGGCGACGCTTCTCAAATCTCCTACGCGCGCAATGGATAGGGACCGAACTGGCTCACGCCGTTCTGAACCCAGCTCGCGTGCCACTTTAATCCGTGAACTCCGGAACCCTTGGGACCCTGTACAGCCCCAGGATGTGACGAGCCGACATCGAGGTGCCAAACCATGCCGTCGCTGTGAGCGCTCGGGCAAGATCAGCCTGTTATCCCCGGGGTAGCTTTTATCCGTTGAACCCTGGCGTGCCCACGCACCACCAGAGGGTCACTTAGACCTGCTTTCGCACCTGCTCGACTTGTTTGTCTCACAGTCAATCACCCTGTATACCTATACGCTCGACGCCTGATTTCCGACCAGGCTGAGGGTGACTTTGTACGCCTCCGTTACATTTTAGGAGGCGACCGCCCCAGTCAAACTACCCGCCACGGAATGTTCCCAACCCGGATAACGGGCCAGGTTAGTCGTCCAGATGCAGAAGGGTGGTGTTCCATTGGTGCCGAAGCTCCCACCTACGCTCTACATCCACACCCAAACGACAATCCGAAGGTGTAGTAAAGCTCCACGGGGTCTTTCCGTCCTATTGCGCGTAGCCCGCATCTTCACGGGCACTACAGTTTCACCGAGCTTCTCGTTGAGACAGTTCCCAAGTCGTTACGCCTTTCATGCGGGTCGGTATTTAGCCGACAAGGAATTTCGCTACCTTAGGACCGTTAGAGTTACGGCCGCCATTCACTCGGACTTCGATTCAGTGCTTCGGGTTGCCCCTAACACCTCCTGTTAATCTACGAGCATTGGGCAGGCGTCAGCCCCTATACATCGGTTTTCACCTTAGCAGAGACCTGTGTTTTTGGTAAACAGTCGCCTGGGATGCTTCGCTGCGGCCCCTTGCGGGGCGTCCCTTCTTCCAAAGTTACGGGACTCGTTTGCCTAGTTCCTTAACGAGAGTTCTCTCGAACGCCTTAGTCTCCTCGACTCACCTACCTGTGTCGGTTTGCAGTACGGTCATACATGGCTGAAGCTTAGGGCTTTTCTCGACCCCTATCAGTCCCAACCTCTTTGTCCCGAAGGACTCGGAGCAGAACAACCAACGGTCTGTCTGGAACTTCAAGAAGCGTCCCCCATCGCACCATGCACGGGGCAGGAATGTCTACCTGCTGTCCATCGGCTACGCCTTCTGGCCTCGCCTTAGGTCCGCCTAACCTCCGTCTGACGAACATAGCCGGAGAAACCTTAGGTTTTCGGCGGACAGGATTCTCACCTGTCTTATCGCTACTCATGCCTGCATTCTCACTTGGATCCGCTCCACACGGGCTCACGCTCATGCTTCACAGCTGATTCAACGCTCCCCTACCGACCACCACTCTTGTGGGGTCCCGCAGCTTCGGCGGACGACTTGAGCCCCCTTACATTATCCGCGCAAAGAAACATTCGGCCAGTAAGCTATTACGCACTTTTTAAAGGGTGGCTGCTTCCAAGCCAACCTCCTGGCTGTTTACGCTTCTTCACATCGTTTCACACTTAGTCGTCTCTTAGGGGCCTTAGCTGGCGATCTGGGCTGTTTCCCTTTTGACCACGGACCTTATCGCTCGCAGTCTCACTGCTGCCTTAATCATACGGTATTCGGAGTTTGATTGGGTTCGGTAAGCGGGTAAGCCCCCTAGCCCATTCAGTGCTCTACCCCCGCATGACAACAGACAACGCTGCACCTCAATGCATTTCGGGGAGAACCAGCTATCTCTGCGTTCGATTGGCATTTCACCGGACTAACCACAGCTCATCCCGAGACTTTTCAACGTCAATGAGTACGGCCCTCCATGGTGTGTTACCACCACTTCAGCCTGGCCATGGCTAGATCACGCAGTTTCGGGTCTGCTGACAACGACTGGACGCCCTATTCAGACTCGGTTTCCCTCCGGCTCCGTGGCTTAACCACTTAACCTTGCCGCTGCCAACAACTCGCAGGCTCATTCTGCAAAAGGCACGCCATCACACTTGACGGGATTGCTCCCGACCTGGTGCTCTGACTGTTTGCGGGTGATGCGATTTCAGGTTCTATTTCACTCCCCTCCCGGGGTTCTTTTCACCTTTCCCTCACGGTACTGGATGCACTATCGGTGACAAAACGTACTTAGCCTTACCCGGTGGTCCGGGCAGATTCACACGGAATTCCTCGTGCTCCGTGCTACTCGGGTACATCCTGAATTCGGTTGGAATTTGGAATACGGGGCTGTCACCCTCTATGGCCAGACTTTCCAGACTTGTTCTTCTATTCCAACTTCGATCTTCTTTTCTGACTTTCTCAAGCTCAAGGCTCTCCTCAGTTTCAAGTCCCTGTCTCACAAGTCCTTGCCTGATCAAAGCCCTCAGCTTGGGAAAGTCAGTGGATGCCCCACTACCCCAGCCGGCAAGCCGACTGGTTTAGGCTGGTCCGCGTTCGCTCGCCGCTACTTACGGAGTCCCTTCGGTTTCTTTTCCACGGGTTACTTAGATGTTTCAGTTCACCCGGTGCCCTCCTCACGCCCTATGTGTTCAGGCGTGGGTGACGCGGCATTACCCGCGTCGGGTTTCCCCATTCGGAAATCCCCGGATCATCGCATTCGTGCTGCTTCCCGAGGCATATCGCTGCTTGCACGTCCTTCTTCGGCGTCTTGTCCCTAGGCATTCGTCGCACACCCTGTGTAGCTTAACTAATGCGCTCTTCACTCGGTGCCTTTAACGCACAGTCAACAAACCTCTATGCGGTTGTCAAAATGCTCTCGCCGTTTCGGGCGTGCCGGGCCACCTTGAGGGGCGTCGGCAAAGAGGAACTATACCCGCGGGGATCGCCCGTGTCAACAGGCCCTCTCGGATCGTCGGCAGATCGGGACCGTTGCCTCAGCCCTGACGGCAGACACTCACAGACAAAACCGTGGGCCAGGTTCAAACAGGCCCCCAAATGCCCTTGCCGCCTCGTGTCAAGAGTCGCCCGGGGTCTCAGGACTGTGCCTTTTTGACAAAGACCATCTTTGAGCCCTGGAAGTCAGCCGTCAAGGTCTTCGCCGCTTTGTCGAAGACCAACTCCACGTCGCTCGGCATGCCCGCTTTCGGGTCCGACTTCTGATCCGGAACCAGGACGACCCCTTTCTCCGACATGTGGAAAGATCCGTCGGCGTTGCCACCGCCAAAGTCCGCGCGGTACCGTCCATCGCTCTTCAAAATCACGACGATGTCGTCCACGAGCTCTCGGGCCCTGACCGCGCTCGCCAGGGACGCGGCGGCCTGTTTGTTGCCTTTGGCCGCCTCTTCTTTCATATGGGCGATCTCTGAGTCGATCGTCTGCTTCTGCTCGTCATCAAGCATCAGCTTGTACGTGCCCAACACCGAGGGGTCCATCTTCTTGGCCACGACCGGGGGAGCGGGTTTCTGGGACGGTCCGTCTCCAGAACCTTGGCTTGGCTTCGTACCATGAGCCGTTTCGTCTGCGAAAGGACGCGGCTTCACGACCTTGTTCGGATCCGGCATCGGAGTCTGTCGCACCTGACCCGCCGTAGCCGGCGCAGAGACCTGGGACGACACTTGGGAACCACAGCCGCCGACGAGCACTGCTGCCGCGAAAGCGGGGACCATCCACCTGCGCATCACGCCACCCCGCTGGGTTCAAAGATCGAGAGACCGGCTTTGTTCCAGTCGTCCAGGAACCGTTTCAAACCAAGATCCGTCAACGGGTGCTTGAAGAGCTGCTGCATGACCCCGAGCGGCATCGTGGCAATGTGGGCGCGCGCAGCGACAGCCTGGACGACGTGCTGCGGGTGCCGCACGCTGGCAACGAGCACCTCACTTTCGTACCCATAGGCCTCGACCATGTCGACTGTCGCAGCGACTGCTTCCATTCCGTCGCCGCTTACATCGTCCACTCGTCCAACGAAGTTGCTGATGAACGTGGCCCCCGCCTTGGCGGCCAATAGCGCTTGCGACACAGTGAAGACCAGCGTCACGTTCGTTCGGACCCCGCGCTCAGCCAGACTCGTCACCAGCCTGATGCCGGGCTCGATCAAAGGCACTTTGACGACGATTTGCTCATGCCAACTTGCGATCTCCATCGCCTCCTTCAGCATGGTGTCGTAGTCGGTGGCGACAACCTCTGCGCTGATCGCCCCGCCCGGAACCAGATCGCAGATCTTGAGGACCGTCTCTCGAAAACCCTTCCCCGATTTGGCGATCAAGGTCGGATTGGTCGTGACTCCATCGATCACACCCCACTCGGCCGCCTTGCGGACTTCGTCCACGTCACCCGTGTCAAGAAAGAGCTTCATTGGCGTCGATTATGGAAGAAGAACGCACCCTGTTTGGGGGACGGCGGCTCTCGGCCGACCCGGAACAGAGCCGATGGAGACCCATGGCAAGATCCTCGTCCTCGTGTCCCATGGAGAGCCTCTCCAGACCTCAGCGCCGCTCGGGCCGATCGTGACGACCTTTTCGAAGCAGATTCCCAATCACCGACACGATGGGTCGCCGGCACCAGTGCCTCCAACCTTACGGCAATTCCACGAGACTGGCTCGACCTTCCCCAGCCTCCGCGGCCCGGTACGATTCAACTGTGCGCCGTCTCGAAGACACGATCGTGGCCCCCATCACCGCACTCGGAGGTCCGGTGGCGATTGTGCGACTCTCCGGGCCTGAGTCGTGGTCCATCGCTCGTACGATTTCGGAGCCTTCGTCTTCCACCGAACCCGTGACCAAGGCGTTCAGGACCGTGCACCGGACTTACCGCCACGGCGACGATGGTCTCGTGGTGTTGTTCCCACAAGGTCGGAGCTACACAGGCGAGGCCTGCGCGGAGCTCTCGTGCCATGGCTCGCGGGCCGCAGTCCAAGAGCTCCTCGAAGCCTGTCTTTCTCAAGGCGCCCGAATGGCCGATCCCGGTGAGTTCACCTACCGTGCCTTCATGAACAGTCGGATCGACCTGACCCAGGCGGAAGGTGTCCGGGACACGGTGTCCGCCCTCACCGCCACTCAGTTACGACAGGCCAACCGCTTGCGGGATGGTGCCCTCAGGGAGAGCGTCTGTAGGCTTCGTGACGACGTGCATTCCGTTTTGGCTGCGGTCGAAGCGAGCACGGACTTTAGCGAAGAAGTTGGCGACCTCGACCGCCCAGCGGCCCTCGCCAGACTGAGATCGGTCGCGTCTGGGATCGAAGATCTGCTCGAGGGTACTCAGCGCTCGTGGCTCTTGCGCGAAGGGCTGACCGTCGCCATCATTGGCCGCCCCAACGTCGGCAAGTCTTCACTGCTCAACCTGTTCTTGGGATCCGAAAGAGCCATCGTGACCGACATCCCCGGAACGACCCGCGATACCGTGGAGGAGGTGTGCAACGTGAGAGGCGTGTCCGTAAGGTTCGTCGATACGGCCGGCCTTCGCACGGCCACCGACCAAGTCGAAGCGATCGGCGTACGGCGAGCTTGGGCGAGCGGAGAGACCGCGGATCACGTCCTGTACGTCTACGCCGGGCCGGAGGGTTGGACGGAAGAGGACGAAGCTTCCCTTTCAGCGGTTCCAGCTCGAGTCACTGTCGTCGAGAACAAGTCCGATCTGGATCCGCCCCGCCGTCGATACGGCCCGGCTGTACGGGTTTCGGCGAAGACGGGGGAAGGCGTCACGGAACTGATGGACAACCTCGTCCAGGAATTGACCGATGGCGAGCCACCGTTGCCGAACCGGCGTCACACCCCCTTGCTTGAGGCAGCGCTGGCAGACGTCGAAGAGGCTTCTCGGACAATGATCGCGCCGGTGCCAGACGACCTGGCAGCCGTTCACCTGCGTGCCGCGTCGCGCGTTCTCGGAGAAGTGACGGGCGAGACCGCGTCTCCGGACATCATCGACCGCGTGTTCCACGACTTTTGCATCGGGAAATGACAGGCGCAGCCCGATAGAGAGTTCGGCCCCAGGTTCAACCCGGGGCCGTTTAGATAGTCTCGAACTCCGAACCTACCGGCGACGCCGCGCGAGCGCGACGAGACTGCCGCCAAGAACAAGGAGGGACACCGGCTCAGGAACGACCGGCGCGAAGTTGTCCACGTACTGGAACAGCGTCCCAGGCGATAGGTATGGTCGCGTGATCCTGGCACCAGCGGTCATCGTGCCGCCACCCCAGTTGATCGACTGGCTCACACTTCCTCGAATGGTCTGGCCGTTGGCACTGCTCCCGGCGAACGTCGTCCCAAAGAGGCTTCCATTGATGAACTGAGCGAACGCCCCTGCCCCGGCGGAAACACCCAGCAGGACGGTGAACGCCCTCGTCGAACTCTTCATGGTAGTACCTCTCGAATAGCCAAGGCCGCCCCAAAACCGGCGGCGCGGCCGACTAAGAGTATCTATCAGGTTTTAATGCCAGGTGTCTAGAATCCTCTAGAAGTAGGGAAAACCCGCAAGAGTACGAGGGAGCGGTTCCCCGGACAGTCGTCCCACTTCCGGCCCCACGGATGGGCCGCAGCAGGTTAGAATCAGGCTCAATCCCACCACCAACGAGGACAGCAGATGCGCTTCGACAAACTCACGATCAAGGCACAGGAGGCTTTTCAAGGAGCCCAGAGGATCGCCGCCGATTACAAGCACCAAGCGATCGAACCGGAACACCTGCTCTTCTCGATGCTGGCCGACCCAGGCTCGGTTCCCTCGTCGCTGTTGGAGAAGATGGGTGTCCGCGGCTCTCAGATCGTTGATTCGCTCCGAACCGACCTGGACAAGATGGCCAAAGTCTCGGGTGCAGCCGACTACGGCAGTTCCCTGGGCAACCGCCTGAGCACGGTTTTCAACAACGCGTTCAAGGAAGCTGACGCCCTCGGAGACGAGTACGTGTCGACTGAGCACCTGATGTTGGCTTTGCTCGATGATGCGGGCTCAGCGGGTTCCGAGCTGAAATCGGCGGGGGTGACACGGAAGGGCCTGGAGGCGGCCATTCAGGACATTCGCGGTGGCCGAAAAGTGACTGATCCCAACGCGGAGTCGACCTACGACGCCCTTGAGAAGTACGGCGTCGATCTGACCGCTCGGGCTCGACAGGGCAAGCTCGACCCCGTCATCGGTCGGGACGATGAAATCCGGCGCGCCATCCAAGTTCTGAGCCGTCGCACGAAGAACAACCCTGTACTGATCGGTGAGCCAGGCGTAGGCAAGACGGCCGTCGTGGAGGGCTTGGCGGCCAGGATCGTCACAGGTGACGTCCCCGAAAGCCTGAGGAACAAGAGCATCATCTCCCTCGATCTGGGCGCCCTCATTGCAGGCGCCAAGTACCAAGGCGAGTTTGAGGAGCGGCTGAAGTCCGTTCTTCAAGAGGTCTCTCAAGCGGGAGGACAGATCGTGCTGTTCATCGACGAACTGCACAATCTGGTCGGAGCTGGACGGACGCAGGGCGCGATGGACGCGGCGAACATGCTCAAGCCGATGCTCGCCAGAGGTGAGCTTCGCTGCATCGGTGCCACGACCTTGAACGAATACCGTCAGTACATCGAGAAAGACAAAGCGCTCGAACGCCGGTTCCAGACGGTGCTCGTGGACGAACCCAGCGTCGACGAGACGATTTCGATCCTGCGCGGACTCAAGGAGCGCTACGAAATCCATCACGGCGTCCGGATCACCGACAGCGCGCTTGTCGCTGCAGCAACCCTCAGCAACCGTTATATCAGTGACCGCTTTCTGCCCGACAAGGCGATCGACTTGATCGACGAGGCCGCGAGCCGACTCAAAATGGAGATCGATAGCGTGCCTCAGGAACTGGACGTCGTCGAACGGCAGGCCCGTCAGTTGGAGATCGACCGCGAGGCGCTCAAGAAAGAAGACGACCAAGCCAGCAAAGAGCGCTTGGTATCGACCGAAAAAAGGCTAGCTGAACTGAACGAACAGGCAGGCGGATTGCGGGCTCGTTGGCAAAGCGAAAAGCAGGCGATCGAGCAACTGAGAGGCATCAAACAACAGATCGAAGACCTGAAGACAGAACTCCAGCAAGCAGAGCGGGACTTCGACTACGGCAAGGCGGCCGAGATCCAGCATGGCAAGTTGCCCGCCCTGGAGAGACAGCTCCAAGAGGAGACTCAGAAGATCGAGCGCGCGGCCGAGGGCCAGCGGCTTCTCCGCGAAGAGGTGGACTCACAAGATGTCGCCGAAATCGTGAGCAAGTGGACGGGCGTACCTGTGAGCAAGCTCGTTTCCGGCGAACTGCAGAAGCTCATTGATCTCGAACGGCACTTGGAACGCCGAGTGGTGGGCCAAGACGAAGCCCTGAGGATCCTGGCCGACGCGATCCGCCGGTCTCGATCGGGCATCGCCGATCCGAACCGACCCGTAGGATCCTTCCTGTTCCTTGGTCCGACAGGCGTCGGCAAGACCGAGACGGCGAGAGCCCTGGCCGAGTTCCTCTTCAACGATGAGCGCGCAATGGTCCGTGTCGACATGAGCGAGTACGGTGAGCGCCACTCAGTGGCCCGCCTGATCGGTGCTCCCCCCGGCTACGTCGGGTACGAAGAGGGCGGCCAACTCACCGAGGCCGTCCGCCGACGCCCCTACTCGGTGGTTTTGCTCGACGAGGTGGAAAAAGCTCACCCTGAAGTGTTCAACGTACTGCTCCAAGTGTTGGACGATGGTCGACTGACCGATGGCCAGGGCCGAACCGTCGACTTCAAGAACGCGGTCATCATCATGACCAGCAACATCGGTTCACACCACTACGGCGAGGGATTCCTCGAAGGTTCGGACTTCGATGATGTCAAGAGCAAGATCCTCAATGAACTACGGCTTCACTTCCGTCCTGAATTCATCAACCGCTTGGACGACATCGTCGTGTTCCGCTCGCTCGGTGTCGCCGAGATCAAGCGGATCGTCCGCATCCAGGTCGAGCGCCTCTCCGAGCGTTTGGCCGAGAGGCACATCACGCTCACACTGACCGAGGCGGCTCTAGACCACTTGGCCCAAGCTGGATATGACCCGACCTACGGTGCACGTCCGCTCAAACGGGCGATTCAGCGCGAGGTCATGAACCCGCTCGCGACCAAGCTCTTGAGCGGCGAAGTCCACGACGGTCAAGCCGTGACCGTCGACGTTGAGAACGGCCAGATCAAGTTCGGTCCGGCGACTTCCGAATTCTGAAGCACGACCAGTCGTACAATGAATACGAGGGCTCCCGTGTCAACTCGCAATACAGAGCGGACGGAGATCCACCGCTCGACATCAGTCGTCTTCGGCGAACGGATTGGGCTTGCTCCGGTCACAAACAGAGCCGACAACCTGTTTCAAGGCAAGGTCGTCCTGGGAGGCATGATCGTGGGTGCGATCCTTTGCCTCGTCTTTCACTGGCCCAACATCTTCTTGTTCACACTCCACCACGAGCCAAGTCCGGTCGAGATGGCCTGGTGGAACGCGCTCGATGGGGCGGTCTTGGGCATGATCGCGTCATCGACTGTCAGCGGGCTGTGGTTGATGGTCGCCCATCTGCGGCGTTCATGATCCCGACGGCAGTTTGAGGAGGCGGCCGTTCTGCTTGAGCCAAGCCTTTTTGTTCCGCCAATCAGGGCAGTGCCGTTCGACTACCGCCCAGAAACGAGGCGAGTGGTTGAGTTCCTTGAGGTGGGCTAGCTCATGGATGACCACGTATTCCAGAATTTCTGGAGGCGCCATGATAAGCCGCCAGTTGAACGTCACTGACCCCTTCGCCGAACACGCCCCCCACTTCGTCTTTTGGTCTCGGAGACCTAGTCGTTTCGGCTCGACGTCCATGGCCCTCGACCAGTCGCGGACGGCTTGCTGGATCGCGACCCGTGCCTCGCGGCGCAGCCACTTCTCGATCTCGGCCGGATTCGCGCAGCCGACAGTAGCACCGAGTTCGTGACCGTTGGTCCACGTCCCCCGGAACAGGAAACGCCCGCCGTCTTGCTCGATAGCGTCGCTGTCGCGTTTGACCCGCCTCAACTGGCTGAGAATCCAGTCGCCATGGATTCGAACAGCATCCATCGCATGACGATAGGCGGCGCGTGTTGGCAAGACCACCTCGGCGCCGAAATCGCCGACACGGATCCTCACCCGGCGGGCCCGATTTGACCGTCGGACGGTCACAGCGACTTCCTCGCCGTCCAGCTCTACCGTCAACCGGGGCTCTGGCTTGCGGGGCATGGAGCCTATTCTGACTCTCCAAACGACCGTGGCCCCCGTCCAATCGGACGGGGGCCCATGGGAAGCGATTCTGCCTCTGGCCTATTAGGCGGCAGCCTTCGGCGTACTGCTGCTGAGACTGATCGGCTTGGACCAGGCTCCTTTCTTGCCGTTGGCATTGATCCAACAAGCTCTGTAGTAGACCTTGCTGTTGCCGGTGTAGCTATGGACGAACGGGAACTTCGCGCCCTGGGTGAGTTTCTTCCAGGTGTTGCCGCCGTTCTTATACTCGACGTAGGCGCCCTTCGTGCCGGTCGGCAGCTTGAAGCTGGAGTTCTTGTTGCTGCCCACATAGACGTTGACGCCGTTCTTGCCACTGGTGAACCAGACGAACGGCGTGTGGATCGATGTCGTGTTGTCGATCGCCGGCTTCATGGTCTTGACCGGAGCCTTTGTGACCGACTTGACCGTCTTCACGGACTTCTTCGGCTTGTAAGCCTTGGTCGCTTTGACTGTCTTGGTCGACTTGGCGATCGGCTTGGCCGTCGCCTTGACCGCGGTCTTCTTGGTGATCGGTTTCTTGACCGACTTCGTTGCCGTGGCCTTAGCAACCATCGGCTTGGTGGCGACGCTCTTCTTGGCCGCCGCGGTGCGCTTGGTGGCCTTGCTGGTCGTCGTCACGTTCTTGACGGCTTTGACTGTCGACTTGGCGATCGGCTTGGTGGTCGTCGACTTCTTGATGACTTTGGTCGTCGTCTTGGCGACGGGCTTGGTCGAGGTCGTCTTCTTCGCCCTCGGGCTCGTTCGGGTCGACTTCTTCGTCGTGGTCTTGGCAGCGGGCTTCGTGGTGTTCGAAGTCGTCGCCTTGGCGGTCATGGACTTCTTGGTCGTTTTCTTGGCCGTCGTTTTGGCCTTGATGTTGGTGGCGGTGGTGCCGAACCAGTACTGCCAGTCACCGCTGAAGTTCTTGTTCTTGGCGATCTGGTTCATAAAGCCCATGATGAAGTTCTGATAGAACGAGAACTCATGGTTCTGGAACTGGGTGTAGGCCTTGTTGAAGGTGTTGTAGTAGTTCCAGGCGTTGTAGCTGCCCTGCCAGTTCTTGAAGAACTGGTTCACCGTCTTGATGTCGCTGGCGCTGAAGCCCCAGGACTTCGCGTTGGCATTGAACGTCTTCTGGAAGTTCGTGAACCACACATTAAAGGCGTTCATGTTTTTCGGTAGTTTGTACGTACCCAAGTTTTCGTATCCTCTGCCGTATCGGCGTCGTGGAGCAAGGCCGTTTGGCCATGCTCAAACTCTCAAGGGTCATGGTCGGCAGGGTTTTCCCCAATCCTCAGGTTGAGACCTATCACTGAACCTGAGGGTAGGCTTCATACATGCTGACGACCTGTCTTGCTGTCGCGGCCATCCTGCAGTCCGCTGACGCGAAGATCGCCTTTGTCGCGCGCTACTACACGACGGCCAGCGGCGGCGGCCCATTGGCCACTTCGGTCTACGTTTGCGATGGCGACGGCAAGCACCTCACGAAGGTCGCCAGCCCCGGAAAGACGCCCTTTGCCGTCCTTTGGGCTGGCTCAGACCGCCTGGTTTGGCTTTGTGACGAGACTGCCGAGGAGTCTGAGGTCTGGACGAGTCCGTGGCCGAAGATCGAGCCCAAACTGTTGGGTCAAGTCGCCGTCGCCTCCACGTGGCACAGCCAACCGGGAATACCCCTTATCGGTGTCGGGCAGCGTGGTGCCATGGCAGACTCTTGGCTGACAGTCGATGACGCTGGAGACCTCGTGCCTTGCCCGGCACCGCACGATCCCTACGAGGCCGAGCTCCCGATCACCACTCCCGACGCGAAATTCGCCTTGACGGCCGATATCAACGACGAGGGAGATCCTGTCAACTTCACGCTGCACGATGGCGCCAAGTCGTTTCCCTTGAAGCCGTCCGGAATGCTCAAATCGGTCCAATACGACTCGCAGACCAACCGTTGCTTCGTGAAGACCACAAAGCCCGATGCCTCGAAGGGTGACCACTGGTGGCTGTACACAGTCGACTGGGGCGGACACATTCTGACTCCCAGGATCACCGACTACAGCCAGGCCGACTTCTGGCCGGACCGGGACGCGACCGCGTACTGTCAGCCCAAGTCGTTCATCAAACTTGGGAAGAACAAGACGGTTCCGGTCTCGCCGCTCTACTATGGCAATTGGCGGACGGGGCAGGTCAAGAAAATCGTGTCGGGATCCGTGCTTGTGACGTACGCCTCGGTCAAGCCCTAAGGGACCGCGCCCGACCCAAGGCGGTGTCAGCAACACCACTCAGGGGCCGGGACGCGGCAGGGTGTGAGGGAGGTTGGACGCTGGCTACCGGTGTCCCCTCGCCCTCCCGAGCGAGCATTGCAGGCGCTAAGGGGACGACTCCGGAAACCTCCGTGTACCTGCGTCCGTTTACCGTCACCGATAAGGGATCTTCCGTGCCAGGATGAAAGGAAGGCCTCTCGGCTGCGAGAAACAGCTTTGAGGCCTTAGACCTTCGGGTGAAGTCAGCGCGGTGAGAGGCCACGCTTGATGCCGATGGCATGTCAGGGGAGGACACAGACGGCGGCACAGCGGCCGCGAAGCGATCCGTCCAGGTGGTGGTCACCGAAAGGCTCGTCATCAGTTCCTCCACTCTCATGATGCCCGAACCCTCGGTGCAGACCCTGCGAGGGATGTCTCCCTGGTTGTGTGACGTAGGTCACAGTCTGGGCAAGACTTCCCTCGAACATGGGGCGTACTACGACTGGCACACTCCCAGGAAGTTCGGAGAGAAGTCCGGAAACACCGCCGAAAGGTTGCTGTTCTGAAGCCGCTTTTGCACAACTTCAGCGAGGACACTCCGATAGTCCGTGGTCATCTGCAGGTCATATCCATCGAGCAATTTGTCCTGAGAACAACCGGGCCAAGCGCCGTAGACCTGCCCCCCGTTGATCCCTCCTCCGAGAACGAACAAGCAGTTTCCGGCACCGTGGTCTGTACCCTGAGACCCATTCTCTAGAACGTTCCGCCCGAACTCGGACAGTGCCACGGCGGTCCACCGCATTGAGTTGCTGGCGGCCATGTCCGTCGTGAAGGCGCCCAGCCCGTCGCCAAGCTCGGACATGAGGCCGTCCATGTACCCGCCGATCGGGTCCTGGCTGGCGTGGGTGTCCCAACCCTCCAGGTCGATGTGTACGGCCTCCAGTCCCACCTGCGCTTTGATGAGGGCCGCCGTTGCACGCAGCGCCATGGCAAAGGCGCTTCCGGGATCGTACTGGGCTCCGCCCGATGCTTGATATCCCTGAAAGTCGATACGGTCCAAGGTCGCAATCGTGTGTTGCGTGTCCCTTACCGCCTGCTTGCTCAGGTCTTGAACGCGGTTGTACTGCCGAACGATCCAAGTTGTCAGTTCCGACATGTTCGAGAACCAACCGTCGAACCCAAAGTTGTCCGGATCCGGGATCGGTAGGGTCTTCGGGCCACCGTTCAAGGTCCTCGGCATACCCCACGTAAGGCCGATCGCCCGAAGCGGGCTTCCCGGCACCATCTCCGATGTCGTGGCCAAATGGCGCCCCAGCCAGCCACTGCTGGCGGTGAGGTTGTTCCGGTCGCTCACCTCCATCCACTTTTGGGCATCAAAGTGGGAACGGGTCCAGTTCGACGAGCCGACTGCGTGGACGATAGCCAAGTGCCCGTCCCGGTACGGCTTGACAAGACCGCTCAGAGCTTGCGGTAGCCCAAAGAAGCCGTTGAGGTCAATGGCTTGTCCTTCTTTTCCGCTACCTGGCCATGGGATCGCGATGTTTGGCCGAGCCGCATAGTAACCGGCGTCTCCGTACGGAACGCACAGGGAGCACCCGTCGGCCCCGCCCCTCAGATAGATGGAGATCACGACGTCCCGTGTGCTTTGACTCTGCGCGAACGCCATGCGAGGAAGCCAGGAGTATCCGAGCGTGGCGGCCACGGTTGCAGCCGTCGCTCCTCCGACGAAGCTCCGCCGTGTGACAGTCTTGTACTCTTTGCAGGAATGGTCTTCAGATCGTTCAGACATGGGGCACCTCAGTACCACTGGAAACTCGGACTGGCGATCGCGAGGGCGACCGCACCGCGAAGGCGTTCGTCCGTGATCGTCGCTTGGGTCAGGTAGGCGTAGAGGGCGGACCGGTCTGCCGCTCCCATCTCGTTCCCGAAGAAGGCCCGGAGGATCGCCTGCAGCACCCCGTTCGGCGTCCGGTCACTCCCAAAGGTGGCCTCGACGTCCGTCACCACTCCATTCATGAAGTTGCCGGCGAGTCGGAACGCGGTGTTCAGACGGGGCAACTGTGAGGGAGCCCAGAACTCAAACCGGTCGGGATAGCCATCCGGTGGCTCCCAGCCAAAGGGAACGTGGCCGGCCTCGCCCAAGGGGCCCCAGAGCAAAGGGCCGAAGTCGTAGACGCGCGTCTTGGCCGAGCGCATGGCCGACATCAACAGGTGGTACGGCTTCTTGTACCGAGCGTTCGATGCCATGAGGTTGTTCGGTGTCAGGATCACGCGAAGCACCGAGCGGACGTCGCCACCACTGGCTAGGAACACGCTCTGGGCGTCGGACCACACTTTGTTCGCGAAGTCGTCACCCAAGAAGAATCGGCAGAGCTTCTTCGTGATGAACCGAGCCGTGCTGGGGTGGCTCGCAATAAAGGCCAGCATTCGCTCGCCCTCGTTCTGACCGTCCTCAGCGTACGTCTGGCCCATGACGGTCTTGGATCCAGCCGCATGGTCGTCAACCTCGAACTTAAAGCGACCACGGTTGTAGCTGTACGGGGACGAAGACCACGTCCATCCAGACAGGACGAGCGCCGCCTCGTGCAGGTCCTTGCCGCTGTAACCACCGTCAGTCCCCATCGAATGAAGCTCATGGAGTTCGCGCGAATAGTTGATGTTGGGCTGGTTCGCTGAGTTCTGGTCATTGTCGAGGAAGTTCAGCATCGCTGCACTGTGCGCAGTGGACTTCAGCAGGTCCCCAAACGTACCCATGGCGTGGCGACGGATGTTCTTCTGTATGTACGAAGTCAGGATAGAGATCCCGACCTTCTCCGACGAGACGTTGAAGTGGTCCGTCCAAAACTCGACCATGCGTTCATGCAGAAGCCGGCGCGAGTAGAACGAACGGAACACCGTGGAGTAGACAAGTTGCAGGTATTGATCCCACCCGTCTGGATCGTCGTAGAGCTGCGCTTCTGTCCAGGCCATCTTCGGCCAGCGTCCAGCGACAACCCGGTCGGTATCCGCGTCGTTGATCGTTTCCGGACTCAACTGTCGCTCAAGGTAACCCTGGAACCCGAGCTGTCCAGCGATTGATTGCTCCGTGACGTTGATGCCGAAGGTGATTCGGCGGATCAAGCGGTTCAATGGGCTATGCCAGGTGACCGAGACCTCGTGCCCTGGCGGGTATTGCGACTGAGCCTCGGCACGGTTCGAAAGCAGAGCCAGTGCGGCAACTCCGCCGAGGCTCAACAACATCCTTCGCGAAGACTCATCGGGCAACGATTCGAGAGCTTCGGCGGCGGCCCTCTGTGCATTCTGCAGCATGTGCGGCATCGCGGATTTCCTCCGCGCCTACGATTCCTTGCACAAGCCTCA
Source organism: Armatimonadota bacterium (assembly GCA_029781035.1). GTDB lineage: Bacteria > Armatimonadota > Fimbriimonadia > Fimbriimonadales > Fimbriimonadaceae > JAEURO01. The sequence continues at coordinate 87,774 of JAKOXK010000001.1, forward strand.
ACCCGCCGCGACCAAGGTCTCGCTCCGATCGTGACGTTGATCACATTTCCCGTTTCTTAGTCTGTGCCGGGAGCCCACAGGAACCGGTACTCCTCGGGATCCTCGCAGAGGCCCTCGCTGACTGGCGAGCCGAGGATCGATTCCCAAATACCTGCCATCTCTGACTCGTCCCGGACGATCCGGTCGTAACTTTCGGAGTAGAAAGGCGGAAACCGCTCGCCGCTCCTTTTGATCACGGCCTTGCCAGCCTTGGTCTTAGCCTTCTCCACGATGTCGCTCAGTTCGTATGCTGTCCCGGACGGTGACTCGGCGACTCGAGCCACGAGTTCCGTCTTCTCGGGAAGCACGCACAGCAACTCCAAGTCCCATCGGCGGCCCTGCGGCTTGACAAGGGCTGCGAACAGGTCGGCACACTCGTCTTCCCCCAGCGGACGCCGGTGACGAAAGGTGACGTAGTAACTGACTCCGTCCGCTCGCCAGTGAGGAAGTCGACCTCTCCAAACGCTGAAGTTGCTCCACTTGGCCACGGACGTCATTCTGCCACTTTCATAATGGGGCCGTGTCTAGCTCCGAGCCCGACGAGAGCCTCTTCAAGGCACCCATGACGGTCATGGTCACGCTCGCCGTCTTGGGAGTGGCCCTGTCGGTTCCACCGGCGACACGGGGCCTGGGCGCCGGCATCACAATTGCAGCAGTCTGCGGAGTCTTCGTGGCCACCCGAGCCAAGCGAACCGCGATGGCTCTGGCCCGGGGCCAAGAGCTCGCACAAGCCCACATGCTGGAGCTTGAGACCGCAGCCCGGTTAGACCGTGAGGCTCTTGACGCGTTCGCCGAAGGACTCGACATATGGGTGTTCCTCGTCGATGGTCAAGGAGACATATCGTATGCGAACGAGAAAGCCTGCGAGGTCTTCGGATTCCCCAACCCTGTTGGCAGTTCCATTCTCGGAGTCACCCTGTCGCGCGACATGGCCAGTCTGGTCGAACATGCGGCCGAGGCCGACCCTACGAAGTTCCACGAGATCGTCTTTGGGCACCCCAAGGAGCGGATCGGGCTTGTCCGCGTGTGGCCGCAGAACCCGAACAAAGACCGCTTCTTCGTGTCCGTGTACGACGTGACAGACTTGAGGCGCCTGGAGCGCGCGCGTCGGGACTTTGTGGCCAATGTGTCACACGAACTCAGGACACCGATGGCAACGATCCGCGCCATCGCCGAGACATTGCTCGACGACACCGACAGCCGGAACGCCGGCGATCAGCGTTACCTCGAAAAGATCGTGTCGGAGATCGACCGCCTGACACGGATCTCGAACGACCTCTTGACCCTCTCCGCTGCCGAATCAAAGACGATGGTGATGGAGCGGGTGAACCTGAGCGACTTGGCCAGGTCCGCCATTCACCAGGTCTTGCCGAAAGCCACGAAAAAGGGGTTGGAACTGGTCGGCGAGATCGTGCCTTCGACGCCGGTCAATGCTCACAACGAGCAAATGGTTCAAGTCCTGCTCAACCTGCTCGACAACGCCGTCAACTACACGTCGAAAGGCCGAGTCGTGCTCCGGGCTTTCAGCAGGGACGGACTGGCCCGGGTTGAGGTCGAAGACACGGGCATCGGCATTCCCAGCGAACATCTGGACCGCATCTTTGAACGGTTCTATCGGGTGGAGAAGGCCCGGTCTCGCGAGTCGGGTGGCACGGGCCTGGGGCTGAGCATCGTCCGACACATCGTCGAGTCCCATGGAGGCAAGGTCGGCGTGGAGAGTGAGCTCAACAAAGGCACGACGTTCTGGTTCACTTTGCCGCTGGCTTCCGAGTGACGACAGTCGGCTGGCTCGCCATCCCAGACCGGGAAACCCCGACCACAGCGACTTTCTCGGCACCGCCGATCTCTTCGCGGGTCAGGAGCCTCAAGTCCGAGACCCGTGCTAGGTTCCAATGGCCCCCCGACTCCAGCCAGACAGCGAAGAAGCGGACTTCGGGCTGGGCAGGCCAACTCAGAGTCTCCTTTCCGGACACTTGGGGAGCACGCGGAGCTTTCGGCCCCAGCCATGGACACGGAGGCGCCACACACAACCGGGGCCCCGACCGCTCCAAGAGACGGGCTCCCAGCTTCCCCGATGCCTTCAGCGACATGTAACTGAAAAGGACGCTCCCCGAGGGCGACATCTTCGCTTGCGCCACGATCTCGGAGGGATCCCACTTGCTCGCGTACAGCCCGGGCCATAGGTAACGCTTGGCCGTGTTTTCAGAAGCCCACCAATCGAGAAGTCGGCCATATGGCTGGTGGAGGGAGTCTCTCGGCCAGTAGAGCTGCGGCGAGAAGTAATCGCACCAGCCCTCATGCCACCACTTCAAGACGTCGGCGGCCAGATCCTCGTATTGGTCGAGGCTCGCTTCGACACCGACGGGAAACCCGCTACGGTAGATGCCGAACGGCGACACCCCAAACTTGACCCAGGGTTTCAAACTCTTGATCTCTCGATAGAGAGATTCGACCAGGTTGTCGACATTGGACCGACGCCAAGCGGAGCGGGACAGGCCAGCCCCGTAGGTTTTGAAGCTGTCATCGTCCGGAAAAGAGCGGTCACCCTCAGGATAGGGATAAAAGTAGTCGTCGATGTGGACTCCGTCGACGTCGTACCGCGAGACGATGTCACGAACGACCTCTAACGTGTGCTCGCGAACGGCCGGGATTCCGGGGTCGAGCCACAGGTAACGACCGTACCTCTTCACCCAGTCCGGATGGGTCTGTGACACGTGCCCCGCGCTGAACGGGCCCTTCTGGGCGGGATGCCCGGCCCGGAACGGATTGAGCCAGGCGTGTACCTCAAGCCCGAGCCGGTGTCCCTCTTTCACGCAGTAGGCCAGCGGATCCCAGCCCAGGGGCTTGCCCTGCTCTCCCGTGACGAACCATGAAGACGGCTCGAGCTTAGAGGCGTACAGGGCGTCGCAACTCGTCCGCACCTGAAAGACCACGGCATTCAGGCCCACTTGTCGGACGCGGCGCAGAAGCCTGGACAGTTCGTCCCTTTGCACCGCAACGGGTAAGCCCGGCTTTGACGGCCAATCGATATTGTCGACCGTGGCGACCCAGACACCGCGAAACTCACGAGGGAGTTCTGGTGGGCCAGACGCCTCAAGTGCCATACAGGCCCCTGCCAGGACGGGGAGCATCAGTGCACACTACCCTAGCTTTATGACGGACTCTGTGCAACTGGGGTCGCTGGACGCTTTGGTCCAGTCCCTGACACTCCCCAACGGCCTGGTGCTTGACGAGGTGAGGATCGAGATAGGGGCTGCGAGCGCTACTCTGAACCCCTTCGCGCTCGACCTCGACAGGCCGGGAACGTTCGAAGTGCGGGTGTCGGCCGACAGCGTCAAGAGCTTCCTGGAACTTCAAGGAGTCGGCGGCATGAAGGACGTCTCCGTCACTGCGGAAGGCGGACGGATCAGCGTCCAAGGAACTGTGCGCGTGCTGGTGGAGATCCGCGTGACGGCAACCTGCGTCCTTCGCATCGAAGACGGCAAGAAGCTGTTCGTCGAGATTCAAGACCTCAGCGTACCGGGCGGTATGGCCCGCAACCTCGTAGAGAGCCAACTGGAGAAGGTGAATCCTATCCTTGACCTCACTACCGCCCCAATCGACGTTGACCTTAAGACCTCAGACGCGAGCGACGGTTACGTCATCGTCAGCGGGTCGGCGTCCTGGCCTCAGCGCCGCTAGAGCTTAGTCAGGGTAGCCGTTGGGGTGCTGGCTGGTCCACGCCCAAGCGTGGGCGATCATCGTCTCCAGTCCACTAAACTGCGGCTCCCATCCCAGGACCGATCGGGCACGGTCGCTAGAAGCGACAAGACGGGCTGGGTCACCGGGCCGCCTGGGCACGACTTGAGGATGAAGAGGGAGCCCGGTAACGATCCGCACGGCTTCAAGGACCTGGTTGACACTGTGGCCCTGGCCGTTTCCGAGGTTGAAGACGCTGGAACGGCCTCCGTCACGTAGGTAGCGGAGTGCCAGAAGGTGCGCCGTGGCCAAATCGACCACATGGACGTAATCCCTGACGCAGGTGCCGTCAGGTGTGTCGTAGTCGTTGCCGAAGACCTTGAAGTCGCCCTGGCCCAAGAGATGAAGGAGAATCCTGGGGATCAAGTGGGTCTCGGGCCGATGGTCCTCACCAATCGTGCCGTCGGGGTCGGATCCCGCCGCGTTAAAGTAGCGCAGACACACGGACTTGAGGCCGTACGCGGGGTCGAAGTCGCGCAACATCCGCTCGACCGCCAACTTGGTGTTCCCGTACGGGTTCGTCGGCTTCTTGGGGTGGCCCTCTGGGATCGGCACTTCGACCGGCTCGCCGTAGACCGCAGCCGTGGAACTGAAGACAAACTGCTTGACACCGGCGGTCACGGCCGCCTGCGCCAGGTTCAAGCTGCCCAACACGTTGTTTTCGTAGTAGCGAGCGGGGTTTTGGACGCTCTCGCCCACCTCGATGTAGGCGGCGAAGTGGAGCACAGCCTCGATATCGTGGTCGGAGAACACCTGATCCAGTGCGCCCCGGTCGCGAAGGTCGGCCTTGACCAGCGGCGCACCACGCAGGGCAGCGAGATGGCCCTTCTCGAGGTTGTCCAAGACGAGGACGTCCTCTCCAGCCTGGTGGAGCGCCCGAACCATGTGCGAGCCGATGAACCCGGCGCCGCCGACAACAAGGATCACACCAGGAGGGTACCCCTTGGGGTGGCACACAGCGAGTGCCCGACAGGTGGCTTGGACTGCCAAGATGAGCCCGAAGGTCACCAGTGAACACAGACCGGTGACGGCGGCTCTCGGCGGCCTCAGTACAGCCTGGTGGGCAAGGAGGGACTCGAACCCTCACGCATCGCTGCGCTGGAACCTAAATCCAGTGCGTCTACCAATTCCGCCACTCGCCCGTGGGAAGTCCGAGGATACCTGGAGAGATGCCGCGACCTTTGCTGCTCCCCGTACGCTCTTCGAGCGTCGCCCCCATGTCCTTCTTCAACAACTGGACTCCCGTAGCCAGGGTCGTCCATCACGATCCAACGGCCGCGCCGATGACGGTTGGCGACCTCTTTCCCCTTGACCACTCGGTGCGCATGCTCCAAACGGGGCTCTAAGGCCAACTGCCGCTTGTCCCGCTTGAGAGCTTGCAGTGCCTCGTCCTCCGGTTCGGCGTCCTGTCCAGTACCTTCCCTCCCCTCCTGGTCCAGTCCCCAAGCCCATGCGCCATGTTTCGCGCGTGCTCAATCTCAGGGAGGAACGGGTGCAAACCCCCACAACACCCCCACTTCACCCCCGCATCACCCCCGCAAAGCCTGTTTGTGGGGGTCATACCGGGGTCACGCGGGCTGCCAGCAGGGCCCGACCACTGATGAGCCTCCCGGCGATGACCGAGCGCTTTACGCGAACGGCTTGGCCCGCTCAATCAGCTCTTCGAGGCCAGGTTCCTTCGGGTTCCGTGGCTTGCCGGGGTGGATGATGCCGACCTGGCACCCCTCGGCCGCCTCGACCAGTTGCCGGAACGTGCCTGCATCTGGATCCTTGATGTAAGCCTGCTTGTTCTCGTTGTATCCGAACATCTGGTTGTTCAGCAGCGTGCACTCGTTGCAGGTCGTGCACCGCTCCGTCTCGATATAGGGGTCGTCCGAAGGCTTCTCTTCGACCACGGCCGCGGGCGCGGCTTCAGCGGCGACCGGTTCTGGCGCCGACTCGACCACGGCCGCTGGTGCGGCGGAAGCTGATGGCGTCGCCGACTGCTTCGCTTCAGCGAGCTTGGCCTCCCAGTGCTGTCGTTCAGCTTTGATCGCTCGGTCCGCGTACGAATTACTGATGCCACCCCATTCTTGGAGGTTGCGCCACCAACCCTGGCAGCGCTTTGTCTCACGGATCACCCAGTCGTCCGCGATCACCCTGACGAAGCGGTTCTGTTCATCCACCATGGGGATCGAAGGAACCGAGTCAGGAACGACTGCGAACGTCTTATCAAGGAACTCCGGAACCGGCGCCAAGCATCCCGAATCGGTCGGCACGGTCGAGAAGTGGTCGCTCAACCGACCGTCCATTGCTGCAAAGTCGACGAGCGTGAACGCGCCTGGCTCTTCCAGTCGCTGCATGTTCGGCCCCTCAAAGCTCACCGTGTGGGCGGGCCATCCGCTGTCGGCCTGCGGGTTCGCAGCCACGTCGAACCGGTCAGCCAACTCCGATCCCTCGGTCGGGTCGTACGAGAACACCGGGAACGCCCGAGACTCGGCCGCCGCAGCCGCAACGAGATACGGAGGAACGCCCTCGGTCACGCCACCCGTCCCTGAGTAGACCAGGAAAAGTCCACCGTTCGTGGACGACATTCCTTTGCTCAAGGCTGGCTCCGTCGCCACCAAGTGGCTGGCAGGCGACTGAAAGACGAACACGTCTCCGAGGCTCATCGCTGAGTGCGCCAGTCGTCGCGTCTTCGAGCTCAGCCCGAGCATCCCGTCTCCCAAGCTGGTCGGATCCCACAGATCATCGACTTGGACGATCACTTTTATGGGTACGCCGCTCGCCAGGGCCTGGAGGACCGCTTCGGTCTCGTTTCCGTCCAGCCGATCGGCACGTTCGAAGACATAGTAGTCGGGAAAGACCTTCAGGTCTTGCGCATCGAGCCCCCGGGCGCCGTACCCTGCGAAAAGGGCGTCGTGAACGCTTTCGCGATAGTCCCCGTAGGCTTCCAGCTCCGCCATAGCCAGAGCTTTGGCCAGTTCGATGGCCTCGGCGGCGCGCTCTTGGTACGCCTTGAGCGCCTTGTGACAGGTCTCGAACTCAAAGCTGTAGGGCGCGGCCCCGGACGCTCGATCACTCTGGAAGAACCGCTGGTACTCAAGAACCGATACCAGCCACTCGATCCTCTTGCGGCGGCTTTCGGAGAGGGTCGTCTCCGGCGTCGTGCGCACCAAGAGGTTGGACATTGCCGCAAAGTCGAACATGTCGGTCTGCGAGGAGCCAAACCCTTGGGCGAGGTTCTCCGGCGTGCGACCGGCGACCGAACTGACGAGGTCCGCTTTCAGGATGTCCTTCAGTCGAAGAAGGAGCCGCTCTGCGCGGTCACGGTAGGCGGCCGCCTTCTTGTCCTGGGCCACGCTCCACGCGTGGCTGAAGAGCGTGCGGGCGACGTCCGGCGAACAGTCAAGAAGTTCGCCATCCGGGCGCAAAGCCTGGCCCACTCGCTTGGCGGAGTCGTCAAAACCCTCTTCAGCCTTGGCTTTGACCTGGGATGCGGCCGTGGCCCAGAGCTTGGAAAGAGAGCCTTTCTGGCCAGAAGCGAGCAACCGCCTGACACCCTTTTCGATCTGGTAGGCGTGTTTCCTCACCCGAGCCGGATCACCGCCTGTGGCCCCGACTTCAATGGCGCGGTCCACCCTCTTCGAGAGTGACTCGTAGCCCGTGGGAAGCAACACGACAGGATAGTCGTACCGCAGTTCGGAAAGGTTGCGGTATCGGGCGAACAGGGCTGGCTTGAGCCCTTGATCCTTGATCGGTTCGACGTGGGCGGCTGTCCGTTTGCCGGTCAGGCTGAAGGCGATGAGCGCTTGGTCTTTGCTGTCCATTTCAGTGCTCCTCTCCTTCCGGCCAGATCGTGAACTTGTCGAACTCGGCCTCAAGCCCGCCCTTCACGAACTGCGGCGTCCGGAGTGTTGGATCTCGTCTGAGATCCTCGTAGCAGGGCACGTCGTCGTTCCGGTACAGGATCCCAACTGGAACGGGATCGACCTCAGAAGCAATCTCGCGAGCGCGGTTCATGTTTGAGGGGTCGTGCTCTTCGGTCGTCGTATAGACCTTGGCCACACTCGGGCTGACCTTGATCCCGTCCTCGTGGTAGAGCAGCTTGACCCGAGTGGGGTCTTGCACCCAGGGATCCAGCATGTTCGGCAACCATTCAGGGCACCTTTGCAGAATCCGGACGAAGCTCAGGCCCTTGTGAAGGAAAGCCGCGTGCAGCACGTCGTACAGCACTTCTGGAATCCAGTCGACCACTTGGGCGACGAACGAGACGTTGGTGACACCGAGGCTGACGGTCAGCGGATTCAGCGCCTCCAGGTAAGCGCCTTTCGGCGTCGTGTTGCTCTTGAGGCCGATCGGCGAAGTCGGGGACGCTTGTTTCTTGGTCAGACCGTAGATCTGGTTGTCGTGCAGCATCACCGTCAGATCCATGTTGTAACGGATCGCGTGGACCCAGTGTGCGGCACCAATGCTGCAACAGTCGCCGTCGCCCATGTTCACAAACACGGTCAGTTCCGGGCGGGACATCTTGACGCCCTCAGCGATGGGCAACGCTCGGCCATGGATCCCGTGGAACCCATAGGTGTTCATGTAGTGGGGCAAACGGCTCGAGCAACCGATACCGGAGACGAACACGGTCTTCACCGGGTCCAGATTCTCCGTTCGGCAAAGCCTTTGGACGGCGGTCAGGATCGCGTTGTCGCCACAGCCAGGGCACCATCGCGTGACGCCCTTCTGGTAGTCCTCAAGTTCGTGGTGCTCGTCGTAGAGCCGGAGCAGGCATTCGGTGGGTGCGGCAGACATGGCTTACTTCTCCTGGAGTTTTTCGAGGGCGACGCGTCGAATGGTCGAAGGCTTGATCGGCTGACCCTGGGACTCGGTGTAGCAGTCAATGTCGACAAGGAACCGTGAGCGCATCAGGAGCGCCAGGGGTGCGTACCGACGGTTCTCTTCGTCGATCAGGTCGTACTCCAACTTGTCACTGTAGGTGTTCTCGATCGTCATCACTTGCTTGAAACCTGAGAGAATCTCCTTGATCCCGCTCGGCATCGGCTGGATGAAGGTCAGGTTCAGCGACGACACTTTGTGCCCCTCCTCCCGTAGTGATTCGACCGCTTCTTCGATCGCTCCCTTGGTGCTTCCCCACCCGACGATGAGGAGGTCGCCTTGGGTTGCCCCGAAGACCGGCGGCGGCTTCAGCGTCTTCTGCACGGCGGCGAGCTTCATGCTCCGCGCTTTGAGCCCTTGCTCGTTGATGTCGGGATCGTAGGCGACATGGCTGTTCGAGTCGTGTGCGATGCCGGTCAATGTGTGCATACCACCCGGTTGTCCGGGGATGTGGCGACGCGACAGGCCCGTGACCGGATCCCAATCGTATGGCTTCGAGCCTTCCGGGATCGCGCTCTGGTCTGGCGGCGGCGCTAACCATGTCTCAAGGAACTGCGGACGGGGGAACGGTTGCTGTGAAGTGGCCAGGTTGGCGTCGGACAGGATGACGACGACCATGCGGAACATCTCAGCGATCTTCCTCGCCGTGATCATCGTGTAGAAGCAGTCTTCGATGGTCGCCGGAGCGATCACGACCTTGGGCGCATCGCCATGGCTGCCGAAGATCGTGCACATGAGGTCTCCTTGTTCGACCTTCGTCGGCTGTCCGGTGCTGGGGCCGCCGCGCTGGACATTGACCACCACCAACGGGATCTCCGTCATGACGGCCAGACCGATGCCTTCTTGCTTCAAGGAGTATCCCGGACCCGAAGTGATCGTGACCGAACACTTTCCTGCGTAGGACGCTCCGATCGCGAACGCGCACGCGGCGATCTCGTCCTCGGCCTGGTGGACGATCCCGCCCACCTTGGCGAAAGCGTCGCTCAGGTAGTGGGAAGCGGAGGTCGCCGGAGTGATCGGGTACATCGCGCAGATGTCCATGCCGCTCGCCAACACTCCCAACGCGATCGCGGTGTTGCCGTTGACGACGATATAAGGCTCGGTCGGCCTCTTGACAGGGATCTCGTATTTGAACTCGAGGTTCTCTTCAGCCCAACTGAATCCAGCCTCGAGCAGCTTCACGTTGGTCTCGATGACGCTGGCTGCTTTCTTGCCGAACGTCAGGGCGATCTGACTCTTGGCGATCTCGAGGTCCAAGCTGTAAATGCTGCACAGGATGCCCAGGGCGAACATGTTCTTGCCGCGCCTTGGATCGGACAACAGCTTGTGACACTCACGCTCCATCGGGATCTCGTAGACCTTGTAGCCCGATTCGACTAGGCGGTCGTATGTCTCGATGTACGACTTCGAGACGGCTGGGTCTTTGTGGTCGCGCCACATGTCCTCGAGCAGGATTGTCGCGCCTTGCTTGAGTTCCTTGGCGCGGACGCGTCCGAGCAGGACCTGCTCGTTGAATGCGATGACGAGGTCGGTCTCGTCCCCTCCGTTCGTCACGTACTTGGAGCCGATCCGGATCCGGTTGCCACTGGCGCCAGCCACGCTCCTGGCTGGCGGCTTGATCTCAGCCGGGATGATCTCGATGGTCCAGATGCCGTAGCCCATGCGTGCGGCGATGGCGCCGAGCGACTGTCCACAGCGTTGGGCCCCTTCGCCGGAGTCACTGATGATCTCGACGATATGCTCTTTGAGTTGGACGACCTTTTTCTTGGCGTCCAATTGACCGTTGGTCTTGGCAGACTTCTTTCGTTTCTGAGTGCTAGGCGATGCGGACGCGGGCATAGTTGTGTTCCCTGAGGTCGATTCCAAATAGAGTTCCGGGGCTCTCGAGGGCGTCGTCGTCCCGCAGGCCCAAGTAGGACTTCATGGCGCGGGCGGCTCGGCGCCCAGCTCCCATGGCTTCGATCACGGTGGCGGCTCCCGTCACGATGTCTCCGCCTGCGAACACTCCGGCCAGTGATGTCGCCAAGGAGTCGTCACACTGGATGTACCCCCACTTGTTCAAGCCCAAGTTCGAGGTTTGTCCAATGATCGGGTTCGCGTTCGTGCCGATGGCGTAGACGACCTGGTCGGTCTCGAAGTCGAACTCGCTGTCTTCTATCGGGACGGGGCGGCGGCGGCCGGACGAGTCGGGTTCTCCGAGCTCCATCCGGACACACCGCATACCCCGCACGTTTCCTGTGTCATCCCCCAAAACCTCCACCGGGTTTGTCAGCCAGTGGAATTCGATGCCCTCTTGTTCGGCGTGATGGATCTCCTCCGCACGCGCCGGAGCTTCCGCCTTGGTACGGCGGTAGATGCAATAAACCTTTTCGGCGCCCAACCGAAGGCAGACCCTCAGCGCGTCCATGGCGGTGTTCCCTGCCCCCACCACTGCGACCTTTCGTCCCAAGGGCAACGGGGTGTCCACCTTGGGGAAGTCTCGGGCCCTCATCAGGTTGCAGCGGGTCAACAACTCGTTCGCCGAAAGGACGCCGTTGAGAGAGTCTCCCGGAATATTGAGCATCGAGGGATAGCCCGCCCCTGTTCCGATGAAGACGGCCTGGTACCCCATCTCCTCGATCATCTGCTCGATCGTGAACAACCGTCCCACGAGCGTGTTGCACTCGAACCGGACGCCCAGCTTCTTCAAATTGGATATCTCGGCGTCAATCACCGAGTTGGGCAACCGGAACTCTGGAATTCCGTACCTGAGGACGCCCCCAGGCTCGTGGAACGCTTCGAACACCGTCACGTCACAACCGGCCTTGGCCATGTCGGCGGCGCAAGCCATGCCGGCGGGGCCCGAACCGACGATGCCCACCTTGTAGGGAGCGGGTTCGATCGCCGGGATGTTCACCCACCCTTCAGCGATCGCCCGGTCGCCGATGAACCGCTCAAGCCGACCGATGGCGACTGGTTCGAGCGACTCACCCACCACGCAGACGCCTTCGCACTGGTTCTCTTGAGGACAGACCCGACCACAGACGGACGGCAACAGGTTTGATGCCGTGATGACGTCGTAGGCGCCCCTGTAGTCCTTCTGTCCAAGCTTCTCGATGAAGGCCGGAATGTTGATGTTGACCGGACAACCGGCAATGCACTTGGGATCGGGACAGAAGAGGCACCTCTCGGATTCGAGCAAAGCTTCTTTCTCGTTGTAGCCGCAGTTGACCTCTTCGAAGTTCGTACCACGGACGACGGGGTCGAGTTCGCGCACAGCCGTGCGCTCTTGGGGAATCGTGCGGACTGTCCGTTTCTTGGCCATCAAGCTTCTCCCATCTGCGTCGTGATCGCTTCGCGGACCTCAGCGTCGGTGACCATGAAATCACGCATACGGCACGATTCCTCGAACCGCTTCATGGCCGCGTTCTCCTCCTCCTTGTACCGTCGTAGCCTGACCATGAGGTCGTCAAAGTCCACCAGGTGGCCGTCAAAGTCGGGGCCGTCGACGCAGGCGAACTTGACCTGTTCGCCGACCTTGACTCGGCATCCGCCACACATTCCCGTCCCGTCCACCATGATCGGGTTCAAGCTGACCATGGTCTTCACGCCGAACGGTCTCGTGGTCTCGGCGCTGGCTTTCATCATGACCGGCGGCCCGATGGCCACCGCCTCGTCGATGTCCGGATGTCTTTCCAGAGCGAGCTTAATGCCATCAGTCACCATGCCCTTGATCCCCACCGAGCCATCGTCGGTGCACAAGATCAGCTCGTCGCACACCGATTTGAACTTGTCTTCCCAGAAGACGAGGTCTTTGTTGCGGAAACCGAGCACGCCAATCACCTTCGCGCCGAGCTCCTTGAATCCGCGGGCTTGGGGATACACCGGTGCCACTCCGAGTCCGCCGCCGACGCAGAGAACCTTCGTCGCGTGTGAGAGCGAGCTAGGGATACCCATTGGGCCAACCAGGCCGTAAAGGCGCGTTCCGACTTGGCACGTCTGCTGCATCTCGCGGGTGGTCTTCCCCACCGCTTGTATCACGAGCGTGACCGTCCCCTTTTGAGCATCAAAGTCCGCGATCGTCAGCGGGATCCGCTCACCATCTTCGTGCGACATCACAATGACGAACTGGCCGGGCTTGGCCGCCCGAGCCATCAGCGGATGGCTGACCTCCAACATGTAGGTGACGTCGGAATAGTCTTCGCGCTTGACGATCTCGAAGTAAGAGGTGGTTGGCTCGTTCACAGGCATCCAGGCTCCTCGACGCAGTCTGCCTGGACCGCTCCACGACCCCCTGCGCCGAAACAGAGGTTCATCGGCTCTTGTCCAGGACTATCGCCTCGTAGGCTCAGAGTCGCTATGACGAGCGTCAGTTTGGGGCCAAGTGGGACTCCTGGGTGCACATTCTCGACCCGGACAGAACCCTCTTGCCGGCCTGCGTCGACCCCATTGACGAGGAGGCCACTCTCGGCTCAAGGCGTGTGGGCCAGCGCACCAATGTGGCTGTGCCGATCCGAGGGCGCCAGATAGGCCGAGCACCCTTTCACCACTACAAACTCCGCATTGTTCGCAGGAATCTGCTACAATAAATACCTAGCCACATCTGCGCGAAGCGCCCGCCGGCAGCTCCAGCGAACATCATAACTCCTCATTCTTCCGCCGGCGGTTGACGGACGACTCGCGCCTTGCGAACCTGGCCAACGACCTGTGTCGAGCCAGTAAACCTGTCAACCCCATTGTGCTGGCTCTAATACGGAGGCAGAGACGTTGGGGACGGCCCTTTGAGACTTACGGAGACCATGAAGCCCTCACACAGTATCCAGAAAGTCGCCTTTCTCGGAACGCACCTTCCGCGGCAATGCGGCATTGCAACATTCACGTCAGACTTGGCCCAGGCCTTGACCGCCAGCTTCCCAGACCTTCAGTTCTCGGTCGTCGCCGTGAACGACCGAGAAGAGGGATACGATTACCCCGATACCGTCGAGTTCGAGATCTCAGAGAAGGAACTCGACTCTTACCGCAGGGCCGCCGACTACCTGAACGTGGGACACGTTGACCTGCTCTGCCTTCAGCACGAGTACGGAATCTTCGGTGGCCGGGCTGGGAGGAACGTCCTCCACCTCCTCCGGGAGCTCCGCATGCCAGTTGTCACGACGCTGCATACCGTGCTCCACGATCCCGACGAGCCTCAGCGGAAGGTTCTGGACGAGGTACTCCAGCTTTCGGAACGGGTCGTCGTCTTGAATCAGAAATCGGCAAGCCTGCTCCAGGAAGTCCATCACGTTGATCCGGAAAAGATAGACGTGATCGCCCATGGCATTCCGATCGCCGAGACGACCGACAAGCTGACTGCAAAGGAAACGGTCGGGCTGTCTGGGAAGAAGGTACTGCTGACCTTTGGCCTCTTATCACCCAGTAAAGGAATCGAGTTTGTCATTCAAGCATTGCCTCAGATCGTCCAAGCAAATCCCGACGTCGTTTATGCCATTGTCGGTGTTACTCACCCTCACGTCAAAGCGCATGAAGGTGAACACTATCGGTTAGGTCTCCAGCGGCTTGCGGGTCGTCTTGGAGTCAGCGGCCACGTAATCTTTCACGATCGGTTCGTGTCCACGAAGGAACTGACGACATTCATCGCTGCTGCCGACATCTATGTGACTCCCTACCTGAACGAGAGCCAGGTCTCCTCGGGAACGCTGGTCTACGCGTTTGGAACGGGCACCCCAGTCATCTCGACCCCCTACTGGTGCGCAAAAGAACTGCTCGCGGAAGGACGAGGGGTCTTGGTGCCTTTCCGCGATTCCGAGGCTATCGCGGAGGCCGCCGTCAGACTGTTCAAGAACGACCAAGCACGAGAGGCCATGAGCGCCGCAGGACGCACCGCGGGCCAGGAGTTCGCGTGGCCCAAAGTCGCCAGCAGGTACAAGGACACATTCTCCCGAGCACACCAGGACCACATATCCCACTTGAGCCGGGTCTTTACCTTGATGTCGGTGCAGGACCGACCCATCGACTTACCTGCGGTGCGCCTGTCACACCTGCGGCACTTGACGGATGACACAGGACTGCTCCAGCACGCCGTGTTCGACATTCCGAACTACGACGAGGGCTATGCAGTGGACGACAACGCCCGAGCGCTGATCCTGACAACCCTCCTTGAAAGTATGCGAATGGCGGATGCATCGGGAGGAAGGCGGTTGAGTTCCCGGTACCTTGCTTTCGTCTGGCACGCCTACAACGGCTTAGCAACCCGTTTCCGGAACTTCCTGTCCTATGAGCGGCGATGGTGTGAGAAAGTCGGTTCCGAAGACAGCCACGGCCGGACTCTTTGGGCCTTGGGTACTGTCATCCACCGCACCGAGCACCCGAGTCATGCCGAGGTCTCCAAGAAGCTATTCGACCTCGCGCTGCCGGTCACCACTGGGTTCACAAGTCCGAGAGCCTGGTCGTTCACACTCTTCGGCATCGACGAGTACCTTCAGCGGTTCTCGGGAGACAGCGCCGTCCGCAGCCTTCGAGAGGAACTCGTCGGCAAGCTGATGGCAGTCTATGAAACGTGCTCTGACAAAGAGTGGCGATGGTTCGAGAGCGTCATCAGCTATGACAACGCGGTCATCCCCAACGCACTCATCGTCTCGGGCCAATGGATGGGGGACGAGCGGGTCGCCATGGTGGGCATCGAAGCCCTCGAATGGCTGTGCAAGCTTCAGGTCTCAGAGACGGGAAACTTCGCTCCCATCGGCACCAATGGGCACTACGTGCGAGGAGGCACCCGGGCACGGTTCGACCAACAGCCGATCGAGGCCTATTCGACCGTGTCCGCGACGCTTGCTGCGCACCGCCTGACCGGAGACCAGAAATGGCTCGTCGAGGCCCACAGGGCATTCGACTGGTTCCTCGGCCTCAACGATGTGGGAAGGCCCTTGTACGATCCGACGACCGGCGGATGTCGGGACGGCCTCAATCCCCTCGGAGTCAATCAGAACATGGGGGCCGAATCGACACTGGCCTTCCTGCTTGCGTTGGTCGAGATGTTGCGATTCTATGAGACCACCCGTCCTGGAGGCGCCACTCCTGCTTCGAAGGCCAGCGTCCAATGAGCAACCATCATGTCACCCTGTTGCACCGCTACGCCCACAACCCCATCCTGACGGCCGATCACTGGCCCTATGGCGTCAATACGGTCTTCAATCCGGGGGCGACCATGCTGGAAGACGGCACCACTCTTCTCCTGTGCCGAGTCGAAGACCGCTCAGGCCTCTCGCACCTGAACGTGGCTCAGTCCGCAAACGGGATTACGGATTGGACGATCGACGACAAGCCCACACTCGAACCGCACCCCAAGAGGCACATCGAGGAGTCGTGGGGAATCGAAGATCCTCGGATCACGTTCCTGCCGGAGTTGGGCGAGTACGCTGTCACCTACACGTCGTATTCACGGGGCGGTCCTGGCGTCTCCTTGGCACTGACCAAGGACTTCAGAACCTTTGAGCGTCTGGGGGTGATCTGCCAGCCCGAGGACAAGGACGCAGCCCTTCTGCCGCGTCGGATCAACGGGACGTGGGTGTTGATCCATCGCCCCGTGACCACCCTTGGCGCCCACATCTGGATCTCCCGTTCGCCCGACCTTGTCTACTGGGGCCAACACAAGATGATCCTCGCCGCACGAAAAGGCGCATGGTGGGACGCAAACAAGATTGGCCTGTGCACGCCCGTCATTGGAACACCAGATGGCTGGTTGATGCTCTATCACGGAGTGCGGATGACCCCGTCGGGGTGCTTGTACCGATTGGGCCTAGCCCTCTTCGACCTTGAGAAGCCCGAAGAGTGCCTTCTGAGGGGCGATACTTGGATATTCGGCCCCGAGGCAGAGTACGAGCGGGCTGGAGACGTGCCGAACGTCGTCTTCCCCTGCGGGTACACCGTCCAACCTGATGGCGACACGCTCCATCTCTACTACGGTGCTGCCGACACCTCCGTCTGCCTCGCCACGGCCAGCATTGATGCACTTCTCCAGTGGTTGAAGGCCAATGGCAAAAAGGAGTTTGGAGACGTGTGACGACTCAATCGTCCCTCCCGAGCGGGAGGGCAAGTCAGCGTCGCCACCGGGCAGGTTGACCGTCGAGCGACCACTCCAGCCCATGAGGCACGAGGTATTCGGCCCGGTGTGTCGCCCCATCCTTGCCTTCGGCGATCACGACCTTGATCTCGGAGAACCGGAGGCTGTCTGCCAGGAGTGAGCGGATTCTGCGGCCCCTCAGTACGGCCCGGAGCGACAACATTCCGACCATGACAGCGAACACGGCACCAAAGCCGTTCCCAGACTTCTGGGCCACGCCAAGAACAAGCGCGATGGCAGCCCACGAGCAGTAAAGGTAGAAGAAGACCATCCACCACTGGAACCTGAACTTGTTCCGATGGATCGATCTCTCCAACTCCCCGCGCTCTTCGGTAGAAAGCGGTCGACTGGCCCAAGGCTCGCCCATCGCCTCGGCCCACTGCGCTGTTTGAACGGCCGATTCGGGCTCGCCTGCCACTTCGACAATGTCGACGGTGACGAACTGGGGCAGCCAGACACCGTCCAAGCGAATCAAAACGCCCGGCGGATAGAGCACGTCGAACGACTTGACGCTGGATACGGAGTTTTCAGGGTAAACGAACTCGCAGACAAGCCCCTGCTGTCTATGAAACTCGCCCACCCACCGGATCTCCTTGGCCCGGTCTCGTGCACGCAACGCCAGCGCTGCCGGCACTGTGACGATAGCCACCATGACAACCCCATAGAATCCATCCTGGTGCAGTCCCAGTGCCAGAAGGACGCTGATCGCCGAAAGGAGGAACGGGACGCCGATCCAAAGGGCCTGACCCCGCCAGTACTGTCTCCGTCGTGCCTCGAGGAACGAAGCCTCGCCATCGGTCAGACTCCGCCTCTTCACGAGGCTGGCACCTCTGCAATACACCTCCAACTGGGGCGTGTCTGACCCATCTCCCATGGATCCTGATCCTACCGGATGGCTCACTTCGCCCGAATTGTCACGTGGGCGTCCTTGAGTCCGGGCGCACGTGCCGTCAGTTCGATGGAGCCCGCGGACTGGCCTGCTTGCACGATCACCTGTGCCAGACCGTGGAACAGACTCCGTTTCCACTGTGGAGGATCTCCAGGTCGGCTCAACCTGACACCCCGTCCCAGCCCCCCCTGCCCGTCGTTGTTCTTGACGACAACCACGACCACATTCTGTCCGGCGTGCAAATGACCCTTCACAGGCGCTGACCAACTCCGGTCCCAGTCATGGGTCTCCAACACCAGGCTTCCGTTGACGTAAACCCAGCCCTCGTCGTCGATCTGCCCGATTCCCAGCGTCCATGGTTCACCAACTTCGGACGGAGACAGTCCGAAGGTCGTCCGGTAGACAGCCAAGCTGTTGGCGCGCATCCCTCGCCCCTCTCCTCGGACGTGCGCGACGGGCCACTTGGAGTCGTCAAAATCGGGGGCCCGCCAGGCAGGGTCGTCTGCAGTCACGGAATCTTGCCACTTCCAGTCAGTCAAGGGCATGTCATGGGGGAGGCTGAAGTACTGATCCGGCTCGTGGCAACTGGGGTCGCCATTGCCCACACCAAGGATCCGCCCAGGGCCCTTTAACTCGAAGGTCACAAGACTCTTGGCTAAAGGATCGAGGCGTCCTTTGGAGTCGTCTCCGAAGACCGTTACCACTGACACGTCTTGACCGTCGGCATGAATCTCGGCTCGGTCCGGCGTGAGACCCAAGACAGAGGCAGTACCCGTAGTCTCGACGCTTGAGGTTTGAACCTGCTTTCCGCTTCGGAACCCGGTCGCGACGAGTGTTCCGGGCTCGTATGGCACTTGCCACTCAAGATGGCCGTCTTTCGGCATCTTCTTACGGCCGAGACTCTTGCCGTTAAGGGCGAGTTCCACCTCGTCATGGTTACTGAACACCCAGACGTCAATGGGTTTGCCTTCATCACCCGACCAGTTCCAGTGCGGCAGGATGTGGAGCACGGGCTCCTTCGTCCACCAAGCTTTGTAGTACCACGCAATGTCCTTCGGAAAGCCACATGTGTCGAGCACACCGAAGTGCGATGAAATGCACGGCCACTGGTAGGGCGTCGGCTCCCCGCGGTAGTCAAAGCCAGTCCAAACAAATGCCCCCGCGTACCAGGGCCGCGCGTCCGCGAACGTCCACCATTTTTCAGCCGTCGCCCCCCAGCCTGGGGCGTTCACGTCATAGGCGGCCATGTACCCCTTGACGGGATCGTTCTTGTACTCGCCCCGGGTGCTGAGAGTACTCGCCTCCTCACTGCCCCAAAGGAGTTGGTCAGGGTGATCCTTGTGGTATTTGTCGACGTCGCTGATCGTCATGTAGTTGAACCCACGCCAGTCGACGAGCGCGTTGACTCCGGTGTCGGCGTTGCCGTGGTTGCTGGCATAGCTGACGGGGCGAGTGGGGTCAAGATCTTTGACGGTGCGGATCATGGTTGCGGCGATGCGACCGCCGACGTCGGTGGTCGATGTCCACTCCTCGTTGCCGATCGACCAGCAAATGACGCTCGGGTGGTTACGGTCGCGCACTATTAGAGACCGCAACTGATCCAGAGCCTCCTGGCTCGATCCGAAGTCGCGGGTCTCGTCAAGGACGAGCATGCCGAGCCGGTCGCAAGCATCGAGTAGCTCGGGTGTGGGCGGGTTGTGGCTGGTCCTTAGAGCGTTGAAGCCCCACTCCTTGAGGGTCTTGATCCGCCATGCGTTGAGGGCATCGGGGACGGCCGCACCGACACCAGCGTGGTCTTGGTGGCAGCACGCCCCGTAGATCTTGACCGGCTCGCCATTGAGCAGGATGCCCTTCTCTTTGTCGAAGACGACCGTGCGGAAACCGACCGACGTTTCCAGCTTGTCGACGACCTTCCCACCTTCGACAAGCTCGGTCACGACTTTGTACAGCGATGGGTGGTCGATCGACCAGAGATCCACCTTGCCGCACTGTACGAGGGCTTGCGCGCCCACCTGGCGGGATGGTTGTCCTTCGGGGAACTCTGCGGAACCGCTGCCCACGCTCTTGCCAGTCGGGTCGTACACGGAGATGCGGGCAACAAGGGGCTTCGAACGGCTCGGCCCGTTCATGGCGCCTACGCGGACTTCAAGTGAGCCGGAATCGCCGTGTAGCCTGGGCACGAGTTGAAGCCAGTCATCTTGGAGGTGGGTAGCAGGCAGGCTGTTCAGCCACACATGACGGTAGATGCCAGCCCCTTCGTAGAACCACCCTTCGTACTGCCCGGCGTCGACGCGCACGACAAGCACGTTCTTGCCTCCGTAGTTGAGGTAGTCGGTGAGGTCGAAAGAGAACCCGGTGTAGCCGCTGAGGTGCCGGCCCATGTAGTGCCCGTTCAGCCACACCTGACTGTCCCGGAACACGCCGTCGAAGTCGACGCTCGCGCGCCTGCCGACGGCATCTTGGGGAACGTCGAAAGTCTTCCGATACCAGCCGATCGTGGTGTCTGGGAAGAGTCGACCTGTCGGTTTGAACCCGTGCGAGACTAGCGCGCTCGTGTTGCCTTGGACGAACGGCAGTTCGACCGCCCAATCGTGGGGCAAGTCGACGTCCCGCCAACCCGCGTCGTCAAACCCGGGCGAAAGGGCGCCTACGCCGCCACCGGCCTTGCCAAAGGAGTCCTCGACACCAAAACCGAAGTCCTTTTCCGGATCCGCGGCGTTTCCCAGGGCGAACTTCCAGCCCTCGTCGAAGTTGATCCGTTGGCGGGGTGTGGAGTCCAAGTTCGGGGTCATCAAAGCAGCTCCCAGGAGCACGGTCGCCCACATGGCTGCCAGTATACGGGGAGAAGGGTCTATGGGTCGTCACGACCTGACCAGACCTAGAGACCCGCCTCACTCCTCGTCTTCGTCGATGACCTTCTTCGACTGCTCGACCACTCCGCTTCGGCGCTTGATCTGGCCGTAAGCGCTTCCAGCTGCGGGCGACGCGGGGCCGACCGGCACAGCCGGGGCTCCGGCCGCCGCCGCTGCTGCGCGCTGGGCTGCAGCTTTGGCTTCTCGCGCGGCTTCCTGCATCAACCCGGCCTGCTCGCCCTGCTTCTTCATGACCGCCTTGTTCCAGAGGTAGAGGATGGGAGTCGCATTGAAGATCGAGCTGTACGCACCGATCGAGATGCCCAAGAGCATCGACAGGCACATGAACTTGAGTTCGGGCGTAGGAGTGCCGATGGCGATGAGGACGGCGAGCGGGAAGATCGCGGACAGCGAGGTGTTCAACGATCGGGCGACGGATTGCGAGACGGACTTGTCGCACAAGTGCTCGAAAGTCTCACCCTTCTGTTGACGGCGCAGGTTCTCCCGGATCCGGTCGAAGATGATGATGGTGTCATGGACTGAAAAGCCGATGACGGTCAGCATCGCCGTGATGAACAGGGCGCTGATCTCCCAGTGGAGGAAGTACCCAACGATGCCCGCTGTCCCAATGACGAACAAGACGTCGTGGACCAAAGCGATGACGGCCGAAGCGCCGAACTTGAATCCGTTCTTGATGCCACCGACGCTGATGCCGAACCGGATGCCCAGGTACAGCATGATGAGGATCGAAGCCACGATCACGCCGTTGATGGCGTTCTGGACTGTCTCCTTCTGGACCGTCGGCCCGATGGCGGTGAAGCTCGAGTTGTCCGTTGGCAGACCGGCGGCCTTGGCCACTTCGTCTTTCGCCTTGGGGTCGTTGACCGTCATCCCTTTGATCGGCGGGATCGTGATGTAGACGATCCTCTTACCGCCAGCCATGGCCAATTCAATGTTCGAGCCCTGGAAGCCTGCCGACTCTAATCCCTTGCGGATCGTGTCTTGAGTCGCCCCCTCCGGCAGCATGTACGTACCCTGGTAACCACCCTGGAACTCGACGTTCGGCTTGATGCCGCCCATCGCGACGAAGATGAAGCCGGGGACAATCAGAGCGGCTGAAAGCAGGAAGTAGAAGTTCGACCGACCCACGATGTTCAGGAGCTTCTCACCCTGCTTGAACTCTTGGTGATGGCTGAACCATCCCCGGCCCGCGACGTACCACTTCGTGTTCCGGCCGATGCCCAGAGCAAGCAAACCTTGAAGGATCGACCGCGTCACGACAAAGGCGGTGAAGAACGAGATGATGACGCCGTAGGCGAGCGTGCTCGCAAAGCCCTTGACCGGACCTGTCCCGAAGAACCAAAGCACCATGCAGGTGAGGACCGTACTGACGTTGGAGTCGACAATGGCGGTCAAAGCCCGGTTGAAAGCGATATTACTAGCTCGGAAGAGTTCCTTTCCGTCTCGCAACTCC
The DNA here is from genome assembly GCA_029781035.1 of Armatimonadota bacterium. GTDB lineage: Bacteria > Armatimonadota > Fimbriimonadia > Fimbriimonadales > Fimbriimonadaceae > JAEURO01. Next base: position 109,733 of record JAKOXK010000001.1, read on the forward strand.
TCCTTCAGCCGTTCAAATACCAGGATATTGGCGTCGACAGCCATGCCCGTGGACAAGATGAATGCTGCGATAGCCGCCAAACTGAAGGTGGCCTGCATGGCATTGAGGAGTGCCAACGTGAAGACCGCGTAAAGGGTCATGGCAAACGTCGCGATCACGCCAGGCCAGGCATAGTAGAAGATCAAAAGGACGCAGACGATGGCAAGGCTCCAGATGCCTGCCGAAACCATGGCCGTGAGCGCATGGTTGCCGATGGTCGGGTCGACTTGCTCGCTGCTGAGTTCGATCAAGTCGACGGGCAGGGATCCAGCCTTGATCAGGTCGCAAAGGTTCTTGACGTATTTCGGCGAGAACTCGCCGTCGATCTGGGCGTTGTCGCTGAGGATTCCCTGCGGCCCGTCTTTGACGGGGGCGATGCTCAGAACCTTGTTGTCAAGGACGAACGCGATGTGCTCGCCCTTATTGTTGTACCGCCGACTCCAGGCCTCAAGCTTCTTGGCACCCGAAGGATTGAAGTGGAACAGAGGCTTGGCCCCAGTGCCGATGATCTGGGCGGTGGCGTCGTCCACCTCGTCGCCCTGCAGGATGGGGTCCCATCCCGAAATCATCTCGAGGTAGTCGGGGTCAGCTTTGCCCTCGTTCGCTGGGACGATGATCTTGGACGGGTCCGACGTCTTGAAGAACGAGAACGCTGCCGCGGGGTCGTCGGTCGAGGCATGCGTCTGCGAATAGCCGTACCGGCGGTTCGGATGCATCTGGGTCGAGACGTTCTTCGCCCAGTACACAATGACCTTGGCTGAGCTGCCGATGACGCGGCGAGCCTCGTCGATGCTCGTAAATCCCGGGAGCTCGATGATGACGCTGTCGTCACCCTTCTTGGCCACGGTCGGTTCGGTCACGCCCAGGTTGCCCCTGGCGCGGGTCTCCATGATCTTGACCAGGTTGTCCTGGATCTTGGCTTGCTCCTTCTTCTGGTCAGGAGTGAGCTTGGCGACGTCCATCTGGTAGACGAAGCGCACGCCACCCTTGACGTCTAGGCCGTACGAAAACGGCCATTTTGCCAGCCGCCAGATCGAGAGGCCGGCGAGCACAAGGACGATGCCGAGGAAGAGGATGCTACGCGACTGCAAAGCTGATGTCTCCTAGGAGGCACCCCTATCGGGGCCGGGCGGGAAGTATACCGAGGGGAGCCAGCCAAGATAAGGCTACAGGGGACGTCTCCAGCGACGATCCATGGCGGACACGTCTCAAGCCCCTTCTCTACAGACCAAGCGGGCGCCCTCCGGCTGACGATGAAGCCGGCTTTTCAGCTTTCTCGAGCCGTGACGATTCGATCTTGTTGATCCGGTCCTCAAGTTCACTGCGGATCTTCTTCACCAGGTCGCCCAGTTCGCCCACGACTCCCGCAACGTCAAAAGTTTCTAAGGTCTTCCGCTTTTGTTCGGCATCGAGGAACTGGAGGTAGACCTTGACCGTCACGTCCTGGGTGCCCTCTGTGACGTTGTACTCTGCCGCTACTCGGTACACCTTGGGGTGCTTTGCCACGTCGAACCACCCTTTCACTTTGGCCGAGTCCCTTAGGCTAGCCTGCATTCGACCTTCCAAGTTGAGGGGATCCTCCTTGTTGGACTCGAACTCCCCGAGGATCACGATCGGGAGCGGCGGCTTGAGATGGAGGCGCCCCCGCTCGCTTTCTGCGGCCACGCCAATGTCGAAGGTCGTCCCACTCGTCGACCGCTTGAACTCGGGCCGCTGAATCCCACTGAGGCCGACCTCCGTCTTGAGGCTCTCGACCCGCTCCGCCGCATAGCCGAGCCACCGTTCAACGTCGAGGAAGTACTCGCCACCAGAACCGGGCCGCATGCCGTCCGCGGACACTTTGTCGATCGCCTCAAGTAGCGAGTAGGTCAGCATGCCATGATCGACGTTGGGAGATTCGTAGCTCAGTTGGTCCGCAGCCGATCCAGCGAGCATCCAAGTGCCCGTAGCGTCCTTGATCGACTCCCAAGCCCGCTGATAGTCTCCGGAAACTGACCGGTCGGATCCGACCAAGTTCCCTGCCGCTGCACCGCTGTGACACGTGTCCAAGATGACGACTTGCTTCGTCGCCGGCACCTTGCTCAGCCAAGCCCTCAGGTCTTCCCCGCTCACCGTCGCCGTCCCGATTGCGCTGGGATCGACATCTCCTGGATCAGCCTCGGAGGTCAGGAAGAAGTAGCCCTTTGTCTCGCCGATCTGGTTCGTCCCGTGGCCTGAGAGGAAGACGAGGACGATGTCTGAAGAGGTGGAGTGGTTTGCAAGTTCCGTAAACCAGCGCTCGATGTTGACCCGAGTCGGCCGGTCCTGCGCCCCGGACGCCGTGCTCAATAACGTCGCGTCCACGCGGCCCGGGAGGAGCTTTTCGCCGGCATGGATGACGGCATCGGCCAGGGCCGCCGCGTCGGACGGGGGCGCTTTGAGGTCACCCGCTTCTCCCGCGTAGTCACCGATGCCGACACACAAGACGTGCATGCGGACGTCCGGCGTCTTCAGCCCTTTCGGAAATCCCAAGTTGAACGTTACTGGAAGGCTCGTCAAGGATCCCGCTTCGTTCGACGCTGTCACCTGGAGGACGTTGCCAGTCGGGAGATAGGTCTCTGGCAACAAGTAACTCGACAGTTCGTTGACATCGACCGTGAACGCTCCCGTCCCTTTCTTCTGGACTACCTGCTTCCCGTTGATCGTGACCAAAACCTTTCCGATGCCACCGTCGTCCCGATCGCGCAGGCTGACCTTCACTTTCAGCGGATCCTCGGGCGAGGCAGCGAGCGCGATCGAAGGATAGAGACGGAGCCCATCCAAGTCGGGCACGTCTCGCGCCGGCTCGGTGTCGAACCCCAACATCTTGGCAAACAGCCCTGGCTCGTAGAAGCCCGACTTGAGCTGATCCATGCTGATCGCTTCGAGCCCGCCGTCCCACTCTTTGACGAAGCAGGCACCAGACACGTGACTGGGATCGTCGGTGTCGAAGCGGCCATCTGCGTCGTAGGCCAGCCATCCATCCCCTCGCAGAATCACGAAGTTCCCAATCCGCTTGGGCGAAGGCCTCGTCCCAGCCACTTCGGCCGACCGCTGGTCGGGGCTCGACTCCCACAATGTCAACCCGTCGGTGTCGTCAACGGTCGCGATCCGTGTTCCGCCTGAAAGAAAAAAGGCGCCTGTGCACTGCGTGGTGAGATCCATCGTCAGAAGGGCCTTTCCTGTAGCCACATCGGTCACCGTTGCACGGGTGCCTTCACTCGACACAACTTGGGAACCGTCGCGAGAGTAGACCCCCGCGAGCGACCCTTCCCCTACCGAATCGCTGACATCGACCTCGAGTGCGCCGGTCTTCGACGACCAGACCCGCAAGCGTCCGCCGTCAATGACAGCCACATACTGTCCGCTGGGGGAGAATTCGATCTGGGCGCTTCCAACGTCCCGGGTCTCGACCTTTTGTCCGTCGACCGGTGCCTTGGACGCGAGGTTCCAAATACGGAGGCCCTTGCTGCCGTAGGCGGCGACCATGGAACCGTCTCGGCTCGCCGCGACCGGCCCGCACTCCACCTGCGGGAAGTCGAGGTTGGCTTCGACAGACCCATTGTCGGCGTTCCAGACCTGAACCGTCGGACTGCCCTGCGCCCAACTGACTACCTTTTCGGGACCACCGACAAAGGCCACTCCCGAAACGGGGCGTTCCTTGTCGAGTACCCAACTCTTGACGACGTCTCCGTCCGCAGACTTGAAGAAGTTGACCTCACCCTTCTCGTACCAAACGACGAAACGGCTCGAGTCAGGCGAAAAGGCTGCACCCCTGAACGCGTGAAAGCGGATGATCGACTTGCCCGCTGGAACGTCGATCAGTCGACCGGGCCATTCCGAGTCCTCACTGTAACTGTAGAGGGCGTACCGACCATCGGCAGAAAGGACGGGTGCCCCGGGCCCGGGAGAATTCAGCACCTTCGACTCGCTGCCGTGAAGGGAATTCTGGAGCCACCAGGTTCCCAGGCAACTCAAGGCAAGCCCTTTGCCATCGGCGATCGGTACGGCGCCATAGATCGGAAAGACTGAACCCAGCGCCTGGGTGTCGTATTGACCGGTCGTCAGGTCGTGGGCCCTGATCGCTCCGTCTTCGTATCCGACCCAGAACACTTCGCCCTTCGGCGAGAACTCACCGGCCGTCGGGCCCCCAGGGCCTTCTTCAAACGGCAGCCGTTTCCGACCCTTGACGTCCCATACGAACAGATTCTGGTCGTCCGCATAGGTGGCGACTCGAGTTCGATCCCGGCTCACACGGATTTCCCGAAGCGTCGCCGTGTGGCCCTCCAAAGTGCCGACCACCTGTCCCGTCAAAGGACTGAGCAAGGACATCTTGCCGTCGCTCGAAGCGACCAGGAGCATTTCGTCTGGGCCTTGGACGAACACGGCTCCCATGAGCACGTTGCCGGTACTCCGCTCGCCGACCGCGTGCGCCTTCTCGTACAGGAGCTTTCCCGTCCCCGTTTCGTAGACTCTTGCTTTGTCGTCAAGAGTGGAAACGACGGTCAGGGATCCGTCTCGCGAAACGTCGGCCCATCGAGCGGTCGACTTCGATCCGGCCAACACAGTGCGCGTCGTGCCGGAGTCGGCGTCCCAGACTCGTGCGGTTGTGTCGGCCGAGCAAGTCACGAGTCGCGAACCGTCGGGCGAATACTGGATCCAAGTCACCGAACCTCTGTGACCTTTCAGGTCCTTCGACGAAATCGGGGACGAGACAGGACAGACCCTGACCAAACCATCTTCACAACCGACTGCCAAGGACTTGCTGTCTGGGGAGAAAGCCGCCGTCGTGAAGGCGCCGCCTGACGGGGCTTGGATCACGCCCTCCGGTTTTGCCTTTGTACTGTCCCACAACCTCACTTCCGAGCCGGAGAGGGTCGCGATCGTTTTACCGTCCGGCGAAAAGGAAAGCCACCGGATCGGATCGGCATGACCGCGCAGCACGAGAAGCAGCTTGAGGGACTTGGCGTCCCAAAGACGTGGCGCCAACTTGCGGTCGCTTGTCAGGAGTCGGGTCTCGTTGGACGATTCCTGAATGTCCATGATCAAGGTCTGCGACGTCTGGGGTACGACCCGGATCTTGGTCGCCTGGCCGACTGGCCCCGAAACCCGTCGCGGCCCTTTGTCCTGGACAACACCTAGTAGCATGGTCGCCGAAGCGGCCAGACAGACCAGGGCCGTGCCCCGGACACAAACTGGTCTCCTTCGCCTCATGCCGCCTTTCAGCTCTTTATGACCAAGGGCAGTTTGCCGCGTTCGTCGGTGCTGTACTCCGAGTTCGGTCCTTGTTCGAACTTGTTGTCCTTCAGGATCTTCTCAATCACGGCCATGATGTCCTCGAGCCCGTTGTCCTTCATGTCGTGCAAGGCGGCCAAGAGGATGTAGGTGAAGATGCCGTGCGCAGGTTCGTCACCCTGGAAGCGGACGTCAGACGACGGCTTGTCTTCAGCAGCGGCCATGAGGAACGCAAAGGAACCTCCGGTAGCGCTTTTTGGTTTGACCGTTACGCCGTCGCGGAGTGTCTTGAGCTTCTGGTCGTCCATCCGGCGTACCTTATTGAGGGCGACAGGACTGGACAGGAACCGCTGTGAAGTTCGGTCGAGTGTCAGCGTCTTGCCACCGAACTGGAACTGCGACGGGTTGCGAGACATACCTCCGCTGAAACACGAATCGAGGATGAACGTGATGTCGACGCCGCGGCTTTTGAAGTCCAGCGCCCAATCGTGGAAGAACGAACCTGGGATGGCGGTGTCGTCCGACAACACAATCACTTCCTCCTTGCCGTCCGGCTCCTTGTCAAGATCCTTGGTGTCGATCTGAGCCCCGTGCCCGGAGTACTGGAAGATGACTTGGTCACCGGCTTTCGTTGACTGGATCAACCACTTGACCCCGTCCATGAAGCCTTCTTGAGTGGCCCCCTTGTCGGTGAGGGTCTTGATGTTGTCCGCCTTGACGCCGAAGCTCTCCGTCAGGACTCCTTTGAGCGCAGTCACGTCGTTCACGCAGCCATAGAGGTCTTCGTCGTCGCCTGGATAGTCGTTCACGCCCATCTGCAGCACATAGGTATCGGCTTGGACGGCCATGAAGGTCAGTCCCGCGGCAAGGGTCAATAGGGTTCGTCCCAATCTGTACATGAGTCTTCTCCAATGTTCGGCGCCCGTCAGCACCTGAGATTCAGAGACGGTCGCAGAACGAGTTGGTTATCGGCAAGCGGGACCACGTTACAGAGATATTTTAGAAACCGGTAATCCCTCAGTCCGGGTTGGGGCGCACCATAATGGCCCTCATGCCTTATAAGGTCGCCGTTTTGCCGGGGGACGGGATTGGACCAGAGGTCACCGACGAAGCGGTCAAGATCCTCCGCGGAACCGGTGTCGACATCGAGTTCGAGTTCGGTCTGATGGGCGGCGCTGCCTATGACGAGACGGGGCGACCCCTTCCTGACGAGACCCTTGACCTGTGCCGCGCCAGTGACGCAGTCCTTCTCGGTGCGGTCGGCGGGCCCAAGTGGGACACCATCCAACCTCCAGCGCTGCGGCCCGAGCTGGGTGGCCTGCTGACTCTGCGCCGTGAGTTGGACCTGTATGCGAACATCCGACCGGCAAAGACCCTGGTTCCTCTTGTGGCTGCCTCGCCCCTCAAAGATTCGGCCTCTCACGTCGAC